>CALGAN010000077.1 GCA_937951875.1 uncultured Alkalilimnicola sp. | reverse complement strand
TCGGGAGTTCCAACCCCGCAACATCACCTCACCAACTCAGTGTCCATGCGGCTTCAGGGCGTTTTGCAGGGCCGACTAATGCCGTTCGGGGGCGACCGGTGGGAAGCCGCAGCCGTTGTCGGTTACTCTCGGCGCTACACGGGGGTATGAGGTCGGGGCAGGCATTTGACCGCTAACGCGAACGCCGCCGCTCGCCGCGCCTGGGGCGAGATCCTGGTGGTTTTCTCCAAGCTGGGCTGGACCTCGTTCGGTGGTCCCATGGCGCATATCGGCTACTACCGGCAGGAGCTGGTGGAGCGCCGCCGCTGGATCGACGAGGCCGGCTACGCCGATCTGGTGGCGTTGTGCCAGTTCCTGCCCGGACCGTCCAGCAGCCAGATCGGCTTCGCCCTCGGGCTGCTGCGCGGCGGCCCCGTTGGTGCGCTGCTCGCGTGGTGCGCCTTCACCTTGCCGTCGGCGCTGCTGCTGGTGGCGTTCGCCTTCGGCGCCGAGGCGCTGAGCGGGCCGCTGGGGCGAGCGGCGGTGCATGGCTTGAAACTGGTGGCCGTGGCGGTGGTGGCGCAGGCGGTGTGGGGCATGGCGCACCAGCTCTGCCCGGATCGGCCGCGTACGGCGATCGCGCTCGGCGCGCTGTTGTGGCTGTCATTCGTGCCGGCGGCCTGGAGCCAGATCGCGGTCATCGCCGGTGGCGCCGTGGCGGGCATCGTCTGCTGCCGGGGGCTGCGCGCGCAGGCGGTGGGACGGCTGCACTTCGGGATCGGCCGGCGCGCAGCGCTGTTGGCGCTGGCCGTGTTCGGCGCGCTGCTGCTGGGGCTGCCGCTGGCGGCGGCGCTCTGGCCGGTGCCGGAGCTGGCGCTGTTCGAGATTTTCTACCGCACCGGCGCGCTGGTATTCGGCGGCGGCCATGTGGTGCTGCCGCTGCTGGAGGCGCGGCTGGTGGAGCCGGGCTGGCTCGGCGCCGACGCATTTCTGGCCGGCTATGGCGCGGCCCAGGCCATTCCTGGGCCGTTGTTTACCTTCGCTGCCTACCTCGGCGCGCTGATCGGCGCCGGCGGCAGCGCGATCGCCGGTGCGGCGCTGTGTCTGGCGGCGATCTTCATGCCGGGGCAGTTGCTGCTGCTCGGCGTGCTGCCGTTCTGGGACAGCCTGCGGCGCCGGCCGCTCGCCGCGGCCGCCATGGCCGGCGCCAACGCGGCGGTGGTGGGCCTGCTGGGCGCGGCCCTGTACCAACCGTTGTGGACCGGCGCGGTGCACGGCCCGGGCGATTTCGCCCTCGCGGCGGCCGCTTTCCTGCTGCTGACGGTGTGGAGGCTGCCGCCGCTGCTGGTGGTGCTGGTCACCACGCTGAGCGCGATGGCGTTGGCTTGAGGGCCGTCAGGCCCGGCGCAGCCAGATCTCGCCGACGGAGTGGTCGGAGTTCTTGCGCAGCACCAGGTCGGCGCGCGGGCGGGTGGGCAGGATGTTCTCCCGCAGATTGGGCAGGTTGATCTCCTCCCAGATGCTCAGCGCCACGCGCCGCGCCTCTTCCGGCGGCAGATCCTTGTAGCGGTGGAAGTGCGCGCTCGGATCCTGGAACGCGGTGCGCTGCAGGAGCAGGAAGCGCTCCACGTACCAGTTGGCGATGTCCTGCTCGTCGGCGTCGACGTAGATGGAGAAGTCGAAGAAGTCCGACGCCACCACCGCCGGCTGCCGGTCGTGCCGGTGCACGGCCGCGGTCTGCAGCACGTTCAGGCCCTCGAAGATCAGGATGTCCGGGCTGCGCACCGTCTGCCATTCGTTGGGCACGATGTCGTAGCTGTGGTGCGAGTACACCGGCGCCTTGACTTCCGGCACGCCCGATTTGACGTCGGCCAGGAAGTTGACCATGCGCTTCAGGTCGTAGCTCTCCGGGAAGCCCTTGCGCTTCATCAGCCCCCGTTCCATCAGCACATGGTTAGGCAGCAGGAATCCGTCGGTGGTGACGAATTCCACGCGCGGATGATCAGGCCAGTGCGCCAGGATCGCCCGCAGGATGCGGGCAAAGGTGCTCTTGCCGACCGCCACGCTGCCGGCGATGGCGATGATGTAGGGCGGACTGCCGGCCGGTCGGCCCAGGAAGGTGTCCTTGACCCGGCCGAGGTTGCGGGCAGCGGCAACGTGCAGATTCAACAGACGCGTCAACGGAAGCAGGACTTCGGAGACCTCCTGCACGGAGATGCGCTGGTTGATGCCGCGCAGGGCCTCCACATCCGCTTCCGACAAGGTCAGCGGTGTGTTCGAGCGCAGCGCCGCCCATTCGCTGCGGGTGAAGCTCAAATACCCGATAGGCCCCATGTTCCGGTCCCGTCAGATTTACGATGGGCGCTAAAAGTAAACGAACTGTGGGGCGACCGCTACTGGCGCCGTTGGCACATTTCGCCGCCGGCGGCCATGGAGGGCGCTTGCCTTATCCCTCGAGTGCCGCCGGCAGCTCGACGTAGAACGTGGCGCCTTCGCCCTTGGCCGAGGCCACCCCAACCCGGCCGCCGTGGCGCTCGATGATGCGTTTGACCAGCGCCAGCCCCAGGCCGGAGCCAGCGATGTCCATGTCCTTGCGCAGGCGCACGAACGGCTGGAACAGGCGCGCCTGCTGGGCGGTATCCACGCCCAGGCCGTTGTCGCGCACGGCGATCCGCCAGTACGGACCATTCCGTTCGGCCCAGACGCGAATCCTCGGCGTTTGTTCGCCGCGGAACTTGAGAGCATTGTCGAGCAGCTGGTGCAGCACGTACTCCAGCAGGCGCGGGTCGCCGCGAACGGTCGGCAGCGGTTCGCATTCCAGGTCGGCGCCGGCGAGTGCCGCGCGCAGCTGACGCTGGACCCGCTCCATGACCAGGTCCAGCTCCACCGGCGCCAGGACGGGGGCGACGGCGGCGAGGTGCGCGAACTCCTGCATGCCGTCGATGAGACGCTGCATGCGGGTCACGCCTTGGCGCATGAGCGTCAGATACTCGCGCGCGCGCGGCTCCAGGCTGTCCGCCAGGCGTTGCTCCAGCAGGGTGGCGAAGCCGGCGACCGCGCGCAGCGGTTCCTTGAGGTCGTGCACCGCGGCACGCACGAACCGTTCGAGCTCTTCGTCGACGTCGGCTTGCGGCCAGGGCCAGATCAGTACCACAGCTTCGGTGCCCAGCGGTAGCAGTCGGGGTTCGGCGCGGGTGTACGCCGGCAGTGGTTGGCCCGCCGCCAGCGTCGCGCGGGCCGCTGCGGCGAGATCGGCTGCTTGCGGCAGCGCGGTTTCGAGCGGGTCCCCTGGCCGCGCGCCGGCCGCCAGCTCGGCGAAGCGCCGATTGAACCGCCGCAGCCGCAGCTCCGGCAGCGCTAGCACGGCCACCGCGTCCGGCGTCTGCTCCAGCAGCAGGTCGGCAAGGTGGGCGCAATCGGCTGGCTGCATGATGGGTCTCCCGCGCTGAGTACGTGATAGGCCGGTTCCGTGACGCACCGTAGCGTTCATTGCAGGCCGTGCCCGGCCCGACGTCCAGCCGCGCGGGCTCGGACAGGTACTAGGTGGAGGCGCCCGCTCGGCGTTCCGGGCGCGCCGAGGCGACCCCTGCTCCGGCGGTGGTCGGTGTATGGGCAAATGCTTGTAAAACCGGCAATACTCGATGAGGGATGCCAATAACGACCAAAGACGGCCAGGGTGGGCCCAGCGAGGAGGACGAGACCATGAAAGCGATCGATCAATGGTTCGCCGAGTACGGCGAATCGCATCAACATCCCACCAATAAGCGCATCCATTGGGTCTGCGTGCCGCTGATCACGTTCAGTTTGCTGGCCATGCTATGGGCGATTCCGGTGCCCGCGGCCATGGCCGAGGTGTCGCCGCTACTGAACTGGGCGGTGCTGTTCGCGCTGGTGGCGGGGCTTTTCTATCTGCGCCTGTCGCTGCCGATGTTCGTCGGCATGGGCGTGGTCGTGGTGCTGATGCTCGCGGTGTGCTACTTCCTGGAGCGCGCCGGCGTGACGCTCTGGCCGCTGGCGCTGGCGATCTTCGTCGGCGCCTGGATCGGCCAGTTCATCGGCCACAAGATCGAGGGCAAGAAACCGTCGTTCTTCAAGGATCTGCTGTTCCTGCTGGTCGGTCCGGCCTGGCTGCTCGGCTTCATTTACCGGCGGCTCGGCTGGCGCTACTGAGCCGGCCCGGGCGGCCGCGACCGACGCGCGGCCGCCCTTTGCACCAGGCGTTCGGGTGTGCGCACATCTGTCGAAAGTCCTCTGAGTCGTCATGCCCGCGCAGAGCCTGCTCCCGCGAAAACAGGGACTTGTCCCCGCGAAGGCGGGGGAGGGCATCCAGAAACCCAGGATTAGTCGCTGCGCTGTCCGCGGCGTTGCAGTCCTGGGGCACTAAGCTTCTAGTCCGTCAATAAGTGGAAGTGGCGCTTCGCGGCTTGTTCATCCTCCTCTCTCTGGCGGCTCCCTCGCTACGCTCTCCCCGGCGAGGGGGAAGGGAGCGTGCTAGCCAACGTTCTGCTATGTCTCGGTTACCGTATGCTGGGAAAACGTTCACCGGGTACGCGCTCGATATCCTCGCCGGGCCAGCCCGCTAGCGCTAGGAAGTTGCGGATCTGGCGGGTGAGCCGATCGGCGGGGTAGGCCAGGTACAGGCGCGAGTAGGCGTCCGGCGCGATCAGCGGGATGTAGCGCACGTGCGGTATCGCCACCTGGCTCATGGCGGCGGTGACCAGGGAGATGCCCATGCCCGCCGCCACCAAGCCCAGCACCGCCGTCATCTGCTCCGCTTCCTGCACGATCTGCGGCGTGAAGCCGGCGGCGCGGCACAGCTCCAGCACCTTGGTCGGCAGCCCGGCGCCGAGCGAGCGCGCGTACGTGATGAACGGCTCGGCCGCCAGTTCGGTCAGCTCGACCCGCGGGCGGGCGGCCAGCGGATGGTTCTCGTTCACCGCCACCACCAGCGGTTCCTCCAGCAGCAGATGCAGCCCCAGCCCAGGCGGCAGGGGCGTGTCGTCGGCCGGCCGGACGAAGCCGACGTCCAGCCGCTGCTCGGCCAGCAGCGTGAGCTGGCGGTTGGAGGACAGCTCTTGCAGGCTCAGCTCCACCAGCGGGTAGGCGCGGCGGAACTGGTGAACGATGCGCGGCATGATCTCGCTGAACGGCAGCGAGCCGGTGAAGCCGATGCGCAGGCTGCCGATTTCTCCTTGAGCGGCGCGCCGCACCACCGTCATGGCGTGCTCGGCGTCGCGCAGCAGGTTGCGGGCCAGCGGCAGCAGCTGCTGACCGGCCTCGGTCAGCGCCACGGAACGCTTGGTGCGGGTGAACAGCGCCGCCCCGAGCTGCGCTTCGAGCGCCTTGATTTGCTGGCTCAGCGGCGGTTGCGACATGTGCAGACGGCGCGCGGCGCGGCCGAAGTGCAGCTCCTCGGCCACAGCGACGAAGTAACGCAGCTGGCGCAGATCCATAAATACGAAGCTTATATCAATGAGCAACAAAAAATATATTTTACATATATTAGCCTCGCCCTTAGGGTAATGAAGGCCGGCGATCGTGCCGGCGCGCTTCGTTTTCCCTATTGGTTCGGCAGGTTCTCCATGTTCGTCGACAAGCGCCAACTGGCCGTGTTCGTGGCCGGCTTCTGCGCGTTCACCAATCTCTATCCGGTGCAAGCCTTGCTGCCCGAGCTCATGCGCGCCTTCGACGCGGACGCGGCGGCGGTGGGTCTGGCGGTGGCGGTGAGCACACTGGCGGTGGCGCTGGTGGCGCCGTTCATGGGAGCGGTGTCCGACGCGCTCGGCCGCAAGCCGGTGATGGCCGGTTCGCTGGCCATACTCGGTGTGCTCACCATGCTGCCGGCGTTCGCCGAGTCGCTGCGGACACTGGTGTTGCTGCGCTTCCTGGCCGGCCTGTTCGTGCCAGGCATTTTCACGGTGCTGGTGGCCTATATCCGCGAGGAGTGGGATCCGCGCGGTGCGGTGGAGACCACCACCTTCTATATTTCCGGCTCGGTGCTGGGCGGCTTCGGCGGACGCTTCATCGCCGGTTGGGCCGCCGAGCACTGGGGCTGGGAGGCGGCGTTCGCGGCGCTGGGCATGCTCGACTTGCTGCTGCTGCCGGCACTGATCTTCTGGCTGCCGGCCTCGCGCAATTTCCAGCCAGGCAGCGGTCTGGTCGATTCCGTGCGTACCATGCGCCGCCATCTCGGCAACCGCCGGCTGCTCACCGCGTTCTCCATCGGTTTCGGGATGCTGTTCGGGCTGGTCGGTACCTTCAGCTTCGTGAGCCTGTATCTGGCGCAGCCGCCGTTCTCGCTCGGCGTCGGCGCGATCGGCAGCATCTTCGCGGTGTACCTGCTGGGCGTGGTGGTCACGCCGGTGGCCGGCAAGCTCATACCGCGCTTCGGGCGTAGTCCGATCGCCGTGCTCAGCCTGTTGGTAGGCATCGCCGGGCTACTGCTGACACTGCTGCCTAATCTGGCGGCGGTGGCGATCGGGCTGGCGCTGTTCTCGACGGCGATGTTCGTGGTGCAGGGCATCTGCACCGGCTACGTGCCGCAGGCGGCGGTGGGCGGTACCTCGGCCGCGGTCGGGTTATACGTTTGCTGTTACTACATCGGCGGCACGCTCGGCGCGGTGGTGCCCGGCCCGCTGTGGCACGCCTTCGGCTGGCCGGGCTGCGTGGCGCTGATGGCCGCCGTGCAGGCGGCCATGGCGGTGATCAGCCACCGGCTCTGGAGCGGTGAGGCGATACCAGCGGGGCAACCGGCGCGCGGTTGATCCAGGGCAAAGCTGGCGCTATCCGGGCGTTTAAGCTGGACGATATCCGGGCGGTTCATCGCCGTGCGGACGCCCATCATGGAGGAAACCATGTCCCTCAACCGCCTCCGCCTTGTTTACGCCGCTGTCATCCTCGTTCTCCTGCTGGCTTGGCTGCCGACCGTGGCGCCGGCCGATTTCGCCGGCTTCTGGCCGGCGCGCCATGTGCTGATTCCTCTCACCGGCGCGCTCGCGTTCGGCTGCATGGCCGTCGGCGTGATGCTCGCCGCCCGGCCGGTGCAGATCGAGCCGCTGCTGGGCGGGCTCGACAAGTTCTACCGCTTGCACAAGTGGTTGGGCGTGAGCGCGGCGCTGCTCGGCATCGTCCACTGGGCGCTGGAGGTGGTGCCGCGCACCCTGGTGCGGCAGGGCTGGCTGACGCGGCCGCCGCGGGCCGGCGGCGGGCAGCCCCATCTCTTCGCCGAGTGGCGTGGGCTGGCCGGCGAGCTGGGCGAGTGGGCCTTCTACGCGATGCTGGTGCTGGTGGTCATCGCGCTGTGGAAGCGCTTTCCCTATCGCTATTTCTTCAAGACCCACCGGCTGATGGCGGTGGTCTACCTGGTGCTGGCCTTCCATGCGGTGGTGATGATGCCGCCAGCCTACTGGAGCGCGCCCATCGGCTGGCTGCTCGTCCTGCTGCTGGCCGGCGGTGCGGCGGCCGCCGTGGCCTCGTTGTTCGGCCGCATCGGTAAGTCGCGCCGGGCGGTGGGCACGGTCGAATACTGCCGGCTGTACGAGGGCAACGCGGTGTTGGAGGTGGGGATCCAGCTCGATACCGCCTGGCCGGGGCACAAGGCCGGCCAGTTCGCCTTCGTGCGCTTCGATGGCCGGGAAGGGGCGCATCCGTTCACCATCAGCTCGGCATGGCAGAACGACGGCCGGATCGTGTTCGACATCAAGGGGCTCGGCGACTACACCCGTGCCTTGCCCAAGCTGGTCGCGGCGGGACAACCGGTCACCGTCGAGGGGCCTTACGGGCTGTTCGATTTCCGCAGCGACCGCCCGCGCCAGATCTGGATCGCCGGCGGCATCGGCATTACCCCGTTCCTGGCGCGCCTGCGGGCGCTGGCCGCCGCACCGGAGTCGAAGCCGGTGGATCTGATTTACTCCACCGCGGCGCCGGACGAGGCGTTCATCGCCAATATCCGCCGTCTGGCCGAGCAGGCCGGCGTGAACTTCCACCTGCTGGTCACGCCGCGCGATGGCCGGCTCGATCTGGATCGGGTCGAGCAGCTGATTCCCTCATGGCGCGAGGCCGATATCTGGTTCTGCGGGCCCGGTGGCTTCGCCCAGGCGCTGTTCGAGGCCATGCGCGCGCGCGGGTTGTCGCCGCGGCAGTTCCACCGCGAGCTGTTCGAGATGCGCTGAGACTAGACCGGATCCTGGTGGATGATTACCTCGGCCTCGGGAAAGGCCTGGCGAATCTCGGCGGCGACCGCCACCGCCACCTGGTGGGCGTCGCGCAGGGGCTGCCCGCCGTCGAGTTCCAGATGCAGCTGGATGAAGCGGGTGGCGCCGGCGCGGCGGGTGCGCATGTCGTGCACGCCGCGCACGTCCGGATGCTGGCGGCAAATGGCTTCGATGCGTTCGCGCTCGGCGTCCGGCAGCTCGCGGTCCATGAGCACGTCGATCGAGCGCTTGGCGATCTGTAAGGCGGTGTAGAGCACGTACACGGCGATGCCGATGGCGAACAGCGGGTCGAGCACGTACCAGCCTAGATAGTGCGTCAGCACCAGTGCCAGGATGACGCTGGCATTCATCAGCAGGTCGCTGAGGTAGTGCAGGGAATCGGCGTCGACCGCTAGCGAACCGGTGCGCGCCACCACCCGGCGCTGGAACCACACGAGCCCCACGGTCAGCGCCATCGACACGACCATCACGGCGACGCCGATGCCCGGCTGGCTGACCGGCTGCGGCGCGAACAGCCGCGGTACCGCCTCGAACAGCAGTAGCGTGGCCGAGGCGCCGATCAGCAAGGTTTGGCCCATGCCGGCCAGCGGCTCGGCCTTGCCGTGGCCGAAGCGGTGCTCACGGTCGGCGGGGCGGGTGGCTTGGTGCACGGCGAAGAGGTTGACCAGCGAGGCGGCGGCGTCCAACGTCGAGTCGATCAGCGACGACAGCAGCACCACCGAGCCGGTCAACAGCCAGGCGGCCAGCTTGATGGTGATCAGCAGCGCCGCCACCGCTACCGAGGCGACGGTCGCGGCGCGCATGAGTCGCGCCGTCCGCGCCGGGGCGGGTGGAGCGGCGGTGAGCGACGGGTCACGGGGCATGGGCTGGTTCATGGTCGAGCAGATCAGCGCTGGCTATCTCCGGGGGCGAGCGTAGCGCGAACCGGGGCGGAACGGGAAATCCCCTGCGACGGTGGGGCATCGGATCAGGAGACAGCGGACGTTGCCAGTGAGCGATAAGCCTGGTCTTCCGAATCTTGCCGAAGCCTACCGGCAATCGGCCGATGAGGTGCTGCGCGCCCTCGGCAGCGACGCCGAGGCGGGTCTGAGCGCGGCGGAGGCGCGCGCGCGGCTTGAGCGCTGCGGCCCGAACGCGCTGGCGGCGGAACCGCCGGCGCCGGCCTGGCGCAAGTTCCTCGCGCAGTTCAAGGACAAGCTGGTGCTGCTGTTGCTGGCGGCGACGGCGATCTCCGCCGGTCTGTGGCTGGTCCAGCGCGACAGCGCGCTGCCGTACGAGGCGCTGGCGATCTTCGCCATCGTGCTGCTCAACGCCGTCATGGGCTACGTGCAGCAGGCCCGCGCCGAGCACGCCGTCGCGGCGCTGCGGCGGATGACCGCGGCCCACGCGCGGGTGATCCGCGACGGCCGGCGCCAGGAGATCGCCGCGGCCGAGCTGGTGCCCGGCGACTTGATCCTGGTCGAGGAGGGCGACACCGTGCCGGCCGACGCCAGGCTGCTGCGGGCCACGGCGCTGCATACGATCGAGGCGGCGCTCACCGGCGAGAGCATGCCCTGCGTCAAGGATCCGGCCGCGATCGGCCGCGAGGCGGCCTTGGGTGATCGTCACGGCATGCTGTTCAGCGGCACGACGGTGGCCTCCGGGCACGGGCTGGCGGTGGTGACCGCCACCGGCATGGCCACCGAGATGGGGCGTATCGCCGGCCTGCTGCGGACCGCGCGCGACGAGGCCACCCCGCTGCAGAAGGAGCTGGACCGGGTCGGCCAGCTGCTGGGGCTGAGCGTGATCGTCATCGCCGTGGTGATGATCGCCACCATCCTGTTGATGGGGGACGTGCGCGGCTTCGCCGCCCTGTTCGACGTGCTGCTGTTCGGTGTCGCGCTGGCGGTCGCGGCGGTGCCGGAGGGACTTCCGGCGGTGGTCACGGTGGTGCTCTCGCTCGGCGTGCAGCGTATGGCGCGGCGCAATGCCATCGTGCGCCGGCTGGCGACGGTGGAGACGCTGGGCTCGGCCAATGTCATCGCCTCGGACAAGACCGGCACGCTGACCCGCAACGAGATGACGGTGCGTCGCGTGGTCACCGCTAGCGGCCGAGCGGAGCTGACCGGCACCGGCTACGCACCGCAGGGCGAGGTGCGCGCCGACGATGGCGACGCGCCGCAGGGGCCGCTGCGCGAGGAGCTGTTGCGGGCGCTTGCCGCCGCCGAGCGCGCCAGCAATGCCGCGCTGCTGCGGCAGGACGGACGCTGGACGGTGCAGGGCGACCCCACCGAGGGTGCGCTGATCGTCGCCGCCCGCAAGGCCGGGCTGAGCGCCGAGGCGCTGGATGCGCGCTACACGCGCATCGGTGAGGTGCCGTTCTCCTCCGAGCGCAAGATGATGAGCACCGTCCACCGCGACGCCGAGGACCGGGAGCGGCTGACAGTGTTCGCCAAGGGCGCGCCGGACGTGTTGCTCGAGCGCTGCACGCACGAGCTGGTGGCCGGCGAGCCCGTGCCGCTGAGCGCCGCGCGCCGCGCCGAGATCCTGGCCGCCAACGATGCCCTGGCGGGCGAGGCGCTGCGCACCCTGGCGGTGGCGTTCCGGACGCTGCCTGCGGACGCCGCGGCCGGCGAGTTCGACGAGCGCATCGAGCAGGAGCTGGTGCTGCTCGGCCTGCTGGGCATGCTCGACCCGCCGCGCGAAGAGGCGCGCGCGGCGGTCGCCGAGGCGAGGCAGGCCGGTATCCGGCCGCTGATGATCACCGGCGACCATCCCACGACCGCGGCGGTGATCGCCGCCGAACTGGGCATCGTCGAGCGCGGCGCGTCGGCGGTGACCGGCGCCGAGCTGGAGCGCATGGACGACGCGCGGCTGCGCCGCACCGTGCGCGAGGTATCGGTGTTCGCCCGCGTCGATCCGGAGCACAAGCTGCGCCTGGTCGATGCGCTGCAGGCCGAAGGGCTGACCGTGGCGATGACCGGCGACGGCGTCAACGACGCGCCGGCGCTCAAGCGCGCCGACATCGGCGTGGCCATGGGCATCAGCGGCACCGACGTGTCCAAGGAAGCCGCCGACATGGTGCTGGCCGACGACAACTTCGCCACCATCGTCGCGGCGGTGAAGGAAGGGCGGGCGATCTACGCCAATATCCGCAAGTTCCTGCGCTACTTGCTGTCGTCGAACATGGGCGAGGTGCTGACCATGTTCTTCGGCGTGCTGCTGGCCGGGATGCTCGGTCTGGCGCCAGAGAGCGGCGGTGTCGTGCTGCCGCTGCTGGCGACCCAGATCCTGTGGATCAACTTGGTCACCGACGGCGCCCCGGCGCTGGCGCTGGGACTGGAGCCGGCCGACGACGAGGTGATGCACCAGCCGCCGCGGCCGCGCGACCAGGGCGTGATCGACCTGCGGATGTGGGTGCAGGTGCTGGGCGGCGGTGCGGTGATGGCGGCGGCGACGCTGGCGGTGCTGGACGCCTCGCTGCCCGGCGGGCTGATCGAGGGCAGTGGCGAGCTCGCCTATGCCCGGACCATGGCCTTCACCACGCTGGTGCTATGCCAGCTGTTCAACGTCTTCAACGCCCGCTCGGACGCGGTCAGCGCCTTCCACGGGCTGTTCCGCAACCCGCTGCTGTGGGGCGCGGTGCTGCTGGCGCTGCTGGCGCACGCCGCCGTGCTCTACGTGCCGGTCCTGCAGCGCGCCTTCTCCACCGTCGGCCTCGCCCCGGCCGACTGGCTGTACTGCACCGCGGCGGCCAGCGCCGTGCTGTGGGTGCGGGAGCTGAGCAAGCTAGTGCTGCGCGCCCGCCGTTAGAAAAGCGCCCGGCGGCCTCCATATCCATCGGCGATTCCGCTCCCCATCCGGCAACAAGGAGGTAGCCATGGCGGCAGCAACCATGATGGCGATGGTTTACAAAGGGCCGGGGCAGAAGTCCTGGGAGTCGGTGCCGCGGCCGAAGATCGAGCGGCCCACCGACGCTATCGTCAAGGTGGTCAAGACCACGATCTGCGGCACCGATCTGCACATCCTCAAAGGCGACGTGCCCGCCGTCACCAGCGGCCGCATCCTCGGCCACGAAGGCGTCGGCGTGATCGAGGAGGTGGGCGGGGCGGTCAACAACTTCAAGAAGGGCGACCGAGTGTTGATCTCCTGCGTCACGTCCTGCGGCAAATGCGAGTACTGCAAGAAGCAGCTGTATTCGCACTGCGAGGACGGCGGCTGGATCCTCGGCCATCTGATCGACGGCACCCAGGCCGAGTATGTGCGTATCCCGCACGCCGACAACAGCCTCTATCACCTGCCGGCCGGCGTCGACGAGGAAGCGCTGGTGATGCTCAGCGACATCCTGCCCACCGGCTTCGAGATCGGCGTGTTGTACGGCGCGGTCAAGCCCGGCGACGTGGTGGCCATCGTCGGCGCCGGCCCGATCGGCATGGCGGCGCTGCTGACCGCGCAGTTCTACTCGCCGGCGCGGGTGATCATGGTCGACATGGACCCGGGGCGGCTGGCCATGGCCAAGAAGTTCGGCGCTACCGACACGGTCGACAGCGGCAAGGTCAATGCCGTCGAAACGATCATGGGCATGACCAAGGACGGCGTCGACGTGGCGATCGAGGCGGTTGGCGTGCCGGCTACCTTCGACATCTGCCAGCACATCGTCCGCCCCGGCGGCCACATCGCCAACGTCGGCGTGCACGGCAAGAGCGTGGACTTCCAGATCCAGAAGCTGTGGATCCAGAACATCACCCTCACCACCGGCCTGGTGAACACCAACACCACGCCCATGCTGCTCAAGACCGTGGAGTCGAAGAAGCTACAGCCGCAGCAGCTGATCACCCACCGCTTCAGCTTCGATCAGTTCATGCAGGCCTACGAGGTGTTCGGCAACGCCGCCAAGGAAGGGGCGCTGAAGGTGATCGTCAGCAACGGCTGAGGGCCGCCCGCGGGATGCGGGCGGACGGCGATTCGGGGGGGGCGGGGCGGCCGTTCCCTGCGCCTCCTTATCGCTCGCACGCATCGGTCGAGAGCGTTTTCGGCGTATGCAGTAACCGGAACTTGGCACGGCGGTGGTTTAGTACGTCCCCCCGCTTTTTTTGCGGGGGGCAGGGAGAGGGGATAAACCAAACGCGAAGCACCGCTTGATTGACCGATCGAAAAGCCTCGCACCGTAAGCCGGCTTCTGCAGGATGTGTGAAACCACGGACAGCGCTGGCCGCCACGCCTGGGGCTCTGGATGCCCGCCCCCGCCTTCGCGGGGACAAGTCCCTGTTTTCGCAGGGGCAGGCTCTGCGCGGACATGACGGCCCAGAAATCCTTCGACCGATGTGCGCTTACGATCGGGGCTAGGAAGAGGCAACCGCCGCGCCCCGGCGTCGCCAGCCAAGTGACGGCATGCGCATGCCGCGCCAACCGGCCGCCTCGTCCCGACGCCGATCAAGCGGTGGTGGCGCCGGAGACCGGCAGCGGGTGGCTCTCCAGCGGCGGCGCCGGCGGCAGGCCGGTGACCTCGAGGATTTCCCGCTCGTCCAGGGTTTCCTTCTTCAGCAGCGCTTCCACCAGGGCGTCGAGCTGCGGGCGATGCTCGCGCAGCAGCCGCTTGGCCTCGTCGTGGCACTCGCGGATGATGCGCTGCACTTCGCTGTCGATCAGCCGCGCCGTCTCCTCGCTGAACGGCCGGTCGCCGCCGTAGCCGATGCTGGTGCCCAGGAAGGGATTCTGGCGCGGCGCTAGCTGCACCAGGCCGACCGCGTCGCTCATGCCCCAGCGCGTGACCATGTCGCGGGCTAGCTCGGTGGCCTGCTCGATGTCGTTCTCGGCACCGGTGGTGCGGGTGCCGTAGACGATCTCCTCGGCGGCGCGGCCGCCGAGCATGCCGATGATGCGGGCGCGCAGATAGCCCTCGGGGTAGTTGTAGCGGTCGGCCGGCGGTCGCTGGTAGGTGACGCCCAGCGCCTGGCCGCGCGGCACGATCGTGACCCGGTTGACCGGGTCGGCGCCCGGCACCACCAAGCCGAGGATGGCATGGCCCGATTCGTGGTAGGCGATGCGGCGGCGGTCGTCGTCGCTGAGCAGCAGCGGCCGCTCCGGGCCGAGCATGATCTTCTCCAGCGCGTCCATGAAGTCTTTCTGCCGCACCGTGTCCTGATCGCGGCGGGCGGCCAGCAGCGCGGCCTCGTTCACCAGGTTCTTGAGATCGGCGCCGGACAGGCCCGGGGTGGCCGCCGCCACCTCCGTCAGATCGACGTCGGCGTCCAGCGGCACCTTGCGCGTGTGCACCTTGAGAATGGCCTCACGGCCGTTCTTGTCCGGCAAGTTGATCACCACCCGCCGGTCGAAGCGGCCGGCGCGCAGCAACGCCCGGTCCAGCACCTGCGGCTGGTTGGTGGCGGCCAGCACGATCACCCCTTCCTTGCTGGAGAAGCCGTCCATCTCGGTGAGGATCTGGTTCAGGGTCTGCTCCTGCTCGCTGGAGCCGCCGATGCTCATCTGGCCGCGGGCGCGGCCGATGGAGTCGATCTCGTCGATGAAGATGATGGAGGGCGCGTGCTCGCGCGCCTGCCGGAACAGATCGCGCACCCGCGCCGCGCCCACGCCGACGATCATCTCCACGAACTCCGAGGCGCTCATGGAGAAGAACGGCACGCCGGCCTCGCCGGCCACGGCCTTGGCCAGCAAGGTCTTGCCGGTGCCGGGCGCGCCCACCAGCAGCACGCCCTTCGGCGCGGTGCCGCCCAGCCGGGTGTACTTGGCCGGGTCCTTGAGGAAATCGACGATCTCGACCAGCTCGTTCTCCGCTTCGTCGATGCCGGCCACGTCGTCGAAGGTGACCCGGTTCTCCGTCTCCTGGTCGTAGCGCCGCGCCTTGCTGCGGCCCATGCCCATGAGCGCGCCGCCCATGCCGCCGCCTTGGCGGGCGGCGCGGCGGAACAGCCAGACGTAGAAGCCGATGATCAGGATCGCCGGGCCGAAGCCGAACAGCAGGGTGGTGCCCAGGCCGCTGCCGGTTTCCAGCGGTTCGGCGCGGATTTCCACGCCCTGGTCGATCAGCAGCTTTTCCAGACCCGGATCGATGAACACGGGCAGGGTGGTCTCGAAGTTGCTGACACTGCGCGTCTCGCCCGGCGGCTGGCCCTCGCGCGGCGGCGGCCAGGTGAGCGCCGCTTTGAACCGTCCCTCGACCTGATCGCCGCGGGTGAATATCGCTTCGACGTTGCCGGCCGCCACCTGCTCCTTGAAGACCGTGTACGGAATCGTGACCGGCGCGTCCGGCGCCGGCAGGAACATCCGCATCAGCGCGTAGTTGAGCAGCAGCAGCAGCAGGAAGGTCAGCCAGACCCGGCTGGGCGGCAGCCGGCCCGGCGCCGGCGGTTTGCCGGCCGGCGGCAGTCGGCCGTTCTGACCGCCGCCTTCGGGTTTCCTGGGATTGGTCCAATTCATACGGTCTTCCTCGCTCGCGCTGTCGCGCATCAGAAGCTCATGAAGATAACCTCAAACATCGGCCGGCGGCACATGCCCCGCCGGTTGGACGGAAGAGACGCCGCTTCGGTAGATTTCAAGACGGACCGGCTCGCCGCCGGTGCTTTAAAACCAACCACGGACGTACTGCCCGATGATCGATGTTTCCAGCCCGCCCGAGCCGCCCGACCAGCAACAGAAGTGGCATACGTTGAGCGTCGAGGAGGCCGAGCGCTGTCTGCGAAGCGGTCCGAACGGGCTCGACGACGGGGAGGCGGCGAGCCGGCTGGCGCGGTATGGCTATAACCGCCTGGCGCCGCCCAAGCGGCGCGGGCCGTTGCTGCGCCTGCTGATGCAGTTCCACAACGTACTGCTGTACGTGATGATGGCGGCGGCGCTGATCACCGCCTGGCTCGGGCATTGGATCGACACCGGCGTGCTGATGGCGGCGGTGGTGATCAACGCCATCATCGGTTTCATCCAGGAGGGCAAGGCCGAGTCGGCCCTGGACGCCATCCGCAACATGCTGTCGCCGCGCGCCACGGTGCTGCGCGGCGGCCGCCAGCGCGAGATCGACGCCGCCGAGCTGGTGCCCGGCGACGTGGTGCTGCTGGCCTCCGGCGACCGCGTGCCGGCCGATCTGCGCTTGATCGCGGTGAAGGACCTGCGGGTCGAGGAGGCGGCGCTCACCGGCGAATCGCTGCCGGTGGACAAGCGGCTGGAGCCGGTGGCCGAGGACGCGCCCCTGGGCGACCGCTACGACATGGTTTACTCCGGCACGCTGGTGGTGCACGGCCAGGCCCGCGGCCTGGTGGTGGCGACCGGCGCCGCCACCGAGCTCGGCCGGATCAACGAGATGCTCACCGCCGTACCGGCTATGACCACGCCGCTGCTGCGGCAGATTGACCGCTTCGGTCGCACGCTGGCGCTGGCGATCGTAGCGTTCGCGGGGGTGACCTTCCTGCTGGGTACCTTGTCGCGCGGGATCGCGCCGGCCGAGATGTTCATGATGGTGGTCGCGCTCACCGCGTCCGCCATCCCCGAGGGCCTGCCGGCCATCATGACCGTGACCCTGGCGCTGGGCGTGCAGCGCATGGCGCGGCGTAACGCTATCGTCCGCCGCTTGGCGGCGGTGGAGACGCTGGGCTCGGTGACGGTGATCTGCTCCGACAAGACCGGCACGCTCACCCGCAACGAGATGACCGTGCAGCGCGTGGTCTGCGGCGGCCGCGTGCTGCAGGTGAGCGGCGTCGGCTATGTGCCGGAGGGTGACTTCAGCGTCGGCAGCGAGCGTATCGAGCCCGCCCGTATGCCGGCGCTCTACCAGGCCATCCGCGCCGGTGTGCTGTGCAACGACGCGCAGCTGCGCGAGGACGGCGGCCAGTGGCGGGTGGAGGGCGACCCCACCGAGGGCGCGCTGCTGGTGCTAGGGTTGAAGGCTGGCCTGAGCCGCGACGAGGCCGAGCAGACGCTGCCGCGCGTCGACTCGATTCCGTTCGAGTCCGAGCATCGCTTCATGGCCACCCACCACGTCGACGCCGCCGGCCAGTCGTGGATCTTCGTCAAGGGCGCGCCGGAGCGGGTGTTCGACATCTGTGCCAGGCAGCTCGACGCCGAGGGCGAGCGTCCGCTCGACATCGACTACTGGCGGCGCATGGTGACCGACACCGCCGCCCACGGCTTGCGCACGCTGGCCATCGCCTGCAAGTCCGCCGCGCCGCGCGGCAGCCGCCTGACCTTCGACGACGTGGAGGAGGGCTATACCTTGCTGGCGCTGGTGGGCATCGTCGACCCGCCGCGCGAGGAAGCGGTGCGGGCCGTGGCCGACTGCCACCGCGCCGGCATACGGGTGAAGATGATCACCGGCGACCACGCCGAGACCGCCCGTGCCATCGGCGCCGAGCTGGCGATCGGCGTGGGCAAGCCGGCCGTCACCGGCGCCGAGCTGGCGCTGATGAGCGATAGCGAGCTGCGGCGCATCGCCATGGAGGTGGACGTGTTCGCCCGCGCCAGCCCCGAGCACAAGCTGCGGCTGGTGCAAGCGCTGCAGGACGGCGGTCAGGTGGTGGCCATGACCGGCGACGGCGTCAACGACGCGCCCGCGCTCAAGCGCGCCGACGTGGGCGTGGCCATGGGCATGAAGGGCACCGAGGCGGCCAAGGAAGCCGCCGACGTGGTGCTGGCCGACGATAACTTCGCCACCATCGCCGCGGCGGTGCGTGAGGGCAGAGCGGTCTACGACAACATCAAGAAGTTCATTCTGTTCATGCTGCCTACCAACGGCGGCGAGGCGCTGGTGGTGATCGCCGCCATCCTGTTCCAGCTGACCCTGCCGCTGACGCCGGCGCAGGTGCTGTGGATCAACATGGTGACCTCCAGCACCTTGGGACTGGCGCTGGCGTTCGAGCCGGCGGAACGCGACATCATGGCGCGCCGGCCGCGGCCGCCCAAGGAGCCGCTGTTGTCCGGCTTCTTCGTCTGGCGCGTACTGATGGTGTCGGTGCTGATGGCGAGCGGCGCGCTCGGGCTGTTCCTGTGGGAGCTGGAGCACGGAGCGACGTTGGAGGTCGCCCGCACCATGGCGGTCAACGCCGTGGTGGCCGGCGAGATGTTCTACCTGGTCAACAGCCGCTACATCTTCGCGCCGGTGACCACCCGCGAGGGGCTCACCGGCAACCGCTACGTGCTGATGGCGTTCGCCGCCTGCGTCGTGCTGCAGCTCCTCTACACCTACGTGCCAGCGCTGCAGAGCGTGTTCGGCTCGGCGGCGCTGTCGCCGCTGGACTGGCTCAAGGTGCTGGGCGCGGGGCTGTGGGTATTCGCGATCGCGGAGCTGGAGAAGTGGGCGATTCGTAGCTCCGAGCGGCTGCGCCGGTTGGCCGGCGCGCCGGTCAGTGACATGGCGCGCTGAAGCGCGCGCCCGCCGCTCCTGACGGGAGCGGCGACGATGGGCGGTGTTCGTTCGTCAGCCGCTGTGCCGAACCAGCAGCACCGGCACCGGCGAGGTCCGCACCACCTGCTCGGCGTCGCTGCCGACCAGCACCCGCTCGATGCCGCGGCGGCCGTGGGTGCCGAGCACCAGCAGATCGGCACCCCAGTCTTGGGCACGCTCGACGATCAGCTCGGACACCCGCTTGCCGCCGCTCTCGGCGATCTCGGTTTCCACCGTCACGCCTTCGCGCTCCGCGCTGGCCTTGGCCTTCGCCACCAGTTCCTCGGCCGACTTGAGGATGGCCGGACGCAGGTCGTTGAGGTACAGGGTCGGGACTTCGAAGCCGGTGATGTGGCCCAGGGGATCGACCACGTGCAGCAGCCGCAGCCGACCGCCGGTCAGTTTGGCCAGGCGCGCCGCTTCGGCCAGCGCTTTCTCGGACGTAGCGCTGCCGTCGATCGGAACCATGATGTTGGCGTACATTATCGCGTCTCCTTCGAGGGCTGCGAAAACAGCCCGTTGCTACGATTGTGGCGAAAATCGGTATTGTTCGGCCGGCCCGCTCGCGGCAGGTTGATGTGCATCAATCGGCGCCGCGCACCTGGAATCGGACGAATCTTATATCACCGCTTGGTGTGAGGCCGGCAAGCACCCGCCGTTCCATCCCCTCAAGGAATGATGACGATGTCCAAATCGAAAAGCCTGGTCAAACCGATAGCGTTGGTCGCGGTGGTCGTCGTCGCGGCGCTGCTGCTGTGGCGCGGGCTCAAGCACGAGGCGCTGCCGGCCGGCGTGGCCGGCGGCAACGGCCGCATCGAGGGGGTGGAGATCAACATCGCCACCAAGACCGCCGGCCGGCTGGCGGAGATCCTGGTCAGGGAGGGCGAGTTCGTGCAGGCCGGCCAGGTGCTGGCGCGCATGGACACCGCCGTGCTGGAGGCGCAGCTGCGGCAGGCCGAGGCGCAATTGCGGCAGGCCGAGGCCGCGGTGGTCGCCGCCCGCAGCCAGGAGGCGCAGCGCCGCAACGAGCGGGCGGCGGCCGAGGCCGTGATCGCCCAGCGCGAGGCCGAGCTGGAGGCCGCGCGCAAGCGCATGAATCGCTCCCAGCAGCTGGCCAAGAGCAACGCCATCGCCGCCCAGCAGCTCGACGACGACACCGCCGCCTACCATCAGGCGCGGGCGGCGCTGGCGGTCGCCCAGGCCCAGCTGCAGGCGGCCGAGGCGGCGATCGCCACC
>CALGAN010000076.1 GCA_937951875.1 uncultured Alkalilimnicola sp. | reverse complement strand
CGCTCAACGTGCCGTCGGTGCTCGTGCCGCACGTCGGATGTCATTGGCGTGCCATGCGCGGTATGGCGGAGGGGGTGGGATTCGAACCCACGGACGGTTGCCCGTCGCTGGTTTTCAAGACCAGTGCCT
The DNA here is from genome assembly GCA_937951875.1 of uncultured Alkalilimnicola sp. GTDB lineage: Bacteria > Pseudomonadota > Gammaproteobacteria > Nitrococcales > AK92 > JAAYIK01. Next base: position 51,176 of record CALGAN010000076.1, on the reverse strand, counting down.
TAAACCGCTCGGCCACCCCTCCGGTCGTCGCTGGCGCGACCGGGACGGCGCTCTGACGCCGTCCGCGCGATGCATGGGCGCGGCGCCATTGTGGATAGCGCCCGCGCGTTTGACAAGTGAAAAACCGGCACCGAAGCGCCGGTTTCCGGTTCAGCGGCTGCCGGCGGTGGCCAAGCCGCGGTCCCGGTCTTCGCGGATGGCGGCGACGGCCTCGCTGACCAGGGCCGGCCCGCGGTAGACCAGGCCGGTGTAGAGCTGCACCAGGCTCGCCCCAGCGCGCAGTTTCTGCAGCGCGCCAGCGCCGTTCATGATGCCGCCGACGCCGATGATCGGTATCCGCCCCTTCAGGTGCTCGCTGAGCGCCGCCACCACCGCGGTGGAGCGGCCCTGCAGGGGCGCGCCGCTCAGGCCGCCGGCTTCGTGGGCGTGCGGCAGGCGGTCGAGGCCGTTGCGGCTGATGGTGGTGTTGGTGGCGATGACGCCGTCCACGCCGCGGGCCAGCAGACGGTCAGCCAGAGCCTCGATCTCCTCGGCGTCCATGTCGGGGGCGATCTTCACCACCAGCGGCACGTAGCGCTGGTACTGCACCGACAGCAGCCCCTGCTCGCTCTTGAGGGTGAGCAGCAGATCGTCCAGCGCGTCGCCGAACTGCAGCTTGCGCAGGCCCGGCGTGTTGGGCGAGGACACGTTGACCACGACGTAGCTAGCGTAGGGGTAGACCTTGCGCAGGCCGATCAAATAGTCGTCGGTGGCGCGCTCGACTGGCGTGTCGAAGTTCTTGCCGATGTTGATGCCGAGCACGCCCGGGTAGCGGGCGCGCCGCACCTGCTCCACCAGGTAATCCACGCCCTTGTTGTTGAAGCCCATGCGGTTGATGATCGCCTGGGCGCGCCGCAGCCGGAACAGGCGCGGGCGCGGATTGCCGTCCTGCGGCCGCGGCGTGACCGTGCCGATCTCCAGAAAACCGAAGCCCAGGCTGCCCAGGGCGCGGATGTAGTCGCCGTTCTTGTCCAGCCCCGCCGCCAGGCCGACCGGGTTGGGGAAGTCGATGCCCATCACCCGTCGCGGCACCGCCGGCACCGGCGGCCGCAGCAGGCGCACGGCGCCGACGCGGTGAACGACCTTGAGCGCCGTCAGCGCGGCGCCGTGACTGAGCTCGGGGTCGGTGCGGAAGAACAATTCGCGAAGAAAAGTATACACGATGAGTCCAGTGTTGCGTTCGTAATTGCCTTGAGGCGGTGGTCGTTTTCCTGCGTCGGGCGCTCCGGGCGTGCCTCGACCGTCCCTGGGCGTTTGACTACACTGGCGTGGCGAACGCCACGCGGCAAGAGCGGACGAAGTCGGGGCGACACATTATGAGACGAGTCGTATTCAACCAGAAAGGCGGCGTCGGAAAATCGACCATTACCTGCAATTTGGCGGCGATCAGCGCCGCGCAAGGTGCCCGCACTCTGGTGGTCGATCTCGATCCGCAAGCCAATTCCAGCCAGTACCTGCTCGGCCGAACGCCCGACGACCCCGAGGCCACCGTGGCCGGTTTTTTCGATCAGATGCTCAGCTTCCGGCTGCATCTGAAGCACACCCGGGAATTCATCGCCGACACGCCTTTCGAGGGGCTGCACCTGCTGCCCGCTCACCGCGAGCTCGAACATCTGCAGAGCAAGCTGGAATCGCGCTACAAGATCTACAAGCTGCGCGACGCCCTGCGCGAGCTCGAGGCCGAATACGACACGATCTATATCGATACTCCCCCGGCGCTCAATTTCTACACGCGTTCGGCGCTGATCGCCGCCGAGCGCTGCCTGATTCCCTTCGACTGCGACGACTTCTCGCGCCGCGCCCTGTATGAGCTGCTGCAGAACGTGCGCGAGATCCGCGACGACCACAATCCGGAGCTGGAAGTGGAAGGCATCGTGGTCAACCAGTACCAGGCGCGCGCCAGCCTGCCGCAGAAAGTGGTGAGCGAGCTGATCGCGGAAGGGCTGCCGGTGCTGGACACTTACCTGTCGTCATCGGTCGTGGTGCGCGAGTCGCATCAGCGGGCGCTGCCGCTGATCCACCTGGCGCCCTCGCACAAGCTTACCCGCGAGTACGTGGCGCTGCACGAGCGGCTCGGCGCCACCGCTTAGACAGTCGCCGTAACGATTTGTTTTCTTGGAAAGAGGGGGCGGCCGCGCCTTCCCGGTCGGGGTTCGGCGTTTCCCTGGCACTTCCGTCCCGCTACCATGGTCCCCAAGTCACACGCGGCTCAGCCGCGATTCGAGGACAATCCATGGACGCCGCGCATCCCCTGCTACTGCCCGCCTTGGCCGAGCGCGTTGCCGCCATCGCGCCGAGCCGGGTGCTGCTGGTGGGCGCCGACAGCGCGGAACTGGCAGCCGCCCTGCCCTTGCCGCCGACGGCACAGGCCGAACCGCTCGCCGACCCGCCGCCCGGCCCCCTGCCCTACGACCTGGCGCTGGTGGTCGGCGCCCCCACGCTGGCGGCCTTGCCGCCGGCCACGGTGTTGGCCCGCCTGCGCGATCTCTACGCCCGCCACACCCTGCTGCTGGCCGAGGACGGCGGCGCGCCGGCGCACGGCGACCTGATGGCCTTGGGCTTCGTGGCGCTCGGGCGTTACCGCCACCAGGACCACGGCCTGCGGCTGTACGAGGTCGCGCTGGCCACCTACAAGACCACGCCCGACTGGTTGAACAGCCGCGACTGGGCCAACCCGCGGCTGTGGGACAAATACCGCTGGTAGCGGCCGGCCCGCTACGCCGCGGGCGCGTCCGCGGCCCGTGATTCCAGCCGCGCCAGCCAATCGATGATCCGGTCGGCGACCAGGCGCCAGCGGCGCTCCAGCATCATGGCGTGCGCCACGCCGGGGAAGATCTCGGCCTCGGCGCCGTACACGCGGGCCGTCTCCCGCACCATCGCCGGCGGGAACAGCGCGTCGTTCTCGGCGCCGAGCACCAGCAGCGGCGGCACCTTGATGCGCCATACCTGCGGCAGATTGCCGACGGTCATGTCCCAGAGCGCCCGCTGCGATTCGGCCCGGAAGCGCCGCCCGTGGCGCAGCAGCTCCTCCTCGTCCATGTCGTCGGAGAACACCGCGCGCTTGGCGGTCTTGAAATCCACCAGATGCGGGTTCCAGCTGTGCACCAGGTTGATCTGGGTGAGCAGCCAGGGATCGCCGAGCATCAGCCGCAGGGTCGGCAGCGCCAGCCCGGTCGGCGGCACCGACGCCATCAACACCGCGGCCGGCGCGGCGTGGCGCTCCAGATACTTCTGCACCACCATACCGCCCATGGAATGGCCGACCAGCACCGGAGGGCGCTCTAGCGAACGCACGGTACGGTCCACGTCGTGGACGTAATCGGCGATCGAAGCCATGTGCAGGTAGCGGCGGCCCTCACTGTTGCCGTGGCCGCGCAGGCTGACGGCGTAGGCGTCGAAGCCGCGGCTGGCGAAGTACGGCAGGAAATACTCGTCCCAGCACCAGGCGCCGGCGAACGCGCCGTGAATGAACAGTACCGGCGTCTCATAGCGCCGCCGCGGAGCACGGCGCTCGATCACTTCGAGCGCGGGATCGGTACGCGCCTGAGCCGCCGCGCCGAACATCGTGTCGTGGAACGCCTTGAACATAGAACTGGCACCTTATTCGGATGTCTCTACGGAGCGATGGCGTCCGCTCGGCAGCCCTCGCCTCGGCCCCTGGACCGAAAGCGCGGAACACACTGCCCCACCGCTATATTTTGCGTCGCAACAAGCGCGAAGTCCGTGTAATATATAGGGCCTTTACCCGTTCATGCCGCGACGCATCATACACGGCCGGAAAAAATTTCCGTAGTCCGGCCCGGCCTGGAGGCCCCATCACGAATCCCCCGTTGCAATTCGCCTCCTCCCTCACCACAGATACAGCAGACCGCGGTCGGCCGTCGACGGTTGGCGGCGTGGATCGTTTCGGCGCCGCCCCCACATGCAAGCCGACGCAATAGGCTCTAAGCTAAACGCGACCATTTCCCAACGATCCGACGCGGCGGCCTGCCGCATGAACAGGACCGGTGCATGAGCCAGTCGAAAACCGTCTACCTCCGTGATTACACCCCGCCCGCCTATCTGGTCGACCGGATCGACCTGGAATTCGAGCTCGGCGAACAGGCCACGGTGGTGCGCTCCAGACTGCAAATGCGACGCAACGGCACCGGGCCGGCGCCGCTGCGCTTGGACGGGCAGCATCTCGAACTGCTCGAACTCGCGCTCGACGGTCAGCCGCTGCGGCCGGATCAGTATCGGCTCGATGCCGACGGCCTGACCATCGACCAGGTCCCAAGTAGCTTCCAGCTGGACGTGGTCACGCGCATCGAGCCGCAGAACAACACCGCGCTGGAAGGGCTGTACAAGTCCGGCGACATGTTCTGCACCCAGTGCGAGGCCGAGGGCTTCCGCCGCATCACCTACTACCCCGACCGACCGGACGTGATGGCGCGGTTCAGCACCAAGATCATCGCCGACGCCGCCCGCTACCCGGTGCTGCTGTCCAACGGCAATCCGGTGGAGCGCGGCCGGCTGGACGACGGCCGCCATTGGGTCCGCTGGGTCGATCCCTTCCCCAAGCCGTCGTACCTGTTCGCGCTGGTGGCGGGCGACCTGGCCTGCCGGCGCGACCGCTTCGTCACCGCCTCCGGCCGCGAGGTGGCGCTGGAGATCTACGTCCGCCCGCAGGATCTGCCCAAGACCGAGCACGCCATGGAATCGCTCAAGCGCGCCATGCGCTGGGACGAGGAAACCTTCGGGCTGGAGTACGACCTGGACATCTACATGATCGTCGCGGTCGGCGACTTCAACATGGGGGCCATGGAGAACAAGGGCCTCAACATCTTCAACACCCAGTACGTGCTGGCCGACTACGACACCGCCACCGACACCGACTTCGAGAACGTCGAGGCGGTGATCGGCCATGAGTACTTCCACAACTGGACCGGCAACCGCGTCACCTGCCGCGACTGGTTCCAGCTCTCGCTCAAGGAAGGGCTGACCGTGTTCCGCGAGCAGCAGTTCTCGGCGGCGATGGGCTCGGCAGCGGTGAAGCGCATCAACGACGTGCGCCTGCTGCGCACCCAGCAGTTCCCCGAGGACGCCGGGCCGATGGCGCATCCGGTGCGCCCGGACAACTACGTCGAAATCAACAACTTCTACACCTCGACCGTCTACAACAAGGGCGCCGAGGTGATCCGCATGTACCACACCCTGCTCGGCGAGGACGGCTTCCGCCGCGGCATGGATTTGTACTTCCACCGCCACGACGGCCAGGCGGTGACCTGCGACGACTTCCTGGCGGCCATGGCCGACGCCAACGGGCGCGATCTGCGCCAGTTCGCGCGCTGGTACAGCCAGGCCGGCACACCGGTACTGCACATCGACGACCACTATGACGACGCCACCGGTACCTATACGCTGCGGGTGCGCCAGAGCTGCCCGCCGACGCCGGGCCAGCCGCGCAAGGATCCGTTCCACATCCCGCTGAAGATCGGCCTGCTCGGCGGCGACGGCCGCGCCCTGCCGCTGCAGCTGGAAGGCGAGCCGGCGCCGGCGGGCGAAACCCGGGTGCTGGAGCTTACCGAGGCCGAGCACAGCTTCCGCTTCGTCGGCCTGCGCGAACGGCCGCTGCCCTCGCTGCTGCGCGAGTTCTCGGCGCCGGTGCGGGTCGAGTACGGCTACAGCGAGCAGCAGCTGGCGTTCCTGTTCGCCCACGACAGCGACCCGTTCAACCGCTGGGACGCCGGCCAGCGCCTCACCTCGATGCTGCTACTGCGCCGGATCGCCGGGCGGGATGGCGGCGAGCAGGCGCCGGAAGCGGTGCTGGAGGCCTTCCGCAAGACCCTGGCCGCCGCAGCCGACCTGGATCCCGCCTTCGTGGCCGAGGCGCTGACCCTGCCGGCCGAGGCTTACCTATCCGAGCAGCTGGAGACGATCGACCCGGCCGCCGTGCACGCCGCGCGCGAGGGCCTGCGCCGCAGTCTGGGCCGGGAGCTCGGCGAACTCTGGTACGACACCTATCAGCGCTGCGCCGCCGGCAACGATCGCGGCCTACACGCCGAGGCGGTCGGCAAGCGCCGGCTCAAGAACCTGGCGCTGAACTATCTGATGGCCGGCGGCGATGCGCAGGCGCGGGCGCTGTGCCTGCGCCAGTTCGAGCAGGCCGACAACATGACCGACCGGTTGGCGGCGCTGAGCCTGCTGGCCGACTGCGAGGGCGCCGACGCGGAAAGCGCGCTGGAGGCGTTCTACCGGCGCTGGCAGCACGAGCCGCTGGTGGTGGATAAGTGGTTCCGCGTGCAGGCGCTGTCGCAGCGTCCGGACGCGCTGGCGCGGGTGCGCGCGCTCACCGCCCACCCGGCGTTCGAGCTGCGCAATCCCAACAAGGTTCGCGCTTTGATCGGCGCCTTCTGTCACGGCAATCCGGCGCAGTTCCACGATATCAGCGGCGCCGGCTATGCTTTTCTGGCCGATTACGTGCTAGAACTCAATGGGATAAATCCTCAAGTCGCCGCGCGTCTGGCCACCGCTTTGAGTCGCTGGCGCCGCTACGAACCGGTCCGCCGCCAGCACATGCGCGAGGCGCTGGAGCGCATCGCGGGAACTCCCGGGCTGTCGACCGATGTCTATGAGGTCGTAACCCGCAGCTTGTCCGACTGAGCCGGCCCTAAGGCATTGGCAGCAGAGAGAGAACGCATGACCCGACTCCGGTCCTTCATGGCACGCTTGGCACTGCTCGGCGCGATCGTGCTGATGGCGCCGCCCGCACTGACCGTGCCACCCAGCGCGAACCCCGCGGGCAAGCAGACCGCTCCCGAAGCGTCGCACCCGCAGAAAGCGCAATTGCTGGCCGAGCTGCTCACCCAGTATCACTACCGCGAGCTGGCGCTGAACGACGAGCTGTCGTCGCGAGTGCTGGACGCCTACATCAATGCTCTCGACCAGGAGCGCTACTACTTCCTGGCCGAGGACATCGCATCGTTCGAGCGCTTCCGCACCCAGCTCGACGACGATCTGCGCCGCGGCCGGCTCGACAGCGCCTACGAGGTGTTCCGCGTCTATCAGCAGCGGGTGAAGGAACGGTCGGACTTCGCGCTGAGCCTGTTGTCCGAGCCGCTCGACTTCTCTGGCCAGGAAACGCTGGAGCTGGACCGCTCCAAGGCGCCCTGGGCCAAGACCAAGGCCGAGCTGGACGACCTCTGGCGGCGCCGCGTCAAGAACGACGCGCTGATGCTGAAAATGGCGAGCCAAGAGCCGGCCAAGGTCACGGAGATCCTCGGCAAGCGCTACCAGCGGCTGGCGCGCACGGTCGAGGACTACAGCGCCGAGGAAGTGTTCCAGACCTACATGAACGCCTGGGCGCAGAACTTCGATCCGCATACCAGCTACATGTCGCCGCGGCTGTCGGAGAGCTTCGACATCCACATGCGGCTGTCGCTGGAGGGCATCGGCGCCATGCTCCGTAGCGACAACGACCTGACCGAGGTGGTCGAGTTGGTGCCCGGCGGACCCGCCGCCAAGAGCGGGCAGCTGGCGCCCGGCGACCGCATCATCGGCGTCGGCGAGGGCGATAGCGGCGACATCATCGACGTGGTGGGCTGGCGGCTGTCGGACGTGGTGGATCTGATCCGCGGGCCGAAGCAGACCACCGTGCGCCTGCAGGTACTGCCCAAGCACGGCGGCGCCACGCCGAAGATCGTCACCCTGATCCGCAACCAGGTACAGCTCGAGGAGCAGGCCGCCAAGGCCAAGACCATCGAGATCAAGGACGAGGGCGTCAGCCGCAAGATCGGCGTCATCACCCTGCCCGCCTTCTACGTGGACTTCGCCGCCGCCGACGCCGGCGCCAAAGACTACCGCAGCACCACCCGCGACGTGCGCCGGCTGATCGAGGATCTGAAGAAGCAGGGCATCGACGGCCTGGTGCTCGACCTGCGCGGCAACGGCGGCGGCTCGCTGCGCGAGGCGACCGATCTGGTAGGCTTGTTCATCGACCATGGCCCGGTGGTGCAGGTGCGGCGCAACGACGGCGGCGTCGAGGTGCAGCAGGACCGCGACCGCGGCACGGTCTATAGCGGCCCGCTGGCGGTGTTGGTCGACCGCTACAGCGCTTCCGCGTCGGAGATCGTCGCGGCGGCGATCCAGGACTACGGCCGTGGCGTGGTGATCGGCCAGAAGACCTTCGGCAAGGGCACGGTGCAGACCCTGATCGACCTGGACCGCTTCGGCTTCAAGCCGCCGCAGTCTGCGGGCCGGCTGAAGCTCACCATCGCCAAGTTCTACCGAATCAACGGCGCCAGCACCCAGCGCAAGGGCGTGATGCCCGACATCGTGCTGCCGTCGCCGGTGATCGCCGACCTGGAGCGCGGCGAGGACTCGGTCGAGACCGCCCTGCCCTGGGACGAGATCCGGCCGGTGTCGTACCGCCCCGAAGGCGACCTGAGTCCGTTCCTGCCGCTGCTGCGGGAGCGTCACGAGGCCCGCACCAGCCGCGATCCGGCGTTCCAGGCGCTGCTGGAGGAGTACGAGCAGATGCGGGCGATCCAGTCGCGCAAGACGCTGGTGCTGAACGAGAAGATCCGCGCGGAGGAACGGGCGCAACTGGAAGCCACCCAGCTGCAGCTGATCAACCGCCGCCTCAAGGCGTACGGCAAGGAGCCCATCACCAGCCTGGAAGGCGTCGACCTCGACAAGCAGGTGCCGGACACCGTGCTGGAAACGGCCGCCGCCGTGGTGGCGGACCTGTCGGTGCTGCAGACGGACAGCGCCGCCGCCAAGCGCTGGATGGCGGAGCACCGCAAGACGGCGCTGGCGCACTAAAGCAATCGCCGGGCGGGCCGCCGCGCGCGGCCCGCGCCGTCAGAACGCTGGCTCCAGATACTCCACCAACAGCTGCACGCTGCGGCGGCCGCGGAACTCGTTGACGTCCAAACGGTAGGCCAGCCGCACCGCCGGCGGCGCCTCGCGCCAACCGTGCTCGACCGCGTTGAAGGCGATGGCGTCCAGCCAGCCCGACGACTGCGGATGTCGCAGCACCATCTTCAAGTGCTTGTCGCCGACGATGCGGCTCTGCACCACCTCGAACACGCCGTCGAACAGCGGCTCCGGAAAGCCCTGTCCCCAGGGACCGCCGTCGCGCAGCGCCTCCGCCACCTCCAGCGCCAGCTCCTCCGGACGCAGTTCGCCGTCGCTGAGCAGTACGCCCTGCAAGGCTTCCGGCGGCACCTCCTCGGCCACCGCTTGGGCGAAGGCCTCGCGAAACCGCTCAAAGCGCGCCCGCTCCAGGGTCAGCCCGGCGGCCATGGCGTGCCCGCCGAACTTACGTATCAGCTCGGGCTGGCGGGTGGCGATCTTGTCCAGCAGATCGCGGATATGCAGATCGGGAATGGAGCGGGCCGAGCCCTTGAGCTCGTCCACGCCGGCCGGCGCGAAGGCGATCACCGGCCGGTGGAAGCGCTCCTTGATACGGCCGGCCAGGATACCGATCACCCCCTGGTGCCAGCTTTCGTCCATCAGGCAGATGCCGGCCGGCAGGGTGTCGGCGTCCAGCGCCTCGAGCGCCTGCAGCGCCTCCTCGCGCATCTGCCCCTCGATGTCGCGCCGCTGCCGATTGAGCTCGCCCAGCCGGCGGGCGAGTTGGCGAGCCTGCGCCGGGTCGTCGGCGAGCAGGCACTCGATGCCGAGCGACATGTCCTCCAGCCGGCCGGCGGCGTTCAGCCGCGGACCGACCGCGAAACCCAGGTCGGCGGCCACCAACCGGGCGGGATCGCGGCCGGCGTCCTCCAGCAGCGCCAGGATGCCGGCGCAGCAGCGCCCGGCACGTATGCGGCGGATGCCCTGGTCGACCAGTATGCGGTTGTTGTGATCCAGCGGCACCACGTCGGCAACCGTGCCCAACGCCACCAAATCGAGCAGGTCGGCCATGTTCGGCTCGGCGATGCCGCGCCGCTCGAACCAGCCCTCGGCGCGCAGCCGCGCCCGCAGCGCCAGCATGACATAGAAGATCACCCCCACCCCGGCCAGACACTTGCTGGGAAAGGCATCGCCGGGCAAGTTGGGGTTGACCAGCGCGTCGGCGGCCGGCAGCTGCGCGCCCGGCAAGTGGTGGTCGGTGATCAGCACCCGCATGCCACGCGCCCGCGCCGCTTCCACCCCCGCCAGGCTGGAGACGCCGTTATCCACGGTGATCAGCAGCTGCGGCCGACGCTCGGCCGCCAGCTCGACGATTTCCGGGGTCAGGCCGTAGCCGTACTGGAAGCGGTTCGGCACCAGGTAATCGACGTCGTGGTGGCCCATGGCCCGCAGCGCCCGGATCGCCAGAGCGCTGCTGGTGGCGCCGTCGGCGTCGAAGTCGCCGATGACGAGGATCCGCTCCCGCCGCTCCAGCGCCGCCACCAACAGATCGAGCGCCGCCCCGATGCCGCCTAGCGCCTCGACGCTGTGCAGCCGCGTCAGGGAGCATTCGAGCTCGTCCGCCACCGCCACGTCGCGGGCCGCGTAAACCCGGCGCAGCACCGGGTGCAACTGCCGCGGTAGCCGATTCGGGTCGACCGACAGCAGCCGCCGCTCTATGCGCTTGCGCATCAAAACTCCAGATACTTCAGCAGCGGCCCGGGACGCCGCCAGAACCGCCGCAGATCGCCCCGCCGCAGCCGCCACCCGCCGACCTCGCAGCGCAGGCTGAGGACGTCCAGCTCGCCGCCGCGCAGCCGCTCCAGGGCCGGTGCCAGCCAGTCGCGCTCCAGCGCGTCGACGCTGGACAGCCACTGTTCCAGATCGTCTGCCTGCAGCGCTTCCTGGCAGGACAGCAGACATACTAGCGCCGCGCCGCCGGTGGCCGGCAGCCGCGGCGGCAGCGCCTCCACCCGGGCGCCGGAGAGCCGCGCCAAACCGCGCAGCACCGGCTCATCGGCGTAGACCTCGGTCCAGGCGCCGCGCACCTCGCGCGGCAGCTCGCCTTCGCCCCACAGCCAGACGCTGTTGATACTCGCCCGCCCCTCGCTCTCGCGCGTCATGTTGGCGCCGGCGCCGTGCAGCAGCATCTGCAGCTCGGTGAGCAACGCCAGCCAGCGCCGGGCGTCTGCGCCGCGCGGCAGGTAGTCGTCGATGTAGCGGCCGTTGACCGCGCACAGCGGAGCCGCCTCCAGGTGGGTGTGCGCGCTGCCGCCCAGGTACCAGCGCTGCGGCGCCAGCGCCCGCAGCGCCAGGCCATCCTGCGCCAGGAAGCGGTTGCATTCCGCCACCAGCGACGCCGCCTCGGTCTGGTCGAGCGCGATGCGCGGCGGGGCGAACAGCATGACGCGGTCGCGATCGGCGCGCAGGTGCACCGGATCGGCCCGCAGCCAAACGCCTTGCGGCGCCGGCTCCGCGCCCTCGCCGACCAGCCCCAGCGCGGCGGCCGGCAACGGGCCCTCCGGGGTGCGCGCGAACAGCGCGTCGAGCAGGGCGTAGTAGTGAGGACGGCGCGCGCTCTCGGCGCGGGCGCGCGCCAGCCAAGTGGTGAGCGCGGGCCGGGCCGCGGTCAGCGCCTCCCAGCGCTTCGCCGCGGCCGGCAGGGGACCCAGCAGCCCCGGAATCAGCAGCGTCAGCGTCGTTGCCGCCACCACTCCGGAACGACCGTTACAGACGGCCGAGGATGGCGCGCTTGACCGCCTCCAGTTCGGCCGGAATGGTGACGATCGCGCCGGTCGATTGCTTGATGGCGATGTCCGGATCCTTGAGGCCATGGCCGGTGAGCGTGCACACCACCGTGCTGCCTTCCGGAATCTTGCCGGACTTGATGTCGCGCATGGCGCCGGCCAGCGAGGTGGCCGAGGCCGGCTCGCAGAACACGCCCTCGCGCTCCGCCAGCAGGCGCTGCGCCGCCAGGATCTCCTCATCGGTGCACTCGTCGAACCAGCCGCCCGACTCCTTGCTGGCCGCCCAGGCCTGCTTCCAGGACTGCGGATGACCGATGCGGATGGCGGTGGCCACTGTCTCCGGATTGTCGACCATGGCGCCGCGCAGGAACGGCGCCGCGCCGGCGGCCTGATAGCCGACCATGCGCGGACGGCTGTTCACCACGGCGCTGGCGTAGCGGCTGGTGCCCTGGGAGAAGGTGTCGGCCTCGGTGGCGATGCCGGCGTACTCGGAGTAGCCGATCCAGTGGGCCGTGATGTTGCCGGCGTTGCCCACCGGCAGGCAGTGGAAGTCCGGCGCCCGCTCCAGCTCCTCGATGATCTCGAAGGCGGCGGTCTTCTGACCCTGCAGGCGATAGGGGTTGATGGAGTTGACGATGGTCACCGGCGCCTCGGAAGCGACACGCTTGACCAGCTCCATGCCGGCGTCGAAGTTGCCGGTGATCTGCAGCACCACCGAGCCGTGCATGATGGCCTGGGCCAGCTTGCCCATGGCGATCTTGCCCTCGGGAATGATCACGAACGCGGTGATGCCGGCGCGCGCCGCGTAGGCCGCCGCCGCCGCCGAGGTGTTGCCGGTCGAGGCGCAGATGATCGCCTTGGAGCCATCCTCCACCGCCTTGGTCACGGCCATGGTCATGCCACGGTCCTTGAACGAGCCGGTGGGGTTGAGGCCCTCGTACTTGACGTAGATGTCGACATCCTTGCCGAGCAGGCGCGGGATGTTGTTGAGCTTGATCAGCGGGGTGTTGCCCTCGCCGAGGCTGATGATGCGGGTGTCGTCCTTGACCGGCAGGCGGTCACGGTACTTGTCGATCAGACCGGTATAACGGGGACGGAACGGCATGGGAATACTCGTCTACGGTTGAATTCAATCCAGGTGCTCGACGCGGATGCGGGCCACCTTGCCTTGGATGGCCTCCAGCGCCTCGATCCGACGGATGGCCTCGTTCATTTGCCCTTCGCGCACCTTGTGGGTGAGGATGATCACCGGCACGTGCTCGGCGCCTTCCGCCGGCTGCTTCTGCAGGATCGCCTCGATGCTGATGCGCGCATCCCCGAGGATACGGGTCACGTCGGCCAGCACGCCCGGCTCGTCGTGCGCCTGCATGCGCAGATAGTAGCGGGTTTCGACCTCGCTCATCGGCACCACCGGCTCGTCGGACAGCGCGTTCGCCTGGAACGCCAGGTACGGCACCCGGCTCTCCAGGTCGAGATTGAGCTCGCGCGCCACATCCACCAGATCCGCCACCACCGCCGAGGCGGTCGGGCCGGCGCCGGCGCCGCGGCCGTAGTACAGGGTCGAGCCGACCGGATCGCCGTGCACCATCACCGCGTTCATCACGCCGTCGACGCTGGCGAGCAGGCGCCGCTCCGGCACCAGCGCCGGGTGCACCCGCAGGCTGATGCCCCGCTCGTCGCGCCGGGCCAGCCCCAGCAGCTTGATGCGGTAACCCAGCTCCTGAGCGTAGGCGACGTCCTCACGGGTGATGGCGCTGATGCCCTCGGTGTAGACCTTGTCGAACTGCAGCGGAATGCCGAAGGCGATCGAGGCCAGGATGGTGAGCTTGTGCGCGGCATCCACGCCCTCGATGTCGAAGGTGGGATCGGCCTCGGCATAGCCCAGCCGCTGCGCCTCCGCCAGGACGTCGGCGAACTCGCGCGACTGGTAGAACATCTCGGTGAGGATGAAGTTCGAGGTGCCGTTGATGATGCCGGCCAGCCACTGGATGCGGTTGCCGGTCAGCCCCTCGCGGATCGCCTTGATGATGGGGATGCCGCCGGCCACCGCCGCCTCGAACACCACCGCCACGCCGCGCTGGCGGGCGTGGGCGAAGATCTCGTTGCCGTGCGTGGCGATCAGCGCCTTGTTGGCCGTTACCACGTGCTTGCCGTTGTCGATCGCCCGCAGCACCAGCTCGCGCGCCGGCTCCTCGCCGCCGATGAGCTCAACGACGATGTCGACCTCCGGGTTGTTGACCACTTCGAAGGGATCGGTGGTCAGGCGGATGCCTTCGGTGCTGCATTCGCGCTGGCGATCGAGATTGCGTGCGGCCGCGTGAATGACTTCAATAGCACGGCCGGCGCGACGGGTAATCTCGTCGCGGTTACGGGACAGCAGGTTGACCGTGCCGGCACCGACCGTGCCCAGCCCCAACAAACCGACCTTAACCGAATTCAATGTATGTCTCCCGATGTCCGCCCACGGCCTACGCGGCCGCGCCTTAGAGATCGCGCCTGTCCGCCATGCGATCGTTAGTTTCGCACGGGACGCGCCGGCCACACTTGGGCTTGTGCCTCAGCGCCGATATTGATACCGGTACGGACCGATGCTTGATCCCGGAGCGCGCCGGGTTCATGGTGTGGTCCCGGCGCCTATGGAGTGGCCGTCGCGCGCGTAAGCAGCGGAAGTTACTGGGCGCGCCCGACACTGTCAATCAAGCCGACGGTGCTCGGCGCCGCCGACCGGAACAAGCCCTTGGAAACGGCCCGAACGGGGAACTTTTATGAAGCTGACGCAGGAATATGGCACCGCCACGTACCGCATCCGCAGCTACGAGCGCGGCCGGATCCGCATCAACGACGAACTGATCGAAGCCAGCGTTGTGGTCACGCCGGAGCTGCTGATCCGCGACTGGGCGCCGCAGCGCCCCGATCAGCTCGGCGTCGCCGATCTGGCGCCCATCATCGACTTCAGGCCGGAAGTGGTGCTGCTCGGCACAGGCGTGCAGCAGCGCTTTCCCGACCGCAGCGTGCTGCGCGAGCTGCTAACCCGCGGCATCGGCGTGGAGGTGATGGATACCGGCGCGGCCTGCCGCACCTACAACATTCTCATGGCCGAGGACCGGCGGGTAGCCGCCGCGCTGATCCTGGACTGACCTCGACACGCGCCGGGGGCCGCCGACGTGGCCCCCGGGTGGACCTGGCTAACCGAACACCGCGTCCTGCGAATATCCCGCCCTCTCCATCACTTCGCGCAACTTCTTGAGAGCATCTATCTGGATCTGGCGCACCCGCTCGCGGGTCACGCCGATCTCGCTGCCGACCTCCTCGAGCGTGGCCCGGTCGTAGCCGCGCAGGCCGAAGCGGCGCTCCACCACCGCCCGTTGCTTGTCGGTGAGCTGGTCCAGCCAGTTGTCCAGCCGGCCGAGGATGTCGTCCTCCTCCAGCTTGGTCGACGGGTCCGGATTGTTCTCGTCGGGGATGGCGTCGAGCAGCACCCGGTCGGCGTCCTTACCGATGGGCACGTCCACCGAGGTGGTGCCCTCGTTCAGCCCCATCATGCGCCGGACGTCCTCCACCGGCCGGCCCATGGCGCGGGCGATCTCCTCCGGCGACGGCTCGTGGTCGAGGGTCTGGGTCAAGCGCCGGGCGGTGCGCAGGTACTGGTTGATTTCCTTGATGACGTGGATGGGCAGACGGATGGTGCGGGTCTGGTTCATGATCGCCCGTTCGATGGTCTGCCGGATCCACCAGGTGGCGTAGGTGGAGAAGCGGAAACCCCGCTCCGGATCGAACTTCTCCACCGCGCGGATCAAGCCGAGATTGCCTTCCTCGATCAGGTCGAGGAACGCCAACCCGCGGTTCATGTAGCGGCGGGCAATCTTCACCACCAGCCGCAAGTTGCTCTCGATCATGCGCGCCCGCGCCGCGGCGTCGCCGCGCTGCGCCCTGCGCGCGTAGTAGACCTCCTCCTCCGCTGTCAGCAGCGGCGAGAAACCGATCTCGTTGAGGTACATCTGGGTGGCGTCCAGGGTTCCATCGTCGGCCTGGCCCGCCGCGAAAAGGGTCTCCTCGTCTTCCTCCGGCTCGAAATCCTCTATCACGGATTCGGGAACCTCGGCGTCCCCTTCTAGCAGGAACTCCTCCGGCTCCATGTCGACTTCCTGTCCAGCCGCAAATCCCGCGGCTTCCGCTCGCCGTTTGGCCATTATTTTCTCCTCCCTCCCCCGCGCCTTGTTTATAGAATCGTTGTGACGGCGCTCCGTCAGCTGGGACTAGAGGCTGGCGTCGGGGGTTAGCGACAGTATTTGTAGTTGTCAAGGGCTACTATATGTCGTCCCCGCCATGGCATGCAATGCCATGAAAAACCCCTATTTTGCGGGGAGATAGCTCAGCGGATCGACCGGTTTGCCGTCCCGGCGCAGCTCGAAGTGCAAAGCCGGCCGGCGGCTCGGCGAGTAGCCCATGGTGGCGATGGCCTGACCGGCCGCGACGGTCTCCCCCTCCCGCACCAGCAAATCCTGGTTGTAGCCGTAGGCGGTCAGATAGCGGCTGTTGTGCTTGACGATGATCAGGTTGCCGTAGCCGCGCAGGCCGCTGCCGGCGTACACCACCTGCCCTTTGGCCGCCGCCACCACCGTCTGCCCGGCGCGGCCGCCGATCTCGATACCTTGCTTGCCGATCGCGTCGGCGGTGAAGCGGCGCAGCACCTGGCCGTCGGTCGGCCAGCGCCAGGTCAGCTCGGCGGCCGGCGCCTGCGCGGGCTTGGGCGACGACGGCGGCGTGGCAGCGGCCGGTTTCGAGGTCGACGCGGCCGGCCGGCGCGCGGTTTTCGCACCGCTGTCGCTCTTACGCTCGCCGGTCTTGGCGCCCGTCGAGGTCGAGGCGGCGGCGACGGCGGTGGTGCCGGAGGCTTTCGGCGGCGCGCCGCGCAGGCGCAGCCGCTGGCCCGGATAGATGCGGTAGGGAGGGTCGATGCGGTTGAGGCGGGCTAGGCTGCGATAATCGGTGCCGTGGCGCCAGGCGATGGAGTACAGGGTCTCGCCCGGCTGCACGATGTAGTAGTCGCCGCTGGACGTTCCGCCGCGACCGTGGTTCCTGACCTCGACCGGCGCCGGCTCGCGGATCATGCAGCCGCTGAGCATGGTCAGCAGCAGCCAGGGCAGCCCCAGGCGCAGCAGGCGGACTAGCGTGTTGCCGTTCCGGCGCGCCCGCCCGGCCTCCGTCACACCTTGCCCCCGAGCATCGGCACGAAGCTGGCGCTGCTGAGGGTGCGCCGCTCGATGCCCAGCTCCGTGCGCTGATACACCACCAGCTGCTGCTCGGTGACGCCCACCGGCGCCACCAGCCGCCCGCCCACCGCCAGCTGCGCGAGCAGCGGCTCCGGAATCTGCGGCGGCGCCGCGGTCAGCAGGATGCCGTCGAACGGCGCGTGCTGGATCCAGCCCTCGCTGCCGTCGCCGTGCCGCACGCGGATGTTGTACAGCTTCAGCGCGCGGAACCGGCTCTTGGCCAGATCGGCCAGCGCTTTGATGCGCTCGATCGAGAACACATGCGGCACCAGCTGCGCCAGCACCGCGGTTTGATAGCCGGAGCCAGTGCCGATCTCCAGCACCCGCTGCGGCGACCGCCCCTCCATCAGCAGCTCGGTCATCCGCGCCACGATGTAGGGCTGGGATATGGTCTGGCCGAAGCCAATCGGCAGCGCCGTATCGTCATAGGCGCGGCTGGCCAGCGCCTCGTCCACGAACGCATGCCGCGGGGTGCGGCGCATCACCTCCAGCACCCGCAGGTCCTGTATGCCGGCCTCGAACAAGCGGGTGAGCAGACGCTCGCGCGCCCGCTGCGAGGTCATCCCGCTGCCGCGCAGCCAATCCTGGTCCATCACCTTTACAGCCCCTGTACCCAACCGGCGATCTGATCCAGCGCCTGATAGCGCGTCAGGTCGATCTGCAACGGCGTTATCGAGACGTAGCCGCGCCGCACGGCATGGAAGTCGGTGCCGGGGCCGGCGTCCTGTTCCGGGCCCGCCGGGCCGATCCAGTAGATGGGCCGGCCGCGCGGATCGGTGGCCCGCACCGCGGGCTCGGCACGGTGGCGCTGTCCCAACCGGGTGGCCTCGAAGCCTTTGATCTGCGCCCACGGCAGATCCGGAACGTTGACGTTGAGGATGGTGTCCGCGGGCAGCGGCTCGCTCGCCAGACGCTCGAGCAGGATGCAGGCCACCCGGGCTGCGGTGTCGTAATGCGTCGGCGTGTGCGAGGCGAGCGACACGGCCAGCGCCGGGCGGCCCAGCGAGCGCCCTTCCATGGCCGCGGCGACGGTGCCGCTGTAGATGACGTCGTCGCCCATGTTCGGCCCGGCGTTGATCCCGGAGATCACCATGTCGGGCTCCGGTTGCAGCAATCCGGTCACCGCCAGGTGCACGCAGTCGGTGGGCGTGCCGAACACGCTGAACACGCCCGGCTCGACCTCGAACACCCGGATCGGATCGTCCAGGGTCAGGGAATTGCTGGCGCCGCTGCGGTCGCGATCCGGCGCTACCACCGTAACCTGAACGTCGGCCACGGTGCGCAGCGCCGCGGCCAGGGCGCGAATGCCCGGCGCACGGTAGCCGTCGTCGTTACTGACTAGGATGTGCATTCGGAAACTCGAACAGGATCGTTGCCGCCTAAGAATTCGCCGCAGTATACCGCCCTTCGCTTCGGCGCGACCGATGGTGCGCGCTTGGCCCACGATCTTGGGATCGTATACTGCTTATGGTAGCCGTTGGACCATCGTCATGAGCGACAGACACGAACCCACCGATGCGGAGCTATTCCGGACAGCGATGGCGGACGTGCGGCCGCTGCGTCAGGACAAGGTCGCGGAGAGCGCTCCCCCACCACCGCCGATCCCCCGCCAAGCCTTGGCCGACCAGCGCGAGGTCATGGAAACGCTGCTGAGCGACGACTACGACCCGGAGGCGCTGGAAACCGGCGAAGAGCTGGTCTATTGCAAGCCCGGCCTGCAGCGTCGGGTGCTGCGCAAGCTGCGCCGCGGCCACTACAGCCTGGCCGGCGAACTAGATCTGCACGGCATGACCGTGCCGATGGCGCGCGAGGCGTTGCGGGCCTTTCTCGGTCTGTGCCGGGCGCGCGATTACCGCTGTGTGCGCATCATCCACGGCAAGGGCCGCCGTTCCAGCAACCGCGGGCCAGTGCTCAAGGCCAAGGTCGACCATTGGCTGCGCCAGCGCGACGATGTGCTGGCGTTCTGCTCCGCCCGCCCCGCCGACGGCGGCAACGGCGCGGTGTACGTGTTGCTGCGCCACGACTGAGCGCGGCGCGCCGCATCTAGTCGATCCGCACCAGTTCCCGTACCACGACGGTGGCGTAAGCGCCGGCCGTGAGGCCGAAGCTCAGCTCGATCTCGCCCGGCGCCGGGAACCACCAGGCCAGGTCCGCTACCCGCAGCCGCAGCGCCCGCCGCGCCCCCTCCAGGCCGGCCTGGGCCAGACCGTCGATCAGTTCCTGCTCCCCACTCAGTATCTCGCGCTCGAACTCGGCGACGGCCCCGCTCGGCAGCGGGCCGCCCTGCCCGACCAGCGGGCCGGTCGGGTGGATTTCCAGCGCGGCGGCGCGCCGCGCGATCTCGGCGTCGGGCTGCTCGCAGGGGAACAGGCTGTGGCGGCCGTCGAGCATGATCAGCTCGCCCGGCAGTGGCCGATCCCAGTCACCGCGCCGCAGCCGCGCCGCCAGCACTTCGTTGAACAGCTGGGAACGCGCCGCCGACAGCAGGATGCCGCGCAGCGCCCGGTCGCGCGGCCGGAAGCGCCCGGCCAGCATCGCCCGCGCCTGCTCGACGTTGTCGCCGTCGCGCCCGAAGCGCTGCTCGCCGAAGTAATTGGGCACGCCGAAGCGCGCGATCCGCCACAAGCGCCGGGAAAGCGGCTCCGGCGCGGCCGTCACCTCCCGCAGCCGCAGCCGGAAGCGATTGCCCTTGAGCACGCCGCGCCGCAGCTTTTTGTCGTGGCGGGCGATCTCGAGGATCTCCACCCCGTCCTCCAGCTCGCTGACGCTGAGCGGCGCCTCACGGCCCGGCAGATGCAGGCTGAACCACTGCTCGGTGACCGCCCACTTGTCCTTCATGCCGGCGTAGCTGACTGCGCTCTTGGGCACGCCCGCGGCCCGGGCCAGCAGGCCGGCCACCTGCTCGGTGGTGCGGGCGCGCTTGCGCACACGCACGAACAGATGCTCGCCGCGGCCGCTGGGCGCGAAGCCGAGCACCTCGTCGACCCGGAAATCCTCGGGCTGTACCCGCAACCGCGCGCCGCCCAATGGCGCGCCGTGGGCGTAGGGAAGCGAATCGTTCATGGCGTCAGCGGCTCTCGGCGGCGACCAGCAGCACCACCGCCAGCGCCGCCAGGCCTTCGCCGCGGCCGGTGAAGCCCATGCGCTCGGTGGTGGTGGCCTTGACATTGACCCGGTCCGGCGGCACCGCCAGGTCCGCCGCCAGGTTGTCGCGCATCGCCGGGATGAACGGCGCGAGCTTCGGCCGCTGAGCGATGACGGTGGCATCGACGTTGCCGACCCGCCAGCCGCGCGCGCCGATCTGCTCCAGGGCTCGACGCAGCAACAGCCGGCTGTCGATGCCCTTGAGGGTGGGGTCGGTGTCCGGGAAGTGCTGGCCGATGTCGCCTAGTCCGGCCGCGCCCAGCAGCGCGTCGGTGATGGCATGCAGCAGCACGTCGCCGTCGGAATGCGCCTCGACACCCCGCTCGAAGGGGATACGCACCCCGCCGATGGTCACATGATCGCCTTCGCAGAAGCGATGGGCGTCGAAGCCTTGGCCGATGCGTATGTTCACGTTCATCCGTTACCGAAGCTGCGCAGCACCGCCTCGGCCAGCACCAGGTCGCTGCGGCGGGTGATCTTGATGTTGGTCGCCTGCCCTTCCACCAGCAACGGCTGGTAGCCGGCGGTTTCCATGGCCTGCGACTCGTCGGTGACCGGCGTGCCACGCTCGATGGCAGTGTTGAGCGCGTCGTACAGGGTCACCAGCGGGAAGAACTGCGGCGTGAGCGCATGCCACAAGCCATCGCGGCTGGCGGTGTCGCGCACCCGTCCGCCGGCTTCCTGGCGCTTGAGCGTGTCGCGCACCGGCACCGCCAGCAACGCGCCGTCGGGCTGCCCGACGGCCGCCACCAGCCGGTCCAGGTCTTCGGAGGTCACGCACGGACGGACCGCGTCGTGGACCATCACCCAGTCTTCGCGGCCGGCGATGTCCAGCAGGAAGGTCAGCGCGGCCAGCACCGAGTCGCAACGCTCGGCGCCGCCGGCCACACGGTACAACGGCTTGTCGTGCCGATAGCCCAGCGTGTCCCAATGGGTGTCATGCGGCGCCAGGGCGATCACCCCACCGTAGACCGCCGGATGCGACAGCACCGAATCCAGCGCCCAGCGCACGATGGGCTTGTCGAGCAACGTGAGATATTGCTTCGGAACGGCAGAGCCCATCCGTCGGCCAATCCCGGCCGCGGGGAAAACCGCCCAGATCCGCGGCAGCGGTCCGGTACTCATTTGTCTTGAACCACCTGGTAAAAGGTCTCGCCGTTCTTGATCATGCCCAGCTCCGACCGCGCGCGTTCCTCCACGGCATCCAGCCCGGTCTTGAGGTCCCGGACCTCGGCTTCGAGCGCGTCGTTACGCTGGCTGAGACGTTGGATTTCGGCCTTCTGCTCGGCGACGGTGGCGCGCAAGCCGCTTAGCTCGCGGAGGCCACCGCTACCGAACCACAGACGGTATTGCAATGCGACCAGCAGTACGGCGAGGACGACCGACAGCCAGCGCATCGCTGCTACCGCTCCTGCACTTGAGACCTAGGCAATCACAGCTCCCGCTTGATGTTGGGGAACGCGTCGCGGCCGGCGTAGCGCGCCGCCGCGCCCAGCTCCTCCTCGATGCGGAGCAGCTGATTGTACTTCGCCACCCGGTCGGAACGGCACAGCGAACCGGTCTTGATCTGGGTGGCGGTGCTGCCCACGGCCAGATCGGCGATGGTGGTGTCCTCGGTCTCGCCGGAGCGGTGCGAGGAGATGGAGGCGTAATTAGCGGCGGTCGCGGTGGCGATGGCGTCCAGCGTCTCGGTCAAGGTGCCGATCTGGTTGACCTTGATCAGAATGGCGTTGGCCACGCCCTTGGCGATGCCTTCCTTGAGGATCTTGGTGTTGGTGACGAACAGGTCGTCGCCGACCAGCTGCACCCGGTCGCCGAGCTTGTCGGTGAGCAGCTTCCAGCCGTCCCAATCGTTCTCGGCCATGCCGTCCTCGATCGAGATGATCGGGTAGCGCTCGCACAGCCCGGCCAGGTAGTCGGCGAACTCGGCGGAGGTG
The DNA here is from genome assembly GCA_937951875.1 of uncultured Alkalilimnicola sp. Lineage (GTDB taxonomy): Bacteria > Pseudomonadota > Gammaproteobacteria > Nitrococcales > AK92 > JAAYIK01. The sequence continues at coordinate 29,162 of CALGAN010000076.1, read as the reverse complement.
AACTTCCGGCCCTCGCCGGCCAGGTCGTAGACCCCGTCCTGATAGAACTCGGAGCTGGCCACGTCCAGGCCCAGATAGACCTGCTTGCCGAGCTGGTAGCCAGCCTGCTCGACGGCCTCCTTGATCGCTTCCAGCGCCGCTTCGTTGGACGGCAAGTTGGGCGCGAAGCCGCCCTCGTCGCCCACGGCGGTGTTGAGGCCGCGTGCGCTCAGCACCTTCTTGAGGGCGTGGAAGATTTCGGTGCCGCAGCGCAGCGCCTCGCTGAAGCGGTCGAAGCCGACCGGCAGCACCATGAACTCCTGGATATCGACGTTGTTGTCGGCATGGGCGCCGCCGTTGAGGATGTTCATCATCGGCACCGGCAGCTGATACGGCCCGTTCGGGTTGAGGTGCCGGAACAGCGACACACCCTTGGAGTTGGCAGCGGCGCGGGCCACGGCCAGCGACACGGCGAGGATGGCGTTGGCGCCCAGACGGCTCTTGTTGTCGGTGCCGTCGAGCTGGATCATCTTCTCGTCAATGGCGCGCTGATCATCGGCGTCCATACCGACCAGAGCGTCGCGGAGCACGGTGTTGACGTTCTCGACCGCCTTGCGCACGCCCTTGCCGAGATAGCGGGACTTGTCGCCGTCGCGCAGCTCGACCGCCTCGCGGGTTCCGGTGGAGGCGCCGGAAGGCACTGCCGCCCGTCCCAGCACGCCGTTGTCCAGGATCACGTCCGCCTCGACGGTGGGATTGCCTCGGGAGTCCAGAATTTCCCTAGCGTGGATCGCCTTGATCTTGGCCATTTCCGCGTTGTCTCCTCGCGCTAAGTCTTAGAATCTTATTAACCTTTCAGCAATTCCTGCTCCAGGAAGCCCTGGGCTTTCACCACCCGGTCGAGTTCGCGCAGCGTGATCAGCAGCTCTTCCATCCGACCCAGCGGCCAGGCGTTGGGGCCATCGCTGAGCGCCTTGTCCGGATCGGGGTGGGTTTCCATGAACAGGCCGGCCACGCCGCTGGCGACCGCCGCGCGCGCCAGCACCGGCACGAACTGACGCTGGCCGCCCGAGGACGTGCCCTGCCCGCCTGGCAGCTGCACCGAATGGGTGGCGTCGAACACCACCGGCACGCCGGCTTCGCGCATGACCGCCAGCGAGCGCATGTCCGACACCAGGTTGTTGTAGCCGAACGACACGCCGCGCTCGCAGGCCATGATGCGGTGGTTGCCGACCGCCCGGGCCTTGTCGATGACGTTCTTCATGTCCCACGGCGCCAGGAACTGGCCCTTCTTGATGTTCACCGGCAGGCCGGTGCGAGCCACGTTCTGGATGAAATTGGTTTGGCGGCACAGGAAAGCGGGCGTTTGCAGCACGTCTACCACCGCCGCCACCTCGTTCAGCGGCGTATCCTCGTGCACATCGGTGAGCACCGGCACGCCGATCTGCCGCTTGACCTCGGACAGCACCCGCAGCCCTTCCTCGATGCCGGGACCGCGATAGCTGGCGTGCGAGGAGCGGTTGGCCTTATCGAAGGACGACTTGTAGATGAAGTTGATCTGCAGGCGCTCGCAGATCTCCTTGAGCTGGCCGGCGGAATCCAGCGCCAGCTGCTCGGACTCGACTACGCAAGGACCGGCGATAAGAAAAAACGGCCGGTCCAGACCGGCCTCGAAGCCACAAAGTTCGATAGTCGACACGCTCGCCTCCGGGCCCCGCTCCGGGGCCCCTTGTGGATTAGCCGACGGCGACGCCGCCGGCGCTGTTGCGCTTGTCGTGCTGCTCGGCCGCGGCCCGGATGAAACCGGTGAACAGCGGATGCCCGTCGCGCGGAGTCGAGGTGAACTCCGGATGGAACTGACAGGCCAGGAACCAGGGGTGATCCGGCAGCTCGATCACTTCCGCCAGCTTACCGTCTCCCGACCAGCCGGAGAACACCAAGCCCGCTTGTGTAAGCGTTTCGACATACTGCCTGTTGAATTCGTAACGATGCCGGTGACGCTCGACGATCACATCCTTGCCGTAGATGCGGTGCACCAGCGAACCGGGCTGGAGCCGGCATTCCTGAGCGCCCAACCGCATGCTGCCGCCGATGTCGCAGCCGGGACCGCGGATCTCGATCTCGCCGTCCTGGTTCATGAACTCGGTGATCAGCGCAATCACCGGATGCTCGGTCTGCGGCTTGAACTCCGTGCTATGCGCCCCGGTCAGGCCGGCCACATGACGAGCGTACTCGATCACCGCGACCTGCATGCCCAGGCAGATGCCCAGATAAGGAATCTTGTTCTCGCGCGCGTAGCGCACCGCCGCAATCTTGCCCTCGACGCCGCGCTCACCGAATCCGCCCGGCACCAGGATGGCGTCGACGTCGGCGAGGCAATCGGGGCCGGCCCGCTCGATCTCCTCGGAGTCGATATAGCGGATGCGCACCCGCCGCTTCGTCTGGATGCCAGCGTGCTTGAGCGCCTCATTGAGCGACATGTAGGCGTCGGCCAGGTTGACGTACTTGCCGACCATGGCGACGGTGACCTCGCCCTGCGGGTACTCGATGGCGTCGACCACCGCCTTCCAGTCCGACAGGTCGGCCGGCGGCAGATCCAGTCCCAGCTTCTCCGCCACGATGCCGTCCAGGCCCTGGGCATTGAGCACCAGCGGCACCTTGTAGATGGTGTCGACGTCCGGGCAGGAGATCACCGCGCGCGGCTCGACGTTGGTGAACAGCGCGATCTTGCGCCGCTCGTCCTCCGGCACCGGCTTGCTGGCCCGGCAGATGAGGATGTCCGGCTGGATGCCGATCGAGCGCAGTTCCTTCACCGAATGCTGGGTCGGCTTGGTCTTGAGCTCGCCGGCGGCGCCGATGAACGGCACCAGCGTCAGGTGCACGAACAGGCAGCGATGGCGCAGCTCCGCGCCCATCTGGCGGATCGCCTCCAGGAACGGCATCGCTTCGATGTCGCCCACCGTGCCGCCGATCTCGACGATCGCCACGTCCACGTCGCCGGCGCCCTGCTTAATGCAGCGCTTGATCTCGTCGGTGATGTGCGGGATCACCTGCACCGTACCGCCCAGATACTCGCCGCGCCGTTCCTTGCGGATGACGTTCTCGTAAATGCGACCGGTGGTGTAGTTGTTGGCGCGGCCGATCGGCGCGCGCACGAAACGTTCGTAGTGGCCCAGGTCCAGGTCGGTCTCCGCGCCGTCGTGGGTGACGAACACTTCGCCGTGCTGGAACGGGCTCATGGTGCCCGGATCGACGTTGATGTAGGGATCCAGCTTGATCATGGTGACCTTCAGGCCACGAGCCTGAAGGATGCTACCCAACGACGCCGCCGCGATGCCCTTCCCCAATGAGGAAACAACACCGCCGGTAATGAATATGTATCGCGTCATGCTCAGATTAAGGCGCGTAGAGATGGACCGGAGGGAGGTACGAGACGGGGCCCAACCTTAACAGAATGGCCTTGTTTACACAATGAAACGGATTCGGCTTTCGCCGCGGCGCGCCCCACAGCTCAGGGCTCATCGCCGACGGCTCGCCGCCAAACCAGGCGCAGCCCCGGTTCGCCGGGCGGCGCCAGGAAAGCGGCGTCGACGAACAGATCCGCCACCGCCGCCAGCCGCTCGCCCACGTACAGCAACGGCAAGCGCTGCCGCTCCCAGGGCGGTACGGCGTGCTCCTGGAGCAGCTTCTTGAGCACGCTGGCGTGGGCGCGGCCGGGCAAGCGCAATCGCTCGCCGCCGCGCCGCGGACGGAGGGTGATGTCGTCCCGTCCGAGCAAATCGGTTCTCAGACCGCCCTCTTGCGTCACCACCGCCTCCAGCCGGCCGCCGGCCCAGTCGATCGGGGCGCGCAAGTCCCAGGCGCGTGCAACCGGCGTCGGTTGATGCACCTGCGCGTCGCGCTCCAAAAGCAGCCGCCCGCGGTAGCGGCGCACGCGGCCCGCTGGCCAGCGCAGTTCCGGCTGACGGTCCTCGCCGGCCTCCAACAGCGCCCGCAGGCCGTCGAGCAGCCGCTCGCGCGGCGGCGGCTCCAATCCATGGCGACGAATCCAGTAACGCAGCAGGTTACGCTGCCGCTCCGGAGTGAGCGCGCGCAGCGCCGCCGCGTCGACCCCTTCGCCGCTGGCGCAGGCCGCGAGATCGCCCTGCGCCAGCTCGTCGAGCAGCGAGACTGCCTCGGCGCTATGAGCGGCGGCGCGGGCGAAGGTGCGCGCTGCGCCCGGCCAGCGCTCGGCGAGGATCGGCATGACCCGTCGGCGCAGATAGTTGCGGTCGAAATCGGCCCAGTCGTTGCTCGGATCTTCGACCCATGCCAGCCCATGGCGCTGGGCGTAGGCGGTGATCGCCGCGCGCGGCACGTCGAGCAGCGGCCGCAACAGCCAGCCGCGCCCCAGCGGCCGCCGCGCCGGCATCGCCGCCAGGCCGTGCACGCCGGCGCCGCGCAGCAGGCGCAGCAGTAGGGTTTCCGCTTGATCGTCGAGGTGATGGGCCAGCAATAGGCAGTCGCCGGCCCCGAGCAAGGCATGGAAGGCACGGTAGCGGGCATCCCTGGCGGCGGCTTCCGGCGATTCGCCGGCCGCCGGCGCGGCCGCCACCCGCTCCACCACCAGCGGCACCGCCAGTTCGGCGCAGACGCGCCGGCAGTGCTCGGCCCAAGCGGTGGCGGCGCTCTGCAGGCCGTGGTCGATGTGGATGGCGCGCAACTCGGCGCCGAGCCGCGGGCGCAGCCCGGCCATGGCATGCAGCAGTACGTGGGAATCGCGGCCGCCGCTGTAGGCCACCCAGTAGCGCGGCGCCGACGGGAAACTCCGCAGGCGCCGCCACAGGTACTCGCCGTCGAAACCGTCCACCGTCACCGGCCTCCGCTATCCCAGGGGAGCCGCGCGGCGGCGCCGGCCGGCTTACTGCTCCTTGAAGTTGCCGTAGCTCATCAGCCGCCGGTAGCGCTCATCGAGCAGCTGATCGATGCTGCGCCCCTGCAGGGCCGACAGCTGGGTCAACAGCGCCGTCTTGAGGGTGGCTGCCATCGCGTCCGGATCGCGGTGGGCGCCGCCGAGCGGCTCCTGGACGATGGCGTCGATCAGGCCCAGGCGCTTGAGCCGCGGCGCGGTGATGCCCATCGCCTCGGCCGCCTCGGCGGCGCGCTCGGCGCTCTTCCACAGGATCGAGGCGCAGCCTTCCGGCGAGATCACCGAGTAGGTGCTATAGCTGAGCATCAGCACACGGTCGCCGACGCCGATGGCCAGGGCGCCGCCCGAGCCGCCTTCGCCGATCACGGTGCAGATGATGGGCGTGCGCAGCCGCGACATCACCAGCAGGTTGCGGGCGATCGCCTCACTCTGGCCGCGCTCCTCGGCCCCCACACCAGGATAGGCGCCGGGGGTGTCGATGAAGGTGAACAGCGGCAGCTTGAAGCGCTCGGCCATCTCCATCAGCCGCAGCGCCTTGCGGTAGCCCTCGGGACGGGGCATGCCGAAGTTGCGGCGGATCTTCTCCTTGGTGTCGCGCCCCTTCTGATGGCCGATGATCATCACCGGCCGGCCGTCGAGACGGGCCATGCCGCCGACGATCGCCGGGTCGTCGGCGAAGGCGCGGTCGCCATGGAGCTCCTCGAACTCGGTGAAGATGCGCTTGACGTAGTCGAGCGTGTACGGCCGCTGCGCATGGCGCGCCAACTGGGCGATCTGCCAGGCGCTGAGCGACGAGAAGATCTGCTCGGTCAGCGCCCGGCTCTTGGCCTGCAGCCGGGCGATCTCCTCGCCGATGTTCAGGTCGCTATTGTCGCCCACATAGCGCAGCTCCTCGATCTTGGCTTCGAGCTCGGCGATCGGGCGCTCAAAATCTAGAAAAGTTAGGCTCATATGTCGTTATGAGGCTCCGTTCGAACGGGGTGTACCCTAACGGCTGCCAGGTGCGCTGGCAAGCGCTGTTATGCGAACTAGTACTCCACTTGCGGAACGCCGGCGCCAGGAAGCGCGGCCAGGCGCTTCAGCAACTCATCGGTGGGGCGCCCCCGCCCGCCATTGCTCGCCGAACCGGAGTCGGGCGCGCGCCACGGCGGAGCGGTACTCCACCCACACCTGGCAGCTGCCGTCGCGGAATGGCTCCAGGGCCCCCCGCAGGTCACCAATGAAAGTCTGCGGCAACTTCTGCCCGTCGAGGCTCAGCACCACGCGCCTGGCCAACGCGGTACGCGCCTCGCCGATGTCCAGCACTTTCTCGGCGGTGACCTTGTAGCCGCCGATGAAATCGTCGTAGTCGAGGCTGCCCTCCACCACCAGCAGCGCGTCCTTGACCAGTAGGTGACGGTACTGCTTGAAGGCCTCGGGGAACACCGACACTTCCACCCGGCCGGTACGGTCGTCCAGGGTCAGGAAGGCCATGCGGTCGCCCTTTTGGGTATTGCGGGTACGCAGCGCCACCACCAAGCCGGCGACCAGTACCTGCTTGCCGCCGCCGTTGCGCCGACGCGGCTGCGCTGGCGGCGGGCCTTCGCCGCCGGCGCCGATCAGCGCGCCCAGCCGGCCAGTGACGATCTTGCCCAGCTCCGCTTCGTACGGTGTGATCGGGTGGCCGGTGAGATACAGCCCGAGCACCTCTTTCTCGTGATTGAGCCGCTCCGCCTCGTCCCACTCGGGCAGCACCGGCGCGTCGGGCGGCACCGCGTTGGGCGCGTCGGGCTCGGCAGCCATGCCGAACAGGTCGTCCTGGCCGACGGCGCTGGCCTTCGATTCCTGGTCGGCGAGCTGCAGCGCCATCGGCAGCTGCGCCATGCAGGTGGCGCGGGTCAGCCCCAGGCAGTCGAAGCAGCCGGCGCGGATCAGGGCCTCCAGCACGCGGCGATTGATCTTCTTCAGGTCCACCCGCCGGCAGAAGTCGAACAGATCCGAGAACGGCCCCTTCCGGCGCTCCTCCAATACCGCCTCGATGGCGCTCTCGCCCACGCCCTTGACCGCGCCCAGGCCGTAGACGATGGTGCGCTCGTCGGCGGCGCGGAACTTGTAGTCGGAGCCGTTGATCGACGGCGGCAGCACCTTGAGCTTCATCTGCCGGCACTCCTCGATCAGCGGCACCACCTTGTCGGTGTTGTCCATGTCGGAGGAGAGCACAGCGGCCATGAAGTAGCTCGGGTAGTGCGCCTTGAGCCAGGCGGTCTGGTAGGACACCAGCGCGTAGGCGGCCGAGTGCGATTTGTTGAAGCCGTAGCCGGCGAACTTCTCCATCAGGTCGAAGATGCCGCCGGCCTGCTCGGCGCTGATGCCGCGCTTCTCGGCGCCGGCCACGAACAACGCCCGCTGCTGCGCCATTTCTTCCGGCTTCTTCTTGCCCATGGCGCGGCGTAGCAGGTCGGCGCCGCCCAGCGTGTAGCCGCCCAGCACCTGGGCGATCTGCATCACCTGCTCCTGGTAGACGATCACGCCGTAGGTGGGCTTGAGGATGGGGCGCAGATCGTCGTGGTGCAGCTCGGGCGTGGGATAGGCGACCTCGCGCTTGCCGTGCTTGCGCTCGATGAAGTCGTCCACCATGCCCGACTGCAGCGGACCCGGGCGGAACAGCGCCACCAGCGCCACGATGTCTTCGAAGTTGTCCGGCTGCAGGCGCTTGATCAGATCCTTCATGCCGCGCGATTCCAGCTGGAACACGGCGGTGGTCTGATACTTCTTCAGCAGGTCGAAGGTGGCCTCGTCATCGAGCGGGATGCGCATGATGTCGATCGGCGGCTCGCCCTTGTCGGCGCGGGCGGCGTTGATCGCCTTCACGGCCCAATCGATGATGGTGAGCGTGCGCAGGCCCAGGAAGTCGAACTTCACCAGGCCGACCGCTTCGACGTCGTCCTTGTCGAACTGGGTCGCCAGCCCCTGCCCGCCCGGTTCGCAATAGAGCGGCGAGAAGTCGGTGAGCTCGGTGGGCGCGATCACCACGCCGCCGGCGTGCTTGCCGACGCTGCGGGTCATGCCCTCCAACTTCATCGCCATGTCGAGCAGGGCTTTGACCTCCTCGTCGGTGTCGTAGAGCTTCCTGAGCTCCTCCTCCTGCTCCAGCGCCTTGGACAGCTCGATGCCGAGCTCCATGGGGATGAGCTTGGCGATGCGGTCGACGAAGCCGTAGGGGTGGCCGAACACGCGGCCGACGTCGCGCACCACCGCCTTGGCGGCCATGGTGCCGTGGGTGGCGATCTGCGACACCTTCTCGCGGCCGTACTTCTGCGCCACGTACTCGATCACCCGGTCGCGGTTCTCCATGCAGAAGTCGACGTCGAAGTCGGGCATGGACACGCGCTCGGGGTTGAGGAAGCGCTCGAACAGCAGGTCGTACCGGAGCGGGTCGAGGTCGGTGATCTTGAGCGCGTAGGCCACCAGCGAGCCAGCGCCGGAGCCGCGCCCCGGGCCCACCGGGATGTCGTTGTCCTTGGCCCACTGGATGAAGTCGGCCACGATCAGGAAGTAGCCGGGGAAGCCCATCTGGATGATCACGTTCAGCTCGACGTCGAGCCGCTCGCGATAGCGGGCGATCTGCGCCTCCCGATCGGGGGTGTCCTCCGGAAAGAGCACCGTCAACCGCTCGTCCAGCCCCTCATGGGCGCGCTGGCGCAGATACTGGTCGATGGTCACGCCCGGCGGCAGCGGGAACTCGGGCAGCACCGGCTTGCCCAACGTCAGCACCAGGTTGCAGCGGCGGGCGATCTCGACGGTATTGGCCAGCGCTTCGGGGACGTCGGCGAACAGCTCGGCCATTTCCTGCGGCGAGCGCAGGTACTGCTGATCGGTGTAGCGGCGCGGCCGGCGCGGGTCGTCCAGGGTGCGGCCCTCGTGGATGCACACCCGCACCTCGTGCGCCTCGAAGTCGTCACGCGAGAGGAAGCGCACGTCGTTGGTGGCGACCACCGGCAGCCCCAGCTCGGCGGCCAGGTCGACCGCCAGATGCACGTGCTCCTCGTCGCCCGGCCGCCCGCAGCGCTGCAGCTCCAGGTAATAGGCGTCCGGAAACAGCCGGCACCAGTAGTCGGCCTTGCGGCGGGCGCCATCGGCGTCGCCGCGCAGCAACGCCTGGCCGACGTCGCCCTCGCGCGCGCCGGACAGCGCGATCAGCCCCAGATGGTCCGCTTCGATCCAGGCCCGCTGCACCACCGGCACGCCTTGCTGCTGGCCCTCGGCGTAGCTACGGGTAAGCAGGCGGTTGAGGGTACGAAAGCCCTCGTAGTCGCGGCACAGCAGGGTCAGGCGTGCGCGCCCCTCCGGCGCGTCCTCGTCGTCCACCCAGATGTCGGCGCCGGCCACCGGCTTGATGCCGGCCGCCAGCGCCGCCTTGTAGAACTTGACCATGCCGAACAGGTTGCCCTGATCGGTCACCGCCACCGCCGGCATGCCGGCACCGGCGCAAGCCTTCACCAGCGGCTTGACCTGCACCACACCGTCCACCAGCGAGTACTCGGTATGCACGCGCAGATGTACGAATTCGATGCTCACGGCCGTTCCCCGCTCAACAGCTCTTTGACCGGCTTGAACGATCGCCGGTGCACCGGCGACGGCCCCAACTGCCGCAGCGCCTGCAGATGCTCGGCGGTGCCGTAGCCCTTGTGCTTGGCGAACCCGTAGCCGGGGTAGAGGCGATCGAGTTCGCACAGTTCGCGATCGCGCGCCTCCTTGGCCAGTATGGACGCCGCGCTGATACACGCCACCAAGCGGTCGCCGCCGATCACCGGTTCCATCAGATACGGCAGCCGCGGGCAGCGGTTGCCGTCCACCAGCACGAACTCGGGCGCCAGCGCCAACCCGGCCACCGCCCGCTCCATCGCCAGGAAGGTGGCTTGCAGAATGTTCAGGCGGTCGATCTCCTCGACCTCGGCGCGGCCTACGCTCCAGGCCAGCGCCTTGGCCTGGATCTCCCGCTCCAGCGCCGCGCGGCTGGCGGCGCTCAGCTGCTTGGAATCGGTCAGTCCAGGAATGACCAGCCCCTTGGGCAGGATCACCGCCGCCGCCACCACCGGCCCGGCCAGCGGCCCGCGCCCCGCCTCGTCGACCCCGGCGACATGAGCGCAGTCGCTCCAGAACCCCAGCTGCGCCTGCGCTAGCTCAGACACTGCAGAACCGCCTCCGCCGCTCGGTCGTTGGCGCCGCGCCGCAACTGCCGGTGCATGGCAAGGAAGCGCTGTTGCAGCCGCGCCCGCCCCTCCTCGTCGCGCAGCTGCGCCAGCAGGGCCTGCGCCAGCGCCTGCGGCGTAACGTCCTGAATGAATTCGGGCACCACGTCCTCGCCCGCCAGCAGATTGGGCAGCGCGAAACGCCGCGTCTTCACCAGCCGCAGCAGGCGGACGATGGCGGCGGTGCTCGGCGCCACCCGGTAGGCCACCACCATCGGCCGTTTCAGCAGCATGGCCTCGAGCGTGGCGGTGCCCGACGCCAGCAGCACGCAGTCGGCCGCGCTCATGGCCGCCGCCGATTGGCCGCGCAGCAGGGTCACGCGCTCGGCCACCCCGGCGTCGCGCACCGCCGCCGCGAACGCCGCCTCCAGCTCGGCCGACACCATCGGCGCCACGAACCGGCAGTCGGGCAGTTCGGCGGCCACCAGGGCGATCGTCTGCGCGAACAACCCGCCAAGCCGCGCCACCTCCCCACGGCGGCTGCCCGGCAGCACCGCCACCACGGGCACGTCCTGCGGCAGCCCAAGGGCGGCGCGCTGAGCGGCGCTATCCACCTCCAGCGGCAGCCGGTCGGCGGCCGGATGGCCGACATGCACCGCCGGCACGCCGTGGCGGTCGTAGAACTCTTTCTCGAACGGGAACAGCGTGAGCATGAGGTCGACGGCCTCGCGGATGCCCTTCACCCGCCCCTGCCGCCAGGCCCACACCGAGGGGCTGACGTAATGCACGGTCTTGATGCCCGCCGCGCGCAGCCGCCGCTCCAGCCCCAGATTGAAGTCGGGGGAATCGATGCCGACGAACACGTCCGGCGGATCGGCGAGGAAGCGCGCCAGCAACCCGCGGCGAATGCGCAGCAGCTCCGGCAGATGTCCGAGCACCTCCACCAGGCCCATCACCGATAGTGACTCGAGCGGATAAAGGCTGTGGAAGCCCTCGGCCAGCATGGCCGGGCCGCCGATGCCCTCGAAGCGGATATCCGCCCGGCGCGCCTTGAGCCCCTGCATGAGCCCCGCGCCGAGCAGATCGCCGGAGAGCTCGCCCGCGACGATCGCAACTCGCATGCTTGCTTACGGTCATGGGCGGCGGAGACGTTGCCGCCCGCCGCCGTGGCTGGAAACGCTAGCGGATGATGCCGCGCTCGGTGGTATCCAAGAACTTCCGGATCAGCGCGACCTCATCATACTGGGCCGCCAGCTCGTCCAGGCGCTGCTTGGCTTCCTCCAACCGCAGCCCGGACCGGTACAGCACCTTATAGGCCTGCTTGACGGCGCGGATCACCTCCGGCGACTTGCCGTGCCGACGCATGCCCTCCACGTTCATCGCTTGCGGCTCGGCCAGCTGACCGCGCACCATCACGAACGGCGGCACATCCATGTTGATGTGGCTGCCGAAGGCGGCGAAGCTATACGCACCCATGCGACAGAACTGCAGCACCAGCGAGAAGCCGCCAAGGATCACGTAATCGTCGATGATCACGTGCCCCGCCAGCGAGGCGTTGTTGGCGAACACCGTACCGTTGCCGACCAGGCAGTCGTGGGCGATATGGCAGTACGCCATGATCCAGTTGTCGTTGCCGATGCGGGTGACGCCGCCGCCCTGCACGGTGCCGCGATTGAAGGTGCAGCATTCCCGGATCAGGTTGCGGTCGCCGATCTCCAGCAGCGTCGGCTCGCCCTTGTACTTCTTGTCCTGGGGCGCCGCCCCCAGGGAGGCGAACTGATAGATGCGGTTGTCGCGGCCGATGCGGGTCGGGCCCTCGATCACCACGTGCGGACCGATCCAGGTACCGTCGCCGATCTCGACATCGGCGCCGATGATCGTGTACGGACCGATAGTGACGTTGGCACCGATCCGAGCCTTGGGATCGATGACGGCGGTGGGGTGAATCGAGCTCACAGTTCCCTCATGGCACAACGAATTTCACACTCGGCCACGAAGTTGCCGTCTACCGTGGCTTCCGTTTCGAACATCCAGACACCCCGGATGGAGCGCTTGAGCCGAGCTTCGAGTCGCAGCTGGTCGCCGGGGATCACCGGGCGCTTGAAGCGCGCGTTCTCGACACCGACCAGATAGAAAATGCCGTTCGGACGCTCGCCCGCAGTCTTGAACGCGAGCAGCCCGCAGGCCTGTGCCAGCGCCTCGAGAATCAACACGCCCGGCATCACCGGATGCCCCGGGAAGTGGCCGGCGAAATAAGGCTCGTTGATCGTGACGTTCTTCAGTCCGACCAACAGCTCACCGGGAACGCATTCCACCACACGGTCGATCAGCAGGAACGGATACCTGTGGGGAAGCAGGCTGGTAATGTCGTTGATATCCATCGTAGCGTTGCGCCCTTCCACGGACTTCACGAGTCCTTGTTAAGCTGTGCCTTGAGATCGGCCAGCTCGGTTTCGAGTTCGCGTAGGCGCCGGTACATTTCATCCAATTGGTTGAACCGTACTGCCGATTTGCGCCAAGTGTGGTTGTCGACCATCTGAGTGCCGCTGGAATAGATTCCAGCCTTGTTGATGCTGCGGGAAACCGCCGTCATGCCGGTGATGACCGTCCCGTCGGCGATGTGCAGATGCCCGGCGAAGCCAACCGCGCCGGCAATGGTACAGCGTTTCCCGATGGTTGTGCTGCCGGCGATGGCCGTGGCGCCGGCGATGGCGGTATGCGCGCCGATGCGGACGTTGTGGCCGATCTGGATCTGGTTATCCAGCTTGACGCCCTCCTCCACCACCGTATCGCCCAGCGCGCCGCGGTCGATGGTGGTGTTGGCGCCGATCTCGACGTCGTCGCCGATGCGTACGCCGCCAACCTGCGGCACCTTGACCCAACGCCCGTTGTCGTTGGCGAAGCCGAAGCCGTCGGCGCCGAGCACGGCACCTGGATGGATCACCACCCGATCGCCGATCACCACGCGCGCGCCGATGGTGACGTTGGTGCCGATGCGGCAGTCGCGGCCGATCGCCGCATCCGCCTCCACCACCGCGCCGCTGCCGATCGACGTGCCGGCGCCGATGCGCGCGCCACGGTGGATCACCGCCTGCGGGCCGATCGACACCCCCTCGCCCAGGCTCGCCGTGGGATCGACCCAGGCGGTCGGGTGCACGCCCGGCTCCGTCGCCGGCGGCGGACACATGTAGGCGACGATGCGCGCGAACAGCAGATATGGATTGGTGCTCAGCAGCGCCGCGGTGGGGCAGCCGTCGGCCTCATCCGGGTGCAGCACCACCGCTGCAGCGCGCGTGCTCGCCAGAAAGCGCCGGTAGCGTGGATTGGCGAGGAACGTGACATCCCGCGGCCCCGCACCCTCGATGGTTGCCACGCCAGTCACGCGGATTTCAGGGTCGCCACGCAACTCGACCCCGGCCCACTGGGCCAAATCTCCTAGGCGAAAGCCGGCCACGTCGGCCACCCGATCATCTCCGCGCCACTCACCACGTTACAACCTATTTGGACGTCGAGTTCCGGTATTCCTGCTTGAGCCGCTCGACCACCTTGCTGGTGATGTCGATCTGCTCGCTAGCATAGATCACGCCGTCACCGACAATCAGGTCAAATTTCTCTTCTTTGGCGAGTTGGTGGATGACTTCGATGATCCGCCGCTGCAACTTGGCCAGCTCCTCGTTGCCGCGGATGTTGTAGTCCTCGCGCAGCTCGTCCTGCATGCGGCGCAGTTCGCGGCTGCGAGCCAGCAGGTCGCGCTCGGCGCGGCTACGCTCGGCCTCGGTCATCACCGCGGCGTCGCGGTTGAGCTTGGCCTCCAGCTCCTTGAGCTCCTTCTGCGCGCGCGCCAGCTCTTCGCGGCGGGCGGAGAACTCTTTCTCGAGCTTTTCCCGGGCAGCCATGGCCTGCGGCGCGTCGGCCGACACCCGGGCCGGATTGACGAAACCGATTTTCGGCTGAGCGGACGCCGCCGCGCTCGCCGCGCAAAGCGCAACCGCAAGACCGATCCGGCACAAGGTCTTCTTCAAAATGTGTCTCCAATAGGTAACTAGAAGAAAGAGCCGAGCGAGAACTGGAAGAACTCGGTCTGGTCGCCGGCCCGGTCATTTAACGGTCGCGCCAGGCTGATTGTCAACGCGCCCAGCGGCGACAGCCAGGTCAAACCGACGCCGGTGGAATAGCGGAACTCATCGACACTTATATCCTGATGGCGGGTATCGAAAACGTTGCCGCCGTCGAGGAACACGAACATCCGCATCGACTCGACTTCCACGTAAGGCATCGGGAACAGCACCTCGATATTCCCGATGATGCGGGCGTTACCGCCGGTCGGGTCGCCGCCGCGAGTCTCCAACGTGCTCGGGTCGCCGTCCAGATCGAGCCGCTCGATCGGGTCGCGCGGCCCCAGCGAGTTGCTGCGGAAGCCGCGGATGGTGCTGATGCCGCCCGCGTAGAAGTTCTCGAAGAACGGCAGGGCCTCGGTATTGCCATAGCCGTCGCCGTAGCCGAGCGAGCCATGCACGCTCAGCGTCAGCTTCTCCGTGAGCGGGAAATAGTGCCGGTAGGAATAGGTGAGCCGGTAGAACTGCAGATCGCTGCCCGGTACCGCCAGCTCCAACCCGGCGGTTTGACGGGCGCCGCGGCGCGCGAAGATGGCGGTGTCGCGGCTGTCGCGCTGCCAGCTCAGATTGAGCTTGAAGTTGGTGAACTCATCGCCGTGATCGCGAACGAAGTCGTGCAGCCGCTGCGGCGCGTACACGTCCAGATCCAAGCCCAAGTACTCCGCGGAAGCGCCGGCATACAGCGTATCCTCCTCGCTGATCGGAATACCGTAGGTCATGCCGAGCGTGAAGGTCTTGGTGTCGTACTCGGCAAGATTGGCTTCGGCCGCGTCGGTCTCGCGGTGGCTGATCGTCCACGAGCGGCTGATGCCCGACGGCGTGTAGTAGCGATCCAGGTACGACAGGCTGTAGACACGGCTCACCGAGCTGTTGTTCAGCTCCAGGCCGACGCGGTCGCCGGAACCGAGCACGTTGTCCTGCTGCACCGACAGGCTGATGATCACGCCCTGCGACTCGCCGTAGCCGATACCCGCTTGCAGGCTGCCGGACAGGCGCTCGCGCACCGCCACGTTGACGTCGACCAGATCGGGCTCGCCCGGCACCGCCGGGGTGTCGATCGTCACGTCCTCAAAGAAGCCCAACCGCTGCAAGCGGTAGCGCGAGCGCTGCACCGCCACCGTCGACAGCGCCGCGCCCTCGGGCTGGCGCAGCTCGCGGCGTATGACCTCGTCGCGGGTGCGAGCGTTGCCGTTGATGTTGATGCGGCGCACGTACACTCGCTTGCCCGGATCGACGTAATAGGTCAACGCCACCGTGTGTTTCTCGTCGTCGAGCTCGGGCACGGCGTTGACGTTGGCGAACGCGTATCCCTCCTCGCCCAAGCGCTCGCGGATGCGGCGTATGGATTCGGTCACACGTTCGCGCGAGTACAGGCTCCCCGGCGCGGTGCTGATCAGGCCACGCAGCTCCTCTTCGCTCACGATCAGGTCCCCCGCCAACGCAAACCGTTCGATCCGGTACTGCTCGCCTTCGGAGAGATTGACCGTGATATAGATCCCGCGCCGGTCCGGGCTCACCGACACCTGGGTGGAAGTGATCGTGAAATTGATGTAGCCCTGGTCCTGATAGAAGGAACGCAGCCGCTCCAGATCGGCGGCGAGCTTCTCGCGCGCGTATTCGTCGCGGTCGGAGAAAAAGTGATACCAGCTGCGCGGCCCCAGCTCGAACACGCTCTCCAGCTGGGAATTGGAGAAGCGCTGGTTGCCGACGAAGTTGATGTTCAGGATCTTGGCCGGTTCGCTCTCGCGGATGTCGATGCGCACCGCCACCCGGTTGCGCGGCAGCGGCGTGACCGTGCTCTCGATGGCGGTGTCGTACTGGCCCCGGCTTTGATAAATGTTGCGAAGTTCGCGCTCTACGTCATTGAGCAGAAAGCGGTTGAACACCCGCCCTTCCGCCAGACCGACGCCTTCCAGCGCCTTCGTGAGATCCTCGGTCTGGATGGCCTTGTTGCCGCGCAGGTCGATCTTGCCGATCGACGGCCGCTCCACCACCTCCACCACCAGCACGCCGCCGTCGCGGCTGAGCGCCACGTCCTGGAAGAAGCCGGTGCGGTAAAGCGCGCGGATGGCTTCCGCCACCCGATCATCGTCGATGGTCTCGCCGACGCGGATGGGCAGATAGTTCAATACCGTGCCGACCGGGACGCGCTGCAGCCCCTCGACCCGGATGTCTTCGACCTGGAACCTGTCCGCGGCGTCCGCCCGCCCCAGCGCGAGCGCCAACACCAAGGAGGGGAGCATTCTTCGCATTATCCGCCCCGCCGTATCCGCTTTTTCACTGCACCAGCAAACGGGTGATGTCGTTGTAGAACGCGATCGTCATCAGCAACAGCAGCATCGCCACGCCGATCTGCTGACCGATCTGCTGCGCCCGCTCTGACAAAGGCCTGCCGCGCACCGCCTCCAAGGCGTAATAGAACAGATGCCCGCCGTCCAGCACCGGGACCGGCAACAGATTGAGCACCGCCAGGCTGACGCTGACGATGGCCAGGAACTTGACGAAATAGCTCAATCCCAGCTCGACCGACTGCCCGGCGATCTGGGCGATGTTGAGCGGCCCGCTCAAGTTTTTGATCGACGCGTCGCCGACCAGCATCTTGTACAGCACCTTGAGCGTCAGGCTGCTCGCCAGCCAGGTTTCCTCGACCGCGCGCGGCAGCGCCGCCAGCGGATCGTAGCGCACCTCGCGGAAAATCGCCGGCTCCACGCCGAGCTGGCCGACGGTCCGACCCTGCACTTCCGCCGTTCCCAGCGTCACGGTCACCGTGCGCGCGCCATCGGCGCCGGTCAGCGACAGCGTCACCTGCTGGCCCGGCCGAGCCGCCAGATACTCGGCCATCTGCTTCCAGCCGTCCACCGGCTGGCCGTCGATCGCGACCACGCGCTCGCCGGCCTTCAATCCGGCCGCGTCCGCCGCGGAACCGGCGCGCACCCCGGCGATCACCGCCGGAATGTCCGGAAACAGCATGCGCAGGCCCACCACCTTCATGAAGTCCTGCTCATCGCCCAGGGCGCGGATGCCGGACAGATCCAGTTGCCGGATGGCCTGCTGCCCGTCGCGAGTCAGCACCTGCACCGAAACCTGGGCGCGGTCGACCCCGGCGTCAAGCAGCGTCAGCAGCAGCTGATCCCAACTCTTGACCGGATCGCCGTCGACCGCCAGCACCTCGTCGCCGCGCTGGAAACCGGCCGCCGCGGCCGGCGTGTCCGCCAGCGGTTCGCCGAGGTAGGCCCGCAGCTCCTGGGTGCCGGAGACGAACACGAACCAGTAGGCCAGCACCGCGAACAACAGATTGAACAGCGGACCGGCGGCGACGATCGCCGCGCGCACACCCAACGACTGGCGGTTGAAGGCCCGGTGCAGTTCCTCCGGTGCTACCGGACCTTCGCGCTCGTCGAGCATTTTCACGTAACCGCCGAGCGGGATTGCGGAAATCGCGTATTCGGTATTGTCCGGTCCGCGCCGCCAGATCACCAGCGGCTTGCCGAAACCGATCGAGTAGCGCAGCACCTTGACGCCGAGCCGGCGCGCGACCCAGTAGTGGCCGAACTCGTGGAAGGCCACCAGCACGCCGATAGCGATGATGAAACCGAAGATGTTCTGGAGGATTCCCACTACTCTACGCCGCCAGTTTCAGGACCGCCTCGCCGGCGCGACCGCGCGCCCAGGCGTCCGCCGCCAGCACGTCGGCCAGCTCGCGCACCGGCTGGATCTCCGCGGCATCCAGCGTCGCGGACACCACGCGGGCAATGTCGGTGAACAGGATACGCCCCTCCAGGAAAGCCGCCACCGCTACCTCGTTGGCGGCGTTCAGCACCGCGCAGGCGGTGCCACCACGCGCCAGCGCATCATAAGCGAGCTGCAGACAAGGATAACGCCGCATGTCCGGCGCCTCGAAGTCGAGCTTGGCGACGGCGAACAGATCCAGCGACCCGACTCCGGACTCGATCCGCTCCGGCCAGGCCATGGCGTGGGCGATGGGGGTGCGCATGTCCGGGTTGCCCAGCTGCGCCAGCACCGAACCGTCCACGTACTCGACCAGCGAGTGGATGATGCTCTGCGGATGCAGCACCACCTGCACCTGCTCCGGCGGCGCCGAGAACAGCAGGCAGGCCTCGATCAGCTCCAGCCCCTTGTTCATCATGGTGGCGGAGTCGACCGAAATCTTCCGCCCCATCGACCAGTTCGGGTGCTTGCAGGCCTGCTCCGGCGTCATGCGCGGCAGCTCCTCGAGCGGCGCGGTACGGAACGGCCCGCCGGAGGCGGTGAGCAGGATGCGCCGCACGCCGCAGCGAGCGAGCCCGCGCGCGCCGAAATTCTCCGGCAGGCACTGAAAGATCGCGTTGTGCTCGCTGTCGATCGGCAGCAGCAGCGCGCCATGGCGCGCCACCACGTCCATGAACAGGGTGCCGGCCATCACCAGCACCTCCTTGTTGGCGAGCAGGATGCGCTTGCCCCGCTCCGCCGCCGCCAGCGTCGGCCGCAGTCCGGCCGCGCCGACGATGCCGGCCACCACGGTGTCGGCGCCGTCCAGCGCCGCCAACTCGGCCACCGCCGTCTCGCCGGCCAGCACCTCGGTGCCACATCCCGCCGCCGCCAGCCGCGACCGCAGCTCGTCGGCGGCCGCCGGCTCGGCCATGGCGGCATAGCGCGGCCGGAACCGCAGGCACTGCTCGAACAAGCGATCGACGTTGCGGTGCGCGGTCAGCGCCAACACACCGTAACGGTCTGGGTGGCGAGCCGCGACGTCGAGCGCGCTCATGCCGATCGAACCGGTCGAGCCGAGCACGACCACCTGCTTCATAGCGTCAGTCGCCACCATACGAATCCCATTGCGAAGATCGGGGCCGCCGCCAGCAGCGCGTCGACCCGGTCGAGCACGCCGCCGTGACCGGGCAGCAAGTTACCGCTGTCCTTGGCGCCGTGCTGGCGTTTGATCATGCTCTCGAACAGATCGCCGGCCACGGAAAACAGCACCGCCGCCAGCACCAGCGGCAGCATGACATGCAAGGGCATCCCGGCCGGCTGCAGCCACCATTGCAGCACCAGGCTCACCGCGCCCGCCAGCAGTAGACCGCCGAACACGCCCTCCCAGGTCTTGCCGGGACTGACGTTGATCGCCAGCTTACGCCGTCCGAACGCCCGCCCCGCGAAGTATGCCCCGGTATCGGCGCCCCAGACCGCGAACAGCAGCAGAGTCACGAGCGCCGGACCGCCGTAGCCGTGCAGATAGACCAGCGAGAACCAGGCGAACAACAGCACCGCGTAGCTGATCAGCGCGCCGACCACGGGGCCGGGCTTGGCCTGCCCCTGGGGATCGCGGTTGTAGCGCAGCAGGCGCTGCAGCGCCGCCAACCACCAGAGGGTGGCGATCGCGAACAGCGGCAGCGGCGACAGCCGCGACTGGTACAGCGCCCACCCCAGCGACAGCAGGATCACCAGCCCGCACAGGTATCGGTACTGGGCCCGCCGCCCCACGCAACCGATGAGCCGCGCCCATTCCAGGCCGCCGAGCACGCACATCAGCGCGAACAACAGCGCCACGCCGCCGGTCGGCAGCCACCAGACCAAGGCGAGCAGGCTGGGTACGAGCACCAGCGCGGTGATGATCCGCCATTTAAGCACGATCGAGCTGCTCCACCTGCTCCGGCGTGCGGCCGAAGCGCCGCTGCCGCTGTGCGAAATCCCGGAACGCTTCCACCAGATGCGGCTCGCGGAAATCCGGCCAGAGCACGTCGGTGAAGTACAGTTCCGTATAGGCAAGCTGCCAGAGCAGGAAGTTGCTGATGCGGCGCTCGCCACCAGTGCGGATGAATAGATCCGGCTCCGCCAGGCCTGCCGTGGACAGATAGCTGTCGAAGCACTCGGGCGTGATGTCCTCGGGCCGCAGCTTGCCGTCGCGGACCTCGGCCGCCAGGCGCTGCGCCGCCTGGGTTACGTCCCAGCGACCACCGTAGCTGGCGGCGATCACCAGATCCAGACCGACGTTGTCGGCGGTACGCCGCTCGGCCTCGGCGATCAACGCCTGCAGCCGGCTAGAGAAGCGGTGGCGCTCGCCGATCAGCCGCAGCCGGATGTTGTTGCGGTGCAGCCGGTCGAGCTCCCGCTGAAGGGTGCGCAAGAACAACTCCATGAGCAGCGACACCTCGGTACTGGGGCGCTGCCAGTTCTCGCTGCTGAAGGCGAACAGGGTGACGGTCTTGACGCCTGCCCTACTGCAGGCTTCGACGATGGCTCGAACCGATGCTACGCCGGCCTTGTGTCCGGCGGCGCGGGACAATCCCCGCGCCTGGGCCCAACGGCCGTTGCCGTCCATGACGATGGCCACGTGCCTGGGCACCGTTGAGGGCGGATGCGGTCCGAGCCGAGAATTGGATTGGTCGGCGCTCATAGCAGCCTCAGCCGATGCCGGCCCAGCCGGACGTGAATAAGCAGGAGTCCGCCGGGCACTCGCTGACGTTCGCTGTCTGCGAGGCTGGAGATCAGATCTCCAGCATCTCCTTTTCCTTGGCCTCTAGGACGGTCTCGACGTCCTTGATGTATTTATCGGTAAGCTTCTGGATCTCGTCCTCGGCACGACGCAAGTCGTCTTCCGAGATGAGCTTTTCCTTGAGCAGTTCCTTGATGTGGCTGTTGGCGTCCCGCCGGACGTTGCGGATCGCCACCCGCGCCTGCTCGCCCTCGTTGCGCACCACCTTGATCAGGTCGCGCCGCCGCTCCTCGGTCAACGGCGGCAGCGGGACGCGGATGACGGTCCCCACGGTCGCCGGGTTGAGCCCCAGATCGGAGGTCAGCAGGGCCTTCTCGATCACCGACACCATGTTCTTTTCCCAGGGCGTCACGGTCAAGGTGCGAGCGTCCGCGACCGCCACCGTCGCGACGTGGCTCAGCGGCACCTGGCTCCCATAGTATTCCACGGTCACGTGATCGAGCAGGCTGGTGTGCGCCCGACCGGTACGGATCTTCCCCAGTTCCAGCTTCAGGTTCTCGACGCTCTTCGCCATGCGGGCGGCGGCGTCTTTCTTGATATCGTTCAGCACGGCTGTCACCTCTCCACTACGGTGCCGATGTTCTTGCCGCAGACCGCGTCCAACAGCGAACCCGGACGCGTTACGTCGAACACCATGATGGGCATTCCCTGGTCCCGGCAGAGCACGATTGCGGTGGCGTCCATGACGTCCAGCTTGCGGGTCAGAACCTCGTCGTAGCTCAGACGCTGGTAGCGTTCCGCCGTCGGATCCTTCTTCGGATCCGCCGAGTACACGCCGTCGACCTTGGTGGCCTTGAGCATGATATCGGCATCGATCTCGATCGCGCGCAGGCTAGCGGCCGAGTCGGTGGTGAAGAACGGATTGCCGGTACCGGCCGCGAACACCACCACGCGCCCCTTCTCGAGGTGCCGGATGGCCCGCCGCCGGATGTAGTCCTCGCAGACCTGATTGATCTTGATGGCGGACATGACCCGCGTAAAGACGCCGTCACGCTCCAGGGCGTCCTGCAACGCCAGCGCGTTGATCACGGTGGCGAGCATGCCCATATGGTCGCCCGTCACCCGATCCATCCCCTTGGCGGCCAAGCCGGCGCCACGGAAGATGTTGCCGCCCCCGACCACGAGGGCGACTTGCACTCCCAGTTCGACCAGCTGCTTGATCTCGGTCGCCAGACGACCGATGACGGGGGGCGAAATACCGTATTCCTCGTCTCCCATCAAAGCTTCGCCACTGAGCTTGAGCAGGATCCGCTTGTAAATCGGCTTGTCCATCTTCGCCCCCCTGAAGTGCCTGGCTAACGATCTCCGGTCGCGATCAACCCTGGGTGCCGCGTACCGTGGCCATCACTTCATCGGCGAAGTTATCCTGCTTCTTCTCGACGCCCTCGCCCACCTCCAGGCGCGCGAAGCGCACGACCTTGGCGTTGTTCGCCTTCAGCAGCTTGCCGACGGTCTGATCGGGATCCTTGACGAACGGCTGGCCGACCAGCGTGATCTCGCCGAGGAACTTCTGGATGCGGCCCTGCACCATCTTCTCGATGATTTCGCGCGGCTTGCCGCTGCCCTCGGCCTGGGCGATCAGGATCTCACGCTCCTTCTCGATGGTCTCGGCCGGCACATCCTGCTCAGCGACGCAAAGCGGACGGCTGGCGGCGACGTGCATGGCAATGTCCCGACCCAGCTCCTCGGAGCCGCCCTCCAGCTCGACCAGCACGCCGATGCGAGTGCCGTGCAGATAGCTGCTGATGGCGCCGTTGGCGGAGTCGAAGCAGACGAAGCGACGCACCTGGATGTTCTCGCCGATCTTGGCGATCAGCTCCTGACGCACTTCGTTGACGGTCTTGCCGCCGTCGAGCTGCAGCTCGGCCAGCGCCTCGACCGACGCCGGGTTGGCTTCCAGCACCTTGCGGCCAACGGCCTGGGCGAAGTTGCGGAAGTCGTCGCCGTTGGCCACGAAGTCGGTCTCGCAGTTGACCTCGACCATCGCACCGCTGCGGCGATCGTCGGACAGCGCGATCACCACCGTGCCTTCGGCCGCCACACGACCGGCCTTCTTATCGGCCTTGGCCAGACCGCGCTTGCGCATCAGCTCGATAGCCGCATCGATGTCGCCGTTGGTCTCGACCAGGGCGTTCTTGCACTCCATCATGCCGGAGCCGGTGCGCTCCCGCAGTTCCTTAACCAGCGCCGCAGTAATCTGGGCCATGTCCGCTACCTCATAAAATCCGTGTGCATGTCTCTGACGAAAGAGCGGGCAACCAGACCCGCTCTTTCGCCTCTCCGGTGCTCGAGCTCAGGCTCTAGCCTTACTCGCCGGCCTCGCCAGCACCCTGCTCCTCGGCCACCTCGGCGCCGCGGCGGCCGCGCGACGCCTTGCGCCCCGCGCCGGCCTCTTCGCGCACTTCCACGAACTCGTCGCGACCGCCGGCCGACTGCGCCAGCACGGTGCGCGCATCCGCCAGCGCGTCAGCCACGCCATCCAGGTATAGCTGCACGGCGCGGATCGCGTCGTCGTTACCCGGGATCACGTAGTCCACGCCCTCGGGCGAGTTGTTGGTGTCGACCACCGCCACCACCGGAATGCCCAGCTTGCGGGCTTCCTGAACGGCGATCTTCTCGTGACCGACGTCGATCACGAACAGGGCGTCCGGCAGGCGCTCCATGTTCTTGATGCCGGCCAGCGAGCGGTTGAGCTTGTCCATCTCGCGGGTCAGCATCAGGCCTTCCTTCTTGGAAAGGCGGTTGAAGGTGCCGTCGGCCTGCTGCGCCTCCAGCTCCTTGAGCCGGCGGATGGACTGCTTGACCGTGCGGAAGTTGGTGAGCATGCCACCCAGCCAGCGGTGGTTGACGTACGGCATGCCGCAGCGCTGCGCGGCGGCGGCCACAGCGTCACGCGCGGCGCGCTTGGTGCCGACGAAAAGCACCGTGCCACCATTGGCAACGAGCTTGCCCATGAAATTCAGGGCCTCGTTGTACATGGGGACGGTCTTTTCGAGGTTGATGATGTGAATCTTGTTGCGCTCCCCGAAGATGTAGGGAGCCATCTTGGGGTTCCAATAGCGGGTCTGGTGACCGAAATGAACACCAGCCTCCAGCATCTGCCGCATGGAGATGTTGGCCATGAGTCGCTCCTTTTGAGGGTTGGGCCTCCATACACCCCGAGCGGCAACCTTCGTTGCGAAGGCACCCGGCCGCCCGTGTCGGTGCATGTGTGGAATTCGCCGCCGTGGCGGCCGTTAAGCGCTGTCTGGCGTTTGCCTCAAGCGCGGGCGCTTTATACCATACTCGGGTCCTACCGACAATTTTGGCGGGGCCGCCCGCTCCCCGGGGGGCGTCGCCCTATCTCTCACGCCAGCAAGGCTTGCGCATGGCCGCCACCACCCAGATCCCGGTCCCTCCCACCACGCCCTTCCACCCCGATCAAGGCTTTGAGTACGACGATCCGCTGCTGTTCGACGCCGCCCGGGTCGACGCCGAACTGGCGGCCGGCGCCGCGCCCGTTCCGCTGCTGCGCGCCGCGCTGCGGCAAGGCGATCAACTGCTGAAGGAGCGTTTCGCCCAGGGAATACCCGCAGCCGTCCTGGTGCCGGCCCGAGCCTTCCTGGTCGATCAACTGCTGCGGCGCGCCTGGCGCTACCTGGCGGGCGTCGACGAGCAGCAGGCGGCGCTGGTGGCGGTCGGCGGCTACGGCCGCGGCGAGCTGCATCCGGCCTCCGACGTCGACCTGATGGTGCTGCTCGGCGACGACCAAGACCACGCGTGCCAAGCGCGGATCGAGCACTTCCTCGCCAGCTTGTGGGACATCGGCCTGGAAGTCGGGCATTCGGTGCGCACCGTGACCGACTGCGCCCGTGAGGCGGAAGCCGACATCACGGTCGCCACCAATCTGATGGAGTCGCGCCTGCTGATCGGCTCGCAGGCGCTCTACCAGGCCATGCGCGCCGCCACCGGCCCGTCGGCGGTCTGGCCCAGCCGCGCCTTCTTCGAAGCGAAGTGGCGCGAGCAGCAGGCGCGCCACCTGAAATATCACGACACCGCCTACAACCTGGAGCCCAATATCAAGGAAGGCCCGGGCGGGCTGCGCGATATCCATATGGTGGGCTGGGTCGCCAAGCGTCACTTCGGCGCCGCCACCCTGCACGACCTGGTGCGGCACCAGTTCCTGACCGAGGAGGAATACCGCGACCTGATCGAAGGCCAGCGCTTCCTCTGGGACGTGCGCTTCGCCCTGCACACCCTGACCCGGCGCCGCGAGGACCGGCTGCTGTTCGACTACCAAACCACCCTGGCCAAGCAGTTCGGCTATACCGACCAGCCGCACGCGCTGGCGGTCGAGCAGTTCATGCAGCGCTACTACCGCACCGTGATGGAGCTGTCGCGCCTGAACGAAATGCTGCTGCAGCATTTCCAGGAGGCGATCCTCTACGCCGACCACGACGAGTCGCCGGTGCTGATCAACAAGCGCTTCCAGAGCCGGCGCGGCTTCATCGAGGTCACCCATCGCAACGTCTTCAAGCGCTACCCGTTCGCGCTGATGGAGCTGTTCCTGCTGATGCAGCAGCACCCGGAGCTGAAGGGTGTGCGTGCCTCGACCATCCGCCTGGTGCGCGAGTACCGGTATTTGATCGACGACCGTTTCCGCGCCGATCTGCGCATCCGCAGCCTGTTCATCGAGATCCTGCGTCAGCCGCACGGCATCACTCACGAGCTGCGGCGCATGCACCGCTACGGCGTGCTCGGCCGCTACCTGCCGGCGTTCGGCGCCATCACCGGGCGCATGCAGTACGACCTGTTCCACGCCTATACCGTGGATCAGCACACCCTGTTCGTGGTCCGCAATCTGCGCCGCCTGGCCCTGGCCAAGCACGCCCATGAGTTGCCGCAGTGCTCGGCCGTGTTCAGCCGCCTGCCCAAGCCCGAGCTGCTGTACATCGCCGGCTTGTTCCACGACATCGCCAAGGGCCGCGGCGGCGACCACTCCGAGCTGGGCGCCGAGGATGCCCGCGAATTCTGCGAGGCGCACGGGCTCGGCGCTTACGACACTCGCCTGGTCAGCTGGCTGGTGCGCAACCATCTGCTGATGTCCATGACCGCGCAGCGCAAGGACATCAGCGACCCGGAAGTGATCAACACCTTCGCCCAGCAGGTGGGCGATCTGATCCACCTCGATTACCTGTACCTGCTGACCGTGGCCGACATTCGCGCCACCAATCCCACGCTGTGGAACTCCTGGCGCGAGTCGTTGCTGGCCGAGCTCTACGCCCTGACCAAGCGGGCGCTGCGGCGCGGCCTGGGCAATCCGATCGAGAAGGACGACCTGATCCGCGAGACCCAGACCCTGGCGCGCCGGCTGCTGCACGAAAAGGGGCTGCACCACATGAAGGTGCGCAAGGTCTGGCGGGCCTTCAACGACGACTATTTCCTGCGCTACTCGGCCGACGAGATCGCCTGGCACACCGAAGCCATCGCCCAAGCCCGCCCGGAGGATCTGCCGCTGGTGCTGGTCAATCCGCAGAGCCCGCGCGGCGGCAGCGACGTGTTCGTGTACGTGCCGGACCGCGACAACACCTTCGCCATCACCGTGTCCTGCCTAGACCAGCTGGGGCTGAACATTCACGACGCGCGCATCACCGGCACCGACGACGGCTTCACCCTGGACAGCTACCTGGTGCTGGAGGAAAACGGCGAGCCGGTCACCGAACCGTACCGCATCCAGGAGATCATCGACCGCCTGCGACAGGCGCTGAGCGACACCCGGGCGCTGCCGCCGCTGTCGAAGCGGGCGCTGCCGCGGCGGTTGCGCCACTTCAACACCATCACGCAGATCAACTTCAGCCTGGATGCGCGCAACAACCGCACCACCCTGGAGCTGATCACCGGCGATCGCCCCGGCCTCCTGGCCAGCGTCGGCTGTGTCTTCACCCGCTGCGGCGTGCGGCTGAAGAACGCCAAGATCGCCACCATCGGCGAGCGCGCCGAGGACGTGTTCTTCATCACCGACGCCAACGACCAGCCGCTGGACGAAGACACCCAGCGGCGTCTGCGCGAGGCGCTGGAGGCCGCGCTGTGCCAGAGTGGCGGCGAAGGCAAGACCGCCCACAGCTGAACGCACAACCCGCCCCGAAGATTTCGCGCGCGCGACTTCTTCGTGGCGGGCCGATCTTTTTCTATACTGTCGCCCCGATTGCCAGCGAGCGCATCCATGAACCCGGATCTTGAGCGATTGCAGCCTTACCCCTTCGAGCGTCTCCGAGGTCTGCTCAAGGGACTGCAGCCACCCGCCGAGCTATCGCCCATCAGCCTCGCCATCGGCGAACCGCGCCACGCCACGCCGGCCGTCCTCACCGAGGCCCTGGCCGCGCACCTGCACGGTCTCTCCAGCTACCCGGCCACCCGCGGCGAGGCGGGGCTGCGCGAGGCGGTGTGCGACTGGCTGGCGCAGCGCTTTCGGGTCGAGCGTGGCTGGCTCGACCCCGAGCGGCACGTACTGCCGGTAGCCGGCACCCGGGAAGCGCTGTTCGCCATCGCGCAAGCCTGCGTGGATCGCAGCGGCGATCCGCTGGTGCTGATGCCCAACCCGTTCTACCAGATCTACGAGGGCGCAGCCCTGCTGGCCGGCGCCCGCCCCTACTTCCTCAATCTGAGGCGCGAACACGGGTACCTGCCGGACTTCGACGAAGTGCCCGAGGAAGTCTGGAAGCGCTGCCAGCTGATCTATATCTGCTCGCCCGGCAACCCGACCGGCGCGACCATGCCGCTGGAGCAGCTCACCCGGCTGATCGAGCTGGCCGATCGTTACGACTTCATCATCGCTGCCGACGAGTGCTACTCGGAGATCTACCCGGACGAGGACAACCCGCCGCCTGGCCTGCTGCAGGCCTGTGCGGCGATCGGGCGCGACGACTTCGCCCGCTGCCTGGTGTTCCATAGTCTGTCCAAGCGCTCCAACGCGCCGGGGTTGCGCTCCGGCTTCGTCGCCGGCGACGCCCGCATCCTCGAGCGCTTCCTGCTCTACCGCACCTATCAGGGCTGCGCCCTGCCGCTGCAGGTGCAGGCCGCCTCCATCGCCGCCTGGCGCGACGAGCGGCACGTGGTCGCCAACCGTGCCTTGTACCGGCAGAAATTCGCCGAGTTCATCGACATCCTCTCGCCGGTGCTGCCGTTGCAAATGCCGGACGCCGGTTTCTACCTGTGGCCCAAGCTGCCCCTATCCGACACCGACTTCGCCCGCCGTCTGTTCGCCGAGCAGCACGTAACGGTGCTGCCCGGCAGCTATCTGTCGCGCGACGCGCACGGCACGAATCCCGGCCGCGATCACATCCGCATCGCCCTGGTCGCCACCGTCGAGGAATGCCGCGAAGCGGCCTGGCGGCTGCGGCGCTTCATCGAGACTTTGTAACTAGCCAAGGAAACGCCTGTGCAGGACCTACAATCCGTAATCGAGGCCGCTTTCGAGCGCCGAGCCGAAATCACGCCAAACAACGCCGCCCCGGAACTGCGCGAAGCGGTCGAGGAAACGCTGCGACTGCTCGATTCGGGTACGGTGCGGGTGGCGGAAAAGCGTGACGGCGAGTGGCACGTCAATCAATGGCTGAAGAAAGCCGTGCTGCTGTCGTTCCGCCTCTACGACAACACGCTCATGCCGGGCGGCTGGACCAATTACTACGACAAGGTGCCGACCAAGTACGGCGCCAGCGACGAAGCCGCCTTCGCGGCCGGCGGGGTGCGCGTGGTGCCGCCGGCGGTGGCGCGGCGCGGCGCCTACATCGCCCCGGGTGTGGTGCTGATGCCGTCCTACGTCAACATCGGCGCCTACGTCGATAGCGGCACCATGGTCGATACCTGGGCCACGGTCGGCTCCTGCGCCCAGATCGGCAAGAACGTGCATCTGTCCGGCGGCGTCGGCATCGGTGGCGTGCTGGAGCCGCTGCAGGCCAACCCCTGCATCATCGAGGACAACTGCTTCATCGGCGCTCGCTCGGAAATCGTCGAGGGCGTGATCGTCGAGGAAGGCGCGGTGATCTCGATGGGCGTCTACATCGGCCAGAGCACCAAGATCTACAACCGGGAAACCGGCGAGATCACTTACGGCCGCGTGCCGCGCGGTGCCGTCGTGGTACCGGGCAGCCTGCCCGCCCCGGACGGCTCCCACAGCCTGTACTGCGCGGTCATCATCAAGCAGGTCGACGAGAAGACCCGCGCCAAGGTCGGCATCAACGAACTGCTGCGTGCGTGATTGCCGTGCCGGATGGGCAGCACGCTCATCCGCTTCCTACGACAGCGACGAAGGCGCGGCAACGCGCCTTCTTTTTTGCGCCGACACCGCTTGCTTCTGCCGGCAACGAGCGACGCCGTCTCGGTCACAGAGGAACGGTCTGGCTTAGAGAAAGAATTCAGCGTATAGGACGTTGTTTGAGCCAAAGAAAAACCCCCGCGCCCTGAGGGGGGAGCGGGGGTTTTGGGGTGATAAGCGCCTGGCGATGACCTACTTTCGC
>CALGAN010000075.1 GCA_937951875.1 uncultured Alkalilimnicola sp. | reverse complement strand
CCGAGGTGCGCAAGCTGGCCGAGCGCAGCCAGGCGGCGGCGGCGGAGATCGGCGAGGTGGCCAGCTCCTCGGTGGCGCTGGCCGAGCGCGCCGGCAAGCTGTTGGGCGAGATCGTGCCGTCGATTCAGAAGACCTCGGAACTGGTGAAGGGGATCGCGACCGGCTCGTCCGGCCAAGCAGCGGGGATCGAGCAGGTCAACGCCGCGGTGGAGCAGCTCAATGGGCTGACCCGACAGAACGCTTCGGCCTCCGAGCAGTTGGCGGTGACCGCCGAGGAAATGTCCACCCAGGCGGCGCAGCTGCATCGGCTGACCGGTTTCTTCCGACTGGCGGGTGCGGGCCGGAGGTAACATGTCGGCGGGTGTGGTGCTTGGTGACCGCGAATTCGCAATGCTGCAGCGGCTGATGTTCGACGTCGCCGGCATCCACATCGCCGCCACCAAGAAGGTCATGGTGGCTGGGCGTCTCGCCAAGCGCTTGAAGGCCCGCAATATGAGCAGCTACAGCGAGTATTGCCGGCTGCTGGCCAGCGGCACCGATCAGGCCGAGCTGCAATGCGCCATCGACCTGCTCACCACCAACGAGACCTATTTCTTCCGCGAACCCAAGCATTTCGAGTTCCTGAGCGAGCGCGTGCTGGCCCAACATCGCCCGGGCCAGCCGTTCCGCGTCTGGAGCGCGGCCTGCTCCAGCGGCGAGGAACCGTTCAGCGTCGCTATGCTGCTGGCCGACCGGCTCGGCGAGACCGACTGGCGGGTGCTGGCTTCCGACCTGAGCACCCAGGTGCTGGCCAAGGCCAGCACCGGCCTTTACCCTATTGGCGCCGCTGAGCGGATTCCGCAGGCATTCCTCAAGCGCTATTGCCTCAAGGGCGTGGGCGAACAGGACGGTACGTTGCTGATCGGCCGCGAGCTGCGGCAGCGTGTGGAGTTCCGTCAGATCAACCTCAACATGCCGTTGCCGCGGCTGGGGCCTTTCGACGTGATCTTCCTGCGCAACGTCATGATTTACTTCCCGGTCGATGTGAAGAAGCAGGTGGTGGCCCGGGTCGCCGAGCAGCTCAAGCCCGGCGGTTTCCTTTTCATCGGTCATTCCGAAAGCCTGCACGGGCTGGATCACGGACTTGAATCGGTGCAGCCGGCGATCTATCGGAGGCCGGCGTGAGTTCGGAGTCTGCCATCGTGCGCACGCTCGGTTCCGGTATCGATATCTTCCTGCAGCCGGGCGAGTGGTACTTCGGCGATGCCGACACGCGCATCCGCACGACCCTGGGGTCTTGCGTAGCCATCACGCTCTGGCATCCGGTCAAGAAACTGGGCGGCATGTGCCACTACATGCTGCCCGCGCGCAGCCGCAAGTGCTCATCATCGGAGCTGGACGGCCGCTACGCGGACGAGGCGCTGCGGCTGCTGCAGCGCGAGGCGCAACGGGTGGGAACCCAGCTGTCGGACTACGAAGCCAAGCTGTTCGGGGGCGGCAACATGCTGGCCATCGGTTCCAGCCCCGTGAGCGTGCCGGAGCGCAACATCGCCGTGGGAAGGGCACTGATGCAGCTATACGGTCTCCAGGTGAAGGCGGAAAGCCTGGGCGGCCAAGGGTATCGCCAGCTCATCTTCGATATCGCCACCGGCGACGTCTGGGTGCGGCGCGGCGGCGTCTCCGTCGGTCTGAACGATATGGTGGGATGAGCGTGCCAGCGCCGATTGGCGTTTTCATTGTCGACGACTCCGCGGTGGTGCGTCAGGTTCTCAGCGACGTGCTGGCTCGCGATCCAGGGCTGCGGGTAATCGGCACCGCCGCCGATCCCTTGTTCGCGCTGGCGAAGATGGTCCGCGACTGGCCCGATGTCATCGTGCTGGACGTGGAAATGCCGCGCATGGACGGCATCACCTTCCTCAAGAAGCTGATGAGCGAACGTCCCACCCCGGTGATCATCTGCTCCACGATCACCGAGCGCGGCGCCGAAACCACGTTGCAGGCGCTCGCCGCCGGCGCGGTGGACGTGATCACCAAGCCCAAGCTCGGGCTGGGCGATTTCCTGCACGATTCGGCGCAGCAGCTGGTGCGCGCGGTGAAGGCCGCGGCTCGGGCCCGGGTCGGGCGCGCGCCCATCGCCGGCGCGCCGGCGCGCGCACCGGTGGTGCCGGTAGGGTGGGGTGGCGGCGGTGAGCGGATCGTGGCGATCGGCACCTCCACCGGCGGCACCCAAGCGCTGGAGGTGGTGCTGACCGCCTTGCCCGAGGCCTGTCCGGGGATCGTGGTGGTGCAGCACATGCCGCCGGGGTTCACCGGGGCGTTCGCGGCGCGCTTGGACAAGCTCTGCCGCTGCGAGGTGTGCGAGGCCACCAACGGCGACCGGGTCGTGCCCGGCCGGGTGCTGATCGCGCCCGGCGGCCAGCACATGCGGCTGCAGCGCAGCGGCGGGGCCTACAGCGTCGAGGTGCTGGACGGGCCGCCGGTGAACCGCCACAAGCCGTCGGTCGACGTGCTGTTCCGCTCGGTGGCCAGGATCGCCGGCCGCAATGCGGTAGGGATCATCATGACCGGCATGGGTAACGACGGCGCCCTCGGCTTGCTTGAGATGCGTCAGGCCGGTGCCCATACCATCGCCCAGGACGAGGCCAGCTGCGTGGTCTACGGCATGCCCAAGGAAGCCGTGGAATGTGGTGCGGTCGCCGAGGTGCTGCCCCTGCAGGCCATCGCCGCGGGGCTGATGGAGGCGGCCGGCCGCTGACGCCGGGCGGCGGGCGCGCCGGGACCGGGCGGCTCGGTCCTGCTGCGCTATAGTGTGCAGGCAGTATCCCTCCAGCCGTTGCCGGTGCGATGCCATACCATGTCCCCCCACTTTCGTCGGCTACTGCTGCAAAGCGCCGCCGGGCTCGCGATCACGCTGCTGTGGGTATTGCATGCCGCGGGGGCGATCGCGTTGCCGGCGATCGACAGCTTCGAGCGCTGGCTGTACGACAAGCGTCTGGTGTTGACCGCGCCGCGCGGTCTCGATCAGCGGGTGGTGATCATCGACATCGACCAGCGCAGTCTGGCGCGCGACGGTCACTGGCCCTGGCGGCGCGACCGGGTGGCGGCGCTGCTGCACATCCTGTTCGATGAGTACGACGTCGGGCTGGTCGCTTTCGACTTGCCGTTCGCCGAGGCTGATCGCCGCTCGGGCTTGATGCTGCTGGAGGAGCTGAGCCGCAGCTGGCTGCGGGACGATCCGCAGTTCCACACCGTGCTGGAGTCGCTGCGGCCGGCGCTGGATTGGGACCAGCGCCTCGCCGACGCCATGCGCGGCCGCAACGTGCTGCTCGGCTACTACTTCAGCGCCGGCACCGCCACGGGAGCGGGCGCCTTGCCCGAGCCGATCCCGGTGCTGGCGCCGCGTCCGCCGGCCCAGCTGCCGCTGCCGCGCGCCAGCGGCTACATGGGCATCTACCCGCCGGTGCTGGAAGCGGCCGCGGGCGCCGGCTTCCTGGACAACCCGGCGGTGGACCCGGACGGCGTGCACCGCCGGCTGCCGCTGCTGCAGCTCTACCACGGCCAGCCTTACGAGGCGCTGGCGCTGGCGGTGGTGCGTCGGCTGCACGGCTCGCCGCCGCTGGAGCTGGAGCTGCGGACCGCGCTGAGGCCGGGCCAGGGGCGGCTGGAAGCGGTGCGGCTGGGGGGATTCCGCGTTCCGGTCGATGGGGCGGGACGGGTGCTGGTGCCCTATCGCGGTCGGCAGGGCAGTTTTCCCTACGTGTCGGCGGCGGCGGTGCTGGAGCGCGAGGTCGACCCGGCGGTGCTGCGCGACGCCATCGTGCTGATCGGCATGACCAATCCGGAGCTGGCCGGCATCCGCTCGACGCCGGTGGAGACCGCCTATCCCGGCGTTGAAATCCACGCCAACCTCATTTCCGGCATCCTCGACGGCCGAGTGCGCTACGCGCCGGATTTCGCAGTGCCGCTGGAGCTGCTGCTACTGGCCGTGCTCGGCGTGCTGTTGACCGTGCTGCTGCCGCAGATCCCGCCGCTGTGGTCGCTGCTGCTGACCGGCGGGCTCGCCGTCGGCGTGACCGGGCTCAACCTCTATTTCTGGATCGGGCGCGGGCAGGTGGTGCCGTTGGGTTCGAGCTATCTGCTGATCGGTCTGCTGTTCGTGCTGTACATGGTGCTGGGCTTCATGCGCGAGCGACACCTCAAAGGCCGGCTGGCCGAGCGCTTCGGTCAGTACGTGCCGCCGGCGCTGGTCGAGCGCATGAGCGAGTCGCCCGACCAGGAGTACGGTTTTTCCGGCGAAAGCCGCGACATGACCGTGCTGTTCGCCGATCTGCGCGGTTTCACCGGTATCGCCGAGACCATGGAGCCGCATGAACTCACCCGGTTCATGCATGAGTGGCTGACGCCCATGACGCGCATCATCCACCGCCACGGCGGCACCGTCGACAAGTACATGGGCGATTGCGTGATGGCGTTCTGGGGAGCGCCGCTGCCCGATCCGGAGCACGCCGCGCACGCGCTCGACGCCGCCATGGAGATGCTCGCCGAAATCCCCCGCCTGAACCGCCAGTTCGCACGTCGCGGCTGGCCGCAGCTGCGGCTCGGCATAGGCGTGAACAGCGGCGAGATGCGGGTCGGCAACATGGGCTCGGAGTTCCGCGTCACCTACACGGTGCTGGGCGACGCGGTCAATCTGGGCAGCCGGTTGGAGTCGCTGACCCTCCGCTACGGAGTGCCGATCATCGTCGGCGCCGCCGTCCGCGCCAAGGCCCCGGCCTACGAGTACATCGAGCTGGATCGGGTACGGGTGAAGGGCAAGCGCACGCCGGTGTCGATCTATTATCCGCTGGGCGTCAAGGGCCTGGTGGCGCCGGAGCTGATCGCCGAGGCCGAGCAGTACCGGCGGGCGCTGGCGCATTATCTGCGGCAGGAGTGGGAGCCCGCCGAGCGGATTTTCGCCCATCTGGCGCAGGGCGGCCATTTCCAGCAGCTCTACCAGATCTATCTGGATCGCATCGCCCACTACCGCGCCGAGCCGCCGGGCCCCGGCTGGAGCGGCGTGTTCACCGACACCCGCGAGTGACCACCTCGACTGCGGGATGTTCGCGGGCTGTGCAAGGCAACGCGCTAGGCTCTACGATTTAAGGTTGGAAGCGCCGCGGCGCTTGACCGAGAGGGACGTACGGCCGCCCGGGATCGGCGAACGGAGGATACCGAGCATGGATGCAGTCGAAGACGTTGGCGCCCGCGCCGCGTATGCGCCGGGGGCGGATCTGGTGATGCACTTGCGGCGCCGGCTGCGGTCCTCGCAGGAACTGGATCGCGCACTGGCGGAGGGGCTGGCGCGGCTGGCGGAGGCGCAGCTGCGTTTCGCCGACGAGCTGGGCTTGCCGCGCGCCCGGGTACTGAGCGTGGCCGAGCGTTTCCATGGGCAGCAGGCGCAGCGGGTGATCGCCGACTGGCTAGCCCATCAGGAGGAGGGCGCTCCGCTGCTGCGGACCCTGCTCGCCGAGCTGGCGGCGCATCAATCGGCTTTGACCGAGGCTCTGGACGGCGCGCTGCTCGACCGTGCCAGCCGGGCCTTGGCCGACGACCCCGAGCGGGAACGCCGCTTGCCGCTGTGGCTGCGGGTGCTGCGCGGGGTGATGCCGCGGCGGCCGGAGCACGAGGGCGATATAAGGCACCTGCAGCTGGTCGCGCCGGCCTTCGTGGCCGCCTATCTACGCGCACGGCAGCCGAAAGCCGAGTAGGGTGCGCTTGTAACCGCTCGTCGATCGACCCCACAACTGGACGATGCGAGCCGAACGGGCTCGTTCCGAACACCAGGAGGCGTCATGGCGAGCAAGTCCAGGGGCAGCATCTATGACCAGCTGAAAAAAGACCACGAAGCGGTCAAGAAGCTGCTCAAGCAAATGATCGACAGCAAGGAGTCGAACGTCGACCGGCGCCGCACGCTACTGCAGGAACTCAAGGCCGACCTGCTGGCGCACGCCCACGCCGAGGAGAAGCTGCTCTATTCGGCCCTGGAGCGGTACAGCCAGACGCGCGATCTGGCCATCGAGGCCGAAGAAGAGCACCACGTGGTCGAGCTCATGGTGGGCGAGCTGGAGCGCTGCGAACCGAGCGACGCCCACTGGAAGGCCAAGGTCTTGGTGCTGCAGGAAGTGCTCGAGCACCACATCGCCGAGGAAGAGAAGGAGCTGTTCGCCAAAGCCCGCAAGGTGCTCGACACGGATATGGAACAGCAGATCGGCCGGCGCTTTCAGCAACAGAAGCGGCAGGAAATGCGCACTCTGTAAGCGGCCGGGCAGGGCCGGCCGAGATCTGGATCACCGCTCGTCGTTCCCTACCTAGACGCCGCGGGCCGTCTCCGCGATGATGCCTCCGTCAGCTGATGCAGGGGCTAGAAGCATGACTGCGACATCGACGGCGGGACGGCCGCGCATAGGCCTTGCCTTGGGTAGCGGCTCGGCGCGGGGCTGGGCCCATATCGGCGTCATCCGGGCCTTGGCGGAGGCGGGCGTCGAACCGGACATCGTCACCGGCACCTCGATCGGCGCGCTGGTGGGAGCGCTTTACGTCCACGGCCATCTCGACGCCATGGAATCGTGGGTGCTCAAACTCACCCGGCGCGACGTGTTCAGCTACATGGACCTGGGAATCAGCGGCGGCGGCTTCATGGAAGGGCGCCGTCTGATGGAACTGTACCGACGCGCGTTCGGCGATACGCGCATCGAAGACCTGCCCAAGCCGTTCGCCGCGGTCGCCACCAACTTGCGTACCGGCCAGGAAGTGTGGCTGCAAAAAGGCTCCGTGATCGAAGCGGTGCGCGCTTCGATCTCCCTGCCTGGGCTGTTTCGGCCGGTGATGGTCGGACGCAATCTGCTGGTCGACGGTGGGCTGGTCAATCCGGTGCCGGTGACCGTGTGCCGGGCGCTCGGCGCGCAGGTGGTGATAGCCGTCAACCTCAACGGCGATCTGGTCGGGCGCCATTTCAAGTTGCGGGAGCAGGCGGCCGCGGCCGCCGCCGACGAACCGTCCGAGGCCGGCTGGTTCGGCAAGCTCGGCCTGCCGTTCCGCTCCCAGGGCGACAAGAAACCGAACGCCTCTGCCGGTCCCGGCTTCATCGAGGTTCTCGCCAGCTCCCTCAACATCATGCAGGACCGTATCACCCGCAGCCGC
This sequence comes from uncultured Alkalilimnicola sp., assembly GCA_937951875.1. GTDB lineage: Bacteria > Pseudomonadota > Gammaproteobacteria > Nitrococcales > AK92 > JAAYIK01. Next base: position 9,198 of record CALGAN010000075.1, on the reverse strand, counting down.
ATGGCGGGCGATCCGCCCGACATCGTCATCAGCCCGCGCTTGGCGCACTTCGAACTGCTCGACTTCTCGCGCGCCGAGGAAGCCATCCGGGAGGGGAAAAACGCTGTGCGGCGCATGCTGCCGTTGATCCAGGACGCGCTCGGACTGGCCGAGCGGGACAACGTGGCGGAGCTGGAGGGCTGACGGCCGTTCGTGTCGAGTCGCCGATGCCTTGCTTAGGATCATGGGGCGGCGTAGGGTGGGGGATTATGCTGAGCAGACAATTCCAATAACGGCAAGGAGCTCCCATGAAAATCGACATCGGTATACCTGAGGATGCCCGGCGCGAAATCGCGCAAGGCATTTCCCGCCTGCTGGCCGACACCTACACGCTCTATCTGAAGACCCACAACTTCCACTGGAACGTCACGGGTCCGATGTTCAACACGCTGCACCTGATGTTCGAGCAGCAGTACACCGAGATGGCGACCGCGGTGGACCAGATCGCCGAGCGCATCCGCGCCCTGGGCTTCCCGGCGCCGGGTTCCTACAAGCAATTCGCCGAGTTGTCGTCCATCCCCGAGGAGACCGGTGTGCCGGATGCCAAGGAGATGATCCGCCAGCTGGTCCAGGGCCAGGAGGCGGTGGTGCGGACCGCGCGCCAGGTGCTGCCGGTGGCCGACGCCGCCATGGACGAGCCGACCCTCGACCTGCTGACCCAGCGCATGCAGGTCCATGAGAAGAACGCCTGGATGCTGCGCGCTCTGCTCGAGGAATAAGCGCCAGCCCATCCCCGCTTGCCGCCCGTCCGGTCCCCGCTGCGCGGATGTTGCCGGCGGGCGGTCGGCGGGATCACCATGGCGCGGCTCGCGCCATGTAGTCCGAACAGCTCTAAGGAATCCCCTTAACCACCCTGCCTTGTGCCGCCGATCCCACGGAGGCATCTAAACCTGGTCCGAGAGCGGATCTGCGCGGCCCCCGCAGATCCGGTAACGGGGCCGGTCGGCCCCTGGGAGCGCAGCCGTGGGGACCGCGGAATTTCTTCAAGGTGTTGGGCACCTGACCTCGTCGCCGGTACTGACGCTGGCGCCGCCCCGAAACCTATGCCAGGAATCGGGGCGTTGGCGTGCCTTGCTCGACGATCCGCCCGATGCGGCCGTGCTGCTGATGGTGGCGGCGTCGGAGCTGACCGAACTGTATGCGCAGCTGCGCGACCGGGGGCCGGTCGAGCTGGCCGAGCCTGGACGGTGGCTGGAGCGGCGGCGCGTCTATTTGCGGGCGGTGACTGCGGAGCCCGAACCGCCCTTGGCGCTGCTGCGGGCCAGCGCCGAGGCGCTCAACGCCAGCGCCAGCCTGGCGGAGGCGATGAGCGCGCTGTCAGCGTTGTTGAGCGAGCGGCTGGGCTGGCGCTCGCTGGGCATTCGCATCACCGTCGATAGCACCGCCACGGCCGCCGCGGAAGCGGCGCTCGGCGCGCCGCATCTCGCTGCGCTCAAGACCGGATTGCCGTCCGTGTATTACGAGGGAACGCCCTGGCCGCCGCTGGCGCTGCCGGTCGTGGTGGACGAGGCCGTGTCGGCGGTGCTGTCGTTCGCCGTGCCGGCGGCACCGCCCGAGGGGCTGCTGGCGCTGGCCAACGCGCTGTCGAGTCAGCTGGCCGCGGTGGCGCGGCGCGCGACGGAATTCAGGCAAGGCCGAACCGGTCGGCGTCGCAGCGACGCCGCCAGCGCGCTCGCGCTGGAGGAGCTGGCGCGGACCTTCAGTCACGAGCTGAGCCAGCCGCTGGCGGCCGCCCTCAACTATGCCGGCGCGCTGGCGCGCACCGCCGCCGCCGAGCAGGTGCTGCGGCTGGCCAAGCGGCTGCAGTCGCAGCTGATGCGGGCCAGGGCCCGTCTGCACGAGCTGGGCGGCCCGTTGCTGGTCGATGTGGCGCCCGAGCCGGTGGATCTGGGCGATCTGCTCAATGCCCGGTTGACGCGCCTGGTGGCGCCGCGGGGGTGGCTGAGCCTCGATCTGGAGCCGATGCTGCCGCCGCTGCAGAGCTATCGGCCATATCTCGAGCAAATCCTCGACAACCTCCTGGACGTGGCCTGCGCGCTGGCCGACAAGGGCCTGTATCTGCAGCTGCAGAACGACGGTGGCGGGCTGCGGCTGACGATGCGCGGCTACCGCGCGGACCAGCGCGAGCGGCTAGGGCGCTGGCTGAGCCAGCCGCTGCATTGCACGTGCGCCGAGGGGCTGGGGCTGCGGCTGGCGGTCAGCCGCGCCCTGGCGATCGCCCTGGGCGGCGAGCTGCGGCTGGAGGACGGCGAGGAGGGGCGGCCGAAGCTGGTGCTGCGTGTCCCGCTCGGTGGCACGCCGTCGTTGCCGGGGGCGGGCCGGCTGATGGACGCGACACCGCACGCGCATTGAGCGGAACGCCGGCCTACGTGGCGGCGGCCGCGAAGTCGGCCTACAGTCAGGGGGAACGGGCCGCGGTGCGGTTCGATCGCCCGCACCATGGAACGGTATGAGGTTGAGCATGGCTGGTTATCCCGATTCCCGCGAGAAAAAAGCCACCCACCGCCGCACCGAGCAGGAGGGCTCGGTGCGGCGGTCGCAAATCCAGCGCGACACGCCGGGCGCGTCGCGGCGGCATGGGCTTCCCACCGGCGAGGACCAGCTGGACGCGTACCTGGACCGTCTGTTCGGCGAAAGCGACCGGCGCGACCGGCAGGCATAGCCCACCACCGGCGACCGCTTTTCCGCCGACGCGCTAGCCGGCCCATTTCCCATTTGTGGTTCCGCAGCGCTCCGTGTAGCGTTCCGACGCTGTCGGGGATACCCCGCGTGTGTTGGTCTATGCGGTGGAGGTAGGTTTGGGCATGAAGCGGATCTGCGTGTTCTGCGGCGCCAGTCCCGGGGCGCGCGTCTCCTATCGGCAGGCGGCCCGGGCGCTGGCCGGCGAGTTGCTGGCGCGGGGCTACGGGCTGGTGTACGGCGGCGCCAGCGTCGGTTTGATGGGCGAGCTGGCCACGGCCATGCTGGAAGGCGGCGGCGAGGTCATCGGCGTCATACCGCAGTCGCTGGTCGACCGGGAAGTGGCGTATCAGGCGCTGTCGGATCTGCGCGTGGTTCGCTCCATGCACGAGCGCAAGGCGCTGATGGCCGAGCTCTCCGACGGCTTCGTCGCCATGCCCGGCGGCTTCGGCACCCTGGAGGAGCTGTTCGAGATCCTGACCTGGGCGCAGTTGGGGCTGCACGCCAAGCCGTGCGGCCTGCTCGACGTCGACGGCTTCTACCAGCCGCTGCTGGCCTATCTGCGCCATGCCCACAGCGAGGGCTTCATCCGCGCCAACCACCTGGAGCTGGTGCTGATCGACGAGCGGCCCGCGTCGCTGCTGGATGCGCTGGAGCGTTACCGCCCGCCGGTGCTCACGCGCTGGCTGGAGCCGGGAGAGACGTAAGCGGCTCGCGCCCGTGCGGGAGGAGGGGCGCTTCTCGGCGGTAGCGAGAATAGGAAGAATAAGTCGCGTCCGGTCCACGCCACGGGAAGGCGCGGGCAGGATCGACCACCTGCCGGGATGGCAGGTCGCAGCGCGCCGCGCCTATGGCCGGCGCCGGCTGCCGTAGCGGAACCCGAACCGCCTGCGTCGGTCAAAGCTTCCGCTACACTCCCTGAGGCCCGCTCAGGGGACAGGCCGTCTCTCGCATCGGCCTGATTAGTAAAAGAAAAAAATCGGGAAGTTCACACACTATGATTGAGATAAAAGACCTCACGAAGGCCTTTGGCCCCTTCGTGGCTGTGGACCGTATCTCTTTCGGTGTCCGACCCGGTGAGGTACTCGGTTTCCTGGGGCCGAACGGCGCCGGGAAGTCCACCACCATGAAGATGATCACCGGCTTCCTGACACCCACGGCGGGAACGGTGCGGGTGTTCGGGCATGACGTGGTGCGCGAGCCGCTCAAGGCCAAGCAGCTGATCGGCTATCTGCCGGAGGGCGCGCCCGCCTACGGCGACATGACGCCTTGGCAGTTCCTGCATTTCATCGCCGAGGTCCGGGGGCTTCGGGGCGAGCAGCGCAAGCAGCGCGTGGCCCGCGTGATCGACGAGGTGCACTTGCACGAGGTGCTGCATCAGCCGATCGACACGCTCTCCAAGGGCTACAAGCGGCGGGTAGGGCTGGCGCAGGCCATCGTCCACGAGCCGCAGGTGCTGATCCTCGACGAGCCCACCGACGGTCTCGATCCCAACCAGAAGCAGGAGGTGCGGGACTTGATCCAGCGCATGGGCAAGGACCGCATCATCATCGTCTCCACGCACATCCTCGAGGAAGTCGACGCGGTCTGCTCGCGGGCGGTGATCATCGCGCGCGGCAAGGTGGTGGCCGACGCCACCCCGGCCGAGCTGGAAACCCGTTCGATCTACCACGGCGCGGTCACCTTGCAGCTCGACGCCGTGGCCGAGGCGGCCGAGGCCCTGCGCGCGCTGCCGGGCGTGGCCGAGGTGCGGATCGACTCGGTGGCCGGGCAGGTCACGGCGTTCCCGCGTGATGGCGCCGATCTGCTGGCCGAGGCCGAGCGGCTGTCCGGCGAGCGCGGCTGGGTCGTCAAGCAGATCTATCGCGAGCGCGGCCGTCTGGACGACGTGTTCCGCCGGATCACCACGCAGGAGGCGGCATGAACCAGGTCTGGACTCTGTTCAAGCGGGAGCTGGGCGGTTACTTCGCCACTCCGGTCGCGTACGTCTTCATCGTCATCTTCCTGATGCTCAGCGGCGCGTTCACCTTCTTCGTCGGCCGCTGGTACGAGCAGGGTCAGGCGGATCTCGCCAATTTCTTCGTGTTCCATCCGTGGCTGTATCTGTTCCTGGTGCCGGCGATCGCCATGCGCTTGTGGGCCGAGGAGCGCAAGAGCGGCACGGTGGAGCTGCTGTTGACCCTGCCGGTGACCACGACGCAGGCGGTGCTGGGCAAGTTCCTGGCGGCCTGGGCCTTCATCGGCATCGCCTTGGTGCTGACCTTCCCGATCTGGATCACCGTCAACTATCTGGGCTCGCCCGACAACGGCGCGATCCTCGCCGCCTACATCGGCAGCCTCCTGATGAGCGGCGCTTTCCTGGCGGTGGGCGCCTGCATCTCGGGCGCGACCAAGAGCCAGGTGCTGGCCTTCATCGTCAGCGTCGTGCTGTGCCTGCTGTTCGTGCTGGCCGGTTTCCCGCTGGTGACCGGTTTCCTCAGCGGTTGGGCGCCGGGCTGGCTGATCGAGCTGGTGAGCTCGCTCAGCTTCTACACCCACTTCCAGGCCATCAGCCGCGGCGTGCTGGACCTGCGGGACCTCGTCTACTTCCTGTCGGTGATCGTGATCTGGCTGCTGGCCAACGTGCTGGTGGTCGATATGAAGAAGGCAGCGTAAGGAGGGCACCCGCATGAAGCGCTACTTCTATTCCGGAGTCGGTTTGGTCGCGCTGGCGGTGCTGTTCCTCGCCTTCACCGTCGTCACCCAGCGTCTGCTGCCGCCGCTGCGGCTGGATCTGACCGAGACCGGGCAATTCACCCTGTCGGATGCCACCAAGCGCATCCTCGCCGAGATCGACGAGCCCATCGACGTCTACTTCTATTACTCCGCGCAGGCGTCGGTGCGCGACAGCTATCCGCAGCTGCCGATCTACGCTCAGCAGGTGCGCGATCTGCTGCGGGAGTACGCGCTGCGCTCCAAGGGCAAGCTGGTGCTGCACGAGATCGACCCCGAGCCGTTCTCGGAGGCCGAGGATAGGGCGGTGGCCCACGGCGTGCAGCCGATCCCGGTGGGCGGTGCCAAGGTCTACTTCGGCCTGTCGGCCACCAACTCGGTGGGGCAGCGCGAGTCCATTCCGTTCTTCCATCCGCAGCGCGCGGCCACGCTGGAGTACGACCTGAGCAAGCTGCTGTACACGCTGCAGCATCCGCAGAAGCCGGTGATCGGCGTGATCTCCCGCTTGCCCTTGTCCGGGCAGTGGAATCCGATGGCCGGCGGTTCGATCCCGCCCTGGCAGGTGTACAGCGACGCCAGCCAGCTGTTCGAGATCCGCGACCTCAGCTTGCCGCTCGAGCAGCGCATCGACCCCGAGATCAAGGCCCTGTGGGTGGTCCACCCCAAGGATCTCGATCAGAAGAGCCGCTATTTCATCGATCAGTTCATCATGAACGGCGGCAAGGCGCTGATCTTCGTCGATCCGTTCGCCGAGTCCGAGCCGCCCCCGCCCGGCATGCATCCGCTGATGGCGCGCGGCGAGCCTCGCTACTCGGATCTGCCCGAGCTGTTCCAGGCCTGGGGGCTGCAGTTCGACCACAACAAGGTGCTGTTGGATAGGGCGCTGGGCCTGCTGGTCTACAGCCAGGCCGACGGCCGGCCGATCCAGCACGCCGGCATCGTCGGGCTCAACGCCCAGTCGGTGAACCACGACGTGGTGATCACCTCCCAGCTGCAGTCGCTCAATCTCGGCTACAGCGGCGTACTGACGTGGAAGGAGGTGCCTGGCGTGAAGGTCACGCCGCTCCTGACCAGCTCGCCCGAGGGCCGGTTGGTCGACGCCGATACCGTCCAGAACAGCTTCGAGCCGAGCGGGCTGGTGCTGCCGGCCAAGAGCGGCGAAGGCTCGCAGCGGGTGCTGGCGGTGCACGTGAGCGGCGAGCTGCCGTCGGCGTTCCAAGCGCCGCCGGAAGGCGTGGAAAATCCCGATCACCTCAGCAAGGCGAAGGCCGCGGCCAACGTGATCGTGGTGGCCGACGCCGACCTGCTGGCCGACGAGTTCTGGCTGCGCCGCCAGCAGTTCCTGCAGCAGACTCTGATCCAGCCGATCGCCGACAACGGCGACTTCGTCATCAACGCGCTGGACAACCTCGCCGGCAGCGCCGATCTGATCGCCATCCGCTCGCGCGCGGTCTACTCGCGGCCGTTCGAGAAGGTGGCGGTGCTGCGCGCCGAGGCCGAGGCGCGGTTCCGCGCCAAGGAGCAGGAGCTGCAGAACCGGCTGAGCGAGACCGAGCGCAAGCTCGAGCAGCTCAAGACCAGCGAAGACGGCAGTACCATCGTGCTCACCGCCGATCAGCGGCAGGCACTGGAGCGCTTCCGGCAAGAGGCGCTGCGGATTCGCCAGGAGCTGCGCGAGGTGCGCTATCAGCTGGACAAGGACATCCAGGCGCTGGGTCTGACGCTGAAGTGGTTCAACATCGCCGCCATGCCGTTGCTGGTGGCCGTGTTCGGCATCGTGGTGGCGTTGCTGAGAGCGCGCCGGCGGCGGCGCGCCAAGGAGGTGCGTTATGCGTAAGCAGGCTGCGATTGCGCTGGTGATCGCGGCGGTCGCCGTGGTGGCGCTGGCGGTGTTCGCCAGCCGTCCCCGCGAGGAGCGGACCGCCGCCGTGTCCGGGCCGCTGTTCGCCGGGCTCGAGGCGCGCCTGGACCAAGTGCGGACGGTGTCGCTGGTCAAGGCCGGCGGTGGGGCGGTCACGCTATCGCTCACCGATGACGGCTGGGGCGTGGTCGAGCGCGACGGCTATCCGGCCGATACCAGCAAGCTGCGCCGGCTCCTGCTCGACCTGGCCGGCGCCAAGCTGCGCGAGGCCAAGACCAAGGATCCGGCCAAGCATCATTTCCTGGGCGTGCAGGATCTGGACAAGCCCGAAGCGGAAGGCATCCGGGTGCGTCTGGCCGACGCCGAGGACAAGCCGCTGGCCGAGCTGATCATCGGCAAGCAGCCGGCCGACGGCGGCTACTACGTGCGCAAGGTCGGCGAGGATCAAAGCTGGTTGGTCGACGGCCTGTCGCGGATCGAGACCCAGCCGGATCGCTGGCTGCGCCAGGAGCTGCTGGGGCTCGAGGAGAAGCAGATCCGCGAGATCGCGTTGACTCCGGCCAAGGGCAAGGCGCTGGCCATCGGCCGCGACAAGCCGGAGGATCTGTTCCGGCTGATCGCGCCGGCCGGCGCCGAGGTGCCGGAGGCCGACATCGTCGCCCTGGCCAGGGTGCCCGCCGAGCTGCGGCTGGACGACGTGCGCAAGCTGAGCGAGCCGCTCAGCCAGGCCAACGAGGTGGTGATCCGCACCTTCGACGGCTTGGCGCTACGCGGGCAGCTGCTGGAGCGCGATGGCGAGTTCCTAAGCAGCTGGCGCGCCGAGGCCGGCGACGATCAGGAGGACGCCAAGGCCAAGGCGGCGGAGCTCAATCGCCGTCTCGCCGACCGCGCCTTCGTCATCCCCGCCTACCAGGCGCGGCGTTTTCAGCTACAGCCTAACGAGGCCACCAAGAAGTGAGCCCGGCGCGGCCGAAGCATCGCTTCGGCCGCGTTTCTTCCCCACTCTTAACCGAGATCATTGGGTCTTGCGTTCGCCTGTGGCAAGCTGCCGAGCCGCCGCGGGAGGAATGATCGTGCAGCCAGCTCCGATTACCGCCATCGCCGATCTCCGGCACTGCCACACCTTCATGGACGAGTGCTTCTTGTTGCACCAGGAAGCGCTCATCGCCGCCCGTCCACGCCTGGCGCTGCGTCTGCTGGTCTTGTTCTGGCGCGCGCTGCGGCTGCATATCGAGCAGGAGGAGCAGGTCTTGCTGCCGGCCGTGGGCGCTGCCGCCGAGCGCCTGCGCTGGCCGCCGCGGCTTTATCACGGCGAGCACCGCAAGCTGGAGAGCCTGCTGCGGGCCATCGGCCGTGAGCTGTGGGCGCGCCGTGGCGGTATGAGCCGGCGCGAGGTGATCGAGCTGATCGAGCGCGAGAAGACGTTCAAGCACGTGACCGAGCACCACAACCTGCGCGAGGAGCAGGATCTGTTCCCGCTGGCCGACGATACGCTCGACGCCGCCGCGCGGCGGACGCTCACCACCCGGCTGCAGGCGCAGTGGCAGGCGCTGTGCGACGAGCTATCGCCGCGCATCGAGCGGCTGCGGGGGCAGTTGCCGTAGCGGCGCCACCGCCGCGCGCATATCACCGCATACGGTTGTAACGAAACCGTCGCGTTCCCGTAACACGCCGAGGGCATCCTGCGCGCAACCCAAGCGATGGAGCCCGCGCTGACCGGGGTCCCTCGACCGGGTGATTCATGGCGCTCGTGTTCGAGTTCCTATCGCGATCGACAAGCAATAAGGAGTCATCATGGACCGCACGCTTTCCGTCCTGAGCCTCGCCGCCGCACTGGCCGTACCGGCCGCGGCCTCGGCCGCCGACGCGGCGCCGTCGGTGCAGGTCTACGGCCGGCTGCACGTCTC
>CALGAN010000074.1 GCA_937951875.1 uncultured Alkalilimnicola sp. | reverse complement strand
TGGTGTTGACCACCAGCGTCGCCAGGGCCCCGCCCTCGACCTCCTCGGCCACGATCAGCAGCGGCTTGCCGGCCTTGGCCACGCCTTCCAGCACCGGCAGCAGGTCGCGCACGGAGGAGATCTTCTTGTCATGGGAAAGCCGATGAAGCCGGCGGCACCGGTGACCAGCACGCGGCGGGGGAACAGGGTTTCTTCGGGTGTGGGGATCATGGGGCAACGATGTCCATGCGCCGCGGTTGCCAGCGGTAGCGGCGCACGCGTTCGGGCGCCTCGCACGCGGGGCGCATCGCGGCCGCATCCAGCAGCACCCAGTCGCGCCGGTGCAGGTCAGCCGCCAGCAGGCGCGCCTGCGCCAGGTCGAAGCACTGCAGCGCGTCGTCGTGCGGCAGCAGCAGCACGCGCTGGCCGGGCTGCTCGTGCATCCAGCGCCAGGCGTTGCGCTCCTGCTCCGCGATCGGCGCCAGGTAGCTGAAGTGGATCAGGGGGCGCTGGGCGTAGAGCAGGAACTGTTCCTTGAAGTCGACCAGCCCCACCTCGGTAGAAGGCGGCAACATTTGCTCGAGCGCGGCCATCGCGGCGCGCGGCGTGCGATGCGGGTCCAGCACGGGCCAGATCCAGCACGCCACCACCAACCAGGCCGTGAGCCCCAGCGCCGCCAGCTGCTCGAGCACCGGGCGCGTCCACGCCAGCGCCAGCGCGGCCAAGCCGGCCAGCCCCAGCACCAGCACGGGCCGCGCCAGGTCGGCCACCTCCTCGGCGTACTCGCCCGCCTTGGGGCCCAGCAGCTCGGGGCGCCAGCTCGCCAGCGCGCCCAGCACCAGCACCGCGACCGCGAGCAACACGGCCACGGCGCGCAGCACCGCCGCGCTCAGGCGCGTGCCCTGCTCGGCCTGCGCGCGCTGCCACACCACCGCGGCCACCAGCGCCAGCATGGGCAGCGCGGGCAGGATGTAGACCTCGCGCTTGCCACGGCTCAGCGAGAAGAACAGCAGCACCATGGCCACCCAGGCCAGCAGCACGCGCACGCGGGCGTCCTCGCGCAGCACGCGCGCCAGGCGGCGCCACTGCGTGAGCAGCAGCAGCGCCAGCGGCAGCCACACGGTGGGAATGGCCTGGGTGAAGAAGTAGTGCCAGGGCTGGATGTGGCCCCAGGGCTTGGCATAGCGGACCGCGGTCTGGCGCAGCAGGATGTTGTCGCGGTAGGTGCGCAACTCCTCGCTGCCCGAGGCGGCCACCTGCCACAGCATGGGCCCCAGCCACAGCACCAGCACGGCCAGCAGCACCAGCGGCCCCAGCCAGCTGCGCCAGCCCCACACGGGCCCCTGCGCCGGGGGTGTCACGCGCGCCGGAGCCCCCCAGACCGCCAGCGGGATGAGCAGCAGCACGGGCAGGAAGCCCACGCCCTTGCTCATGATGCCCAGCGCCATGGCGGCGAAGGCCGCCAGGTACCAGCCCCAAGCCGGACCCAGCAGGTGATGACGCAGCAGGCCGTAGCAGCCCAGCGTGATCCAGAAGCACACCAGTGCGTCGATCTGCGCCGCCTTGGCCTGCAGCAGGAACTGCGGCGTGATGGCCAGCAGCAGCAGCGCGGTGCGCGCCACGGCGTCGTCCCACAAGCGCCGCCCCAGGTCGTACACCAGCCACGCCGTGCCCAGGCCGGCCAGCGCGCTGGGCACCAGGAAGGCCACCTTGAGCTGGCCCGTGATCAGGTAGGCCAGCGCCACTAGCCACATGAACACGGGTGGCTTGTCGGGGTAGGGCTCGCCGCCGCGTAGGGGGATGAGCCACTGCCCGGACTCGACCATCTCGCGCGCGATCTGGGCAAAGCGCGGCTCGTCGGCCGGCCAGGGGCCGCGCAGGCCGATGCCGGCCAGCACCACCAGCACCAGCAGGCCCCACAGCCACGCGGTGCGCAGGCCCGCGTCGGCCGGCCGCTCAGGCGTCGTCGTCGTTGCCATCGCCCCCCTCCTTCAGCTGCGCCAGCCGTTGCTTGAAGCCGTGGTGATACAGCCACCAGGCCAGGATGCTGGAGGCCACCAGCAGGCCCAGGCTAATCCACAGCTTGACGTGGTCCTGCAGCGCAACGCCGCGCCCGGCATAGGCGAACAGCAGCGATTGCGGCAGGTAGCCCGCCAGGCTGCCCAGCAGCACCGCGCGCAGATCGAGCCCTGCCAGGGCCGCGGCCATGTTGGTCAGCAGGTTCGAGCCCACCGGCATGAGGCGGATGACGCAGATCCACAGCCAGGTGTCGCGGCCCAGCACGCGCTGCACGCGCGCGACGTGCCGCACGTGGCGCTCGTCCAGCCAGGCCGTGCCCACCAGGCGCACCACGGCGATCGTGAGCAGCGCCCCGAGCGCCGTCAACACGGTGGCCAGCACCCCTCCCCACCAGCCACCCAGCAGGTAGCCGCAGGCAAAGGCCAGCACCTGGCGCGGCGCTCCCAGCGCGGTGTAGACGATGCCGCCCAGCACGAACACCGGCCAGGCCATGCCGTGGTACCGGCTGAAGAGATCGCGCAGCAGTTCCTCCTCGGTCACCCCGCCCAGCCAGCCCGCGTGCAGGGCCACGAAGACCACGGTCAGCAGCGCGGTCAGCACCAGGGGCTTGACCAGCAACTTGGTCGCGTCCGCGCTCATGCCAGCGTGCTCTCGGCGCGCTCCAGCACGGGCTGCTTGCTGCGCTTGATCAGCCAGCGCACGCCCATCATGTCGGCGATGCCCACCCACAGGCGGTTCCACGCGGTGTACTTGGACACCCCCGCCTGGCGGTGGCGGTGGTTGACGGGCACCACGGCCACGCGGCCGCCCAGGCGCAGCACCAGCGCCGGGATGTAGCGGTGCATGTGGTCGAAGTACGGCAGCAGCAGCCAGGTGCGCCGCGGAATGAGCTTGAGGCCGCAGCCCGTGTCGGGCACGCCGTCGTCGAGGATGCGTCGCCGCACGGCGTTGGCCACCTTGGACTGCACGCGCTTCCACGCCGTGTCACGCCGCTTGTGGCGAAAGCCCGCGACGCAGAAGTCACGCGCCTCGCGCGCCAGACGCTCGGCTTCGGCCAGCAGCGCGGGAATGTCAGCCGGGTCGTTCTGGCCGTCGCCGTCGATGGTGACCAGGTAGCGCCCTCGCGCATGGCGTGCCGCGGTCATCAGCGCCGTGCTCTGGCCGCAGCTGCGCGCGTGACGCAGCAGCTGCGCCGGCGCCCCGAGCTCGCGGCAGCGCTGCATAAACACCTCGGCGGTACCGTCGCTGCTGCCGTCGTCCACGAGCACGATCTCGTAGCGGCACACGGACCGCAGCGCGGCGTCGATCTCGGCCACCAGGGCGCCGACGTTGCCCGCCTCGTCCTTGGCTGGGATCAGCACGGACACGTCCCGTTGGTGGTGCTGCTCGATCAGGTCGGGGAAAGCAGGCGGTGCGCTCATGGCGAAGGGGCGTATAGGAAGTTCAAACGCCCTTTTCGGGTATTCTGCTGGATAGGCGGCGGTCGCGCAAGCAGAATCTGCAGATCCGTATCTTCCAGACCGAGGGAGCCACGCTGAGCTACTCCGGTCGCATTTGGATCTCCCGCATCGGAGCGGGTGAGCGTGGGCCTACCGGTCCTCAGGGTCCCCAAGGTCCTCCTGGACCCACTGGTCCGCAGGGCCCAGCGGGTCCTGCTGGGACACTTGGATCCGGTACGACGTTCGCTGACCTGGAGGCGTAACCGATGGCTATCCACCAGACTCCGCAGGGGCTGCCCTACCCCGATGACAACGAGCGGGTCCAGGACGTCCCAGAGTTCATCCAGGGCCTTGCCGAGGCCCTGGACAAGAAGATCGTCACGGTCTACGCCAACCAGGCTGCGGCGTATAGGAAGTTCAAACGCCCTTTTCGGGTATTCTGCTGGATAGGCGGCGGTCGCGCAAGCCCCGTTTTGGGCACGGATCGGACGTCTGTGAGTGGGATTTCGGCATCGCGGGGCCACGCAGCGGCGTTGTCAGCAGCCATGCTTCGCTGATTCCCGACAGCGGGCCGAGCGCCGCCCTGCGGATCGTGGCCGCATCGGCTCGGATTCCGGTTTCGCCGTCGGCTGTGCAGCCGGCAGATCGTCACGCGGCTTGCACTGGCGGTGCGCGCGCTGCGGGCCTGTAGTGCGCTTCTTCCCGCGCGCCCTGCTTCACGAAGTGGCCAAGGATGGCGCGGATGGCGGCAGGTTCCTCGATGCTGGCGACGATCCGCACGGTGCCACCGCAGTGGACGCAGGCGGTGACGTCGATGGAAAAGACCCGCTTGAGGCGTTGCGCCCAGCTCATCGAACGGCGCTTCTCCTCGGAGCTGCGCGGCGCGTCGTTCGCGCTTGCGTCCGCCGGCTCCACAGCGGCGTCATGCCGCCTGCCGCGCCCCGATGGCGTCAACTGTGCGCGCAGGGCGGCGTTCGGGGCAAACACCCCGTGGAAGCGGGTCAGGTGGGCGCGCGGTGGCGGGACCAGCGCCGCCAGCTTGGCGATGAAATCCACCGGATCCCATTCCACATGCGTGGTGCCATTGCGCCACGGGGTCTTGAGCTGGTAACGCACCCTGCCCTGGAGCGCTATCGACAGCCGCTTCTCGCTGATCGCCGGGCGCGTGATGTAGCGGCACAGCTTTTCCAGCTTGTGGCTTTCGTGTGCTTCGGCCGCCACGCCGGCATGCAGTGAGAAGCCGCCGACCTTGCCGGCTTCGCCCTCCAGCGAGCCTGCGTCACCGGGCAGCGTTTGCAGCGTGACGACCTTGCAGCCAGCGTCGCGGCCGGTGGCGATGCGGTAGGTGATCGAACTCATCCGCAGCCTATCCATGCTGTCGTCGCCTGCAGCGCTGTCTGCCAGGAAGGCCGATTCGCCCTCCCCTTCGAGCCAGCCTTTGCGCGTCAGGTGCCGACACACCCGGTGCGCGATGGTGTTGGCCAGTTCCGTTAGTTGCGCAGAGGTGGGGGCACGGGCGCGGCGCAGGCGCGGCTTGCGCCGCGGGGGCTCGACGTTCGCGTCGTACACGCCGTCGAGCCACAGCATGTGGAAGTGAACATTCAGGTTCAGCGCGCTGCCGAAGCGCTGGATCAGCATCACCGCGCCGCACTGGGCGCTGGCGCGGTCGATGCCGGCTTGATCGGCCAACCAGCCGGCGATCACGCGCTGCACGATGCCCAGCACCGGGCCAATGGCTTCTGGCTTGCTGGCGAACAGGAAACGCAAGGGGTACGGAAAGCTCAGCACCCATTGCCGCACAGGCCGCGGGCCGAACACCTCCTCGACCAGGTGCCGCGCACTCTCGGCCATGCGTCGCGCGCCGCAACTCGGGCAGAACCCGCGCTTCTTGCAGGAGAAGGCCACCAGCCTCTCTGCACGGCAGTGCTCGCACACCACCCGCAGGAAGCCGTGCTCGAGCACGCCGCAACGCAGGTAGGCATCGAACGCCTCGCAGACATACCCGGGCAGCGAGCGGCCCTCCGCTTCGATCCGTACAATGAAGTCCGGGTAGTGCGCCTCTACCAACGCGTACAGCAGCGTGCGCTCGGGCGCGTGGCGCGCGTACCGCGAACCGGTGTGGGCGGACGGCAGTGGCGCGCATCCCGCGGCTTGCCGCCGGGATGTGGCGAGGCGCGGCACGCAGCGCTCCGGTGCGGGGACGGCTGCTCAGTGTTGCGCCTGTGTTCGCACGTTCGTATCGGTGCGTTCTGATCTTCGCGTCAGACATTGCCGCGACGCGGGCACAACAAAAAGCCCGGCATCGCTGCCGGGCTCCGGCCCCGTCCTTGGGGCCTTGATGTCGGGTCGTTGCCGGGATCGGACCGCGCTGGCGCGGTCCGGTTCCCTGACGACCGGCCCAACCGGATCAGAAATCCATGCCGCCCATGCCGCCGTGGTTGTGCGGCTCTTCCTTCTTCGGCAGCTCGGCCACCATGGCCTCGGTGGTGAT
>CALGAN010000073.1 GCA_937951875.1 uncultured Alkalilimnicola sp. | reverse complement strand
CTTCTGGTGGCGGCGCTGCATCGAGCAGTCGCGCTCGCCGAGGTGGATGGCGTTGCCCTGGCCGTCGGCCAGCACCTGGATCTCGATGTGGCGCGGGTTGTCCAGGAATTTCTCCATGTACACCGCGTCGTTGCCGAACGCCGCCTTGGCCTCGTTCTTGGTGACCGCGATGGCGTTGAGCAACGCCGCTTCGCTGTGCACCACGCGCATGCCACGGCCGCCGCCGCCGCCGGACGCCTTGATGATCACCGGATAGCCGATCTCGCGGGCGATGCGCAGGTTCTCGTCGGGGTCATCGCCCAGCGGCTTACCCGAGCCAGGCACGCAGGGAATGCCGGCGGCCTTCATGGCGTTGATGGCGGACACCTTGTCGCCCATGAGGCGAATGGTCTCCGGCCGCGGGCCGATGAAGATGAAGCCGGACTGCTCGACGCGCTCGGCGAAGTCGGCGTTCTCCGACAGGAAGCCATAACCGGGGTGGATGGCGACCGCATCGGTCACCTCCGCGGCGGCGATGATGGCCGGGATGTTCAGGTAACTGGCGCTGGAGGGGGCCGGACCGATGCAGACCGACTCGTCCGCCATGCGGACGTGCTTGAGGTCGCGATCGGCGGTGGAGTGCACCGCCACGGTCTTGATGCCGAGCTCTCGGCAAGCGCGCAGGATTCGCAGCGCGATCTCGCCTCGATTGGCGATGACGACTTTCTCGAGCATAGGGGAAACCGTCCGCGGGCCGCGTTATTCGATCACGAACAGCGGCTGGTCGTATTCGACCGGCTGACCGTTCTCCACCAGGATGGCCTTGACCACGCCGTCCTTGTCGGATTCGATCTGGTTGAGCATCTTCATCGCTTCGATGATGCACAGCGGGTCGCCGACCTTCACGCGCTGACCCTCCTCGACGAAGGGCTTGGCGCCCGGCGCCGGCGCGCGGTAGAAGGTGCCGACCATCGGCGACTTGATCTGGTGGCCGGGCGGGATGGCCGGCTGGCCGGGTTCGACCGGAGCCGCGGGTGCCGCGGCCGCCGGCGCGGGAGCCGCCGCCACCTGGATGGTCTGCGGCGCCGGCTGCGCGATGAAGCTACCGCCGCGGCTGATGCGTACCGATTCCTCGCCCTCGCGGATCTCGATCTCGTTGATGCCGGATTCCTCCAGCAACTCGACCAGGCGCTTGATCTTGCGGATATCCATTACTGTGATTCCTTCTTGGTCGACAGGCGAGCCAACGCCGCCCGTAATGCGAATTCATAGCCCAGCGGCCCCAGGCCGCAAATCACGCCCACCGCCACGTCCGACAGGTACGAGTGATGCCGGAACGGTTCGCGGGCGTGGACGTTGGAAAGATGCACCTCGATGAAGGGGATGCCGACGCCGAGCAGCGCGTCGCGCAACGCCACGCTGGTGTGAGTGAAGGCGGCGGGATTGATGATGATGAAATCCACGCCTTCGGCTCCGGCGGCGTGGATGCGCTCGATCAGCGCCTGCTCGCCGTTGCTCTGGAAGCTCTCCAGCTCGACCTGTGCGGTGGCGGCCAACGCCTTCAGGCGGGCGTTGATGTCATCCAGCGTATCTCGGCCATAGATCTCCGGCTCCCTACGTCCCAACAGGTTCAGGTTCGGCCCGTTGAGCACCAGCACCTTGGTCATGGCTTCCTCGCAAAAATGTCGTCATCAAGGCCGCTGTGGCGACGACGACGGATTCTGCAGTAATCACCAATATCTGTCTATATTCTCGGTAATCCCCGCGATATCGCGGAAGATCGACGAAGATCGCTCGGCGGTCCTACAGCAGCGGTCGGATCGCGGCTTCCAGGGCGGGGCGCTCCAGTTCGGTGCGGAAGACGTGGCGGATGATGCCCCGGCGGTCGATCACGACCGTAAAGGGCAGGGTGCCGGCGTCGTTACCGTAGTGCAGGCCGACCTCCATGGCCTCCTGGACTCCGTACAGAAGCGGGTAGTTTATACCCATCTTCTCGGCAAATGCCCGCACATCCTCCAGACGGTCCACCGCGATGCCGACGATTTGCAGCCCGCTGTCGGCCAGCTCCCGTTGCAGCTCCACCAGTAGGGGTACTTCCCGTACGCAGGGAGGGCACCAGGTCGCCCAGAAGTTGAGGACGAGGACTTTGCCATCCCATTGCGAGACATTCTGTGGACGGCCTTGCAGATCGGGCAGGATGAACTCGGTGCGCACCAGCGCCGCGGCCCGCTCCTGGCTGCGCTCGTACAGCAGATAGCCGCCGACGCCGCCGGCCGCGCCGAGCGCGGCGGCCAGCGCGAGCGCCAGCGCCAGTCGAGGCGCGCTCATGGCAGGACCGTTCCCAGCGCCTGGCGGGCGCGCGCGGCGAAGGCGGCCGGCTCCATGAAGCCGGCTACCCGGAACGCACGCCGCTCCTGGCCGTCGGGGCCGTAGAACAGCACGGCGGGGGGCAGATAGACATCGAGCTTGTTGAGCAGCGCCTTGTCCTCGGCATTGTTGGCGGTGACGTCCAGCCGGATCAGCAGGCTGTCGGCCAGGGCCGCCTGCACCGCCGGGTCAGGGAAGGTGTTGCGCTCCAGCTGCACGCAATAGACGCACCAATCGGCGTAGACGTCGACCACCGCCGGGCGGCCGGCGGCTTTGGCCTGCGCCAGCAGCTCATCCAGCTCGGCGCTGTTGCGGGCCGGCAGGAACGCCAGCGACCGCGGCGCGGCCTCGGCGGCGCGCGGCAGGTTCAGCGTGCCGAGCGGCTGCCAGAAGCTGTGGCCGCCGGTGGCGGCGCCCAGCAGCAGCAGACCGCTCCAGATCAGCATCAGCACGCCGGCGAACTTACGCGCCCGCTCCGTGCCGGTCGACTCGACCGTCATGTGGTCGAAGGCGCCGAGATACACCGCGCAGCCCAGCAGCAGGGCACCCCACAGCGCCAGGGTGATGTGGGGCGGCAGCACCCGTTCCAGCATCCACAGCGCCACCGCCAGGAAGCCCACCCCGAACACCTTCTTGACGGTGTTCATCCAGTGGCCGGAGCGCGGCAGCCACTTGCCGGCGGCGGTACCGATCAGCAGCAGCGGCAGTCCCATGCCGTTGGCCAGCGTGAACAGCGCCAGGCCGCCGAGGCGCCAGTCGCCGGTGCTGCCGATGAAGGCTAGCGCCGCGATCAGCGCCGGCCCCGAGCAGGCGCCGACGATCAACGACGAGAGCGCGCCCATGATCGCCACGCCCAGGAAATTGCCGCCCTTCTGCCGGCGCGACAGCTCGGCGACCCGGGTCTGCCAGCTGCTCGGCAGCTGCAGGTCGTACAGGCCGAACATCGACAGCGCCAGGAACACGAACAGCGCGGCGAAGGCGCCCAGCACCCAGGGGCTCTGCATATCGGCCTGGATCGCCACCCCGGACAGCCCGGCGGCGATGCCCGCCAGGGCGTACGTCACCGCCGAGGCCTCGACGTACACCAAGGACAGCAGGAACGCCCGCCAGCCGGTGTGGCGCTGGCTGTCGCCGGCGATCAGACCGGAGAGGATGGGGATCATCGGATAGAGGCAGGCGGTGAACGCCAGCAGCAGTCCGGCGACGAAGAAGCCGCCGAGAATCAGCAGCGGCTGGCCGCCGCGCAGCA
>CALGAN010000072.1 GCA_937951875.1 uncultured Alkalilimnicola sp. | reverse complement strand
ATCGTCGCCGAGGGCTTCGAGCGCATCCACCGCACCAACCTGATCGGCATGGGCGTGCTGCCGCTGGAGTTCAAGCCAGGCACCAACCGCAAGACCCTGCAGCTGGACGGCACCGAGACCTACGACGTGATCGGCGAGCGCAAGCCGCGCTGCGACCTGACGCTGGTGATCCACCGCCGCAACGGCGAGACGCTCTCTGTGCCGGTCACCTGCCGGCTGGACAGCGACGAGGAAGTGTCGATCTACGAGGCCGGCGGCGTGCTGCAGCGCTTCGCCCAGGACTTCCTGGAAGCGGAAACGGCGGCGGCGTGACGCGGCCGATGAGGGCCGGGTTCATCCCCGGCCCTTCGCTCCCCTCTGCCTGAGAGGGGAAAGAACAAACCGACTCCACACCGTGAAGGTCGAAACTCCATGACCCACCAACCGCAAATCCGCATCCCCGCCACCTATATGCGCGGCGGCACCAGCAAAGGCGTGTTCTTCAAGCTCGACGACCTGCCCGAGCGCGCGCGCGTGCCCGGCGAGGCGCGCGATAAGCTGCTGCTGCGGGTGATCGGCAGCCCCGACCCGTACGGCAAGCACATCGACGGCATGGGCGGCGCCACCTCCTCGACCTCCAAGGCGGTGATCCTGTCCAAGAGCAGCCGGCCGGATCACGACGTCGACTATCTGTTCGGCCAGGTATCCATCGACAAGCCGTTCATCGACTGGAGCGGCAACTGCGGCAACCTCACCGCCGCGGTCGGCGCGTTCGCCATCCACGCCGGGCTGGTCGACCCCAACCGCGTCCCCCGCGACGGCCGCTGCACGGTGCGCATCTGGCAGGCCAACATCGGCAAGACCATCATCGCCCACGTGCCGATCACCGACGGCCAAGTGCAGGAGACCGGCGACTTCGAGCTGGACGGCGTGACCTTCCCCGCCGCCGAGATCCAGATCGAGTTCCTCGACCCGGCCGCCGACGAGGAGGGCGAGGGCGGCGCCATGTTCCCCACCGGCAACCTGGTCGACGACCTGGACGTGCCGGGCGTGGGCGTGCTCAAGGCCACCCTGATCAATGCCGGCATCCCCACCGTGTTCGTCAACGCCGCCGACATCGGCTACACCGGCACCGAGCTGCAGGAAGCCATCAACGGCGACGCCAAGGCGCTGGCGATGTTCGAGACCATCCGCGCCCACGGCGCGCTAAAAATGGGCCTGATCAAGGATCTGGCGGAGGCCGAGCAGCGTCAGCACACGCCGAAGATCGCCTTCGTCGCCCCGCCCAAGGACTACCTCGCCTCCAGCGGCAAGCCGGTGAAGGCCGAGGACATCGACCTGCTGGTGCGCGCGCTATCCATGGGCAAGCTGCATCACGCCATGATGGGCACCGCCGCGGTCGCCATCGGCACCGCCGCCGCCATCCCCGGCACCCTGGTGAACCTGGCCGCGGGCGGCGGCGAGCGCACCACCGTGCGCTTCGGCCACCCCAGCGGCACGCTGCGGGTCGGCGCCGAGGCCAAGCGCGTGAACGGCGAATGGACCGTCACCAAGGCCATCATGTCGCGCTCGGCGCGGATCCTGATGGAAGGCTGGGTGCGGGTGCCGGGGGATGCGTTCTGACCCCCCTTACCGGGGAGGGGCAGAGAGACGAAGGGTAGCCAACCGCGAAGCGCAGGACACAAGACTGGATGCCCGCTTGCGCGGGCATGACGGTGTCAATGTCCGCCGACGCGGGCAGGCGTTGTCCGCGCCGGCGCGAATCCACCGCAACGGAATAGGCCCACAGCCAAGGATGGCTCACGATGAGGACATTGCAGCCCGCCGTCTGCATCCTCGCCAGCAAACGCAACGGCACGCTGTATGTCGGCGTGACGTCCGACCTCATCCAGCGCGTTTGGCAGCCCAAGAATGGCTTCGTAGAGGGTTTTACCCGGCGCTACAGGGTCCGCCTGCTCGTGTACTTCGAACTCCACGATTCCATGGAGGGGCCATCCTCCGCGAGAAGCGGCTAAAGAAATGGCGGCGGGCGTGGACGCCGCAGCTGATCGAGCGACACAATCCGACATGGCGCGATCTCTGGCCGGACATCGCTGCCTGACGCTCGCCCTCTCCCGTCGCCCCCGCGCAAGCGGGAGCCCAGGATTTCGACCTTCTCTACCGCAGCAGCGGCATGCCCGCCTCGCGCTTCCGCGCGGACATGGCCAAGAGGCGGCCGCCTCGATCACCCGCCGCCCGCCTCGCCCGGCTCCCGCAGCCGGTTCCACTCGATCGTGCGGCTGCGCCAGTGCTCCTCGATGGTCTGGGTGAATTCAGCCCGCACCAGCTTGGCGCGCGCCTCGGTCCAGCCGTCGACCACGCGGCGCACGACAATGCCCTCCGGCGGGCCGTCGCGGTAGCGGCTGCGGGTGTCGTCCAGCAGGCGGCGCAGGGTCTGCAGGTCGGCTTTGCCCTGGTACAGGCAGGGCACGGTGCTCAGGCCCAGGGCGGCGGCCAGCTCGTTGCGGCGGGCCGGGCTCCAGAATTTGCCGGCTTCGCGGTCGTAGACGTCGAACAGCAGGAACCAGTCCGGCAGCGCCTGGTAGTCCAGCGAATGGCGGGCAGCGCACCATTCGCCGAACAGGATGAGCTGCGGCGTCAGGTGCTCGCTGAGCACGAAGCGGTGCTGGGCCAGCCAGGCGCCGAGGCGGGAGAACTGGCCGCGGTACGGCTCGGTGAGGTACTGGCCGCGATTCTGGCCGCGCAGCCGGCCATCAGGGGCGAGCGAGATGCCGAGGTTGGCGCCGTCCACCTTCTCCTCCACCACCACCTCGTCGGCGAGCAGCGCTTCGACCTCGGGCGGCGCCAATACCTTGTCGTCGCGCGGCATGCCCGGCCCCAGCCAAGCGATGTGCGGGGTGTGGGGGAAACGGAAAAAATCGCTCATCCGATCAGTCTCCGGGCAGGGCGGGCAGCGGCGCCCCGGGAAATTTGCGTTGGTAGAAAGCGCAGGCGTCGTCCGGGCACAGGAACTCCACGGTGATCCCCGCCGCGCGCAGCGCCGGCCACCAGTCGAGCCATTTGCAGTCGGCGGCCTGCCACAAGGGCGGGCGCTGCGGATGGGCGGCGGCGGTGGCGACGAACTTACGGTCGGAAGGATCGAAGCGCGCCTGCAGCGCCGGGTCGGGGAACTCGGCGAATTCGTCCGGCGCGGTCTCGGTGAGCTCCACCAGCTGCACCCGCGCGCTGTTGCCGACGTTGCGCAGCAGCCATTTCAGGAACACATCGCCGACGCCCTTGGGCGGGTTGGTCTGAGTCTTGTGATGGTACTCGCCGAGGATGCGGAAGGCATCGTCGATGACCACGGTGCCGCGCTCCTGCAAGGCGAGCAGGCGCTCGACGCAGGTCGCCACGCACTCGTCCGAGACCTCCGGATGCTGGCCGTTGGCGACCAGCAGCACGTTGGTGTCCACCACCGCCATCATGGCTTCGGGCCCGCGGCGTTCTTGCGGCGGCGGAGCGCGGCGAGGGTGCGGGCGGCGATGTCGGCCATCTCGTCGCCGAAGAAATGCTCCGGCCAGTTCTCGATTTCGCCGTACTCGTTGAGCCGCAGCGGCTCCAGCTCGGTATGGGACTCGCCGCGGCGGCAGAAGTACACGGCCACGTCCTCGGCGGCCAGGGTGCCCTCGGCCACCCGGCGCTGGATGCGGTTGAGGAAGTGCTCGGAGTGGCTCTCCACCACCAGCTGGGCGTGGCGCGGACGGCCGTTCTCGCGCGCCTGCACGGCGGCGATGAATACATCGGCCAGTTCGGCCTGCACCCGCGGGTGCAGGTGCACCTCGGGCTGCTCCAGCCAAACGGTGGCGCCGGGCGGCCCGTAGAACGCCTGGGTCAGCACCGGCAGCAGCTGCGAAACGCCGAAACCGACGTCGGTGAGTTTGACCTCGCTGCCGGCCGGGTGGGTACGGATCAGCACCTCGTACTCGTGGCGGCCCGGGGCGATGGGGCGCACGGCGAAGCTCTCGATCAGCTCCAGCCGCTTGAGCCACCGGGCGAGATAGGCGTCGAGCCGCAGCGGCTCGCCCTCGCCGTCGCCGAACATGCGCTCCTGCTCGCTGGCGGCGAGGATGGCCGGGATGGTGAGCTCGCCGCGCGCGCCGACGTTCTCCGGCGCCTCGCCGGTCCAGGCGTACAGGCGCCGCGGCGGCTCGCGCAGCGGGCCGAGGTGCTGGATGCCGCCCAGCACGGCCTCGGCGGCCAGCGCCAGGTCGGCCAGGAAATCGGCGTTGCGGTACTGGGCGCGCGCCTCGTCCGGCACCCGGTAGAACTTGTCCGGCGGCGGCAGCGGACCATCATGGCCGAGTAGGCGCTGCAAGCGCAGCGGCTCGGCGTGCAAGGTGTAGGCGCCGTCGGCAGTGCGCGTGTAGTTCACCGTCAACGTCGCCTCGCCGCCCTGGCGCAGCTGGTAGCTCAGTTGGCCCACCTGCGGCCGCGCGTGGCGGTCGGCCAACAGCTCCACGGCCAGCCGCAGCTCGTCGCCGACGAACGCGGCCGACGACAACGGATCGCGCACGGTGAGCGGTTGCCGCCAGCCCAGCTCGAAGCCGAGCGGCTGGCGCAGGTCGTGGTTGTGGAGCACCTCGACGAAGCTGCCCAGGTCGATCAGCGCGTGCTCGTCGCCCAGGTGCAGAACGCGGCGGCGGTCGCTGGACAGCACGGTCTGCTTCAGCGCCAGCAGCAGCTGGCCGAGGCTGCTCTTGCCGGCGCTGTTGGCGCCGAAGATGACGGTCAGCGGTGCGAGCCGGATCGGTCCGGTGTCGCCCCAGGCTTTGAAGTGGCGGATACGCAGTGAAGTCAGCATCGGCAAAGCAAGCGCATTGACGCGTCCGAGCGGGCGGCCCCCGGTCCGGCGTCGATCGTTGGCGATCCAGGGGAAACGGCTCGGCCGGCAGCTTAGCAGGACCGCGGCGGGGACGTCAGCGCCGGGCGCGGGCCGGAATGCCGATATATGAATTTCGATATATGTGGAAAGTTCCCTTGCAGCAATGGTTTGCTCTCATTAATAGTCGGCCGCTGACGTCGCTCTTACAACAAGAAAAAGGCGAATTCACATGAATCCGATCGCTTTCACCCGGCTGTTCCGTCCCGTCGCCGTGCTGGCGCTGTCCGCCTGCGCCGTGCCCGCGCTGGCCGACTGCCCGCCGCTGGGCACGCTGCCCGGCTTCGAGCTGCAGAAAGAGGAAAGCGGTCCTCGCCACTACGAAGAGTATCGTTTCCGGATCGGCGACGAGTACGCCTACGAGGAGCAGGTGGTCGCCGGCCGGTACTGCCAGGCGATCTTCGTCAGCCCCAGCGACCACATGACCGTGGCGGAGGTCATGCGTAACTACCGCGAACAGCTCGCCCAGCTCGGCGCCGAGACCACCTTCCGCTCCCGCGAGCACTTGTTCGCGCGCCTAGACGAGAACGGCCAGGAGACCTGGCTGCACGTCTTCGCGGAAGAGCGGCGTCTCGAGCACGTGGTGGTCACCAAGACGGCGCACCAGTCGCGCCTGACCGCGCCCAGTGGCGACGATCACCGGCTGTTCGGCCACATGCCGGGCTACGGCTTGGAGAGCGCCGAACGACGCAAGTTCGACGAGATCACCCTGCCGGCCGTCGGCGACGAAGGCAAGGAGATCGGCGTCGAGGGCGCCGTCTACGTCGGACGCTATGTCCTGCTGAAGGACAGCACGCCGGCGTCGATCACCGATATCGTGGAAAACTACCGGCACGCCATCCTGAGCCGCGGCGGCGAGGAGGTGGCGAGGGAGCGGCGACACCTGATCGGCCGCCTGATCGACAACGACACGGTGGTCTGGGTGCACCTCTACGCCGAGCAGACCCAATACGAGCTGACCGTGGTGGAGGAGAAACCGTTCGAGTCCTCGCTGCGGCCGCCCAAGGCCGATGCGCTGCGCGCGGCGCTGGACAAGCAGGGCCGCGTGGCGCTCTACGTCAACTTCGACTTCGCCAAGGCCACGCTGCGCCCGGACGCCGAGCCGGTGCTGGCGCAGGTGGTGGAGCTGCTCAAGGCCGATCCGGCGCTGAAGCTCACCATCGAGGGCCACACCGACGACGTCGGCTCTGACGAGGCCAACCTCAAACTCTCCGCCGCCCGCGCCGCGGCCGTGGTGGACGCCTTGGTGGCGAAGGGCATCGCCCGCGAGCGGCTGGAGTCGGTCGGCTACGGCGAGTCGCGACCGATCGCCGACAACGCCACCGCCGAGGGCCGCGCCAAGAACCGGCGCGTGGAGCTGGTCAAGCGCTAACCGCTCGGCGCCGCATGAAAAAACGCCCGGCACCGCCGGGCGTTTTTCGTTACCGCGGTTGAACCGCGGGCGCTCAGCGCTGGTCGATCGGCGGCACCGGCCGCAGCTCGGGGCCGATGTAGTCGGCGCTGGGGCGGATGATGCGGTTGTTGGAGCGCTGCTCCATCACGTGCGCCGCCCAGCCGGTGACGCGCGACATCACGAAGATGGGCGTGAACAGCTTGGTGGGGATGCCCATGAAGTGATAGGCGCTGGCGTGATAGAAGTCGGCGTTGGGAAACAGCCGCTTCTCGCGCCACATCACCTCCTCGACGCGCTCGGAGACGGGGTAGAGCACCTTGTCGCCGACCTCGTCGGCCAGCTTCTTGGCCCAGCCCTTGATCACCTCGTTACGCGGGTCGAACTCGCGGTAGATCGCGTGGCCGAAGCCCATGATCTTTTCCTTGCGCTCGAGCATGGCCAGGATGCCGCGCTCGGCCTCGTCCGGGCTCTGCCACTGCTCGATCATGTCCATGGCCGCCTCGTTGGCGCCGCCGTGCAGCGGGCCGCGCAGCGAGCCGATGGCACCGGTGATGCAGGAGTACATGTCGGAGAGCGTCGAGGCGCAGACGCGGGCGGTGAAGGTGGAGGCGTTGAACTCGTGCTCGGCGTAGAGGATGAGCGAGACGTTCATCACCTGGGCGTGCAGCGCGCTCGGCGCCTTGCCCAGCAGGCAGCGCAGGAAATGCGCGCCGATGCTGTCGTCGTCGGTGTTCTCGTCGATGCGCACGCCGTCATGGGTATAGCGGTACCAGTAAGTGATGATCGACGGGAACACCGCCAGCAGGCGGTCGGCCACCTCCTGCTGCTGCTCGAAGCTGGTCTCCGGCTCCAGGGTACCGAGGAAGGAGCAGCCGGTGCGCAGCACGTCCATGGGATGGGCGTCGCGCGGAATGCGCTCCAGCACCTCCTTGAGCGGCTGCGGTATGCCGCGCAGGCTCTTGAGCTTGGCCTTGTAGGCGTCGAGCTGCGCCCTGTTCGGCAATTCCCCTTTGAGCAGCAGGTAGGCCACTTCCTCGAAGCTGACCTTCTCGGCCAGCTCCTTCATGTCATAGCCGCGGTAGGTCAGGCCCGCGCCTTCCTTACCGACGGTACACAGGGCGGTCTGGCCCGCCGACTGGCCACGCAGGCCGGCTCCACCCAGCTTCTTCGCCTCAGCCATTATTCAGCTCTCCTCGATATCGATCGTTTACTGCTCTTTGAAAAAAAGCTCGTCGAGCTTGCGCTCGTACGCGTGATAGTCCAGCACCTCGTACAACTCGGCGCGGGTCTGCATCGTCTCCACCACGGACTTCTGCGTTCCTTCGCGGCGGATCGCCCCGTACACCGCCTCGGCGGCCTTGCTCATGGCGCGGAACGCCGACAGCGGATAGAGCACCATGGCGACGCCGGCGCCGCGCAGCTCGTCCACGGTGAACAGCGGCGTCTTGCCGAACTCGGTGATGTTGGCGAGTACCGGCACCCGCACCGCGGCGGTGAAAGCCTTGAACTCATCGAGGGTGTTGAGCGCCTCGGCGAAGATCATGTCGGCGCCGGCTTCGACATAGGCGTTGGCGCGGTCGATGGCCGCCTGCAGCCCCTCCGAGGCGTGGGCGTCGGTGCGGGCCATGATGCAGAACTGGTCATCGAAGCGCGCGTCCACCGCGGCCTTGACCCGGTCGACCATTTCCTCCTTGGACACCAGCGCCTTGCCGGGCCGGTGGCCGCAGCGCTTGGCCTGCACCTGATCCTCCAGGTGCACCGCGGCCACGCCGGCGCGGATCATTTCCTTGATGGTGCGAGCGATGTTGAAGGCGCTGCCCCAGCCGGTGTCGATGTCCACCAGCAGCGGCAGGTCGACCGCCCCGGTGATGCGACGGGCGTCTTCCACCACGTCGTTGAGCATGGTGATGCCTAGATCGGGCAGGCCGAACGACGCGTTGGCCACGCCGGCGCCGGACAGGTAGATGGCCTTGAAGCCGGCGCGCTGGGCCAGCAGGGCCGAGTAGGCGTTGATGGTGCCGGCGATCTGCAGCGGCCGCTCAGCGGCCAGGGCGTCGCGAAAGCGCTTGCCGGCCGATTCAATGGTTGCCATGGTTCGACTCCTCGTGGCGTGCGGCCGCCTCAGGCCGCACCGATCTTGACCAGGTAACGACCCGTTACTTGGCGGGCCATGAGCGCATTGCAAGCGTCGACGATGCCGTCCAGCCCCACTTCGCGGCCGGCGATGCGGTCGAGGTGGCGTGGCTTGAGCTCCTGCGCCAGGCGCTGCCACACGCGGCTGCGGATGTCGTACGGACACAGCGGAGAGTCGATGCCGATCAGGCTCACGCCGCGGATGATGAAGGGCATGACGGTGGTCGACAG
Source organism: uncultured Alkalilimnicola sp. (assembly GCA_937951875.1). GTDB lineage: Bacteria > Pseudomonadota > Gammaproteobacteria > Nitrococcales > AK92 > JAAYIK01. The sequence goes on along the minus strand of CALGAN010000072.1, from coordinate 8,369 downwards.
CGCCGTGCCCGCCGCCAGGCCGATGCTGGCCACGTTGCACCAGGGCTTGGTGGTGGCGAGCATCCAGGCCAGCACGTCACCGCCCAGGCTGTCCACCGCCGCGCCCCAGCGGCCCGACTCCAGCGGCCGCTTGCCCAGTTCCACCTGGTCGGCCAGCAGCACCTCGTCGGCGCCCAGCGACTTGAGGTAATCGACCTGGTCGGCCTTGCCGGTATAGGCGGTGACGCTGTAGCCGGCCTTGCTGAAGATGTCGATGGCCAGACTGCCGACGCCGCCGGTGGCGCCGTTGATCAGCACCGGACCGGCCGCCGGGTGGGTGCCGGCGCGCTCCAGGCGCTCCAAGGCGAGCGCGGCGGTGAAGCCGGCGGTGCCGATCTGCATGGCCTCGCGCTCGCTCAGGCCCTGGGGCAGCGGAATCACCCAATCGGCCTGGACGCGCACCACTTCGCTGAAGCCGCCGTCGTGCCCCTCGCCGACGCCGTAGCCGGTCACCAGCACGCTGTCGCCTTCCTTGTAGCGGGGGTCTTCCGAGCGCAGCACCTTGCCCGCGAGATCGATGCCGGGAATACGCGGCAGGCCGCGCAGAATCTTGCCTTTGCCGGTGACGGCCAGGGCGTCCTTGTAGTTGATGTCGGAATAGGACACCTGAATCAGGACGTTGCCCGGCGACAGATCGGTTTCGCTGAGTTCCTCGATGCGGGCGACGTTCCGCCCCTGCTCGTCATGAACGCGTAAAGCCTTAAATTTTTTCATGGCTAGCGAGCTCTCCTTCTGGCGGCGCACAAGTGTAACCCATGCCGCAAGCCCTTCCCAAATTCCTTTCAAATCATTGCACTGCCATCAAAAAGCGGGCGAAGCGGCATTTTTTCGTGGGTCTTTGCGCCTCGTTTTCTTATTGGTTTTTTCAATCCTTCGAACCGGCCAGAATTGACCTGGACCGGCCAACCGACCCCGAAAACGACGACGCCGGCATGGAAGCCGGCGTCGTCTCGCGAGCGGTATGCGCTCAGTTGGCCTTGTGGATGGCCGACTTGGACACCGACAAGGCCGCTTCGCGCACCGCCTCCGACAGCGTCGGGTGCGCGTGCACGGTGCGCGCCAGATCCTCGGAGCTGGCGCCGTACTCCATGGCCAGCACGGCCTCGGCGATCAGCTCGGACGCCATCGGGCCGACGATGTGCACGCCCAGGATCTTGTCGGTCTCGGCGTGGGCGATCACCTTCACCAGGCCGATGCCGTGCTCCATGGCCCGCGCCCGGCCGTTGGCGGCGAAGTTGAAGGTACCGCTCTTGATCGGCACCCCGGCCGCCTTGAGGGCCTGCTCGGTCTTGCCGACCCAGGCGATCTCCGGATCGGTGTAGATCACCCAGGGGATGGTGTCGTAGTTCACGTGGCCGAACTTGCCGGCGATGATCTCCGCCACCATCACGCCCTCCTCCGAGCCCTTGTGGGCCAGCATCGGGCCGCGCACCACGTCGCCCACGGCGTACACGCCGGGGATGTTGGTGCGGCAGTGGTCGTCGACGTGGATGTAGCCGCGCTCGTCGAGCAGCAGCTGCGCCTCGTCCGCGAACAGGCCGTCGGTGTACGGACGGCGGCCGACCGCGACGATCAGCTTGTCCACCTGGATGCTGCCCTGGCCGTTAGCGTCCTCGTAGGACACGGTGACGGCGGTCTTGGTGGTCTTGACGCCAGTCACGCGGGCGCCGAGGCGGATCTCCAGACCCTGCTTCTCGAACTGCTTCTGCGCCTCGCGGGCGATGCGGGTGTCGGCGGCGGCGAGGAAGGTGCTCTGCGCCTCCAGCAGCACCACCTTGGAACCGAGCCGGTTCCAGACGCTGCCCATTTCCAGGCCGATCACGCCGGCGCCGATCACGCCCAGCCGCTTGGGGACCTCGGTGAACTCCAGCGCGCCGCTGGAGTCGACGATGCGCTCGCCGTCGAGCGGCGCCGCCGGGATCTCGATCGGCCGCGAGCCAGTGGCCAGGATGACGTTGGCGGCGCGGATCTTCTCCGGTTCGCCCTCGTGCGGGGTGAACAGCACCGTCTTGTTCCCGTCCAGCAGCTTGCCGTGGCCCTGCAGCCAGGTGATCTTGTTGGCCTGGAACAGCTGCTTGACGCCGCCGACCATGTCCCGCACCACGGCGTCCTTGCGGGCGATCATGGCCTTGACGTCCAGGGAGACGTTATCGACCTTGATGCCATGCGCCGGCAGCGTGTCCTTGACGCGATGGTACTGCTCGGAGGAATCGAGCAGGGCCTTGGACGGGATGCAGCCCACGTTGAGGCAGGTGCCGCCCAGGGTCGGCTCGCCGTTCTTGTTGCGGTAGCCCTCGATCACCGCCGTGTTCAGCCCCAGCTGAGCGCAACGGATGGCGGCGACATAGCCCGCCGGGCCAGCGCCGATGACGATTACGTCGAATTCCTTCATTGTCCCCTCCGTATCGCTCGCGCTTTAGATTTCCAGCAGCAGCCGCGCCGGATCCTCGAGCATTTCCTTCATCACCACCAGGCTGGACACCGCCTCGCGACCGTCGATGATGCGGTGATCGTAGGTCAGCGCCAGGTACATCATCGGGCGGATGACGATCTGGCCGTTCTCCACCACCGGCCGATCCTTGATGGCGTGCATGCCCAGGATCGCGCTCTGCGGCGGATTGAGGATCGGCGTGGACATCATGGAGCCGAAGATGCCGCCGTTGGTGATCGAGAAAGTGCCGCCGGTGAGCTCGTCCAGCGTCAGCTTGCCTTCGCGGGCGCGCGTGCCGAAATCGGCGATCGCCTTCTCGATCTCGGCCAGGCTCAGCTGGTCGGCGTCGCGAATGACCGGCACCACCAAGCCGCGCGGCGTGCTCACGGCGATACCGATGTCGAAATAGCCATGGTAGACGATGTCATTGCCGTCGATGGAGGCGTTCACCACCGGGAAGCGCTTGAGCGCCTCGATGGCGGCCTTCACGAAGAAGCTCATGAAGCCCAGCTTGATGCCGTGGGTCTTCTCGAACTGATCCTTGTACTTGGCGCGCAGATCCATCACCGGCTTCATGTTGACCTCGTTGAAGGTGGTCAACATGGCGGCCGTGTGCTGAGCCTCGACCAGGCGCTCGGCGATGCGCTGGCGCAGCCGGGTCATGGGCACGCGCCGCTCGGGCCGCTCGCCGCTCAGAGTCGTCACCACCGGCTGCTGCGGCGCCGGGGCGGCGGGCTTCGGCGCCGCGGCGGGCGCCTGCGGCTGCTGCGCCGCGGCCGGCGCGGTGCCGCGCGGGTGGATCGGCTCGCCGGCCGAGCCCTCGCTGGCTTCGAGGTAGTTGAGCACGTCTTCCTTGGTGATCCGGCCACCCTTGCCGCTGCCGGCGATCTTGCTCGCATCCAGGCCGTGCTCGGCGATCAGGCGGCGCACCGCGGGGCTGAGATCCTCGGTGTTGGTCGCCGTCGCCGCGGCCGGCGCGGCCGCCGGGGCCGCCGCCGCGACGCTCGCCGCAGCCGGCGCCGGCTGGGCGGCGGCACCCTGCGGCAGCAGCTTGGCGATCACCTGACCGGCGGTGACGGTATCGCCTTCCTGCGCCAGCACGTCACCCAGCACGCCGTCGGCCGGCGCGGGCACCTCCAGCACCACCTTATCGGTCTCGATGTCGACCAGGTTCTCGTCGCGGCTGACCGCTTCGCCGGGTTTCTTGTGCCAGGTGACGACGGTGGCTTCCGACACGGATTCCGGCAGGGGCGGGACTTTGACTTCGATGCTCATGGATTCCTCACTTTAGACCCAGGCGCTGCTGGCGTCTGCAATTACTGTTCGCTGTAGTTCAGGTTCAGGGCGTCGTCGACCAACTGCCGCTGCTGCTTGTAGTGCAGCGTCGAGTAGCCGACGGCCGGCGCCGCCGAAGCCTCGCGGCCGGCGTAGAGCAGGGTCTGCTCAGGCCGCTTGCAGTTCCAGAAATGATGAGCGGTGGAGTACCACGCCCCCTGGTTCTTCGGCTCTTCCTGGCACCACATCACCTGCTTGGCGTTGGCATAGCGCTTGCGCAACAGTTGCTTGAGCTGCTCCTCCGGGAACGGATAGAGCTGCTCGATGCGCACCAGCGCGATGTTGTCGATCTGCCGCTGCCGCCGCTCCTCGAGCAGGTCGAAGTAGACCTTGCCGCTGCACAGCACCACGCGCTCGACGTTCTGCGGCTTGATGTCGTCGATCTCGTCGATGATCAGCTGGAAGCTGCCGTTGGCCAGATCGTCCAGGGTCGACACCGATAGCTTGTGACGCAGCAGGCTCTTCGGCGTCATCACCACCAGCGGCTTGCGGTAGAAGCGCTTCATCTGCCGGCGGATCATGTGGAAATGCTGCGCCGGCGTGGACGGCACCACCACCTGGATGTTGTGCTCGGCGCACAGCTGCAGGAAGCGCTCCAGACGCGCCGAGGAGTGCTCCGGACCCTGGCCCTCGTAGCCGTGGGGCAGGAACATGGTCAGGCCGCACAGCCGGCCCCACTTGGCCTCGCCGGAGGTGATGAACTGGTCGATCACCACCTGCGCGCCGTTGGCGAAGTCACCGAACTGCGCCTCCCAGATCACCAGCGTGTTGGGGTCGGCGGTGGCGTAGCCGTACTCGAAGCCGAGCACCGCCTCCTCCGACAGCACCGAGTCGAAGATCTGGAAGTCGCTGCCGTCCGTGGTCACGCTCTTGAGCGGCACATAGGTGCTGCCGTCGGCGGCGTGATGCAGCACGGCATGGCGATGGAAGAAGGTGCCGCGGCCAACGTCCTGGCCGGTGATGCGCACCTTGTAGCCCTCGCTGAGTAGCCCGGCGTAGGCCATGGTCTCGGCGAAGCCCCAGTCCAGCGCCAACGCGCCAGCCGCCATCTTGCGCCGGCTCTCGTAGATCGCCGCCACGCGCGGGTTGAGCTCGAAGCCCTCGGGCAGCTGCTGCAGCCGCTCCTGCAGCTCGCGGATCTTGGCCACCGGCAGGGTGGTGTCGACCTGCTCGTCCCAGCGCTTGGCGTTGAGATAGGGCGTCCAGTCGACGGTGAACTCGTTGGGCGGCACGTTCTCGAGGATGTTGCGCGCCACGATCCGCCCTTCGTCCAGGGCCGTGCGGTAGGCCTCGTTGAGCTGGTCGGCCTCGCCCGGGGCGATCACGCCCTCGCTCTCCAGCTTCTTGGCGTAGAGCTCGCGCACCGGGGTGTGCGCCTTGATCTTGCGGTACATCACCGGCTGGGTGGCCGACGGCTCGTCCGCCTCGTTATGGCCGTGGCGGCGATAGCAGATCAGGTCGATCACCACGTCCTTCTTGAAGCGCTGACGGAAGTCGAGCGCGATCTCGGTGACGAACAGCACCGCCTCGGGGTCGTCGCCGTTCACGTGGAAGATCGGCGCCTGCACCATCTTGGCCACTTCCGTGGCGTAGAAGGTGGAGCGGGCATCCAGCGGGTTGCTGGTGGTGAAACCGATCTGGTTGTTGATGATGATGTGGACCGTGCCGCCGGTGTAGAAGCCACGCGCCTGCGACAGCTGGAAGGTCTCCATCACCACGCCCTGGCCGGCGAAGGCGGCGTCGCCGTGGATCAGCACCGGCAGCACTTCCTCGCCCTTGGGGTCCTTGCGGCGCTGCATGCGGGCGCGCGCCGAGCCCTCCACCACCGGGTCGACGATTTCCAGGTGCGACGGGTTGAAGGCCAGGGCCAGGTGCAGCGAACCGCCCGGGGTGGCGATGTCCGACGAGTAGCCCATGTGGTACTTCACGTCGCCGGAGCTGGTCGTGTACTTGTACTTGCCCTCGAACTCGGCGAACAGGTCGGTCGGGTTCTTGCCCAGGATGTTCACCAGCACGTTCAGGCGGCCGCGGTGGGCCATGCCCATCACGCACTCCTTGATGCCCTGCGAGCCGGCGCGCTGGATCAAGTGGTCCAGCATGGGGATCAGCGCTTCGCCGCCCTCCAGCGAGAAGCGCTTCTGGCCCACGTACTTGCTGTTGAGGTAGCGCTCCAGGCCCTCGGCGGCGGTGAGGCGGTCCAGGATCAGCTTCTTCTGCTCGGCGCTATAGCCGAAGCGACCGCGCGGGCGCTCCAGCCGCTCCTGGATCCAGCGCTTCTCCACCGTGTCGGTGATGTGCATGTACTCCGAGCCGATGGTGCCGGCGTACACGTCCTTGACCAGGGCGATGATCTCGCGCAGCGGCAGCTGCTCGTCGGTGAACAGGGAGCCGGTGTTGAACGACCGGTCCATGTCGGCTTCGGTGAGATTGTGGAAGGCCGGATCGAGATCGGGAACCGGTTCGACCTCGCGCAGCCCCAGCGGCTCGACGTTGGCCACCTGGTGGCCGCGCACGCGGTAGGCGTTGATCAGGCGCAGCACCGCGGCCTGCTTCTCCGCCGCCTCGGGCGTGAGGTTTTGCACCTGCACCAGCGCCATCGGCCGGCGGCCGGCGGCGCGAGCCCGCTGCACGAATTCCTCGCGCACCGGGCCATGGGGGATATCCTTGGCGCGACGCATATCCCCGGCCTCCAGGCCTTGGAAGTACATGCGCCAGTCGCTGGGCACGGCATCTGCGTCGCGCAGATAGGCCTCGTATAGTTCCTCAAGGAACGCTGCGTTTGCGCCACTGAGGTAGGAGTTGCGCAGGAATTGTTCGAACAGGCCTTTCATCGGATATCACCTGGACCCTGGGTTCGTGGGACAACTGGGACACGCCGCCGCCCTTTTGAGGCGGCATGCGGATGCGGCTCGCGGTAGCGGCCAAAGCCGAATGCTTGGTCGGGCATCGGCCTGCCACCGTGGGCACTGGATGCTCTAACGCGCTTATATAGTTTGTTGTTTGTTGTTCTAATGTCGTCGGCGGGAAATCCTAGCGGCGGAACCAGCTCCCAAATGCGAGGAATGACGAAACAACCGTGCTGCTGGGACGGGCCCCCCAGTTCCCCGAGGCCGACGATGGGGCGGTCCACCGGATCTCGCATGGCTACGGGCGATCCTCCAGTGCCGACCGCACAGGGAAATCGCACCTAGCTCGGGCTTCGAGTCCGAAGACCTGCATTGACCCACTAAAGCTCATCAAGAGGTTAGAAAAAGCAGGAAACGGTCGGTTTACCAATCGTCCCCTGGCGCGCGCGCCGTCCCGACCGGACCGACCGGCGCGGCGCTGAATACCATACGCTTCCTGCCTTGTAGCCGCAACCGCGCAGCCCCTAGAACGGACGCTGGACCAGTCGCTTGCGCCGCCCCGACACCCATATCGGGAATGTGCTAGCCTTCCTTGGCGAATCAGAACATGCGCCTATCTCAACGTAGCGATGAAAAGCCGAAGATGCGCGTGCGCTGAAGCCCGCGGAGATCCTTTGAGCACATGAAGCTGTTGCGCTTGACCACGCCGTCCCAAAGCCAGGCGGCGAGCGGCAAAACGGACAAGGAGCTGTCCGCCTGGCTCGAAGACTTGCCGAGAGGTGACGCCGAGGCCTTCGGCGCGTCCCTGCGGGACGTTCTGCAAGAGCTCAACCGCCGCCTCGTCCCGGTGGGCGCGCGTTTCGAGCTGACTGAGCGGCTGCGGCCCGCGGTCAACGACGCCTGCGCGATGCTGGTAGCGCGCTACAAGAACAGCCCGCTGCCGCTGACCGAGGACGAGCAGCGCACCGCTGAGCTGGTACGCCAGCTCTATCTGGAGCTCGCCGCCGGCTTCAAGATCGCGGCCAACGAACAAGCCGAGCTATGGGAGCGGCATGCCCGCGCGCCGGCGCCGCTCGCCCTGCAGCTGAGCATCCAGCGGGCCATCCTCGGCCTGGGGCGGGCGCTGCTGGAATGCTATCGGGTGTACGTACCCGAGCCGCCGCAGCTGTGGCACGACCTCCACACCCTCTATCGCAACGCCGAGACCGCCCGGCTGCTGTCGCAGCCGATCGAAGCCTGCCGCGACGCCGAGGAGACGGCGCTGTCCATCAAGCAAGCCTATCTGCGGGTAGCGGTTCTGGCCATGGCCAATCCGTATCACCTGATGCAGGGCGAGGCCGAGGAGCTGTACCGGCGCCTCGGCCGCTGGCTCAACTTCGTGCAGATCAGAGTCCCGCAGCGACCGGCCGAGCTGGCCGGACGATTCGCGGTCGACCTCGCCTCCGACTTCCCGGCCCGCTATCTGCCGCAAAACGTCAGACTGCCGCCGCTGCGCGAAGCGCGGGTGCTCGACCTGGAGCAGCTGATCGGCACCATCGACGCGCATATCGCCCACAGCGTCGAGACGCTTGCCGCCGGCCCTGGTCCGCTGTCGACCCGCATGCAGCGCGACATGTACGTGCGCTTTCGCCAGGCGCTGGCGGGACGCGGCGAGCGCCGCTCGGAACGGCGGCCGACGGTGGCGCGACTGGTGCTGGTCGAGGGCTTGAGCGCCTGCC
>CALGAN010000071.1 GCA_937951875.1 uncultured Alkalilimnicola sp. | reverse complement strand
GAGCAGCCGCTGATAGTCACCGGCCGCGTATTGAATGCCGCGATCGGAATGATGCAGCAGCGCTCCTGTCGGTTTGCAACGACGCGCTGGACCTGGTGCTGTTCCTGAACGGCATCCCGGTCGCCACGGCGGAGCTCAAGAGCAACTTCACCCAGAGCGTCGATGACGCGGTCGACCAGTACCGCTTCGACCGGCATCCGCATCCCAAGGGCGGCATGCTGGAACCGGTGCTGGGTTTCCCGGGCGGCGCCCTGGTGCATTTCGCCGTCAGCCAGAGCGAAGTGAAGATGACCACGCGCCTGCTGGGTCCGGCGACTACCTTTCTGCCCTTCAACCGCGGAAACGCCGGCGGCGCGGGCAATGCGCCCAACCCGGACGGATTCGCCACCGCCTACCTGTGGGAGGAGGTCTGGGCGCGCGACAGCTGGCTCGACATCCTTCACCGCTACCTGATCTGCAAGCGCGACGAGAAGAAGCAGCCCAAGGCCATTATCTTCCCGCGCTACCATCGGCTCGCCGCCACCCGCGCGCTGGTGGCCGATGTCCTCAAGAACGGCCCCGGCGAGCGGTACCTGATTCAGCACTCCGCCGGCTCGGGCAAGACCAACTCCATCGCCTGGATGGCGCACTTCCTCGCGGACCTGCACGATGCCCAGCACCAGAAGCTCTTCGACAGCGTGCTGGTGGTTAGCGACCGCACCGTGCTCGATGCGCAGCTGCAGGAGGCCATCTTCGACTTCGAGCGCACCACGGGCGTGGTGGCCTCGATCACCAACGAGCATGGCAGCAAGAGCTCGCAGCTCCTGCAGGCGCTGAAGGAAGGCAAGAAGATCATTGTCTGCACCATCCAGACCTTCCCAAAAGCCTTGCAGGCGGTGCAGGACCTGGCCGCCACCGAGGGCAAGCGCTTTGCGGTGATCGCCGACGAGGCTCACAGCTCCCAGACGGGTGACGCCGCGGCCAAGCTCAAGCAGTTGCTGTCGGCCGATGAGTGGGCCGAACTGATGGACGGTGGCGAGGTGGATACCGAGGCCCTGCTCGCCGCGCAGATGTCGGCCCGTGCCCAGGGCAGAGACAAGGGCATCACCTACATTGCGTTCACGGCCACGCCGAAGGCCAAGACGCTGGAGCTGTTCGGCCGCAAGGGACCGGACGGCCTGCCGCAACCCTTCCACGTGTATTCCATGCGCCAGGCCATCGAGGAAGAGTTCATCCTCGACGTGCTGCGCAACTACACCAGCTACAAGCTGGCCTTCAGGCTGGCCCACAACGGCAAGGAGTGGGACGACCAGCAGGTCGAGCGCAACACGGCGATGAAGGGGCTGATGCAATGGGTCCGGCTGCACCCCTACAACATCGCCAGCAAGGTGCAGATCGTGGTGGAGCACTTCCGCGAGAACGTGCAGCCGCTGCTCGGGGGCAAAGGCAAGGCCATGGTGGTGGTCGGCAGCCGCAAGGAGGCCGTGCGCTGGCAGAAGGCCATCCGCGAGTACATCGCCCGCCGGGGCTATGCGCTGGGCGTGCTGGTGGCGTTCTCGGGTGAGGTGCACGACACCGAAAGTTTCCCCGAGGCCGTCACCGAGTCCAGCGAGGTACTAAACCCCGGGCTGCGCGGCCGGGACATTCGCGAGGTCTTCAAGGAGCCGGACTACCACCTGCTGCTGGTGGCCAACAAGTTCCAGACCGGCTTCGACCAGCCGCTGCTTTGCGGCATGTACGTGGACAAGAAGCTGGGCGGCATCCAGGCGGTGCAGACGCTGTCGCGCCTGAACCGGGCATACACCGGCAAGGACACCACCTACATCCTCGACTTCGTCAACGAACCGGCCGAGATCCTGGCGGCGTTCAGGACCTACTACGAGACGGCGGAACTGGAGGCAGTGACGGACCCGCACCAGGTCTACGACCTGCGGGCCAAGCTGGACGCGAGTGGGCACTACGACGAGTTCGAGGTGGACCGCGTCGCCAAGGTGGAACTCGACCCCAACGCCACACAAAAGCAGCTCAGCGCCGCCATCGAGCCCGTGGCTGACCGCCTGCTCAAACGGTACAAGGTTGCGCGGCAGGCGCTTGCGGAGGCGGAGCAGGCTCAAGATGACAAGGCAGCCAAGGCCGCCAAGGACCAGCTCGAAGCCCTGCTGCTGTTCAAGAACGATATGGGTGCCTACGTGCGCCTGTATGCGTTCCTGAGCCAGATCTTCGATTACGGCAACACTGCGCTGGAGAAGCGGTTCCTGTTCTTCAAGCGGCTGATTCCGCTGCTCGAGTTCGGCCGCGAGCGTGACACCGTCGACCTGTCCAAGGTGGTGCTGACGCACCACACCCTGAAGAACCGTGGCAAGCAGCCCATGGCCCTGGATGCGGATGGCGCCTACAAACTGCCGCCCATGGATGCGGTGGGCAGTGGCCGCGTGCAGGACAAACAAGAGGCGCTGCTGTCGGAGATCATCGAAAAGGTCAACGGGTTCTTCGAGGGAGATATCTCTGACGAGGACCAGCTGGTCTATGTGAACGGTGTGCTCAAGGGCGCATTGCTGAAGAACGACACCCTAGCCCAGCAGGCGGCGAGCAACAGCAGATCGCGTCCCTGATGGTGGTGTAAGTGCGGGGCCGCTGACCTGAATGTCATCGCCGAAGTAAAACTGACCCACCCCCGGCGAAGTAATTTTGACCCCCCTGGGCGAGGATGGCGGCTTTTTC
>CALGAN010000070.1 GCA_937951875.1 uncultured Alkalilimnicola sp. | reverse complement strand
AGAAGGTCCCGGCCGCCGCGGCGCCCGCCGGGCCGCGGCCAGCGCCGCGCCACGCCCGCCGGGTGCTGATGCTGGAGGGTTGCGTGCAGCCGGCGCTGTCGCCCAACACCAACGCCGCCGCCGCGCGGGTGCTGGACCGGCTCGGCATCAGCGTCGTGCCGGCGCCGCAGGCCGGTTGCTGCGGCGCGGTGGACTATCACCTCGACGCCCAGCAGGCCGGGCTGGAGCGGGCACGGCGCAACATCGACGCCTGGTGGCCGGCGATCGAGGCCGGCGCCGAGGCCATCGTCCAGACTGCCAGCGGCTGCGGCGCCTTCGTCAAGGACTACGGCCACCTGCTGCGCGACGACCCGCGCTACGCCGCCAAGGCGGCGCGCGTCAGCGCCCTGGCCAAGGATCTGGTGGAGGTGCTGCAGGCCGAGGACCTGGAAAGGCTCGGCGCGGCCGCCCGCGGCCGGCGCCTGGCCTTCCACTGCCCGTGCACCCTGCAGCACGCCCAGAAGCTCGGTGGTGCGGTGGAGCGGGTGCTCGAGCGCCTGGGCTTCGAGCTCACCCCGGTGCCCGATGCGCACCTCTGCTGCGGCTCGGCCGGCAGCTATGCCATTACCCAGCCGGAACTGGCCCGGCAGCTGCGCGACGCGAAGCTCGATGCCCTGGAGAGCGGTCAGCCGGAGCTGATCGCCACCGCCAACATCGGCTGCCAGACCCACCTCGACGGCGCCGGCCGCACGCCGGTGCGGCATTGGATCGAGCTGGTCGACGAAGCGCTCAGGGCATGACCACCACGTGGCCGTCCTGCGGGTCGATCCGCCCGGCCACCAGCTCGGCGATCAGCCGCTGCGCGGCTTCCAGGCCGAGGTGCTCGTGCACCTTCAGCCACGGCCGCTCGGGGTCGCTCACCCGGCCGATGAAGGCCAGCTGCGCTTCGTTGAAGCGCCGCGTCACCTCGGCCGGCCCCCAGTCGGCATTGCGCTTCTTGATCTGGTACGGCGCGAAGTAGGGCTGCGGCGGCGGGCCCGGCAGCGGCTGCTCGTCGCGGCTGATGTGCTCGTGCGACTGGGTGGAGCCGGCGTAGCAGTCGTACACCAGCGCCGCGCCGAAGTGCTCGTGGATCCGCCGGCGCAGCGCCCGGTCGCCGGAGAAGTCGACGTACAGGGTGGGCACGGTGGGATCGATGCTCTCCAGCTCCGGATAGGCCACGCAGCGCGCATAGCAGCCGAGGCTTTCCACGAAAGCCTGGTTGCGCGCCGAGGTCAGCCCTACCAGCTCCAGGTCCGGGCGCTGCCGCAGGCAGAACATGGTACCGTAGGCGGTCTTGCTGGAAGCGCTGGACACCACGATGCGCCGCGCGCCGAAGAAGCCGTTGTCCTCGAGGAAGTCGGCGAGCATGAACGAGGTGATGAACAGCGGCCGCAGCAGCATCTGGTAGTTCTCGTACTCCGGCCGGTAGGCCGCGTCGGTGCGGATGCGCTGGTACTGGTTGTAGGCCGAGGTCAGCTCCAGGCGGTGCGGTGTGCCGTCGTAGAAGCCGCGCTCGGTCACGCGGATGGGTTGCACCAGCAGATGACTGGCGATCGGCCAGTAGCCGTAGAAACGCTCGCCCACCGCCAGGCCATCCACGGTGGAATGCACCACGTCGGCGAAGCCCCAGGCCGGCATGTGGCCCCAGCCGTCCTCGCCGGTGGGGAAGAAGCTCCAGTAGCGCAGGTGCGGCGTGTCACCGAACGCGGCGTAGGTAATATTGTTGGTGGTCACCGCCAGCCGGCGGATTTTCAGCAGGGCTTCGCCCGGCCGGGGCTCGGGCAACGGGCGGTGGACGACGCGGGTGCGGTCGAGCGCGGTCTTGTCGGTTTGCAACTGGCTGAGCACGGTCATTGGCCTGCACCTCGAACGTTGAACGTAGCGATGCGGGCACTGTATGCGCCCGCGCCGTGCAGCGGGTTCGGATATCGGTGACAAGGAAAGCGCGACCGCTCCCCAAGGCAAAACCGCTCAAGCGGCCGACCCAGGCGCGCGCCAAGGTCACGGTGCAGGCCATTTTCGACGCGTTTGTTCGGATTTGGCAGCGCGACGGCTGGGAGCGGCTCACCACCCGCGCGGTGGCGCTGGAGGCCGGCGTGGCCGTCGGCACCTTGTACGAGTACTTTCCCAGCAAGGAGGCGTTGTACTCCGGCTACGTGCGCCATTGCATCGAGGCGCTCATCCGCGCGGTGGATGAGCAGGCGGTGCGGCCGCCGGGCTTGACCTGGCAGCAGCGCCTGCGGCGGCTGTTGCAGCTGGTATGCGGGCTCGACCGCGATCTGCCCTGGTTCCACCCGGAGATGCTCGACCTCGAACCGCAGGTGGCCGAGCTCAAGCATCAGCGCCGCGCCTACCAGGAGCTGGCGGCGATGTGGCAGCGGGTGTTCGACGCCTGCACCGACCTGCCGCGCAAGCCCGATCCCGCCACCATCGAGGCGCTGCACCTGGCGGTGTGGGGCGGGCGCCGCTACGCCATGCGCGTGCGGCTGGACGAGGCGCACATGCGGCGGTGGGCCGCGGAGCTGGAGCGGCTGTGCCGGGCGGTGGTCTTGAATGGCCTCGCGGAGGACGCGCCGGCCTAGGGAACGCGCGGTTTCGAATGCACGAAGTCCGCCCCCGCGCGGGGGGCGGATGGCCGGCGATTCCCGCGAACAGTCCCGAGCTCTCCGTTCCCTTCCCGAAACCGGGTGGTGAGCACGGGCGTTACGGGGTCAGCTCGCTCCAGTCGAAAGCGGTGATGCGGTTGCTGATCAGCGAGTGCACGAACACCTTGCCGTTGCCGCTGACCGCTTGCTGGGCCGAGAACAGCCCGCCCGGGCGGCTGCCCAGCGCCGGGTTCAGCCAATGGCCGAGCGCGGCAGGGCGGATGCGGCCGTTGCCGTCCACCGGCCACAGGTCGGGGTTGGCGAGCGCCCGCACCACCATGTTGTAGCCGTCGGCCACCAGCATGGCCTGCTGGTTGGCGTCGAAGCCCAGGCCGACGGGCAGGAAGAAGGCGTCGGCGCCCAGGCTGGCGGGGTGATCGTAGAGGCCGCCGCCGGCGCCGATCTGGCCCAGCAGCGCGCCGTTGCCCGGCGCGAACGCCTGGATGCGCTGGTTGCGCCGGTCCACCACATACACCCGCTGGCCCAGCGCCAGCACGCCCTGGATCTCGTCGAAAGTGCCGGGCGCGCCCTGGGCGTAGAAGTTCGGCCCCAGCGCCCAGCTGCTGCCGGCGTCGCTGCCCTTGCTGGCGTCGCGGCCGCCCACCACCCACTGGCGGGTGAGCGTGCGGGCGGTGGAGTTGTAGTCGAAGCGCCAGAGGCGATCGCCGGCGCTGCTGACGAAGATCTGGTGCTGATTGCCGCTGGTGGAGCGCACCGACAGCGCTACCGGGTGATTGCCGTTGTTGTAGGAGATGGCCGGCGCCGACAGGCCGCTGGTGCGGTAGCTCAGGTTGAACGTCTCCCGCAGGGTGCCGGCGGCGTCGTAGATGCGCAGCGAGCTGTCGCCGGTGTAGGGCCAGGGCAGGGTGGCGTCGGCGGCTACCAGCACCGCTACGCTCTCGCCCCAGCGGTTGTCGTGGAAGCTGGCGATGCCGGTGACGCCGTAGCTGATGCCGCTGCCCGAGAAGCGGCCCAGATAGCTGCCGGCGGGGCTGTACATGTTGATGACGCTGTTGCTGGTGTCGCTCACCAGTAGGCGGTTGCTGCCGGCGAGATAGGCCATGCCGCCGACCGCGTGCAGCTGGCCGGGCAGGGTGCGCGGGTAGCCCCAGAATTCGTGCGCGGCGGCGGCGCCTACGCCCTGCGACACCGAGCAGCGTAGCAGGGTCGAGCCGTCGGCGCTGGCCCAGCACTTCTTGATGCGGTGGTTGCCGGTGTCGCTCACCAGCATGACCTGGGCGTTGCTGAAGTAATAGCCCCAGGCCCAGATGCTCTCGCGGTAGATGCTGCCGTCGGCCAGCACCAGCGGCACCAGGTCGTTGGGCAGCAGGAAGGCCTCGTCCTCGGTGAGCGCGCTGGTGGGGCTGCGCATTTCCACCTGATGCACGCCCGAGCGGCCGTACACCCACACCGCCTGGGCGTCGGCGCTGGGGCCGCTGCGGTAGCGTACCGCCGGGCCGCTGCCGCCGGTGGCGAGATTGGCGAACTTGATCAGCCGGCCGCTGAAGGTGTCGGCCACGTAGAGGTTGCCGGCGGCGTCGGTGCGCACGCCGCGCGGCCGCTTGAGGTGGTCGACCACGCCGTTGCGCCGGAAGCGGCCGAGCATGTCGTACAGGGTCAGGGCGCCGGTCTGGGGATCGACCTGGTAGATCTTGATGCGGTTGTTGCCGTTGTCGGTGGCGTAGAGATAGGTCTGGCCGTTGGCGCTGTAGTAGGTCAGACCCTGGGGGATGCGGAAGCCATCGCGCTTTTCGGGGGCGGCGGCGTAGTCCTCGTAGTTGCTGGAGTTGGCGCCGTAGTCGCGGTCGACGCCGGGGACGATCGGGCCGGTGCCGACGTACTTGCCGTTCTCCTGCCAACCGTAGGTGCCCACCAGGGTGACGGCGTAGCCGGCATCCGGGTCCATGCGGAAGGCTTTGATGCGGTTGTTGAACTCGTCGGCCACGTAGATGAAGCCCTGCGGCGTCACCACCAGGTTGCGCGGCATCAGCAGCTCGGTGCCGCCGCCGTCGCCGGGCTGGCCGAACGACTGAACGTAGTAGAAGGCGTCGGGATCGGCCGGGTCGGGCCGGTAGAAGTGGATCTGGTGGGTACCGACGTCGTTGACGTACAGGCCGGCCAGGCGCGGGTCCGCCACCTCGCTGGCGGCGACGAAGGCGATGCCTAGCGGCGCCTTGATCGCCGGCGCGGCGGCGGCCGGGCTGTCGGCGGCCACGGCGGTGTCGTTATCGTCGAGGTGGCCGATCAGGTGGCCAGCCAGGTTGAGCACGCGGATGCGGTGCGAGCCCATGTCCGCCACGTAGATGCGGCCGGTGCTGGAGCCTTGGCGGAGGCTGTCGCGGTCGTAGGTGACGGTGGTGGGCGTGTTGAACTGGTAGCGCAGGTGCGCGGGCTGCGCGGCCAGTTCGGCGGTGCGGTCTTCGTCGGCGAAGGTGACGAAGGCCAGCGCCCGCGGCGTCGGCAGAACCAGCGCCAGGATGAGCGCGGCGCTGGCGAGAAGGCGTTGACGGGAACCCATACTCCCCCCTTGGCTGTGGTTATCGTTATCGAGCCGGGTCGAACGCGCCTACTGATGCTTGAGCGAGCGGACGGCACGAATCGACCACAGGCATCGGCATCATGTTCATGTCGGCGCGGGGCAGGGGGGTGACGACGGCGGCGAGGCGAACGCCGGCAGCCGTCGGATCACGGCCATGTCCCGAGCCGATATCCGAGGCTGCCGATTCGGCGGCAAAAAGTCGAGACTCGCCCGCGGGGGGCTCAGACCTGTAGCGAGGTGCGCGCGTCCGCTCGCGCCGCGGCGCCCTGCAGCGGCTGTCCCAACCGCTGCAGGATGCGGTTCCGCACCAGGTCGAGGTGCTGGCGGAAGAAATACAGCTGGTCGGAATAGGCCAACGGGGTACGGATGTGGCCGACCGCCTCCTCGATTTCCTCCATCCGCAGCAGCATCTGCTCCAGCGTATCGGGGGACGGCTGGTCCTCCAGCTGCAGCTCCACCTCCTTGAGCCGGGCGTACCAGCGGTAGATACGCGAGCGCACCCGCCAGCGATACAGCGGCGGCACCACCCGCATCAGTGGCAACACCACCGCCAGCAGCGGCACCAGCATCACCCACAGGCGGTCGACCAGATTCGCCGCCCAGAACGGCAGATAGCGCTGCAGGAACGGCGTGCCGGAACGGTAGTAGCGCCGCGCCTCGTCGCTGAGCGGCAGGCCGCTGTCGTGCGCCGCCGGGAAGGTGTTGGCGTCGTTGAGCAGGCCGGCGCGGGAGTGCGTGTCGCTGGCGGCCCGCAGCAGCAGATAGGCCAGCGCCGGGTGCAGCTCTTCGCTCGCCGCCAGCTGCGCCGAGGGCGACAGCAGCGCCACCTCGTGCTTGGGCAGATCGGCCGCCAGGTCGAGCACGCCGCGCGGCAGCACCAGTTTGGTCAGATGCGGGAAATGGCGGGCGTAGGCGTCGGCGCGGGCGACGCTGAGCAGATGCACGTCCGGCAGCGCAGCCAGCCGGCGGATCACCGGCGAGTCGGCGGGCGAGAGCAGGAACACGCCGTCGATCCGGCCCGCCTCCAGCTGCTCGATGGCGCTGCGCCGATCCATGCTCAGCAGCTGCACGCGATCCGCCGTGCCCGCGGCTTCCAGCAGCTGCTTGGCCAGCTGCTGGGTGCCGCTGTCCTCGGCGCCCGCGGCGATGCGCTTGCCGGCCAGCGCGGCGAAATCGTCGATAGGCGCGCCGCGGTAGAACAGCCACAACGGCACGTAGGCGATGTCGCCCAGCGACACCACACCGGTCACTCCGTGGCTGTCGGCGCCGCCGTGCACGAAGGCGGCGTCGACGCCGGAGTTCGGATCCGCCAACAGGCGCATGCTCTCGTCCGGCCCGGCGGTTTCGCGGATTTCCAGGGTCACGCCGTGCTGTGCCAGGAATGTCTGGTAGCGGCGGGCGTAAAACCGAAAGCCGCCTTCGTCGGTGGCCACGGCCATGACCACGGTCTTGGGCGGCGCGGGTTTGACGAAATGGAAGGCGAGGGCGAAGGCGCCGATCACCAGCAGCGCGACCGGCACGGCGGTGAGCCAAAAGTCGAGTTGGGCGGCGCGACGCAGCGCGGTTTTCCGAGACATGGGTGATAGGTCCGCAAGGTCGATGCAGCGAGTATAGGCGGTTCGCTCGGGCAGGGCGCGGGCTTGGCGCCAGGTTTTCGCTCGCGTTCGTAGGGTCCGGGCAGGATCGGGCCGGCGCTGGCGAGCGGGAGCGGAGGATGAGCGCACGCCGCCGTCGCGGCCAAGCGTCCCTCTCCCGAAGCCGGGAGAGGGACGCAACGGTGGGCGGAATCAGTGATTCCAGATCATGCAATGGTGCGAGATGTCGAAGCTCGCGCTGCCGATGCGTCTCGGCAGGGGCGTTCTGAACTGCATCAGTTCCTCGTCCAAATTGAACTCCGGCCAACGCAGATCGTCGTCGCCGTTGGGGTCGCCGTTCTTGGCGAAGCGGGTCCAGTACCTGATCATCGTTTGCGACAGCTCCACCTGCTCCTCGCTGGCGCCGCGGGCGCGGAACAACGATTCGCTGCCGAAGATGTAGGGGAGCTCGAAGGCGTGCGAGGCGCCCAGCTCGATCTTCGCGGGGTCCGGCCGCGTCGGCAGCAGCGTCACCGGCGCGTTGCGATCGGCGAACTCGTAGGCGTAGACCGGGACGTTGTGGCGCGCCAAGGTCTGCGCCTGGGTCAAGGCGTTGCAGGCGAACGCCGCGTCGGTGCCGATGGCGCCCAGTGCCTGCCAGACATTGTCGTTATAGCTGGACAGGGGGTAAGCCTCGGCGACGATGGAGACCGCCAGGCTGTCGACCGGCTGGCCGATGAGGCTGGCGATGGCCGGCTTGTAGAACTCCGGCGCCGGCGGACTCTTGGTGGGGTCGAGCGCCTGGATGCCCAAGAACAGCGTGTACTCGTCGGCGTTGGTGCCGGCCAGGATCGGCACGCGCTGGAATTCGCCGGCCTCGAGCGCGCTCTTGATCGAGTGCTGCGGCTGCAGCGCCGAACCGTAGTTCACCACCAGGCCGATGCCGTTGCTCAACCCGGCCTGCAGCTCCAGCACCTTCTCGACGCTGAGCGAGCGCAGGCAGGCGGTGTTCTCGCACTCGGCGAACACTGCCTGGCCGAGCCGCTCCGCTTCCTCCAGCGACTGCTGCTCGGGCAGCAGCGAACCGCTCTGGACGATGGCCTTGTGGAACAGCCCACCGGTGATCGGCGAAGCGACCAACGCCAGCACGCTGTGGCCGCCGGCCGACTCGCCGAAGATGGTGACGTTGTTCGGGTCGCCGCCGAAGTTGGCGATGTTGGCCTGTACCCACTCCAGCGCCGCCTTCTGGTCGAGCAGGCCGTAGGCGCCGGACACGCCGCCCTGCTCGGCGGTCAGCGCCGGGTGGGCG
The DNA here is from genome assembly GCA_937951875.1 of uncultured Alkalilimnicola sp. Taxonomy (GTDB): domain Bacteria; phylum Pseudomonadota; class Gammaproteobacteria; order Nitrococcales; family AK92; genus JAAYIK01. The sequence continues at coordinate 31,640 of CALGAN010000070.1, read as the reverse complement.
AGGAAGCCGAACGCGCCCAGCCGGTAGTTGATGGTCACCAACACCACGCCCTCGGCGACCAACCGGGTCGGATCATAGTTGGTGCCGCCGGAGCCGCCGATGAACGCGCCGCCGTGAATCCACACCATCACCGGATGGTTGTCACCGGAGGCGGGCGCGTAGATGTTCAGGTACAGGCAGTCTTCGTTGAGGCTGGCAGCACCCATGACGCCGCCGGCCTGCGCGCAGTCGGGCCCGAACCTGGTGGCTTCGAAGATCTCCGAGCGGACCGCGGGCGGTTGCGGCGGCGCGAAGCGCAGCTCCCCGACCGGCGGCGCGGCATAGGGAATGCCGCGGAACACCAGTGTGTCGCCGGATTCAGAGGCGAAGCCGCGCACCTCGCCTTGCTCGGTCTTGCGGACCAGCGGATCCGGTTCGCGGGGTTGCTCGCTGCTGGACTTGGAGTCGGACGAACAGCCCGTGCCGAGCCCGGCGGCCAGCAACAGCGCCGCCACACCAGCGGCGAAGCGATGTCCCGACTGAGGCTTCATGAAATTTCCTCCTTGATGTTTTTATGGCTATCGCGGTCGACGAGTGTGCCGGCGGGCGCCGGCGCAAAGCTATGTAAAAATTCCTTTATAAATATCGAGAATGACGCAGTGGCTTCCGGAATGCAACGTTATGGGCTAATGCGCCTTTTCGGGTATTTGTCGCATTTCGTCTCCAATCGGGCTATTGACCGAAAACGTCTTTGTGTTGGAACGCCCGAAAGCGGCCTTCTGGGAAGCGGGGGCGGGCAGGCTCGCCTCGCCTAGGCGGCGGGTTTGCGGTAGCGTTATGCGCGCTTTTTGCCCGAGCCGTTATCGGAGCCGCCATGAACAGCCTGTCCGACGATCTCTCTTTGTTCGCCGCCACGCCGCCGGGCCTGGAGGCGCTGGTCGCCGAGGAATTGGCGGAGCTGGGGCTGGCCGGGCGGCCGGTGCCGGGCGGAGTGGAATTCAGCGGCGGCCCGGAGGCCCTGGCGCGCGCCAATCTGCATCTGCGCTGCGCCAACCGGGTATTGTTGCGGCTTGGCGTGTTCCACGCCGCGCATCCGGCCGAGCTGCGCCGCAAGGCCGCGGCGCTGCCGTGGGGGCTGGTGGTGCGGCCAGGTGAGCCGGTGGCGGTGCGGGCGGTGTGCCGCGGCTCGCGCATCTACCACAGCGGCGCCGCCGCCGAGCGGGTGCGGCTGGCGATTGGCGACGCGCTGGGCGCGCCGGTCGAGGAGGCCGCCGCGGTCGGCGAGGATGAGGCGCCGGCGGGCTTGGGCGTGCTGGTGCGGATCGAGCGCAATCAGGTCACCGTCAGCGTCGATGCCAGCGGCGAGCATTTGCACAAGCGCGGCTACCGCCAATGGGTCGGCAAGGCGCCGTTGCGCGAGACTCTGGCCGCCGGCTGCCTGCGCCTGGCCGGTTGGAACGGCGAGGAAGCCTTGCTCGATCCGATGTGCGGCTCCGGCACGTTGGTGATCGAAGGCGCACTGCTCGCCGCCGGCATCGCGCCCGGCGGCCGGCGGGCGTTCGCCTGCGAGCGCTGGCCGGCGTTCGATGCCGCGCTGTTCGCGCGCCTGCGCGCCGAAGCCGAGCAGCGGCAGCGCGCGCCGCACGTGCCGCTGGCGGGGGCCGACCGCGACGCCGGGGCGGCGGCCGGCGCCCGCGCCAACGCCGAGCGCGCCGGCGCGGCGGCACTGGTGAGCTTCGCCCAGCAGCCGGTCTCGGCCGCGCGCCCGATCGCCGAACGGGGCCTGCTGATCTGCAACCCGCCGTACGGCGCGCGCATCGGGGACGTTAAGCGGCTGCGCGATCTGTATGCCGCCTTGGGCAACGTTTACCGCCGCTACTTCGGCGGCTGGCGGTTGGCGTTCGTCTGCGCCTCGCCGCAGCTGGCGCACGCCACCGGCCTGCCGCTGCGGCCGTGCGGCCCGGTGCTGGACAACGGCGGCCTGAAGATCAGGCTCTACCTGGCGGAGTGAAGGGCACTACGGCCGCGAACGCCAGGCGGCTCTACAGCATCTCCGGCTTGAACTGCCGGCGTCGGTCGATCACCGGGCCCGCCACCATGAACACGCCGTCGCCGGTGTAGTGCAGGGTTTCGGGGTGCTCGGGGATGGCGGCGACGTGGGCTTTCACCACTTCGAAGATGAAGAAATCGTAGCGGTCCACCAGCGCGTCGTCGTACAGCCGGCACTCGAAATTGGCATGGCATTCGCCGATCAACGGCGCACCGACATGCTGCGCCGGCAGGGCCGTAAGGCCGAACTCCCGGAACTTGTCGACCTCCGCGCCGCTGCAGTTGCCGATCCCCACCACTGCGTCGGTCAGGGCCGTGGTGGGCAGGTTGATCACGCACTCGCCGCTGTTGCGGATCAGCCCGAAGCTGTAGTTGTCGGACGCGATCACGCAGCCGACCAGTGACGGGGTGAACTCCATGACGGTATACCAGCCCATGGTCATGATGTTGGTTTCGCCGTTCCAGCTCGACGAAACCAGCACGATGGGCCCGGGTTCCAGATAGCGTCGAACCCGATCGAGCGGAAAGTCGCGCTTGTCGGCCAGCTCGCTCATGACTGTTCCCTCCGGTCAGGGAAGTGGAGGCTGCGCCGGTGCGCGCCCACCCTCCGGCGGCTAGGGGCGAGCCCGAGGGCGGAGCGCATCGGACAGCCGATCGCCGTGCGGCGTCCCAGCCGGGGATCGCGCGCGTGCCGCCGCGCTACGGTTCGCTCGCTCAGGCGCCGATGTCGACGCTGTCGCGCAAGCCTCTGAGCACGTCCTCGCGTGACACGATCCCCACCAATTTGCCGCTTTTCTCCTCGCAAACCGGCAAGCAGCGGATGCCGCGCTGGACCAGGAACCCCAGCACCCGGCTCAGCGGCACGTCCGGCGCGATGGTGATCGGCTTGCGAGTCATGGCGGATTCCACCGTCCGCCGCATGATTTCGTTGTAAGGCGGAATGATCGAGCTGGTCGTGCCGGTGAAGGCGCGCATGATGTCCATGGTGGTGAGGATGCCGACGAACGCGCCGCTGTCGTCGACCACCGGCAGACCATTCACCCCCAGCTCCTCCAGCTTTGCCTGCGCTTCCGCCAGCGTGGCCCGCGGCGAGATGGTGACCGGGTTGGGGGTCATGTAATCGGCAACCGTGAGTTGGAGAAATCGGTACATTCCAGCGCCCGCCCTTTGTGGTTCACGATGCCCATGCCGGCATGGGCTTTAGCCATAACGATAGCACCGCGCGGGCAGCCGATCTTGACGCGCGTCGGGATGGCGGGCGGTTCGCCCGCCATGGGGCTATGCTCTTGGTGTAACGTTCGCCGGCCGCATTATCACGGCAACCGGTGGCTGGCCCGGAATGTGGGAATGGGGGCGATGCCCTTGATTGAGGAGGGAGGACGCATGAGCTACGTGGACGGGTTCGTGCTGCCGGTGCGGCGCGATCGGCTCGACGACTATCGGCGCATCGCGCAGCGGGCCGGCGAGATCTGGATGGAACATGGCGCGCTGGAGTACGTGGAATGCGTGGCGGACGACGTCAGCGAGGGCAAGTTCACCTCGTTTCCGCGCAGCGTGCAGCTGCAGCCCGACGAGGTGGTGGTGTTCTCGTGGATCCGCTATGCCTCGCGCGAGGACCGCGACCGGATCAACGCCGCGGTCATGAACGATCCGCGCCTGGCCGACATGAAGCCCGAGGACATGCCGTTCGACGGTAAGCGCATGTTCTGGGGCGGTTTTCGCGAAATGGTCCGCTTTTAGTCCCGGTCGATACGCGGCGGCGGACGGCCCATAGCCGCCGCCGCTCGTTTACGCGCTAGGCCGGTCAGTCGCTTTCCCGTTTGGAGACGTCGACGCAATGCGGACCGCTGAGCCGGCCATTCCTGTCGACCTCGACCCGGCAGTCGAGCTCGGTGTCGGTGGAGCGGGGAATGCGCTCCATGATGACGGTCCGATAGCGCACGGCATTGCCGACGAAGCGGAAGTCGACGTGATCCGCCATGGCGACGTCGTGGTGCGGGTCGAGGACTCGGCCGTCGGGTGTCCGGATCGCGCATACGTCCTTGCGCTCGATGAGCGTGCGCTCGAGCGGCACCAGGCTCTCGAAGCGGATGCATGGGTAATCCAGCGTCAAATTGAACAGTACATAGCGCAGGAGCACGTCCCCGATACGCGCTGTGCCGATCGACTCGGCGTACACCGAGACGGGGTGTTTCTCCGGCGCGGGTTCCACGGCTGGCGCGCTGGCGCTGAGCAGCAGAGCGAACACGGGGATTGCCTTACGCATAGGCGACCCACGGCTGATTGCCGCGAACGGCGATCTGCGACGCGGCGGCCATGGCGCCCCGCACATACGCGGCCCGTGCGGATAGCCGTGCCGGCGGTACGTTCGGCCAGTTCGCGGCGTTGGCGATCGCGGCGCTGAAGGCGGCTAGGTCGTTGTTGACCACATGCTTTTGGAGGAAGCGGCGGGTCGCAACGGTATAGTCGCCACGGTAGATCAGGTCGACCAGTACATCCTTGATGATCGGATTGAGAGCGTCCCACTCAACCGTTCCGTACTCCTGCCGATTTTGAGGACGGTTGCAGATTTGAATGACTTCTTTCTCCTTTTCTCGGTAAATCATTTCGAACAGCGCCAGCTGCGCTGCGGGCGTGATTTCGAAATCCAGCAGATCGTGATCGACGATGAACTGCCTTGCGGCGCTGCCGTAGAGGCGCGCCCCCTGGGAGACCAGCTCGGCGGCTGCGGCGGGGACGGTCGCAGCCGTCAGGTCGCGGACCACTTCGGCCGGGCTGCGTAGCTTCATGTCGTAGCCGCGTCCGAGGGTGAGGCCGGAGGCGGCGCTGGGGACGTGCAGGATGCGGCTGTGATAGAGCCCGCCTTCCGTGCCTTCCGCGTTCCAGGTCAGTAGGCCGCGGGCGGGCGGCGTGATCGGCTGCACCGTGTAGCGGGAACGGAGGAATTTCACTAGCGCGTTGAAGGTTGGGCCTTGCGGCGAAATCAACCCGTCCGGCTTGGCCAGCTTCATCACTTCCTGCTGAAACCGTTTGATCAGGTCGATGAGCGCCTGATCGACGGCGTGCGAGATGGTCAGCGCGCTCTCGCCGAGCGAGCGAAGGTACACGTTCAGCAGGGCGCGAACCAGCCTGACGTCCGCAGCCGTGTTTTGCCCGTTCAAGCCGGTGGCTGCGGTAAGGGCGAGTCCAATCATCCGATCGTCCTTGACGGTTATTGGTTTGCGGAAACGGGCGCCGTCCCGGCGCCGGTGGTCGATGCGAGCGCCAGTATCGGCGGGCGTCCGGGGCGAATCAAGCTAACTACCGTCGCCGCCGATCGTTGCATGTGCTATCTATCGTCGCTCTCGTTCGAACAGTCGACCGAGCCCGATAACGACCGCGGCGCCGATACCCGCACCGCGCCGACCATGAACCGCGAGGAGAGACCGATGACCGTCAAGCAAATCGACACCGGCACCCAGGATCTGCTGGCTTCGCTCGAAGAGGGTGTGCTGACCCTGACCATGAACCGGCCGGAGGCGCGCAACGCCATGTCGCGCGAGATGAACGAGGCCCTGGCGCAGCAGCTGGCGTGGGCCGAGCTCGATCCGGAGGTGAAGTGCATCGTGCTTACCGGCGCGGGCAAGGCGTTCTGCGCCGGCGGCGACGTCAAGGGCATGGCGGCGCGCGGCGACGGCACGGTCGGCGAGCTGACCATCGACGCCGCCATTCACCGCCAGCGGGTGAACCAGCGCGCCACCGCCGGCAAGCTGTTCAAGATGCCCAAGCCGACCATCGCCGCCCTGCCCGGACCGGCCGCGGGCGCCGGCTTCTCGCTGGCTCTGGCCTGCGATCTGCGCATCATGGCCAGCACCGCGTTCATGACTACCGCTTTCGCCCGGGTCGGCTTCTCCGGCGACTACGGCGGCACTTACTTCCTCACCCAGCTGGTGGGCGCCGCCAAGGCGCGTGAGCTGTATTTCCTGTCCGAGCGGGTGAGCGCCGAGGAAGCCCTGCGCCTGGGGTTGACCAACTGGGTGTGCGAGCCGGAGCAGCTGGCTGAGAAGACCCGCGAGATCGCCCGCCGCCTGGCGCAGGGGCCGACCGTGGCGTACCGCTACATGAAGGAGAACCTCAACCGCGCCATGCACGGCGATGTGGACGACTGTCTCGATCTGGAGGCCACCCACCACATCCACTGCGGCCAGACCGAGGACCACCGCGAAGCCGCCCGCGCCTTCGTCGAGAAGCGCGAGCCGGTGTTCAAGGGCCGCTGATCGCTTCCGACGGCCAAGCCGGTTCCTGGTACGCGGTAACCGGGACTTGGCAGGACCGCGGCTAGTCCGTTCCCTCCCCCCTCGCGGGGGAGAGCGCGGCGAGGGGGCCCGCCAGGGAGCGGGGGACGAACAAATAGCGAAGCGCCGCTTGTTGACAGACGAAAAGCTTCGTACTGCAGGACGTGTGAGCCTGCGGACGGCGCAGGCGGCTACTCCTGGGTTCTGGATGCTCGCCCCCGCTTTCGCGGGGGCAGGCATTTCGCGGGCATGACGACCCAGCCGTCTTCGACAGAGGGACATACGACAGCCCGCGAGGAGCGAGGGGGCAAAGAGCTGTCGCTTTGCCAAGTATCGAGCACAGGCGGCAGCTGCAACGTCCCGAGACCTGGCTGCCCGCCAATGGGCTGCGTTCAGTATTCCGCCACGAACTCGCGGAACCGCCGCTCCACCTCGTCCCGCGCCAGCCCCTGGCGCAGCAGCAGCATCAGCAGCAGCCGGGCCTTGAGCCCGCTCAGGTTGCCGGCGCTGAGCGCGCCGCGACCGAGCAGGTCGATCTCCGAGCCAGGGTAGCCGTAGGTGCGGCGGAACGACGGACCGGTGTGCGCGCGGCTGGCCAGCACCACCGGCATCTGCGCGGCCAGCTCGCCGACCAGCGGCGCCAGCGCCGCCGGCACGTGGCCGGCGCCCATGCCTTCCAGCACGCAGCCTTGGAAGCCGAGCGCCGGCAGGGCCGGCAGCAGCCGGCCGTCGTCGTCGAGCGCCATCTTCAGCAGGGCCACCGGTGCTTCCGTGCCGAGGTTCGGTATGGGCAGGGTCGGGCCGCGCCGGATTCGGGTGTGGAAAGTCACCGCACCTTCCGCCACCAGGCCGATCGGGCCGGCCAGCGGCGAGCAGAAAGCCGAGGGCAGGGCGGTGTGCGCTTTTTGCACGAACCGGGCGGCGTGCACCTGGTCGTTGAGGCAAACCAGCGTGCCCAGCCCGGTGGCCGCCGGCGCGGCGGCCACCAAGGTGGCGGCCAGCAGATTGGCCGGACCGTCGGCGCCGGCGGCGCTCGCTCCGCGCATAGCGCCGGTGACCACCACCGGCTTGTCGCCCGTCACCAGCAAATCGAGCAGGAAGGCAGTTTCCTCGATGGTGTCGGTGCCCTGGATCACCACCGCGCCGGCACAGTCGTCCGCGAGCTTACGTCGCAACAGCGCGGCCACTTCGAGCAGATCGCCCAGGCGCAGCGAGGCGCTCGGCAGGCGGTGCGGCGAAGCCGCTTCCAGCCGGGCGATGGCGGCGAGCTCCGGCACCGCGGCGATGAGATCGTCGGCGCTTAGCGTCGGCGTGATCCCGCCGTTGGCGTGCGGGGTCATGGTGATGGTTCCGCCCAGCGAGACCAGCAGAATCTTGGGAAGCGACATGGCGTGCCCGTAGCGTGGAGTCCGGGGCGCAACCATAAGTCGTCGCTCGGGGGAACGGAAGGCCATCGGTCACCGACCGCTGGCGGCGGTTCCAGAGTCGTGTTAAACGGGAGCGCCGTCGCATGGCGCACGGCGAATACCACAAGAACGATTCGGCGTCCGCGGCAGGCGCCGGGGATTGGCGAGCGCGAAGGATGAGGGCCGCTCGCCAACCCCGACGGCCGTGCACGAGGCCGGGAGGAGCATGGCATGGATCCCAACGCCAAGGTCATACCTGTGCATCTGTATCCGATGGGCTTCATCGAAGGGTTCACCCGCTTCGGTGCGCCGCTGGACGCGCTGTTGCGCGGTACCGGCATCGACCGGCGGATGCTCGACAGCGGCAACGGTCGCATTTCCTATGCGCAGCAGGGCCGGTTGATCCGCAACGGCGTGGCCTTGTGCCAGACACCCGGCCTGGGGCTGCTGATCGGCATGCACTGGGAGTGGGGCTATCACGGCACGGTGGGCTATGTGGTGCATTGCAGTCCCAGCCTGCGCGAGGCGGCCGAGGCGTTCCTGCGCTACCGGATGATCGCCCAGCCGCTGTACGTCGAGGAGCCGGGCAGGCCGCTGGGATTCGTCGACCGGGACGACACCTACGTTTACCCGATCCGCTGCTTTCTGTGCCGCGACGCCGACGAGGAGCTGCGGCGCTTCGAACTGGAGTTCCGGCTGGCGACCACCCTGCGGTTCTGGGACGCTTGCGGCAACAAGTCGGTGCCGGACCCGTCGGTGCACGTGCGCCTGGCCTGCCCCGAGCCGCCATACGTCGAGCTGTTCGAACGGCTGCCGTGCACCAGCCTGACGTTCAACGCCGAGGCCGACCTGGTGTCGGCGCACAAGAGCTTCCGCAACGAGCCGTTCCGGCAGTTCCGCCGTCCCCAGTTCGAGCGGCTGCTGGCGCAGTGCGAGGCCGAGCTGCGTCAGGCCGGGCTGCAGCAGTCGTTCGCCGATCAGGTGCGGGTGTTCGTCGGCAACCACTTCAGCCGCCAGCTGCCGCTGGTGGGGACCGTGCGCACGCGGCTCAGCCCGGCGTCGGTGGAGGAGGCCGCCCACGCGTTCCGCATGACGCCGCGCGCCTTCGCCCGCCGTTTGGCCATGGAGGGCACCACGTTCCGCAAGATCGTGCATCAGGTGAAGATCGAGTTCACCCTGCATCAGCTGCGCCTGTCGCGGCTGACAGTGGAGGAGATCGCCGAGCTGACCGGCTTTTCCTGTGCTTCGAGCATGCGCCGCGCCATCAAGAGCGCTCTGGGCCAGCCGCTGAGCGTGGCGCGCTCGGGGCGCGCGTGACGGGGCTCATGAGCGGTTTGAGCCTCCTATGACACGACCCGCCATTCGCCGGCGATTCATGCAAGTGCTGTCATGGCTAGCTCGCCGGCACCCATCTAGCATCGTTATTGCTTCCGTTTGAGACGGAGCGTCGGCCGCGTCCGACCTGAGAAACGCACGCGGCTCGGTGTCCCAGCGGCGGTACGGCCGAGCGTTTCGGCCCCATATCTGCCGTTGCGCATCGAGAACACGAATAACGACAGCGAGGAGATGGCAATGCAATTGGGATTCCTTCGGAGGAGCTCCTGGCGGCTCGCCGCTGGCGGCGTGCTGCTCGGCAGCCTGCTGCTGGCCGGCTGTAATGACAGCGACAACAAGAAGGACGATCGCGCGCAGACGCCGCTGACCGAGGTCTCGGTGGCGCAAGGCACGCTGCGCGGCCTGCTGGACGAAAGCACGTCCACCCTGGTCTGGAAGGGCGTGCCGTACGCCAAGCCGCCGGTCGGCGAGCTGCGCTGGCGGGCGCCGCAGGCGCCGGAGGCGTGGTCCGGCGTGCGCGAGGCGGTCGAGCCGGCCTCGGAGTGCGTGCAGGCCCAGACCGACACCCGCTGGCAGCGTTCCGGCGTGATCGTCGGCAGCGAAGACTGCCTCTATGTCGACATCTATCGGCCGGCGCGCGAGAACTACCGCAACGAGAAACTGCCGGTGTACGTCTGGATCCACGGCGGTTCCAACAACTTCGGCAGCGCCAAGCAGTACAACGGCACGATGCTGGCGCATCGCGCCAATGCGGTGACGGTGTTCGTGCAGTACCGGCTGGGCCAGCTCGGTTGGCTCAATCACCCGGCGGTGCTGGCCAAGCGCGAGGAAGATCCCGCCTCGGCCTCGGGCAATTTCGGCACGCTGGACCACATCCAGGCGCTGCGCTGGGTGAAGGAGAACATCGCGGCGTTCGGCGGCGACCCGGACAACATCACCGTCGCCGGCGAGTCGGCGGGTGGCCACAACGTGGTCAACCTGCTGCTGTCGCCGCTCAGCGAGGGCCTGTTCCACAAGGGGGTCGCGCAGAGCGCGGCGATGGCGACGGTGCCGATGGACGATGTCAGCCGCGCCAATACCGGCATCGATTACGCCATTCAGTTCCACGAGGGACTGGCGACGGTGGAGGAGGCCACGCTCATCCGCCAGGAGAAGGAGAATGACGGCACGCTGGGCGAGTATCTGCGCAGCATCCCGGCGGCGGCCTTCTACGCTGGCTACGTGAGCGTCACGCCGGCGCGCACCCTGCCGTCCTACGGCGCCTATCAGGACGGCTACGTGCTGCCCGACAGCGACTGGATGACCGCCATCCGCGCCGGCAAGGTCAAGAACGTGCCGCTGATCATCGGCGCCAACGAGCACGAGCAGAAGGCGTTCATGCCGCTGTACGGTGCCGCCGTCAAGCCGCTCGGCATCCCCAGCAGCCCGTACTCCTGGAACCACCTGATCGGCATCGCCCACGGCGAGAGCGACCTGACGGTGGACGAGGTGCTGCCCGGCGCCGATCGCCAGATCTACGACACGGTCGGCTATCTGGGCGGTCGCGCCTGGTACGCCAAGTACGCCGCCGAGCTGGCGCAGGAGCTGGCCAAGAGCCGGGACGACGTCTATGGCTACTACTTCCGCTGGGGCGGGGTGGGTTCCGGCCCGCAGCCGTTCGACTTCATCTACGGCGCCGGCCACTCCGGCGAGATCCAGTTCTTCCACGGCGCCAATCAGGGCCTGTTCGGGCTGCCGTTCACGCCGGAGAACGAAGGCGGCCGCGTGGCGCTGCAGCACATCATGATGGACTACCTGGCCAACTTCCTGCGCAGCGGGAATCCCAACGGCGAGGGGCTGCCGACGTGGAAAGCCTGGGATGCCGCCGCCACCGGCGACAAGGCCATTAGCTTCAACGCCGACATGAACCAGGCGCTGGTCGATATGTCCGGGCCGGATCTGACGGTGGCCGAGGTCCGCACCGCTTTCCTCAGCGAGCTGACCAGCCTGGGGCTGAATACGACCCAGACCGGCACGCTGTGGGCGCTGTTCGGCCAGTCGCCGTGGCCGGCGCCCGAAGCGCCGTAAAACGACCGCGCCGTCTCGGTGGTCCGTGATCGAGCCGCTCGTCCTTCGGGGCGAGCGGCTTTTTATTCGCGCCGGTCGGCCACCATCTCGTCACGGGCGGGCCGTTGCGGTTAGCCTGTGAGATTCGCGGTCGGATGGATAAGGAGAGCGCGTGATGAGCCTGATACTGTCCTGGCTGATACTGGCGTTCGCCGTGTGGCTCACGGCGGAGATCCTGCCGGGGTTTCACGTCAAGAGCTTCGGCAGCGCGGTATTGGTGGCCGCCATCTTCGGCGTGCTCAATTACCTGCTCGGCTGGCTGCTGTTCGTGGTATTCAGCGTGTTGACCCTGGGTCTGGCCTGGCTGCTGGCGTTCATCACCCGCTGGATCATCGACGCCATCCTGCTCAAGGTGACCGACGCGCTCACCGACCACCTCACCATCGACAGCTTCGGCTGGGCGCTGGGTGGGGCGCTGATGATGTCGGCGATCGGCACCGTCGGCGAGTGGCTGGTGCGGTCGCTGCTGTCCTGAGCGACGCCTGTCGCTGCCGCGCCAGAGGGTGGCTTGCTGGTTCGTTTACCTCCTCTCCCACGGAGGTGCCATCGCATGCATACACCTCTGGCAGGGCTGTCGGGCGTCATGCCCGCGCAGAGCCTGCCGCCGCGAAGGCGGGGGCCTGTCCTCGCGAAAGCGAGGGGCATCCAGAGCCGCAAGTGTAGGGGCCCGCGTTGTCCACCAGGCCCGCACACCCTGCGGAACCAGGGCTGTCGTTGCGCTTTGCGGTTGATTGGTTCCCTCTCCCTGGCGGCTCCCTCGCTACGCTCTCCCCCGCGAGGAGGGAGGGAACGTAGGGGGTGATCGCCCCGCCTAGGTTCGGCGGCGGCACATCGGTCCGGCGTCCGCCGCTAACCGATCACGCCCGGTAGATGTGTGCATCCGCTAGCCCGCGGGCAGCCGGGAACGCAGACATAGGCTTCAGCGGTTGCTGCCGACCATCCACTGCAGGAAGGCGGCGCGGTCCTGCTCGCCGGCGCGGTTCCACCAGTGCTTGAGCTGGTTCAGCGCCTCGCTGTCGCCGGCAGCGGCCGGCGCGGCAGGGGCGGTGGGAGGAGCGGCGGGCGCGGTCGTGGTCGGCGCGGGGCGGAAGTTGCCCGGCGCGCGGCCGAACAGGCCTTGCTGGCTGGCGGGGCGGACCTTGGCGCTCACCCGCTGCTGGTCGTCCTCGCTCACCAGCTCGGCGCTCGGCGCGGCGGCGAAGCGTTCGGCTTCGTCGCGGTTGGCGGGCGCCGGATAGTCGATGCGGTAGCGGCCGCCGGCGCGGAAGTCGGCGACCAGGCTCATGCTCCGGGAGCGCACCAGCTCCGACCCCGCCGCGGCGCCGGGCCAGAGTTCGACGTATTGCAGCAGCAGCTGCTGCTCGCCGGCGGGCACCTCCAGCTGATAGACGCCATGGTCGACGTTGGGCGAGCGCACCGGCAGCCCCGACACCTCGAAGACCTCCATTTGTACCGGTATCGCCACGGTGGCGATCCGCTCCGGCGGTAGCGCGTCACCGTCGTAGCCGCGCACCAACATGGATTGCGAGGCGCAGCCGGCGAGCAGGGCGGTGCAAGCGAGAAGCGACAGGAAGCGATGTATCGCGCGCATGATGGGGCCACCGATATTGGTATGTGGGAGGTTGAACCGCGTACTTTGATGCAAAACCGTTGCCAGCGTGTGACAGCGGGCCCAGGGCGCCGTTAGTGCCGGTCGGCCGCGTTCGCCGCGGCCGGCGCGCGGGGACGGTCGAGCGCGTAGAACAGCCCGATAGCGGTGCCGAGCAGCAGTGCCAAGGCCGCGAACGCGAACGAATAGCCGGCGTGTTCGATCAGCAGGCCCACCGCCGGACCGGCTACCAGCAGGCCGCCCCAGTCGATGGCGGTATAGCAGGCCATGGCTGAGCCGCGCTGACTCGGGACGGCGCGCTCCACCACCAGACTGAACAGCACCGGATAAGTGTAGCCGTGGCCGGTGCCGCACAGGATGCCGGCCAGCAGCAGCTGCAGTGGCGTCTGCGCCTGCATCAGCAGCAGAAAGCCGAGCGCGTAGCAGCCCATGGAAATGCCCAGCATGCGCCGCACGCCGAGCCGGTCGGGCAGCCAGCCCGCCAGCAGCCGCAGGGCCACGGCGATGGCGGCATAGATGCCGAAGAAATCCCCCACATCGCCGACCCCGCTGGCCAGCACGAAGGTTTTCATGAAGCTGAACAGCGCCAGCAACGACACGAAGAAAGCGAAGGCGGCGATCCACACCGGCAGCAGGCTGCGTTGCAGCGCCGCGGCGAACAGTCCGGCGGGCGAGCGCTCGGCCGGAACGCCGGTGAGCGGCACGTCGCGCAGCGGCAGACACAGCAGGAAGCCGGCCAGGGCGAAGCCGAGCGCGCCCAGGAACAGCGCCCGGTAGTCGGCGTGCAGCAGGATGGCGTCGCCGAACATGGCGCCCAGACCAATCGGGATGATCGCCGACACGCCGAAGATCGCCAGACCCTCGGTGCGCCGCTGCGGCGGCACCAGATCGGCGCCGAAGGTGAACAGCGCCGTGTACCACATGGTCTGCGCCGCGCCGTCGAGCAGGCGCACCAGGTAGACGAACGGACTCACCGAGCCGATCGGCAGGTACAGCGCCACCACCAGCACGTACAGGCCGCAGCCGCCGAGGATGACCACGCGCCGCCCGCGCCGGTCCATGATCCGCCCCACCAGCGGCCACGCCAGGATCGCGCCCAGCGCCTGCGCCGACATCACGCGGCCGATCTCGGCCTCGCCGGCGCCGAGCTCCTGCAGGAACCCCGGCAGGTGCACGAACAGAAAGCCGGCCAGGCTCAGCATCAGGGTGGCGAGCGCCGCGAATACGAAGGGGCGGGTAAAGAGAGGTGGACGCTGCATTCAGGCAGTCTAGTTGTCGTGGGTTCCGCCGCAAAGGCAGAAGGAGGGAGCGGCCCGGCGCGGCGCCGGGCCGCCGCGCCGGTGTCAGGCCAGCCCTTCGGCGGTCAGCGCCGCCTTCACCGCCGGACGGTCGGCGATGCGGGCCTGGTAGGCCGCGACGTTGGCCAGGTGGCCGATGTCGAGCTTGACGAACTTGGCCCACAGCAGCGTGACGAAGCAGTAGGCGTCGGCCACGGAGAAGCCGGTCGGCGCCAGGTACTCGCGCCCGGCCAGCTCGCGGTCGAGCAGGGTGTACTTGTCGATCAGCGTCTGCCGCACGATGGGCTTGTACTCCTCCGGCGTGTTCGGCCGGAACAGCGGGCCGAAGCCCTTGTGCAGCTCGGTGGAGACGAAGTTCAGCCAGCCCAGGGCCTTGTAGCGGTCGATGCCGCCGGCCGGCAGCAGCTTGGCTTCCGGCGCCTGGTCGGCGATGTACTGCAGCAGCACCGCGGCCTCGGTCAGCACCGTGCCGTCATCCAGCGCCAGCGCCGGCACCTGGCCCTTGGGGTTGATGGCCAGGTAGTCGCTGCCGTCCTCCAGCTTCTTGGTAGCCAGATCGACCTTGACCAGCTCGAAGGACAGACCGGCCTCACGCAGGGCGATGTGGGGAGCGAGAGAGCAAGCGCCTGATTTGATGTACAGCTTCATAGGGATCTGGATCCGTTGTGGTTGTCGATGTGTATATTGCTAATAGATGTCGATGCTAGCGGGAAGAGGGGAGGAAAGCAGCCGAGGCGGTCGCCGCGGCTGACGGACGGTCGCTCAGCGCAGCTGGCTGTCCTTGCTGCCGCGCCGGTTGTAGCCGGTGAAGCTGGTCTGCTGCTTGTCGAGTTCGCTCTGGCAGGCGACGCACGAGCGGACGCCCGGCAGCGCCCGGCGCCGCGCCGGCGGAATCTCCTGGCCGCAGTGTTCGCAGTGCGATCGGCTCTCGCCGCCCTGGGGCAGCCGGCTGCGCACGCGCTGCAGCGCATCCTCGATGGTGCTGTCGATTTGTTCCTGTACCGCGCCGTCGCCTGCCCAGCCGTTGGCCATGGGGCCTCCCGTCGGTGATGCCGCCCGTCAGGCGGGATGGATCGTCACGCCACGCATACCATATCGGCGTCGTCCGGCGAAAGCTCCCGTTCGGCCGCCGCCAGCGCCGCCTTGAGCAGCGGAATGTCGTGCAAGGTTTTGATGCGCTCGAACAGGACCGCGGCTTGGGCGTGTTCGCGCTTCATCATGTGCAGCCACTGCTTGGTGCGGCTCTGGACCAGCACCGGCGTGGTTTGCTCCAGCCGCTCGGCATAGGTGCGCAAGGTGCCCAGCGCCTGCCGCCAGTCGCTGAGGCACGGCGTCTGGCGCCGGAGCCGCTGCTTGATCTCCAGCGCCAGGCCGGGGCGGGCGATCAGGCCGCGGCCGATCATGACGTCGTCGCAGCCGCTGATTTCCCGGCAGCGCCGGTAGTCGTCCCAGCTCCAGATCTCGCCGTTGGCGGTCACCGGGATGGCGACTTGCTCGCGGATGCGAGCGATCCAGTCCCAGTGCGCCGGCGGCCGGTAGCCCTCGACCTTGGTGCGGGCATGCACGGTCAGACGATCGGCCCCGGCCTCGGCGATGGCGTGGGCGTTCTCCAGCGCCAGCGAGGTGTCGCGGTAGCCCAGGCGCATCTTGGCGGTTACCGGCAGCGCCGCCGGCACCGCCGAGCGTACCGTTTTCACGATTTCGTGGATGTCGTCCGGCGTTTCCAGCAGGCTGGCGCCGCCGCGGTGGCGGTTCACGGTCTTGGAGGGGCAGCCGAAGTTGAGGTCGATGGCCGGCGCGCCCAGCTGCGCCGCCCGCTCGGCGTTGCGCGCCAGCATGTCCGGGCGCGAGCCGAGCAGCTGCACCGCCACCGGCACGCCCGCCGCCGTCTTGCCGCCGTTGCGCAGCTCCGGCGCCAGCCGCAGGAAGACATGATCGGGCAGCAGGGTGTCGGTGACCCGGATGAATTCGGTGACGCACTGGTCGATCCCGCCCAGCCGGGTCAGGACGTCGCGCATCAGCGGATCGACGACGCCTTCCATGGGCGCCAGGACGATGAGACCGGTCATCGGAGAAGGCTCGACTATCGGGCTGTACGGATGAGCGTGTGGAAGGGGCGCATGTTAACAGCGAACGCCCGCTCGGTGTGTGCCGGACGTCCGGGACGCGCAATCGCTGTAGTACAGTGGCGGGTCTGCACAGGCGTGCCTTTCTTGCCGCGGGGGCGCTCGACGCCGGCCGCCCGGGCGACGGCACCCGAGGGTTCCGATTAGCGGTGGTAGGTACGATGTCCGTGGTTCAGCATGACGATCTGCTCAGGGTTCTCGCCGACCGGCTCGGTTCGGCCCATGTGTTGACCGAGCCGGCTGCCATGGCCGCCTATCTGGCCGAGCAGCGCGGACTCTACCAGGGCCGGGCGAGGGCGGTGGTGCGGCCGGGGACGACCGAGGAGGTGGCCTGGGTGATGCGCGAGTGCGCCGCTCGCGGCGTGCCGGTGGTTCCCCAGGGCGGCAACACTGGCCTGGTCGGCGGCGCCGTGGCGCAAGGCGAGCTCATTCTGGCGCTGGAGCGCCTGAACCGGATTCGCGAGCTGGACGCGGTCAACGGCACCATCACCGTCGAGGCCGGCTGCGTGCTCAAGACCGTGCAGGAAGCCGCCGACCAGGCTGGGCGGCTGTTCCCGCTGTCGCTGGCGGCGGAAGGCTCCTGCCAGATCGGCGGCAATCTCGCCACCAACGCCGGCGGCACCGCCGTGCTGCGCTACGGCAACGCCCGCGACCTGGTGCTCGGGCTGGAGGTGGTGCTGGCCGATGGGCGGATCTGGTACGGCCTGAACGGCTTGCGCAAAGACAACACCGGCTACGATCTCAAGCAGCTGTTCATCGGCTCGGAGGGCACGCTGGGCATCATCACCGCGGCGGTGCTCAAGCTGTTCCCCAAGCCGCGCTCCCAGGTGGTGGCGCTGCTCGGCTGCGCGTCGGTCCACCACGCGCTGCGCGCCTTCGAGCGCCTGCAATCGCAGGTGGGCGATGCGCTGACCGCCTTCGAGTACATGTCGCGGTTCTCGCTGGAGATCGTGCTGCGTCATCTGAGCGACGGCGGCCGGCCGCTGCCGGACGAGCATGCGGCCTATGCCCTGGTCGAGCTGTCCTCGCCAGACCCGCGCGCCGACCTCGGCACGAGGCTGGAGGCGGTGCTGGGCGAGGCGCTGCAAGAAGGTCTGATCGAGAATGTCGTGGTGGCCGCCAGCGAAGCGCAGAACCAGGCGCTGTGGCGCCTGCGCGAGAACGTGCCGGAGGCGCAGAAGCGCGAAGGCGGCTCGATCAAGCACGACGTGGCGGTGCCGGTGTCGCGGGTGGCGGACTTCATCGAGCGGGCCACCGCCGCCTGCGAGCGGGCGCTGCCGGGACTGCGGGTGTGCGCCTTCGGCCATTTCGGCGACGGCAACATCCATTTCAATCTCAGCCAACCGGTGGGCATGGACAAGGCCGCGTTCCTGGACCGCTGGGAGGACTTCAACCGCATCGTCCACGACATCGTCGTCGACATGCGCGGCTCGATCTCGGCCGAGCACGGCATCGGCCTGCTCAAGCGCGAGGAGCTGCGCCGCTACAAGGATCCGGTGGCGCTGGAGCTGATGCGCGCCCTGAAGCGGGCTCTCGATCCCCATAATCTGCTCAATCCGGGCAAGGTGCTGCCGCCGGATTAGCCGATTCGTAAGGAGCGCGGCGCACTCGGCGCAGGCTCTGCGGCAGGTCACCGCTCGATCGTCCCGAGCGGATACACCGCATGCTCGGTGCATCCGCGGAGATAGCTCCGATGCGTACCGCCGTTTCCCGCGCCGTCGGCTTGCTCGCCCGCACCAGCCTGGTCGCGCAGATCGTGGTCGGCCTGCTCGCCGGCCTGGTGCTGGCGCTGCTCGCGCCGGGGGCCGCGCCCGCGGCCGGCCTGCTCGGCGACGTGTTCGTGTCGGCGCTGAAGGCGGTGGCGCCGGTGCTGGTGTTCGTGCTGGTGACCTCGGCCATCGCCCAGCACAAGCGCGGTCAGCCCACCTATGTGCGACCGATTCTGCTGCTGTATCTGATCGGTACCTTCGCGGCGGCGCTGGCGGCCGTGACGGCCAGCTTTCTGTTTCCCACCACGTTGGCGCTGTCGCCGCGGGGCGTGGAGGCGGCGGCTCCCGGCGACATCGGCGAGGTGCTGAAGGCCCTGCTGCTCAGCGCCGTCGACAACCCGGTGCGGGCGCTGGCCGAAGCAAATTTCATCGGCATCCTGGTCTGGGCGGTCGGGCTGGGATTGGCGCTGCGCCATGCGCGCGAGAGCACCCGCGCCGCGCTTGGCGACCTGGCGCGGGCGGTATCGGCGATCGTGGGCTTCGTGATCCGCCTCGCGCCGCTCGGGGTGTTCGGGCTGGTGGCGTCGACCCTGGTCGAGGCAGGACTGGGCGCGCTGCTGGGCTACGCGCATCTGCTGGCGGTGCTGATCGGCACCATGCTGTTCGTGGCGCTGGTGATCAATCCGGCCATCGTCTACTGGCAGATCCGCCGCAACCCGTACCCGCTGGTGCTGACCTGTCTGCGCGGCAGCGGCATTACCGCGTTCTTCACCCGCAGTTCGGCCGCCAACATTCCGGTGAACATGGCGCTGTGCGAGCGCATGGGCCTGCACGCGGATACTTACGGGGTGTCCATCCCCTTGGGCGCCACCATCAACATGGCCGGCGCCGCCGTCACCATCACGGTAATGACCTTGGCGGCGGTGCATACGTTGGACATCCCGGTCGACGCGCCGACCGCGCTGCTGCTGTCGGTGGTGGCCGCGCTGGCCGCCGCCGGCACCTCGGGCGTGGCCGGCGGCTCGCTGCTGCTGATTCCGATGGCGGCCAGCCTATTCGGCATCTCGCCCGACGTGGCCATGCAGGTGGTGGCGGTGGGCTTCGTGATCAGCGTGTTGCAGGACTCCACCGAAACCGCGCTCAACTCATCGACCGACGTGCTGTTCACCGCGGCCGCCTGCCTGCGGGCCGAGCGGAAAGGCGGCTCCGGCTGAAGGCGGGAGCGCTGCGTCCGGCCGGTGCCGGACGATGGCGCCGCGGCGCGCGGTGCGCTCAAGCCTCCAGCTCGAACTCGTGCCAGCGTTCGTACGGCAGCCGGAAGCCGGCGGCGTTGCGGTGGCCGCCGCCGCCGTAGCTCTGGGCGATCTTGGCCACGTCCACGCCGTCGTTGCGGGAGCGCAGGCTGAAGGTGCGCAGCTGCGGTCCGTCCCAGTAGGCGGCGAACGGCGCGTCGCGCGCCAGGCGGTTGGCGCCATCGGCGGCCATGTTGGGCGGCAGATTGGCCACCGGCACCACGTAGCCGCCGATCCGCATGCGCCGGGTCACCTGCGGCAGGATCTCCTCGATGTCCTTGCGCTGCTTGCGCACGATCGGCACGCCTTCCTGGTACAGCGTCTCGGGATCGGCCGCCATCAGCCGGTCCCAGTCCTCGAAGGTGTAGGGATAGGACAGCAAGGCGGCGAGGATCTCGCGCGTTCCGCGCAGCCGCCACTGCCAGAGGTCTCGATCCTGCACGTGGCATAGCAGCCGCGGCGGCGGCTCGTGCGGATGGAAGTGGTTCCAGGCCAGCATGGCACCGGAGCGGTCCAGATCGATCACGCCGTCGATCACGCCGCTGTCGAGCAGCGGCTGCAGGTTATCCCGCGCGGTCTGATGGTGGTCGAGCAGCAGCACGCGTTTGGCCTGCGCCGCCAGCTGCTCCATCAGCGGCCGCGGGTAGGAGAAGTCGACCAGGATCACCTCCCGGCCATGCACCGGCGGCGGTGGGGTGTCATGCACGCCCGGGTGGTAGTCCAGGCGCTCGCCCATGGCTTTCCATACCGTCCAGGCGGCGCTGACGCCGTCCGCACAGTTGGCGTGGTAGATGCAGATTCCTTTGGCGGTGTCCGGCATAGCGCCCGTGTCCGTGGTTACAGGGCGCTTTCGATGGCCTCGATCAGCGCCGGATCGGTCGGTTTGACCTTGCTCGGAAAGGCGGCGATCACCCGGCCGTCGCGGCCGACCACGAACTTGTGGAAGTTCCAGCGCGGCGGCTCGCTCTGCGCCGCTAGGGCGCGGAACAGCGGATGGGCGTTCTCGCCGCGCACGCCGATCGGCGCGAACATGTCGAAGCTGACGCCGTAGTTGATGTAGCAGACCTCGGCGGTGGTCTGCTCGTCCTTGGCCTCCTGACGGAAGTCGTCGGAGGGGAAGCCGAGCACCACCAGGCCCCGCTCCCGGTAGCGCTGATGCAGCGTCTCCAGTTCCTTGAACTGCGGGGTGTAGCCGCAGTGGCTGGCGGTGTTGACGATCAGCAGCGGCTTGCCGCCGTAGCGCTGGCACAGATCCACCACGGTGTCGCTGTTGAGCCGGCGTAGCTCGTGACGCAGCAGCTCGGGGCAGTCGTCGGCGGCGAAGGCGGCTACCGGCAGCAGGGCCAGCGCCAGCAGGGACAGCAGCTTGCGCATCAGTACTCCAGACAGATCTTGCCAAAGTGCGCGCCCGACGCTTCGTAGCGGAACGCGGCGGCGATATCGGCCAGCGCGAAGCGGCGGTCGATCACAGGATGGAGGTCGATGGCTTCGATGGCGCGCACGAAGTCGGCCTGCTGACGCCGGCTGCCGACGATCAGTCCCTGCAGCCGGGCTTGCTTGGCCATGAGCAGCGAGGTGGGAATCTCGCCGGCGCGGCCGGTGAGCACGCCGATCAGCGCGATGTGGCCGCCGATCCGCACCGCGGCGATCGACTGCGGCAGCGTGCCCGGACCGCCGACCTCGATGACGTGGTCCACCCCACGCCCGCCGGTCCAGTTCCATACCTCCCGGCCCCAGTCCGGGGTGCGACGGTAGTTGATGACGTGGTCGGCGCCCAGGGCGCGCAGCTTTTCGAGCTTCTCGTCCGAGGACGAGGTGGCGATCACGGTCGCGCCCATGGCCTTGGCGATCTGCAGCGCGAAGATCGAAACGCCGCCCGTGCCGAGGATGAGCACCAGGTCGCCGGCCTTGAGCGCGCCGTCGTCGATCAGCGCGCGCCAGGCGGTCAGACCGGCCGTGGTGAGGGTGGCGGCTTCGGCGTGGCTGTAGCCGCGCGGCGCGTGCGTGAAGGCGCTGGCCGGCCGTACCACCGCTTCGCAGGCGTAGCCGTCGACGCCATCGCCGGGCACCGTGGCGAAGTCGGACAGGGTGGGCGGCCCGTCCTGCCAGGTGGGGAAGAAGCAGGAGACCACATGGTCGCCGACCGCGAACTCGGTGACGCCCTCGCCGACGGCTTCGACCACGCCGGCGCCGTCCGACATGGGAATGCGGTCGCCCGCGGCTCGCCCCGACAGGCTGACGACCAGATAATCGTGGTAGTTCAACGAGCTGGCGTGCAGCCTGACCCGGATTTCGCCGGGGCCGGGGGCGCCGGGATCGGGCAGATCGGTCAGCTGCAGCCGGTCTAGACCGCCGGGGGCGCGCAGTACGATGCCTTTCATGGTGCTGTTTCGAGTCTTCTGCTGGTTTCGGTGAATATGTGGAAAGAGCGCCGCGCCGGCAATAGTAATCCGGCGGTCGCCCTGTCCGCGGCCGGTCGGGTCAGCCGCCGCCGGAACGGATGGCGCTCACCGTTTTGCCGCTGGCGGCTTTCACGGCGCGGCGCAGACTGGCGGCGCAGGAAAAGCCCATCAGTCGGGAGATTTCCTCCACCCCCAGGCGGGATAGGCGCAGGTGGTGCATGGTCCACTCCAGCCGCACTTCGCGCTGGATGTTGCGGAAGCTGGTGCGTTCCGCCGCCAGCCGCCGCGCCAGGCCGCGCGGCGTGGTGCCCAGGGCCCGGGCGGTGTCCTCCAGGGTCGGCTGGCAGTGGAAGTTGAGGCCGATGTAGGTGCGGACCTGCTCGCTGAAGCGCAGCTGCAGCCGCGACTGGCGCAGCTCGCGCTCGCACTGCTCGAGCAGGCGCTGGAAGGCGCGCCGCCGGTACAGGCGGAACTCCTCGACGATCACGCTGTGGTGCGCCGCCACCTCGGTGTGCGCGCAGCCGAAGGTCACCGTGCTGCACGGCAGGCGCTGATAGAGCTCGGCGTAGTCCGGCTCGGGATAGCCCAGCCGCACGTGCACCGACGGGTCCGGCACCGACTTGTTGCCGCAGGCGTCCCAGAACCTGACGATGATCGCCAGGCGCAGCTCGGTCAGGAATCGGGCCATCTCCGGATCGGACGCCGCCTCGCGGGCGAATCGGGAAATGGGTAGCACGTACTGGCCGTTACGGTCGACGTAACCGGCCGGCCGCACCTTGCTGGTGGCATAGTGGGGCTGGGCGATCACCCGGTAGCGGTAGAACGCCTCGCCCGCCGCCTTGAGGCTGGGGCTGCAGTAGACCACGTAGCCCACCGTGCCGTGGTAGCACCAGTCGAACAGCATGCCGACCTGCAAGCCTAGCCCCGGACGGCGGCACAGGCTGACTCCGTTGCGCAATAGCCTCCGTTGCTGCGCGTAGGAAATGCGGACGTCCTTGTGCTGCAGCATGGAACGATCGATGCCCGTGTCGCGCAGCAGGCCGTCGAGCGGCGCGCCGAGCTGGGTGAAGGCCTCGATGAAACCCAGGGGATGAAGCGACAGGGGAATGACTCTGGCGTTGGCATCCATGGGTCGACATGCGATAGGAATCTTGGTTTGGGGATCTTTTTGTAGAGTGTAGGACGGCTGGCACGAAGTTGAAGAAAGTCTCCTGTCGTTCCACGGCGACGGAGACTAGGGTGGTACCTGGGGAGGGGGATGCGGTTTCCGCGGCGCAGCAAACGCGATTTGCGGCGCCTGTGGTATGGAAGGAGGCCTTCCCACGGCCGTCGGGGCCGCGGGAAGGCGAGCGCCGCCGCGCTTAGCGGTAGCTCTGCGGCAGGAAGCGGTACAGCCAGGTCTCGGTCAGCGGCTGGCCGTCCAGGCGCAGGTAGCAGCGAATCTCGACCGGCTCGTCGCCCGGCAGGTCGAGGTCGAAGACCCCGCGCCAGTGCGGGGTGCCGACCACCTTCAAGGCGTAAGGGTTGACCACCTCGCCGCGGCTGGCGGTCACCACCGTCTCGACGTCGAAGCGCTGCGCCAGCTCGGCCAGCGGGCCGCCGCTGAAGTCGATCACGAACTTGTGCAGGTGCTCGCCGCGCGAGTGCGGCTGGCCCGGCACGCCGCCGCGGCCGATGTGGGTGGAGATCACTCGGCCGACCGCGGTCGGCGGATAGGGCTCGTCGCTTAGCCAGTGCAGGCGGTAGTCGAAGCGCAGCGGCTGTCCCGGCGTCACCGGCTGCTTGGGCACCCAGTAGGCGACGATGTTGTCGTGGATCTCGTCGTCGGTGGGGATCTCAACCAGCTGCACCGCGCCCTCGCCCCAATCGCCCAACGGCTCCACCCAGAGGCTGGCGCGCTTCTCGTAGAAGGCGCCGTCGTCCTGATAGTGGTCGAAGTTGCGGTCGCGCTGTAGCAGGCCGAAGCCGCGCGGCGTGCGGTCGAGGAAGGTGCTGGTTTCGACCTGGCGGGGATTGATCAGCGGCCGCCAGATGCGCTCGCCGCTGCCGGTCCACAACGCCAAGCCGTCGCTGTCGTGCACCTCGGGCCGCCAGTCGACCGCCTGCCGCCGGGTATTCTCGCCGTACCAGAACATACTGGTCAGCGGCGCGACGCCCAGCCGCTCGATGGGTTTGCGCGGGTACAGCTCGGCGCGCACGTCCATCACCTGGCCGTTACTCTGGCGGCAGTCGAAGCGGTAAGCGCCGGTGAGGCTCTCGCCTTCGAGCAGGGCGTAGATGCGGATGGTGTCACTGCCCGGCGCCGGTCGCTCCAGCCAGAAGGCGGTGAACAGCGGGAACTCCTCCGCCTTGCCGGGCACGGCGGTGTCGATGGCGATGCCGCGCGCCGACAGCCCGTACTGGTCCTCGGCGCCGGCGGTGCGGAAGTAGCTGGCGCCCTGGAAGGCCAGCCAGTCGGTCTCGCCGTTGGGGTTCATCACCCGGAAGCCGGCGAAGCCGAGATCGGCCGGCAGCGTCTTGGCGAGCTCAGCGTCGCCGTAGCTGAACATGTCGCGCCGGTAGCGCAGCTCGCGGCTGCGGCCGTCCTCCACCACGTAGATCCTCACCGGCTGCTTCACGCCTTGGTGCAGATGGAAGAACTGCACCGTGAACGGCGAGTCGGTGCCGGCCCACAGCGCCTTGGCCGGCTGGAAGCGGATCTTCTGGATCATGTCGTAGTCGACCCGGTCGAGCGCTGCCGACTCGATGGTGCGCGGCGGCTGGTAGGGCTTGGCGGCGAGCGCCCGGGCGATGGCGCTGACCTGTTCGAAGTCGAAGCGTCCTTCGGTGGGCTTGGCGCCGGCCGAGGCGCAGGCCCCGAGCGGCAGGCCGAGGGACAGCAGCGACAGGCTTCCAAGGGAAGCGAGAAAACGGCGTCGCGTGATCATTGGCGTGGTTATCTCTTGGAGCTTCTTTGCTTATACCGAATTGGCGAGGCGGACTATTGCGCCATGCCTACCCGGGCATGGCAATCGTGGTCGGCGCGGCGGCCCCAGCGGGAGCCGCCGGGAGCGGTCAGGCGCCGAGGTTCTTGAGCCGGGCCGGCTCCACGATTTCGATCCAGTAGCCGTCCGGGTCCTTGACGAAAGCGACGTCCCGCATCTTGCCCTGTTCCGGCCGCTTGACGAACTCGACGCCGTTCTCGTCCAGCCAGCGCACGGCGGCGTCCAGATCCGGCACGGAGAAGCAAATGTGGCCGAAGCCCTGCGGCTGATCGTTGCCGTTGTGGTAGCGGAAGTCCGGATCGCTCTCGGTGCCCCAGTTGTGGGTCAGCTCCAGGATCGCCCGCTGGCTGAAGGTCCAGGCGGTGCGCTCGCGCGCGTCCTCCGGCGGCGCCTCGTCGCCGGGGCGATGCAGGAAGTACAGCGAGAACTTCATCTCGGGGAAGTCGAGCTTGCGCAGCACCCGCATGCCGAACACCCGCGTGTAGAAGTCCAGCGAGCGCGCCGGGTCCTTGACCCGCAGCATGGTGTGGTTGAGCACGAACTGCCGGGCTTGCTCGGGAATGCGATCGTGTACGCCGGGATAGATTTCACTGTCGAATGCCATCGTCAACTCCTGATAGCGTGGCGGACACGCACGTATGCGTGGTGCATGGAGGCAGGAGTGGCGTCGGTCAACGCGGCCGACACCGTGCCAAGGCCGTGAAGGGGGGCGCCAGCGCTGCGAGTCAGCCCGGTTGCGGAGAGCGCGGCCGATTGAGAACGGCCGCCGGCGCCTATACCACGCCCCTACTGACCGACCGAGGCCGAGAGCGGACATGGGCTGGGAGCGAGCGGAGCCGATCTTCCCTTGGATGGTGGACATCCGCCGGCGTATCCACCGTCATCCGGAGCTGGCGTTCGAGGAGGCGCGCACGGCGCAGCTAATCATAGCCGAACTGCGCCGGCTGGGGCTGCGTTATCGCTACGACGGCGTGGGCAGCGGCGTCATCGGCGTGTTGGACGGCGACGGCCCGACCGTCGCGCTGCGCGCCGACATGGACGCGCTGCCGGTGACCGAGACCACGGGCCTGCCGTTCGCCTCCGAGGTGCCGGGCACGATGCACGCCTGTGGCCACGACGCGCACGTGGCCATGGTGCTGGGCGCCGCGGCGCTGCTGGCCCGCGACCCGCCGCCCGGGCGGGTGCTGTTCGTGTTCCAGCCGGCGGAGGAGAAGGGCGGCGGCGCTAAGGTGGTGCTGGCCTCGGGGGCGCTCGACGGCGTCGACGCCATTTTCGGCGCCCATGTCGGCCATCAATACCTCACCGGCCAGATCATGGTGGCGTCGGGCCAGATCACCGCCCAGACCGATACCTTCGTGGTGCGCGTCAAGGGCCGTGGCGGCCACGGCGCGCGCCCGCACGAGGCCACCGATGCGATCGTGGTGGCGGCGCTGTTCGTGTCCTCGATCCAGACGCTGATCTCGCGCGAGACCAACCCCTTTCAGCCGAGCGTGATCACCATCGGCAAGATCGTCGGCGGCGCAGCCGCCAATGTCATCGCCGAGGACGTGCTGCTGGAAGGCAGTCTGCGCACCACGTCGCCCGAGGGGCGGCGGCGCATCGTCGGCGGCCTGCAGCGCATGGCCAAGGCCGCCGGCGATCTGCACGGCGCCCGCGTCGAGTTCGAGTTTCACGACGGCTGCCCGCCGGTGATCAACAGCGTGCGGGAGGCGGCCGTCGCCCGCCAGGCGGCGCTGAAAGTGGTGGGCGAGGCGGGTGTGGCGGAGATGGAGTTCCCGAGCATGGGCGGGGAGGACTTCTCCTTCTATCAGGAGCGGATGCCGGGATGCTACGTGCGCTTCGGCGCCCGGCGGGCGGATCAGCCCGAGGTGCCCTTGCACAGCCCCGATTTCACCGTCGACGAGGACGTGCTGAAGGTGGGCGCGGCCTTCTTCGAGCAAGTGGTGCGCGACGCCATCGCCGCCTGCCGGGCCTGAACGCTACCACTCGACCTGCAGGCTCTCGCCCGACAGCACGTAGCAGCAGGCCAGCCGCGCGTTGGCCAGCGCCGGTTCCAGCTCGGTGGGCCAGCCTTCGCGGGCCAGTACGTTGCGCTCCTTGCTGTCCATCGGCCGCAGCGGTCCGCTCAGCACCCGTACCTGCACCACGCAGGTGCCGCAGGTCCCCAGGCCGCAGCGCCAGTGCAGCGGCAGCTGGTGGCGGCGGGCCAGTTCGAGCAGGGTCAGGCGGCCGTCCGGCTGGTAGGGGCAGACGCGTTCGACGCCCAGCAAGGGACTGCGGAAGGTGACGGTGGGCATCCGGCTATTGTTTCGCCCGCGTGCGCGCCTGTCGAGCGGGGGCGGTCAGTCGGGCCGTTCCAGCACGCGCAGCTCGACCGGCGCCAAGCCCCTTTCGATCATGCCGAGCTGGCGGGCAGCGGCGTAGGAGAGGTCGATCGTCCGGTTGCGGAAAGGGCCGCGATCGTTGATGCGCACCACCACCCGCTTGCCGTTGCGCAGGTTGCGCACTTCGACCAGGCTGTGCATCGGCAGCGTTTTGTGGGCGGCGGTCAACGCGTACATGTCGAAGCGCTCGCCCGAGGCGGTGATGCGGCCGTGGAAGCGTTTCCCGTACCAGGAGGCGGTGCCGCGCTCGACCGCGATGGGCGGCTCGCTGCCCTTCGGTGCGGCGACGACGCTGGCGCAGGCGGCGAGCAGGACGCACGCGCCCAGCGTCAGAGGCAGGAAGCGGTTCATCGAGATTTTATCCCGTCGCAGGCGCGGCCATTCCGGCGCCTAGTTATGGCCGATACCGGCGGAGCCGGGCAAGCCGCGAGGTCGTGAACGACCGTCGGCCATCGGCGACAGCGCCGGGGAAAGTGCGCGGCCCGCGGGGCACGACCGCCGCCGGCCGCTGTCTATGGATACGACGAGCCGCTTCGGCCGCCGCCGCACCGGGAGAGAGCCATGAGTCCACCGTCTTCCGTTTCCGATCAGTCGATTCCCGGCGAGCCGCTATGCTTCGAGCATCTGGTGCAGATCAACGACCTCGGCGATCCCCGCGTGCAGCCGCTGACCCGCGCCCAGCTCTGGCGCGGCCTGACCATCCGCGCCGAGGCGCCGCGGTTCTTCATGCCTTGGCTGGACGACAGCGAGCTGTCCTGGCGCGAGGACGGTTCGCTCGATCGGCGGCTGCGTTTCGGCGACTACGAGGTCAAGGACCGGGTGCGCTTCGTCGAGGGCGAGAGCGTGCACTACGATGTGCTGGAAACCGATCAACCGGCCCGCTTTTCACTGACCATGCGCATCGAGGAGCCGGTCCAGGGTGCGCTGTTCGTGCGCTTCATCTACCGGGCGCACTCGGTCGACCACCATGCCGACAGCCCGCTCGGCGACCTGGTCAAGGCCGCCTATCGGCAGTCGGACCTCGATACCGTGTTCCGCATCCGCCAGCTGGCCGACATCGGCGCCCTGGAGCCATGGAAATAGGCTAGGCTTTGCCGCCCCGGCGATAACCGATGCGAGTCCGATGAAGCCCGACGCCGAGGCCCGCCCAGACAACGAGCACGTCGTTCCCGACCTTCCGCGGCGTCCCGAGGACGCGGCCGTGAGCGCCGCTCGTCCGGATCGGGCCATGCTGACCGCGGCGGCCGGCGTCACCGTGGCCGATGTCATCGCGCCCGGCCTGGACGTGCTGTTCTGCGGCATCAACCCGAGCCTGTATTCCGCCGCCACCGGCTACCATTTCGCCCGCCCCGGCAACCGCTTCTGGCCGACGCTGCACCGCGCCGGTTTCACCCCGCGCCAGCTGGCGCCGGCCGAGCAGGGGCTGCTGCCGGATTACGGCTGCGGCATCACCAATTTCGTCGAGCGCGCCACCGCCGCCGCAGCCGAACTGAGCGGCGACGAGCTCCGGGAAGGGGCGCGGCGGCTAGAGGCGAAGCTGGACCGCTATCGCCCGGCCATGCTGGCGGTGTTGGGCATCGGCGCCTACCGCACCGCGCTCGGGCTGGCGCGCGTCGCCCTCGGTCCGCAGCCGCGGTCTCTCGGCGGCGTGCCGGTGTGGGTGCTGCCCAACCCCAGCGGCCTGAATGCGCACTATCGGCTGGACGATCTGGTTCGGCTGTTCGCCGAGCTGCGGCAGGCGCTCGCAGCGCGCCGCTGACCACGCATCCCCATATTCCAACGGAGAAAACCAGCCGCTATTTGGAGCAGTCCGGCCATGAACGCTTCCGGTTCCCAGTCGTCCCTCGAGGGCGGTTTCTACGCGCGGACCTTCGCGCTGGCGACGCTGTTGGTGCTCGGGCTGCTGCTGTACCGGATTCTGCAACCGCTGTTCTCGCCCATGGTCTGGTCGGCCTTCATCGCGTTCATTCTCTATCCGCTGCACAAGTGGCTGACCCGCCGGCTGGGTGGGCGGGCGAGCCTGTCGGCGGCGCTGCTTACCGTGGCGACCGTGCTGATGCTGCTCGGCCCGCTCACCGGACTGAGCGCGGCCTTCGCCGCGCAGGTGGCGCAGCTGCTGGAGTTCGTGCAGGGCTATGCCGCCGAGCAGACCCGCAACGGCAGCGACCCGAGCCAGATGCCGGTGCTGGGGACGGTGCTGGACTGGCTGCAGAACACGCTCGGGGTGACCGCCGCCCAGATCCGGGACTGGCTGGAGCAGGGCGGCAAGGCGGCGCTGCAGCTGGCCGCCACCATGAGCGGCAAGCTGTTCATCGGCGCGCTCGGCCGCGTGCTCGCCTTCACCTTGGCGATGTTCATGTTGTTCTTCTTCATCCGCGACGGGCGGCAGATGCTGAACGTGGTGCGCGCGCTGGTGCCGCTGGCGCCGGCCGACCGCAAGCGGCTGTTCGACCATCTGGCCTCGGTCACGCTGGCGGTGGTGTACGGCACCGGCCTGACCGCTCTGGTGCAGGGCATCCTGGTGGGCATCGGCTTCGCCATCGCCGGGCTGCCCTCGCCGCTGGTGTTCGGCGCGCTGGCGGCGATCTTCGCTTTGCTGCCGGCGGCGGGGACGCCGCTCGTGTGGGTGCCGGCGGTAGTGGTGCTGGCCGCCCAGGGGCGCTGGATAGCCGCGATCTTCCTGCTGGCCTGGGGCGTGATGGTGACGACCGTGGACAACGTGCTGCGGCCGATCCTGGTGTCCGGCCGTGCCGACATCGGCACCTTGCCGGTGTTCGTGGGCGTGCTGGGCGGCGTGTCGGCGTTCGGGACGGTGGGGATGCTGCTCGGGCCGCTGCTTCTGGCGCTGGTGTTCGCGCTGATCCGCTTCGCCCTGGAAGGGCGCCAGCTGGAAGACCCTGTGCCGGTGACGACCGATCCGGCCAGCACGGCCCGGCGGGCGCCGGGCGACAGGCCATGAGCGGCCGCCGCCGACGACGGCGGCCGCGCGCGGCTCAGTGCTTGTAGCTCGGGTCGAGGCGGTCGAGCTTGCGCAGCAGCGCCGGCCACGCCAGGTCACCGCCGGCGCCCTTGGTCACGGTCTTGGACTGCTGCTTGATACCGGCCAGAATCGAGTTCGGGATCGGGATCAGCTCGGCGCCGCCGGCCTGGGCCATCACCTGCGCCTCGCAGGCGCGCTGCAGCGTGTGCATGGCCAGGAACGCCTTGGCCACCGTGCGGCCGACGGTGAGCAGGCCGTGGTTGCGCAGGATCATGAAATGGGTGTTGCCTAGGTCGGCCTGCAGGCGCTGCTTCTCGTCGGGGTTGAGCGCCACGCCCTCGTAATCGTGGTAGCTGAGGCTGGCCAGGGCGAACAGCGCATGCTGCGAGATCGGCAGCAGGCCCTGGCGCTGGGCCGACACCGCCACGCCGGCCGGGGTGTGGGTGTGCAGCACGCAGTGCGCGTCCTCGCGCACCTCGTGGACGGCGCTGTGGATGGTGTAGCCCGCCGGGTTGATGTCATAGGGGCTGTCCATGACCTTGTTGCCGTCGAGGTCCACCTTCACCAGGCTGGAGGCGGTAATCTCCTCGAACAGCATGCCGTACGGGTTGATCAGGAAGTGCTTATCCTTGCCCGGGACGCGTGCGGAGATGTGGGTGAAGATCAGGTCGTCCCAGCCGAAGTAGGCGATCAGCCGATAGCAGGCGGCCAGGTCCACCCGTACGCGCCATTC
This sequence comes from uncultured Alkalilimnicola sp., assembly GCA_937951875.1. Taxonomy (GTDB): domain Bacteria; phylum Pseudomonadota; class Gammaproteobacteria; order Nitrococcales; family AK92; genus JAAYIK01. Next base: position 974 of record CALGAN010000070.1, on the reverse strand, counting down.
CTCGGGCGACACCAGATGTTGAACCGAAGGGATCTCCTTTGCCGAAATCATTTGCTACACCTCCGCTGATTGTCGGGCGTGGCTACTGTAGGCGGGTCGACGGGCGATGACTGTCAATGCGGCGACAATGATCGAACTCGGCAGGGCGCAGCGGCGCGCGCTGCTGCTGGCCAACGCATGGTTCAAGGATCTGCCGGACGACATCGTCGAACGGCTCGCCGCCGCCACCCGGCAGCGCTTCTTCGCCGACGGCGCCGTGGTGCACCGCCGCGGCGATCCGGCCGACGGGCTCTACACCATCGTCAGCGGCGCGGTGCGCATCGGCGCCCAGGCCGCCGACGGCCGCGAGACAGTGCTGACGCTGCTGCAGCCCGGCGCCTGGTTCGGCGAGATCAGCCTGTTCGATGGCCGGCCGCGCACCCACGACGCCCACGCCCACGGCGATACCGTGATCCTCATGGTGCCGCGCCAGGATTTCCAGCAGCTGCTCGACACCCGGCCGGAGCTGTACCGCTACTTCATGCCGCTGCTGTGCCGGCGGCTGCGCTCGGTGTTTTCCATGCTCGAGGACCACACCGTGCTGTCGGTGCGGGCGCGCCTGGTCAAGCGGCTGCTGCTGCTGGCCCGCACCGTCGGCGAGGCCAGCGGCGGCGAGCGCGTGCTGAGCCTGTCGCAGGAGGCGCTGGCCAACATGCTGGGGCTGTCGCGCCAGACCGTGAACAAGGAGCTCAAGGCGCTGGAGCGCGAGGGCCTGGTGCGGCTGCATTACGGTCAGATCGGCCTGCCCGATCCGCGGGCTCTGCAGCGGTTGCTGGACGAGGCCGGCTGAGGCGGACCGGGCCTCAGTGCAGCGGCAGGCCCGGTTCGAGCTGGAGCATCAGCAGCTCCAGCAGCAGGGTGGCGCCTAAGGTCGTGGCGGCCAGAACCTGCGGCGGCTGGCCGCCCCAGCGTGGGGCCGGGGTCATCATCCACTG
>CALGAN010000069.1 GCA_937951875.1 uncultured Alkalilimnicola sp. | reverse complement strand
CGGGGCTCTGCTTCGCAGGCCTACGTGCTGCGTTGCGCCGACGGGCAGCGTATCTGCTTGCATATGTCCACTCCGGACAAATTCTGGCGTGCGTTGGCGAGGGCAATCGATAGGAGCGACTTGGCCGAGCGCTATCCGGATAGGGAGTCGCGCAGCCGAGCCTATGAAGAAATCGCCCGGGAACTTGCCCGGGTGTTTGCGCAGAAGGATCGCGCTACGTGGATGGCTTTGCTCGAGCGACACGACGTTCCTTTCGCCCCCGAGCTGTCGATGGCCGAGGTCGCCGAAGATCCGCAGGTCCGCCATTTGGGCGTCCTCAATGCGATCCATCACGAGGGAATCGGGGACGTTCGGGGCATCAACCGGCCATTGCGGTTCGACGGGGACAACCGCTCGGGTTTCCGTGGCACGCCGAAGCTAGGGCAGCACACGCGCGAGGTCTTGGCGGAATTGGGTTATAGCGACGCTCAGATCGATGCCATGCGCGGCCAAGGCATTTGTTGAAGGTCGGCGTCGCCCCGCCGGCGCCGTGAGCCGGCGGGTTCCCATAAGTGCCCGCAATGGGCTGCCCCGGGCGTGGCGGTCACCCGGCGCTACGCTGGTCGAAGATGCCCAGCATCACGGCCGTCAGCGCATAGAACGCGATGACTGCTGCGACGGTGAACAGCCTTTCTTCCCCTAGCGCTGCGAGCGCTTCGGCGTAGGTCTGGTCTGCCACTCGTCCGGTGCGGAATACTTCCCGTCCCAGTTTGATCACCAACGCTTCGTGGGAGGAGAGGGAGTCGGGAGCCAGGTCATCGACGAGGCAGGCGAGCGCGGCGGCCGATACGCCGTGTTTGCGTGCAAGCCCCTCGTGCGCATTCCATTCGAATTGGCTGCGCATTTCCGTCGCGGTAACGAGAATTGCCAGCTCACGCGTTGCTGCGTCCAACTCCGGCGCCGATGCCAGCTCACGCAGCGTTTCCTGCAAACGCTGGCCGATGCGGGGTTTGCGCATCCATATGCCGGCCGGGCCTCGCAGTCCGGCGATCAGGGGCGGCACAGCTTTCAGTATCGCGTCGCGGTAGGCTGCCGCGTGTTCGTCCATGGCCTCCTCCGGCAGCGGCTTGAGCCGGGAGAGCGATTCGGGGTCGATGCCAACGGTAGGGAGGTCGTGATTCATCTTGGATGGGACGCATGAACGGAGGGACGTGCCCCATTCTAGGGAGGCGCTTGGTCGGAGGGTATTAACCCGGGATTAATGCGCGGTGTGTTTGCGGTTGACGAGAGGATCGATGGTTAACCGGCGGTGAAGAGGGATCCGCCCTGGGCGGCCTAGCGCGGATCCCGCGCAAACTGGGTTTGGATCGGCATGGACTTTGCTTTACCGCAGGCATCGCCGTTAGTGTTCTTGGACGGCCGGCCGGGAGCCGACATGTTCGCCGACCTCAAGCACATCTCGCACCATGCCGCCTGGCGCCGCCAGCTTGAAATGCTATTGGAGTCGGCTGGCGAAGGGATCTACGGGATAGATCTCAACGGACGCTGCATTTTTATCAATCGCGCGGGTGCCGACATGCTGGGCTACACCCCTGACGAGGTCGTCGGCCGGAACATGCATTACCTCATCCACCACTCCCACGCCGATCAACGGTTGATGCACGTGGAGGAGTGCCGGATCTTTCAGGCATTTCGCGAGGGCCGCGGCGTGCGGGTGGAGGATGAAGTGTTGTGGCGGCGGGACGGGACCTGCTTCGATGCACAGTATGCGTCATATCCCATCCGCGACGCAGGCCGGGTCGTGGGGGCGGTCGTCACGTTCTCCGACATTTCCGAGCGGCGTCGCATGGAGCGGGAGCTGCAGCGCTCATACGCCTTGCTGGAGCGCCGCGTGCAGGAGCGGACGGCACGCTTGCAATCTGCGCACGAGTCGCTGCGCAGGCTGTCGGCGCATTTGAGCTCGTTGCGGGAGGAAGAGCGGGCGCGTATCGCGCGCAATATCCACGACGAACTCGGCGCGTCGTTCACGGCCCTGCAGCTGGATCTGAACTGGCTCAGGCGCCAACTGACGCAGGCCCCCGATTTGCAGGCGCACGTCGAGCGCATGCTGGAAGTGGCGCAGGCGGCGATGGAGTCGACACGGCGCATCGTGAACGATCTGCGCCCGGCGGTTCTGGATCACCTCGGGCTGTGGGCTGCGCTGGAGGCGCTGCTGCAGGACCTGCAACTGCGCGCGGGATTGAACTGCCGCTTCGTGTGCACCCCCGAGGCCGAGCGTTGCAGGCTGGGCCGCAGCGCGGAGATCGAGGTCTATCGCATCGTCCAGGAGCTCGTGACCAACGTCAGGCGGCACGCACGCGCCCGTAGCTTGAGCCTGGTCGCAGAGGCCCGCAACGGCAGTCTGGTGGTGTCCCTGGAGGACGACGGGATCGGGATGTCGCTCTCCGAGCCGCTGCATACCTTTGGCATCCTGGGCATGCGGGAGCGGGCCCGCGCCATCGGCGCGGCATTCGAGCTCGACAGCGCTCCCGGCGCCGGCACGCGGGCGCGGCTGACCTTGTCCGATGTACCGGGGGGAACATGGGATTGAACGTTCTCGTCGTGGACGATCACATGATCATTCGCCGGGGGCTGGCTCGGTTGCTGGGCGAGGACGCCCGCATCGCGTCCGTGGACGAAGCGGGAGACGGGCCCGCCGCTTTGCGCGCCTTGCGCCGCGGAAACTACCACGCGATGGTGCTGGACATCGCGCTGGGCGAGCGGGACGGCTTGGACGTACTGAAGTCCGTCCGGGCCGAGTTTCCTTCGCTGGGCGTGGTGATGCTTTCGGTATATCCGGAATCCCAATTGGCGGTGCGTGCCTTGCGCAGCGGCGCGCATGCTTATCTCAACAAAGGGTGCGAGCCGGAGGAGCTGCTGGCGGCCTTGGTGCGGGCTGCCGATGGCAAGTCTTACGTGACGCCTGCGGTGGCGGAGCTGCTTGCCAGTACCGTCCGGCAAGATAGGCCGCAGGCGCCCCACGAACTCTTGTCCAACCGGGAGTTCCAGGTGTTGCAGTTGCTCGTTTCGGGCAAATCGGTATCGGCCATTGCCGAGCATCTCGCACTCTCGGCCAACACGGTTTCGACTTATCGCGGCCGCATTTTCGAGAAGCTCGGCGTGCACAGCATCGCTGAACTGGTCGATTATGCGCGCACGTATGCGCTGAACCCGATTTAGGGCGCACCGCACCAAGCTAGCGCGCCGGTGCACCGTGTAGTGGGAGCACTACAGCTTTTTCACGGGAATCGCGATACCGGCGGCAAGGCCATGCGCGCACACTGGAACCATGCCTGCCACGCCAAGCACGGCGTTGCGCCGGCCCATGCCTCCAGGGTGTCGTGCCATGAAGAAAGCCGGGTTCAGACTAGGCATCTACATTTTCAAGGACGCGGAAGTCATCGACTTTGCGGCGCCTTACGGGGTTTTCTCGGTGGCGCGCCGGTTCGACCCGGAGCTCGACGTCTTCCTGGTGGGGGAAGCGCTGCGCCCCGTGCAGGCGCAGGCTGGGCTGACGGTGCTGCCTGCTTACGGCTTCAATGATGCGCCGGCCATGGATGCGTTCCTGATTCCTGGCGGGGCCGGCACCCGGCAGGAAATGCACAACCGCCGATTGCACGAGTACATCGCCGCGCTGCCTGTCGAATGCTTGCTGACCAGTGTCTGCACGGGATCCTGGATCTATGCGCGCATGGGCCTGCTGGACGGCCGGGCGGCCACGAGTCGCAAGGAGCCGGATCGCCTTGAATCCTCGCACCTGGGACGCACGCCCATAGACCGCCTGGCCGCCTTGGCGCCGGCTTGCCGCGTAAGCCGTGCGAGGGTGGTGGACACCGGGCGCGTCATCACCGCCGGCGGCATCGCCAGCGGTCACGAGCTGGGGCTGCATCTGCTCCGGCGCGCGGGCTATGCCGAAGACTTCATCGAGGATACGGCCCGGGTGATGGAGTATCACCGCGCCTACGCTTTGTACAAGGAAGACATCGAATTTGCGCCGAGCTCTTCCGACCTCTCCTCTTCTTCCTCCTGATCGGAGTTCGCCATGAGCTTGTTTCAGAATCCCTTCGATGCGCAATCCCGGTTGTCATGCGCCTGCGGCCGTCATGCTTCCCAGGCCGAACACGATTTGGCGCAGCGGCGCGAGTCGTCCGAGGACTTGCAGGCACGTGCCGTGGAAGGCGCCGTCATGCGGGCGCTCTTTCCGCAGGATGCATTGCGTCGTGCCTTTCTCAAGGCGGTGGGAAGCGGGACCGCCATGGCGGCAGTGAGCACGCTTTTCCCGCTGGCCGCCGCGAAGGACGCCTTCGCGCAAGGCACGGGCGCGCTGGAGAAGAAAGCACTGAAGGTCGGCTTTATTCCCATTACGTGCGCCACGCCCATCATCATGGCTCATCCCATGGGCTTCTACGCCAAGCAGGGCTTGGACGTCACCGTCGACAAGGCGGCTGGCTGGGCGCTGATCCGGGACAAAGCGCTGGCGGGCGAGTACGACGCAGCCCATATGCTCTCGCCGATGCCGCTCGCCATTTCCATGGGCGTGGGAACCGGTAGTGCCATTCCCTGGACGATGCCGGCGGTGGAAAACATCAACGGCCAGGCGATCACGCTTTCGATCAAGCACAAGAACCGGCGCGATCCCAAGACCTGGAAGGGCATGAAGTTCGCCGTGCCGTTCGACTATTCGATGCACAACTATCTGTTGCGCTACTACCTGGCCGAGCATGGCATCGATCCGGACACGGACGTGCAGATCCGCGCCGTGCCGCCCCCGGAAATGGTGGCGAACATGCGGGCGGACAACATTGACGGCTTCCTTGCGCCGGACCCCGTCAACCAGCGCGCCGTATACGACGGCGTGGGCTTCATCCACACCTTGTCCAAGACGCTATGGGACGGGCATCCGTGTTGTGCCTTTGCGGCCAGCAAGGGCTTCGTGACTCAGATGCCCAATACGTATCGCGCGCTGCTCAAGGCCATCATCGAGGCGACGGCGTATGCGCACAATCCCGCCAACCGCAAAGAGATCGCCGCCGCCATCGCCGCCCCGAACTACCTGAACCAACCCGTCACGGTAGTGGAGCAGGTGTTGACAGGGACTTTCGCGGACGGCTTGGGCAAGGTGGTACAGGAGCCGAACCGCATCGATTTCGATCCCATGCCTTGGCAGTCGTTCGCCGTGTGGATCTTGACCCAGATGAAACGCTGGGGACAGGTCAAGGGCGAGGTCGATTACAAGAAAATCGCCCGCGAGGTGTTCCTCGCCACGGACGCCTTGCGGCTGATGAAGGAGGCGGGTTATCCCGTTCCTGACGCGCAGGACAAATCCTTTACCGTGATGGGCAAGCCTTTCGATCCATCCAAGCCGGACGAGTACTTGGCCAGCTTCAAGATCCGGAGGGCCTGATGCCGGTTGCACGACGCTGGAGGTCGGTCCTCGTATCGTTCGTCATCCTCGTGCTGGTGCTCGGCGCGTGGCAGGCGGCGACTCATTCCGAGGAGGCCGCGGCGGTGGTCGATCCCGCTTATGCCGCACTCGTGGGCAATGCCGCCGCGAGCGGCGGCAAGACGCCGTTTCCCGGGCCAGGCGAAGTCGCGGCACAGCTCTGGAGGCATTTGCAAGATCCCTTCTACGACCGGGGACCGAACGACAAAGGCCTGGGGCTGCAGCTTGCCTACTCCATCGCCCGTGTGCTCACCGGTTTTCTGTGCGCCGCATTGGTGGCCATCCCCCTGGGATTCCTGATCGGCATGTCGCGCACGCTGTACGAGGCATTCGACCCCTTCATCCAAGTGCTCAAGCCGGTCTCGCCCCTGGCCTGGATGCCGCTCGCGCTCTACACGATCAAAGACGCGAATCTCTCTGCGATGTTCGTCATCTTCATTTGCTCAATATGGCCGATGCTCATCAACACGGCTTTCGGCGTCGGCTCCGTCCGCCAGGACTGGCTGAACGTCGCGCGCACGCTGGAAGTCCCGCGCCTGCGAACGGCATGTAAGGTGATCCTGCCGGCCGCGGCTCCCACCATCATGACGGGCATGCGCATTTCCATCGGCATCGCCTGGCTCGTGATCGTGGCGGCGGAGATGCTCATCGGCGGCACGGGCATCGGCTATTTCGTATGGAACGAGTGGAACAACCTGTCCATCGCCAACATTATCTGTGCCATCTTGTTCATCGGGCTGATAGGCATGGCGCTGGACGTGCTGCTGGCGCGCGCCGCGCGCCTAGTCAGTTACCGGGAGTAGCGCATGAGCCGTCCGTTTCTTGAAGTCGAAGGCTTGGCCAAGCACTATCCCGGCCGCGACGGGCGCCCCGGCGCCCCCGTATTCGAAAACGTGACGTTCGGCATCGAACGCGGCGAGTTCGTTTGCGTGATCGGGCACTCCGGCTGTGGCAAGACGACCATTCTCAACATCTTGGCGGGCATCGATGCGCCCAGCGCCGGCACCATCATCATGGATGGCCGGGAGGTGGCGGGGCCGTCCCTGGACCGGGGGGTCGTGTTCCAGGCCCATGCGCTGTTGCCGTGGATGACCGCGTTGCAGAACGTGGAGTTCGGCGTCCGTTCGCGTTGGCCGGCATATACGCAGCGCGAGGTCCGGTCGCATAGCGTGCGCTACCTCGAGATGGTAGGGCTCGGCCATGCGCTCGACAAGAAACCTGCCGAGCTGTCCGGCGGCATGAAGCAGCGCGTCGGCATCGCCCGCGCGTTTGCCATCCAACCCAAGATGCTCCTGCTCGACGAGCCTTTCGGCGCTTTGGACGCGTTGACGCGGGGCACGATCCAGGACGAGTTGCTCGCCATCGTCCGCGCCACCGGACAGACGGTGTTCATGATCACGCACGACGTCGATGAGGCGATTCTGCTCGCCGACCGGATCCTGCTGATGAGCACAGGGCCGCGCGCCCGCATCGCCGAAACCGTGGCCGTGGACCTGCCGCGTTCGCGAACGCGCGCTTCGCTGCACCACGAAGCGCGCTATTACGAGATTCGCAATCGCCTCGTCGATTTCCTGGTCGACAAGGCAGCCAAGAAGGAGCCCGTAGCATCATGATGACCCGAGCCGAAGTGACCGAACTCATCGTCGCCCGCAAGATCGAGAAGAAGCTGAGCTGGGCGGAAATCGCCAAGGCCGTCGGCCAAAGCAAGGAATGGAGCACCGCCGCGTTGCTCGGCCAGATGGCGCTCACGCAGGCGCAGGCCGACGCGGTAGGCAAGCTGCTGGACCTGCCCGGCGATGCCGTGCTGCAGTTGCAGGTCGTGCCGTACAAAGGGTCCCTGCCCACCGCCGTGCCGACCGACCCGCTCATTTACCGCTTTTACGAGCTGGTCAATGTATACGGCACCACGTTCAAGGAGCTGATCCACGAGGAGTTCGGCGATGGCATCATGAGCGCCATCGACTTCAAGATGGACCTGTCGCGCGAAGTCGATCCCAAGGGGGACCGGGTGCAGATCGTCATGAGCGGCAAGTTTCTGCCGTACAAGATGTACTGATCGGATAGCGCCATCGCGCCCCGCCACCGTGCTTCGGAGCCGGGGCGCTGCCCGTCATCGCAATGTGAAGCGCGCCGTTTCCACGGACTGCGAGTCCAGGCCGATCTGCACCTCGAACTCCCCGGGTTCGACCACGTGCTCGAGCCGGGCGTTGAAGAACTTCAGCTCGTCTTCGCCGATCTCGAATTCGACGGTACGGGTTTCGCCCGGGGCGAGCGCGATTTTCTGGAACCCGCGCAGCTCTTTGACGGGGCGCACGACGGAAGCTGCTTCATCCCGGATGTAGAGCTGGACCACGGTTTCTCCGCCGCGATCGCCGGTGTTGGCCACGTTTACCCGGGCCACGATGCGGCCGCCGCGCCCCATGCGGTCGCTGCTGAGCACGACCGGCGACAGCGCGAACTCGGTATAGCTCAGGCCGTAGCCGAAGGGGTAGAGCGGGCCATTCTTCTCCTCGAAGTACTGTGAGGTGTAATTGCCCGGCTTGCCCTCGATGAAGGGCCGGCCCACGCGCGGGTGGTTGTAGTAGGTCGGGATCTGGCCGACGGAGCGGGGGAAGGAAATGGGCAGCTTGCCCGAGGGGTTGTAGTCGCCGAAGAGGACGTCGGCGATCGCATGCCCGCCCTCCGTGCCGCTGAACCATGTCTCGAGGATTGCATCGGCGTTGGCGCTTTCCCATTGCAGGTCCAGCGGCCTGCCGTTCATCAACACCAGTACGAGCGGCTTGCCGGTGGCCTTGAGCGCCTCGAGCAACGCGCGCTGGCTGGCCGGGATGTCGAGCCGGGTGCGGCTAGACGACTCGTGGGACATGCCGCGCGATTCGCCTACGGCAGCCACCACGACGTCTGCCTGTTTCGCCAGGGCGACTGCCTCGGCGATCATCTCGGCAGGCGGCCGGGGGTCTTGGAGGACTTCCTTTTCATCCCAGTTCAGGAAGTTGAGGTAATCCACGATCCGCTTGTCGTCGGTGACATTGGCGCCGACCGCATAGAGCAACCGACCCTTGCCGCGCAGGGCCTCTTCCATGCCTTGGCGCAGCGTGACCGACGATTCCCGCCGGCCGGCGGCGGACCAGCTGCCCATCATGTCCAGCGGGGCGTCTGCCAAAGGGCCGACCAGGGCGACCGTCGCGGACTTGCGCAGCGGCAGCGTACGGTTCTTGTTCTCCAGCAGGACGATGGAGCGACGCGCCGCCTCGCGCGCGTCCGCCCGGTGCATGCGCTCCTCGGCATAGCGGTCGGCCGGGTCGTCGGCCGGCGATCCGATGCGCAGGTAGGGATCGTGGAACAGCCCCATGTCGTACTTGGCGCCCAGCACGTTGCGCACGGAGCGATCGATCTCCTCCATGCTGACTTCGCCCGACTCGACCAGCCCCGGCAGTTCCTGCCAGTACAGCGTGTCCGCCATGCTCATGTCGATGCCCGCCTTGATGGCAAGCTTGGCCGCCTCGCGCCCGTCCCGGGCGACGCCGTGCCGCACCAATTCGGTGATGGCGCCGTGATCGCTGACGGCCACGCCCGTGAACCCCCATTCCTTGCGCAGCAAGTCTTGCATCAGCCACGTGTTGGCGCTCGCAGGCATGCCGTTGATGGAGTTCAGCGCCACCATGACGCTGCCTGCGCCGGCATCGATCGCGGCGCGGTAGGGAGGCAGGAAGTCTTGGTACATGCGCATGGGGCTCATGTCGACGATGTTGTAGTCCCGTCCGCCCTCTACCGCGCCATACAGGGCAAAGTGCTTGACGCTGGCCATGATGCTGTCGCGCCGGGCGGGGGAGTCGCCCTGGTAGCCTCGCACCATCGCCTGGGCGATGCGCGAGACGAGGTACGGATCCTCCCCGAACCCTTCGGACATCCGCCCCCAGCGCGGATCGCGGGAGATGTCCACCATGGGCGCGAAAGTCATGTCCAGGCTGTCTGCACTGGCCTCGATGGCCGAGACGCGTGCGCTGCGCTCGATCGTTGCCATGTCCCAGCTCGAGGCAAGCCCTAGCCCGATCGGGAAGATGGTGCGATGGCCGTGCACGACGTCGTAGGCGAAGAATATGGGAATCCCGAGGCGGCTTTTCTTGACGGCCGCATCCTGCATCATGCGGTTGTCGACATGGACGACCGAATTGAAGGTCGCACCTATGCGGCCGGCGGCGATCTCTTCGACGATTTTCTCGCGCGGCATGTCCGGGCCGATGCTGATCAGGCGAAGCTGGCCGATCTTTTCCTCGAGCGTCATCTGCCCAAGCAGGTCGTCGATGAATGCCTTCTTGTCCTGCAGCAGCGCATGGTTGGGCGCCGCCGAGGCCGCCGCTGCCGCGAGCACCGCGCACAGCCCGGCTCCCAGCCACCGCCGGAAAGTATGGGCGGCGCGCCGGGCGAGGCGTCGTGGCGCGTGACGCGGGGCCGGCGTTGGACGGGAGTCGAGGTGTCGGGGGCAGGGGGATGCGTTGAAGGCCAAGTCATCGTCCTCCAGAAGATGAGAGTGCGGGAGTGGCGAGCGAAGTGTCGCCGTAGACACCCGGATTGTACGGGGCGCATCGTCTTGGCCCGGCCTTGGGCCCCGCCGGGGCGGCCTGGCTATGATACTGTCCGTTTCGACGACTTCCCGGCGACGGGGCGAGAGGCGGGCGTGCGACGCAAGCTTGTTACAACCGCGGCCGCTGCGAGGTCGCGGGAACACGGAATCATCGCGCTTGCGGGCGGTCCCAGGCTGGGGCCGGGTTCCGCCCCCTTGTATCGTTTCAGGAGATTTTTGTGCATTTTGCAGACGTTGCAGCCACCGTGCGGCGCAGGCTCGCGCTTGTATCGCTCGGTATCGCCACGCTCTTTTCCATGTTGGGTGCTGCCGCCGCACACGCGTTTTCCCTCGAGGACGTGACGGCGCGCGCCAAGGCGCTCATCGAGCGTCCGTACCAAGCCCCGGTGAGCAATCTGCCTGCCGAGTTCAGCAAAATGCAGTTCGGGGATTACCAGCGCATCCAGCCGCGCCGCGAGAAGTTCGAATGGCAGGACCTGAAGACGCCGTTCAAGATCGGCTTCTACCACCAGGGCATGCATTTCTCGACGCCGGTCGTGATCAACGAGATCGTCGATGGCCGCGTCCGCGAGATCAAGTACGACCCGGAAAAATTTGACTTTGGCGGCCTCTCGTTTGATGCGCAGGCCACCCGCAATCTCGGGTATGCGGGATTTCGCGTCCTTTATCCCATCAACCGCGAAGGGGTTCAGGACGAGATCATGAGCCTGCTCGGCGCGAGCTACTTCCGCGTGGTCGGCAAGGGACAGGTATACGGATTGTCCGCCCGGGGCCTGGCGATCGACACGGCGTGGAAGGACGGCATGGCCGAGGAGTTCCCCCGTTTCCGCGAGTTCTGGATCGAGCGGCCCAAGCCGCAGGACCGGCACCTGGTCATTTATGCGCTGATGGATTCGCCCCGCGCCACCGGCGCTTTCCGGTTCGTCTTGCGTCCCGGCGAAGACACCGTGCTGGACGTCGAATCGCGGGTGTTCTTGCGGGGCACGATTCACAAGTTGGGCGTCGCACCCCTGACGAGCATGTTCCTGTATGGCCCCAACCAGGGGGTGCGCGGCAACAATTTCCGCCCGGCCCTGCACGATTCGAATGGCCTTGCCATCCACACGGGCAGCGGCGAGTGGCTGTGGCGACCGCTGAATAACCCGCCCATGCTGTCGGTCAGCACGTTCCAGGTGACCAACCCCAGGGGCTTCGGGCTGTTGCAGCGGGGCCATGAGTTCCATCGCTACGAAGACCTAGCCGACCGCTACGACTTGAGGCCCAGCGCCTGGGTGGAGCCCAAGGGCGATTGGGGGTCGGGCAAGGTCGAATTGGTGGAAATTCCCACGCCGGACGAGACCAACGACAATATCGTCGCTTTCTGGACGCCGGACGTCTTGCCGCCGCAGGGGCAACCCATGCGGCATGATTACCGCATCCATTGGACACTCAACGAGCCGGCGCTGCTCTCGAGAGAGGTGGGCTGGGTCAAGCAGACCATTCGAACCGACGGCGAAGTGCGACAGGCGAATCTGATCCGGCACCTGGACGGCAGCACGGCGCTCCTGGTCGATTTCGAGGGACCGGTGCTCGCCAAGCTGCCGCCAGGCGTGCCCGTTCGCGCCGACGTCAGCGTGAGCGACAACGCCGAACTGATCGAAAACGTGTTGCAGCCGAATCCCGCCATCCAGGGCTGGCGCCTGACCTTGCGCGTGAAGGTCAAGGATCCGTCACGCGCAGTCGAGCTCCGCGCGGCGTTGGCCGAAGGCAATCGCGTGCTGACGGAGACCTGGAGCTACCAGTTGCCGCCGCGCGCGCCATCCGGTTCATAAGCGGCGCGAGGCGCTTTTCTGCGAAGGGCGGCCGCGATCGGGATCACGTTCAATGCGATTACCCGGAAGACGAGACCATGATCATCAAGAAACAAGAAGACGTCACCCAAGCCGTTCTGGCCGAGGCTGCCCGCGCTCCCGACCCCAGATTCCGCGAGATCCTGTCGGCCGGCGTGCGCCATTTGCATGCGTTTGCCAGGGAAGTGCGCCTGACGGAGGCCGAGTTCCACCAGCTGTGCGGGGTGATCGCGCGGCTGGGCCAGGCGACGACGCCGTCCCACAACGAAGTGGTGCTGGCCGCGGGCTCCCTCGGCGTGTCCGCGCTGGTCTGCCTGCTGAACAACGGCAACAACGGGCAGACTGAGACCACGGCCAATTTGATGGGTCCGTTCTGGCGCATGGGGTCGCCCCCCACGCCCAACGGCGGCTCCATCGTCCGCTCTCCCACGCCTGGAGACCCGGTCTTCGTCAATGCCTGGGTCCGCGACCAGGAAGGGCGTCCCGTCGCAGGCGCGGAAGTGGACGTCTGGCACAGCTCCACGGAGGGGTTCTACGAGAACCAGGATCCCGCCCAGGCCGACATGAACCTGCGCGGCAAATTCACCACGGACGAGGACGGGCACATCGCGTTCCGCACCATCAAGCCGGCCGGCTATCCGATCCCGGTCGACGGCCCGGTGGGCGATTTGCTGCGCGCCCAGGGCCGGCACAACATGCGGCCGGCGCACATTCATTTCATGATTTACAAGCCGGGTTTCAAGACCCAGTTCTCCCAGGTTTATTCGAGCGACGACCCGTACCTCGAGACCGACGTGCAGTTCGGCGTCACGGAAGCTTTGGTCGGCCAGTACGTGCTGCACGACGCTGCCATCGAGCCGGCGCCCGATCCTGAGTTGCGGGGCCGGTGGTATTCGCTCGACCACCATTTCGTGATCGAACCCGGCGAGGCCAAGCTACCCAAGCCGCCCATTACCGCCAAGGCCGACGGAGAAAGGCCCGTCCTGACGGTGCTCGAGCGCCGGCCTTGAGCCGGCATGCCGCGATCAAGCGCATTGGCCCGACCCTGCGGCCGCCGGCGCGCGGCTGCGTCCGCTCCATAGGGCGAGCAACAGGCCGATGGCGGTCAGGCCCGCGCCCGCCCAAGCTACCGAAGGCAGTCCCGCGCGCGATAGGGCGAGGCCGCCTACCCAGGCGCCCAGGGCATTGCCCAGGTTGAAGGCCGAGATATTCAGGCTCGAAGCGAGCGTGGAGCCGGCCTGCCCAGCTTGCTGGAGCACCCGCACCTGCATGGGTGCCACTGTCGCGAATGCGGCGACGCCGAGGAGCACGGTATAGGCCATGGCAGGGATGGGGTGTGCGAAAGCCCAGTAGCCCAGCGCCAGGGCGGCCATGAGGCCAGCAAGCGTCCACAGCAGGGCCTGCATGACGCCGCGGTCGGCCATGCGGCCGCCGAGCAGGTTGCCCGCGGCCAATCCGCAGCCGAACAAGAGCAGTGTGATCGCGACCAGGCGGTCTTGCATGCCCGAGACCTGCCGGAGCAGGGGTTCTATATAGGTATAGAGTGCGAACAGGCCCGCGAATCCGAACACCGTGATGCCCAGCCCCATCCAGAGCCCGGGCCGGGCCAGCACGGCCAGCTCTGCACCGATCGGGCTGGGCGCGGGGCGCTCCAAGTCGCGCGGGACGTAGCGGGCAAGTACGACGTAGGCGGCGACGCCGACCAGCGCTACCGCGCCGAACGCGGCCCGCCAGCCGGCCTGTTGCCCGATCCAGGCGCCGGCCGGCACGCCCAGCAGCGTGGCCAAGGTCAGCCCGGAGAACATGAGCGAGATGGCCGATGCCCGTTTGTCGGGTGCGACCAGGCCGGTTGCCACGACGGCGCCCACGCCGAAAAAGGTTCCATGGGTCAATGAGGTCAGCACGCGGGCGGCCATCAGCCAGCCGTAGCTGGGTGCCAGGGCGGCGGCGGAGTTTCCGGCGATGAAGATCAGCATCAGCGCCAGCAGCAGGCGCTTGCGAGGCCATGCGCGGGTCGCCAGGGGCAGCACCGGCGCCCCGATGGCGACGCCGATGGCATAACCGGAAATCAGCGTGCCCGCGGTGGGAATGCTGATGTGCAGGTCAGTGCTAACCTGGATCAGCAGGCCCATGATGATGAATTCCGTCGTGCCGATGCCGAATGCGCCGGCGGCCAGGGCGAGAAGAGAGAGTGGCATGGTGTGCGTCCGAAGTCGTTCGATGGCCACAATGTGACGGCACGGGTTATTTTTGTGTAGATGGAATAATGGAAATGCTTTTGTGCCTATGAGGAAAAAGGCATGCATCGGAATGGAGACGCTGGCCGCGTCGTGCCCGGGCCTCGGGCGCGGCGGATGTCGGAGGTGAATCGGGCGGCCGACTTGGAAGTTTTCGTGGAAGTCGCCGAGCGCGGCAGCTTGTCGGCTGCCGCCCGGAGGCTGGAAGTGTCGCCCTCGGCAGTCAGCAAGGTCCTATCGAGGCTGGAATCCCGGCTCGGGGTGCAGTTGCTGAAGCGGACTACCCGCCTTGCGCAGCTGACCCCTGAAGGGCGCCAGCTCTACGAACGGGGCAAGCGGGTGCTCGCCGATCTGGAGGAGGTCGAGCGGGCGGTGGCCGGTCGCGGGGAACCGCAGGGCCGGGTGCGCATCAGCGCCAGCTCATCGACGGGCCAGAAGCTGCTGGTGCCGCTGGTCGCGCGGTTGCTGGAGCGCCATCCCGGCTTGATGCTGGACCTGTATTTCACCGATTACGTGGTGGATTTGGTCGAAGAGGGCGTGGACATCGCGATCCGATGGGGGCGCCTGCCGGCGTCGGACGTGGTGGCGCGCCTGCTGGGGCGGACGCGGCAGGTGGTCGTCGGCAGCCCGGGCTATCTGGCGGCACGGGGCGTGCCCCGGCATCCGGACGAGCTCGACCATCACGTGCGCTTGGGATGGAATTATCATAGGCAGGTGCCAGGTTGGCCGTTCGAGCTCGACGGACAGCGCATCCACGTCCCCATCGGCCAGGTCGTCCGGGTCAACGACGGCGACGTCATGCGCAAGCTGGCCTTGCAGGGCGCAGGCCTTGCACGGCTGTCCGTCTATCACGCCTGGGACGACCTGCAGGCGGGGCGGCTCGTGCCCGTGCTGGAACCCTACAACCCCGGGGACCTAGAGCCCATCCACGCCGTCTACGTCGGAAGGCCGGACCGGCTCCCGCCGCGCACCCGCGCGGTGCTGGACTTCCTGCAGGCTGAGGTCGACCTGCGCTTTGCCGAACGGCCTCCGCTGTTGGGTTCATGAGTACTTTCCGAAAGAAGGCTTGCTAAAACCCCGCGAGCCGGGTATTATGGCTGGCTTACCTGTGGTTTTTACCAAAGAAGCCTGCCGTGCTCTTAGGCCGGTTCGGAAGTGAAGCTCAGGGGTGAGCCGCGTGCCCCGCGTTTTTCTTTGCGGTGTGCGCTTCAGAATTTCAACCCAGGGCGGGCAAGCGATTGCCGGCCTGACGGGACCAAAACTGATCGGAAGGCCTGGTGCGTTGCGCCGGGTGTTTCGGGTTAAGTTGGAACAGGGTAAACCATGATTCAAATGCAGACCACGTTGGACGTGGCCGACAACACCGGTGCGCGCTCGGTTATGTGCATCAAGGTGCTCGGCGGTTCCAAGCGCCGCTATGCCGGCATCGGCGACGTCATCAAGGTGAGCGTCAAGGATGCGGCCCCCCGCGGTCGCGTTAAGAAGGGCGAAATCTACAACGCCGTGGTGGTTCGTACCGCCAAGGGCGTCCGTCGCAAGGACGGTTCGCTGATCCGTTTCAGCGGCAATGCCGCTGTGTTGCTCAACGCCAAGCTCGAGCCCATCGGTACTCGCATCTTCGGACCCGTCACGCGCGAACTGCGCACCGAGCGGTTCATGAAGATCGTGTCGCTGGCGCCAGAAGTGCTGTAAAGGGGCTGCGATGAACAAGATCCGTAAAGGCGACGAGGTCATCGTCCTCACCGGCAAGGACAAGTCCAAGCGCGGCATCGTGTTGTCCGTCAAGGGCGACCGCGTCGTGGTCGAGGGCGTCAATGTCGTCAAGAAAAGCGTGAAGCCGAACCCGATGGCCAACCAGCCCGGCGGCATCATCGACAAGACCATGCCCATCCACATTTCCAATGTGGCGATCTTCAACCCCGCAACCGGTAAGGGTGATCGCGTGGGCATCAAGAAGGTCGACGGCAAGAACGTTCGCGTTTTCCGTTCCAATGGCGAAGCCATTGCGACGAAAGCGTAAGCGGGAGCAGAGAACATGGCCCGTCTTCAAGATTATTACCGCGAGAAGGTCGTTGCCGACCTGACCAAGCAGTTTTCGTACAAGAGCGTGATGGAAGTGCCCCGCATCACCAAGATCACCCTGAACATGGGTGTCTCGGAAGCGGTGGCGGACAAGAAAGTCATCGAGCACGCCGTCAGCGACCTGACCAAGATCGCCGGCCAGAAGGCCGTGGTGACCAAGTCGCGCAAGGCTATCGCCGGCTTCAAGATCCGTGAGAATTATCCGATCGGCTGCATGGTGACCCTGCGCGGCGCCCGCATGTACGAATTCCTCGATCGCCTGATCAGCGTTGCGCTGCCGCGCGTGCGCGATTTCCGTGGTGTCTCCGGCCGTGCGTTCGACGGTCGCGGCAACTACAACATCGGTGTGAAAGAGCAGATCATCTTCCCCGAGATCGAGTACGACAAGATCGATACGCTTCGTGGGCTGAATATCAGCATCACGACCACGGCAAAGACCGACGAAGAAGCCAAGGCGCTGTTGTCGGCGTTCCGCTTCCCGTTCCGTAATTAAGGGGTGAAATAGTGGCTAAGCTTTCACTCATCAATCGCGACCTCAAGCGCGCCAAGCTGGTGGCCAAGTACGCCGCCAAGCGCGCCGCGCTCAAGGCTATCGTCGACGATGCGTCCAAGTCGGACGAAGAACGTTACCAGGCCCGGCTGAAACTTCAGCAATTGCCCCGTAACGCCAACCCCACTCGCCAGCGCAACCGCTGTGCGGTGACCGGTCGCCCCCGTGGCGTGTTTCGCAAGTTCGGTCTGGCCCGTAACAAGCTGCGCGAGATGGCTATGCGCGGCGAGATTCCGGGCATGACCAAGGCCAGCTGGTAGGAGAGTCATTCATGAGCATGAGCGATCCGATCGCCGATATGCTGACGCGCATCCGCAATGCGCAGCGCGTAGATAAGGCGTCCGTGTCCATGCCCTCCTCGAAGCTGAAGGTGGCCATCGCCACCGTGCTGAAGGACGAGGGCTATATCGAGAACTTCGAGGTCAAGCCCAACAACGGCAAGCCCGAACTCGAAATCACCCTGAAGTATTACGCCGGCCGTCCGGTCATCGAGCGCATCGAGCGCGTGTCGAAGCCCGGCCTGCGTATCTACAAGGGTCGTCATTCCATTCCTCAGGTCATGAATGGCCTGGGCGTGGCCATCGTGTCCACCTCCCGCGGCGTGATGACCGATCGCAAGGCGCGCGCCAACGGCGTGGGCGGCGAGGTCCTCTGCTACGTGGCGTAAGGAGTCGACATGTCGCGTATAGCTAAGTACCCCGTCGAACTGCCCAAGGGTGTCGAGGCCAACATCGCTGCCGACCAGATCACCGTCAAGGGTCCGCTCGGCACGCTGGTCCAGCCCCTGAATGGTTTGGTCAACATCACGCAAGACGGCGGCAAGCTCTCGTTCGCCGCTGCCAACGATAGCCGCGAAGCCAAGGCCATGTCCGGTACCCTCCGCGCCCTGGTCAACAACATGGTGACTGGCGTCAGCAAGGGGTTCGAGCGCAAGCTCACCCTGGTCGGCGTGGGCTACCGTGCCCAGGCCCAAGGCGATTCGGTCAAGCTGCAACTGGGTTTCTCGCACGACGTCGTGCACAAGATGCCCGCCGGCATCAAGGTCGAGTGCCCCTCGCAGACGGAAGTCGTGATCAAGGGCGCCGACAAGCAACGTGTTGGTCAGGTGGCCGCCGAAATCCGTGCGTATCGCCCGCCCGAGCCTTACAAGGGCAAGGGCGTCCGCTATGCGGATGAACGGGTCATCATCAAAGAGACCAAGAAGAAATAAGGCGGGCAAGGACGAATCATGGACAAGAAGCAAGCTCGTTTGCGTCGTGCGGTTGCTACCCGCCGGAAGATCGCCGAGTTGCGCGTGCATCGCCTGTCGGTGTTCCGCTCTAACCTGCACATCTACGCAAACATCATTTCGCCGGAAGGCGACAAGGTGCTGGTCAGCGCCTCGACCGTCGAGCCTGAAGTGCGCCAACAGCTGGCGGGCGCGTCGGGCAAGGGCGGCAATGTGGCCGCAGCAACTCTGGTGGGCAAGCGCGTGGCCGAGAAGGCCAAGGCTGCCGGTATCGAGACCGTCGCGTTCGATCGCAGCGGTTTCCGCTACCACGGCCGCGTCAAGGCCCTGGCTGACGCCGCGCGTGAAGCCGGCCTGAAGTTTTAAGCGAGGATTACATGGCCAAGATGCAAGGCAAGAATGCAGCGGCTGAAGAGCGCGATGACGGTCTTCGCGAGAAGATGATCGCCGTCAACCGCGTCACGAAGGTCGTGAAGGGCGGTCGTATCCTCGGGTTCGCTGCGCTGACCGTGGTCGGCGACGGCGACGGCCGAGTCGGCATGGGCAAGGGCAAGGCGCGCGAAGTGCCTGTCGCGGTCCAGAAAGCCATGGAAGAAGCCCGCCGCAAGATGATCAAGGTGCCGCTGAAGAACGGCACGCTGTATCACAACGTGGTCGGCAAGCATGGCGCCTCGACCGTGCTGATCTCGCCCGCCGTCGAAGGTACCGGCGTGATCGCCGGCGGCCCGATGCGCGCCATCTTCGACGTGCTCGGCGTCCGCAACGTGGTGGCCAAGAGCCTCGGCTCGACCAACCCGTACAACCTCGTGCGTGCGACGCTCAACGGTCTGCGCGCGTGCTCGACTCCGTCCGAAGTGGCTGCCAAGCGCGGCAAGACGGTCGAAGAGATCCTGGGGTAAGCCATGACTAAGAAGAACGTCAAAGTGACGCTCGTGCGTTCCCCCATCGGAACGCCCGAATCGCATCGCGCCACGGTGCGCGGTCTGGGTCTGCGCCGCCTGAATAGCTCGCGCGTCCTGGCCGACACGCCGGAAGTGCGCGGGATGATCCGCAAGGTGTCCTATTTGGTCACCGTGTCGGAAGCCTGAGAGGTCTAGCATGCAACTGAATACGCTCAAGCCGGCCGCCGGCGCCAAGCACGCCAAGCGTCGCGTCGGTCGCGGCATCGGCTCCGGCCTCGGCAAGACCGCCGGCCGCGGCCACAAAGGCCAGAAGTCGCGTTCGGGCGGCTTCCACAAGGTAGGCTTCGAAGGCGGCCAAATGCCGCTGCAGCGCCGTCTGCCCAAGCGTGGATTCAAGTCCATGGGGCAGCACCTGTATGCACAGGTCCGCCTGTCCGAACTGCAAGCCCTGCCGGTCGAGGAAATCGACGTGCAAGCGCTCAAGCAGGCCGGCGTGGTGGGTCAGCAAGTGCGCTACGTCAAGGTCATCAAGACCGGCGAGCTCACCCGCAAGGTGGTGCTCAAGGGCATGACGGCCACGGCAGGTGCGAAGGCGGCGATCGAGGCCGCCGGCGGTTCGCTGGTCTGAATAACCGAGGACTGAAGCTTTGGCTAATGCGAACGCACTGGGCAAGACCGGCAAGTATGGCGACCTGAAGCGTCGGCTGGTCTTCCTGCTGCTCGCCCTGGTGGTGTACCGGATCGGTACGCACATCCCTGTCCCCGGGATCGATCCGGTCCAGTTGACTTCCCTGTTCCGTCAGAACCAGGGTGGGATACTGGGCCTGTTCAACATGTTCTCGGGCGGTGCGCTTTCGCGTTTCTCGATCTTTGCACTGGGGATCATGCCGTATATCTCGGCATCGATCATCATGCAGCTGATGACGGTCATCGTGCCGTCGTTGGAAGCGATCAAGAAAGAAGGCGAGGCCGGGCGGCGCAAGATTACGCAGTACACGCGCTACGGAACGCTGGCGCTTGCGTTGGTGCAGTCGGTCGGTATCTCGGTCGCGCTGGAATCGCAGCCCGGCCTGGTCATCGATCCCGGGCTGATGTTCCGCGTGACCACGATGATCTCGTTGGTCACGGGAACGATGTTCCTGATGTGGCTGGGTGAGCAGATCACCGAGCGCGGGTTGGGCAACGGCATTTCGATCCTGATTTTCTCGGGTATCGTGGCGGGCCTGCCCCAGGCGTTGGCCGGTTTGTTCGAGTTGGTCAATACCGGGGCCATGGCGGTGCTGTCGGCGCTGTTCATCGTCGTGCTGGTGGTGTTGGTGACGGCTTTCGTCGTGTTCGTGGAACGCGGGCAACGCAAGATCGTCGTCAACTACGCCAAGCGCCAGGTGGGCAACCGCGTGTATGGCGGCCAAAGCTCGCATCTGCCGCTCAAGCTGAACATGGCCGGGGTGATTCCGCCGATCTTCGCGTCGTCGATCATCCTGTTCCCCGCCACCGTGGCCAGCTGGTTCTCGAGCGGCGACGGCCTGCGCTGGCTGAAGGACTTGGCCGCGGCGTTGTCGCCTGGGCAGCCGCTGTACATCACGCTGTATGCCATCGCGATCGTGTTCTTCTGCTTCTTCTACACGGCGCTCGTGTTCAACAGCCGCGAGACTGCCGACAACCTGAAGAAGAGCGGCGCGTTCGTGCCGGGGATCCGTCCGGGCGAGCAGACTGCGCGGTACATCGACAAGATCCTGATGCGCTTGACGTTCACCGGCGCCATCTACATCACGTTAGTGTGCCTGCTGCCGGAGTTCCTGGTCCTGCGTTGGAATGTGCCGTTCTATTTCGGCGGCACGTCTTTGCTGATTATCGTTGTGGTCACGATGGATTTCATGGCCCAGGTGCAGGCTTACGTGATGTCGCACCAATACGATTCTTTGCTCAAGAAGGCCAACTTCAAGGGCGGAAATCTACCGGTGCGGTAACGAGAAAATGGCCAAAGACGACGTTATCCAGATGCAAGGCGAGGTTCTGGAAAACCTCCCCAATGCAACGTTTCGTGTAAAGCTCGAGAATGGCCATGTCGTGCTGGGACATATCTCGGGAAAAATGCGGATGAATTACATCCGCATCCTGCCGGGGGATCGTGTGACGGTGGAGTTGACCCCATACGATCTGTCCCGAGCAAGAATCGTGTTCCGCTCGAAGTAAGCGCCAGGCTTGCCGGGTACGAATTAGGAGTCAATCATGAAAGTAATGGCATCGGTCAAAGCAATTTGCCGGAACTGCAAGGTCATCAAGCGCAAGGGCGTGGTGCGTGTCATCTGCACCGACCCGCGCCACAAGCAACGCCAGGGCTGATCCCGGCTAGCACTCAGGTATTCAAGGAAACGTTATGGCCCGTATCGCTGGCATCAACATTCCGCCGCATCAGCACACCGAAATCGGTCTGACGGCTATCTTTGGTATCGGTCGTTCGCGCGCTCGCAAAATCTGCGAAGCCGCCGGTGTGCCGACCGACAAGAAGGTCAAGGATTTGAACGACGCCGAGCTCGAGCGCATCCGCGAGCAGGTCAACAGCTTCACCGTCGAAGGCGACCTGCGCCGTGAGATCCAGCTGTCGATCAAGCGTCTGATCGACCTCGGCTCGTATCGTGGTTTCCGCCACAAGCGCGGCCTGCCCGTGCGTGGCCAGCGTACCCGCACGAACGCCCGCACCCGCAAGGGTCCGCGTCGCGCCGCGGCTGCGCTCAAAAAGTAAACGGCTGATACCCAGTCAAGGATTCAGAAATGGCGAAATCCCCCTCCAGCGGCGCCCAGCGCGTTCGCAAGAAAGTCAAGAAGAACGTGTCGGACGGCATCGCGCACGTCCACGCGTCCTTCAACAACACCATCATCACGATTACCGACCGCCAAGGCAATGCGCTGTCGTGGGCGACGTCGGGCGGCGCTGGCTTCAAGGGCTCGCGCAAGTCCACGCCCTTCGCGGCGCAGGTCGCGGCCGAGTCGGCCGGTCGTGTTGCGATGGAATACGGCATCAAGACGCTGGAAGTGCGCATCAAGGGTCCCGGCCCCGGCCGTGAGTCGTCCGTTCGCGCACTGAACGCGCTCGGCATCAAGATCTCGAGCATCTCGGACATCACGCCTGTTCCGCACAACGGCTGCCGTCCGCCGAAGCGTCGCCGGATCTAAGGCGAGTCCGTCAACCCACACCGATTCCGAAGGCCGGCTCCGGAGTACCGGCGGGCCAACGCCCGGAATCTCCGGGCTTCCGTCCCACCAACGGGTGGAAGCCCCGGCACCGAGCTGGGATTTGGGGTGGGTGGCGAAGCGCAGTAGAATGACGCGCCTTGCCAATTGAGTTGGTAATTCGTAGGGGGCGCAGCCGGCATGGGTCGGGTGCGCCGGGTAAGACCACCGTCTGCCGCGTTCCAGGTTCATCGAACGTCGAGATCAAGGCAGACTCCTCGCCACGCATGTGCGTGGCCTGACAGAGAAAAGGAAGCATCGTGGCACGTTATATTGGCCCCAAATGTAAGCTTTCCCGCCGCGAAGGCACGGACCTCTTCCTGAAGAGCGCCCGTCGTTCGCTGGATTCCAAGTGCAAGTTCGAGAGCAAGCCCGGCCAGCATGGCCGTACTTCCGGCGCGCGCACGTCCGACTACGGCCTGCAGCTGCGTGAGAAGCAAAAGCTCAAGCGCATGTACGGCGTGCTGGAAAAGCAGTTCCGTCGTTATTTCGAAGAGGCCGAGCGCCGCAAGGGCAACACCGGCGAAAACCTCATCCAGCTGCTCGAGTCGCGCCTGGACAACGTGGTGTACCGCATGGGCTTCGGTTCGACCCGTGCCGAAGCGCGTCAGCTGGTCAGCCACAAGGCGTTGATGCTGAACGGCCGTACCGCCAACGTGCCGTCCATCCTGGTCAAGCCGGGCGACGTGATCGCCGTGCGTGAAAAGGCCAAGAAGCAGGCCCGTATCCAGGAAGCGCTGCAATTGGCCGCCAGCCAAGGCTTCCCGCAATGGGTGAGCGTGGACACCACCAAGCTGGAAGGTACCTTCAAGCAAGTGCCGGACCGCGCCGACGTTGCCCGCGACATCAACGAATCCATGGTCGTGGAATTGTATTCTCGCTAAGCTTTCCAGGCTTCGCACAGCCGCGCTGTTCCAGCGCGGCTTTTGGCTTTATTGGCGGGCCGTTGCCTCGAGGGGGGCGGTTCGCTGGTTTTCACGCTGCAAGGCGTTTTTTTCCACCAGCCTTATCGGTGTAACGAGCCGAGGGTATTGATAAGGAAGATTCATGGCAAACGCCGCATTTCTGAAACCGCGCAACATCGACGTCGAAACGCTGGGCCCGAATCACGCCAAAGTGATCATGGAGCCGTTCGAGCGCGGCTATGGCCATACGCTGGGCAACGCGCTGCGCCGCATCCTGTTGTCTTCGATGGCTGGCTACGCGCCCACGGAAGTCCAGATCACGGGCGTCGTGCACGAGTACTCCACCATCGACGGCGTGCGCGAAGACGTGGTCGACATCCTGCTGAACCTCAAGGGCGTGGTGTTCAAGCTGCACAACCGTGATGAAGTCGTGCTGACCCTGCGCAAGCAAGGTCCCGGCGTCGTGACGGCAGGCGATATCGAAGTGTCGCATGACGTCGAAATCATCAACCCCGACCATGTCATCGCCAACCTGACGGACAACGGCCGTCTGGAAATGCAAGTGAAGGTGGAGAAGGGCCGTGGCTACGTTCCGGGCAACCTGCGCAGCTTTGCCGACGATCACTCCCGCACCGTCGGCCGCATCGTGCTCGACGCCTCGTACAGCCCGATCCGTCGTGTCAGCTATACCGTGGAAAGCGCGCGCGTGGAGCAGCGTACCGACCTCGACAAGCTGGTGCTCGATATCGAGACCAATGGCGTGATCTCGCCGGAGGAAGCCGTTCGCCAATCGGCCCGCATCCTGATGGACCAGCTGTCGGTGTTCGCTTCGCTGGAAGGTTCGACCGAAACCATCGAAGCGCCGACCCGTGGCACGCCGCAGATCGACCCGATCCTGCTGCGCCCGGTCGACGACCTCGAGCTCACCGTGCGTTCGGCCAACTGCCTGAAGGCGGAGAACATTTACTACATCGGCGACTTGATCCAGCGTACCGAGAACGAGCTGCTCAAGACCCCGAACCTGGGCCGCAAGTCGCTCAACGAGATCAAGGAAGTCCTGGCCGCCCGCGGCCTAACCCTCGGCATGAAGCTGGAAAACTGGCCCCCCCTGGGCCTGGAAAGGCCCTGAGGGGGCCAGTTTCGGCGCAGGCTAACTTGGGCGTGAGCCCAAGTTAAGGCCCGAAGGGCCGGCCGGAGCCAAAACTCGC
>CALGAN010000068.1 GCA_937951875.1 uncultured Alkalilimnicola sp. | reverse complement strand
CGGCTGGTCGCGCCGACGGACAACCGGTCCTCGTCGTCGCTGCCGGGCGTCTCGTTCGTCGGCGATTTCCTCATCTCGTTCAACCAGATCCTGCACCCGAGCTACAAGTCGTGGTCGCTGCTCTTCAGCTACGCGAAGTCCGGGCGGGTGTTGCCGTGGCTGATCCTCGCGGCGTCCGCGGTGCTCGCCGGCCGCCACTTCCTGGGCGAGCTGGCGCGCCCAGCGCCAGTTGAGCTGGGCGCCGAGCACGCCGTTGACGCTGCCGTCCGCGGCGTGGGTGGGCACCGCCAGGGCGAGATAGTGGTCGGGGCCGGTCGCGGCGGGGCGTGCGCGCTCCAGTTGCAGCGAAGCGGCCACCCGGCCGATGTGCGGGCCTTTCAGGCCTTCCGTGAACCACGCCTGATCCGTGACGTTGCCGCCCTCCAGCAGGCCGTCGGCGGCGACGGTTATGGTGCCGTCGGCCGCGACGTAACCGAGCCAGGCGTAGTGTGGAAAGTGGGTGCGCAGCTGCTCCAGCCGCTCGCGCAGCGCCGTCGGGTCGGCGCCGGCCGCGGCGGCGAGCTGCAGCTCGCCTTGGCGGCGGGTGAGTTCCTGGCGCAGGCGGTCGGCCACGTGTACGGCCATTCGTTCGAGCGAGGCGCCGACCGCATTGCGGATGCGCTCGGTCGCGTCGCCGCCGACGGCGATGCCCAACAGCAGGCTGAGCAACAGCGTCAGCAGGCCGAAGGTCAGCGCGAACCTGATCCGGAGATTCGGAGTACTGCCGGACATCGGGGGTACAGCCGTCAGGGGGATGGGGCCGATTGTTCCATGGCGGGCTGGGCTTGCCTACCGTGCCAGCCCACGCACGGTTCCGGGAACGTCCCTAGCCATTGGCGCGCGGGTTGCGCGCCGGGTCGGGCGAGCGCAGATTGGGGGCGGATCATGGCAAGGGCGTTCGGTACGCTGGACGGGCCTCGGGCGCCATGGTGTGACCGCGGATTCTTGTCGGTGACGCCAAGCTATTCTAGCGTCCCTTCCCCGATGGGGAATGTTGAGGTCGGAGCGAGAGCCTTCGCCTCGGCGTCCCCCGCCAGACCGGGGTGGCGCCTTGCGGCTATTGGAACGGGGTTGTGTTAAGGAGCAGGCATGGCCTGGAGCGATGAACTGGTGGCGGTCGCGGCGCGGCTGCGGGACGAATGCGAGGCGCTGCGATTCGCGCCGCCGGTGGCCTATGTATACAACCCGCTCGCTTACGCGTTCGCGCCGTACGAGACATATCTGCGCCGCTACGCGCGGCGGCGGCCGCAGGCGGTGCTGCTGGGCATGAATCCCGGCCCCTACGGGATGATGCAGAGCGGAGTGCCGTTCGGGGAGATTCCGGCGGTGCGCGACTGGATGGGTATCGAGGCGCCGGTCGGCCAGCCGCCGCGGCAGCACCCCAAGCGCCCGGTGGAGGGCTTCGCCTGCCGGCGGCGCGAGGTGAGCGGGCGGCGCGTCTGGGGGTGGGCGCAGGAGCGGTTCGGCACGCCGGAGGCGTTCTTCCAGCATTTCTTCGTGCTCAACTACTGCCCTTTGCTGTTCTTCGACGAGGGCGGCGAGAACCGCACCCCGGACAAGCTGCGCAAGGAGGATCAGATTGCCTTGTTCGAGGTGTGCGACAGGGCGCTGGCCGCCACGCTGCGGCTGCTGGAGCCCGGTGCGGTGATCGGCGTCGGCCGGTTCGCCGAGCAGCGCGCCGCGGAGGTCGCCGCGCCGCTGTCGATCCCGGTGTTCGGTGTCACCCATCCCAGTCCGGCCAATCCCCGGGCGCACGGCGGCTGGGCGCCGCACATGGACGCGGTGTTGTGCGAGGCCGGCCTGAAACTGCCGGCGTCGTGACCGACGTCCGCCCGATCATCGCGAGGAGGTGCCCGTGGAGGGGCTGAACGTACTGATCGCCGCCGCCGGCGGCTTCGTGGTGGCGGCCGTGGCCGTGTGGCTAGTGCTGCGGACGCAGATCGCCGCCGCCGACCGGCGCGCGCGCGCCGAGGCCGAAGGCCAGCTGGAGTTGCTGCGGCAGCAGCTGGCGGCGCGCGACGGCGAGCTCGAGCGGCTGCGCGCCGAGCACCGCCGCGAGCTGGAACTGCGCGCCAAGGCCGAGGCGGTCGGCGGGCGGGCGGTGCAGCTGGAGCGGAAGCTCGCCGAGCAGACGGCGCAGTGCGCGGCCCTGCAGCAGGAGAACGCCACTCTGCGCGAGCGCATCTCGCGTCTGGATGCCCAGCTGGAGCAGGAGCGGCGCCAGGGCGAGGAGAAGCTGCGCCTGCTCGACGAGGCGCGCGAGCAGCTGACGTTGCAGTTCAAGCAGCTGGCCAACGACATCCTGGAGGACAAGAGCCGGCGCTTCACCGATCAGAACCGCAGCCAGCTGGAAGGGCTGCTCAACCCGCTGCGCGAGCAAATCAAGGAGTTCGAGAAGAAGGTCCAGGACAGCTACGACAAGGAGTCCAAGGACCGCATGTCGCTGTTCGGCGAGATCATGCGGCTCAAGGAACTGAACCAGAAGATCAGCCAGGACGCGGTGAACCTCACCAAGGCGCTCAAAGGCGAGAGCAAGACCCAGGGCATCTGGGGCGAGCTGGTACTGGAGCAGGTGCTGGAGCGCTCCGGGCTGTGCCGGGGCCGCGAGTACGAGGTGCAACAGAGCTTCGTCGACGAGCACGGCCGCCGCCAGCAGCCCGACGTGATCGTGCATCTGCCCGAGGGCCGGCACGTAATCATCGACTCCAAGGTATCGCTCACCGCCTACGAGCGCTTCTGCGCCAGCGAGGACGAGGCCGAGCGGCAGCTGTATCTGCGCGAGCACGCCGCCTCCCTGCGCAACCACTGCAAGGGGTTGTCCGCCAAGGCGTACCAGCGGCTGGGCCTGCGCACGCTCGACTACGTGCTGATGTTCGTGCCGATCGAGTCGGCCTACGTCGACGCCGCGCGCTACGATCCGGATCTGTTCGGGGACGCGCTGGAGAAGAACATCGTCATCGTCACGCCGTCCACCCTGCTGGCCACGCTGCGCACCATCCACAACATCTGGCGCTTCGAGTACCAGAACCGCCATGCCGCCGAGATCGCCGAGAAGGCCGGCCGCCTGTACGACAAGTTCGTCGGCTTCGTCGCCGATCTGGAGGAGGTGGGCCGCAAGCTCGCCGCCACCCAGAAGAGCTACGACGATGCCCGCAAGAAGCTGGTCAGCGGCCGCGGCAACCTGGTGAAGAGCGCCGAGGACATCAAGGCGCTGGGCGCCAAGGCCAGCAAGAGCCTGCCGGCGGATCTGGTGGAGACCGCCCCCGAGCAGGCTCTGCCGCGGGAGCTGGCTGGAGCCGAGGAGTAGGGCGCTCGCCGGAACCGGGCGGGCGAGGAGCGGCAAGCGGCGAGCGGGCGGATCAGGCCACCCGTTCGCCGCACTCGAAGGCCAGGCAGACCATCTCGTCCAGGGTGCGCTGGATCAGCTCGTCGTAGTTCGGCATCAGCTCCGCCTCGATGCGCACCAGCTCGTCGTGGTAGGAGCGCGTGCGCGGGTTCTCGCTGAGCAGCGCGCAGCAGTCCTTGTAGGGCTGGATCGACAGCTCATAGGTGCCGATGCGGCGGGCGATGTCGATGATGTCCTGCTTGTCCAGCGCGATCAGCGGGCGCAGGAACGGGATGTCGACGGCGCGCGAGGTGCTGACCAGGTTCTCCAGCGTCTGCGAGGCTACTTGGCCCAGGCTGTCGCCGCTCACCAGCGCCTGCGCGCCCAGCTCCTGCGCCAGGGTCTGCGCCACCCGGGCCAGGAAGCGGCGGAACAGCACCACGTCGTAGCCGGTGCTGTGGCCCATGACCGCCAGATCGAAGTGGGTGTAGGGCACCAGGTACAGGCGCGAGCGCACGGTGTAGCGGCTCAGCTGGCGGGCGATGCGCGCCACCAGCTCGTCCTCGGCGCGGGCCTGCTGCACGCGGGTGGCGGTGAGGTGGATGAAGTCCACGTCGCAGCCGCGCCTGGCCATCATGTAGGCCGCCACCGGCGAGTCGATGCCGCCGGACAGCAGCGCCAGCACTCGCCCGGCGGTGTGCACCGGCAGGCCGCCCATACCCTTGCGGCGGTCGGTGTACAGGTACACGCCTTCCTCGTAGATATCCAGGAAGAAGGTGCAGTCCGGCCGGGTCAGATTGACCTTGTCCCAGGGCGTGTTGCGCAGGATCACGCCGCCGAAGTGGCGAGCCAGCTGGTCGGATTTCACCGGAACGCGCTTGTCGGCGCGGTTGACCCGCACCGCGAAGCTGGCGCCGGGGCGATGGCAGGATTCGGCCAGCGCCGCCAGGCTGCGCTCCACCGCCTCCCATTGCGGCAGGGTCAGCTGCTGGGTCTGTTCGGCCGGGAAGAACGCGGCGGGCGCGTAGGTGGCGATGCCCGCCACCTCGCTAATCACGGTCAGCGCCTCGTCTACCGCCGCCGGCTCGGTGCCGGCGGGTACCACCAGATAGGTGCGCTGATGACGCCGCTCCACCGGCCAGTTCAGCCCGCGCTGGGCGAGTTGGCGGCGCAGATTGTCCAGCAGCGCGCGTTCGAAGTCGCGGCGGTTGCGGCCCTTGAGGCTGAGTTCGCCGTAGGTGATCAGAATGCGGTCGATCTGTAGAGTCATCGTCTTCCGGTCTGTGGCCGGTACGGTCCGGCGGAAAGCGCCGCATTGTACCCGTCCGCGTCGCGCGCGGCACGGAACGCGTTCGGCAAGACGGCGATGAGCTGGCGCCACCGGCCGTTAACGCTTACCCTCGGGAAAATCCTTGGAGCCGATCCGGTCGAAGGAATAGACCATGGTCATGACCAGCAGCAACCATACCAGGCTTTCGCGGCGCCGACTGGCGCGGCCCAGCCCACTTACCGCAACAGGCCTGTAGACGCACCCGACGATCTCCGCCCGCCAAGCCCGCATGCGCATACCCGGCTATGACATCGTCGAGCGTCTGAGCGCCGGCCCTGGCGTGGAGACCCTACGCGCGCGCCGCCAGGCCGATGGCGCGGCGGTGCTCCTCAAGGTGCTGGCGCAGGAGTATCCGAGCGCGGCGCAGGTGGCGCGGCTGCGGCGGGAGTTCGCGCTGCTGCGGCGTATCGACAGCGAGGCGGTGGCGCGCCCGCTGGCGCTGGAGACGTTCGGGCATCGGCTGGTGCTGGTGCTGGAGGATCGCGGCGCCGCGCCGCTGCGGCGGCAGTTGGTGCGCCGCCGGTTGCCGCTCGGCGAGGCGCTGGAGCTGTTCATCGCCCTCGCCGGCGCCGTGCGAGACGTTCACGACGCCGGACTGATCCACAAGGATATCAATCCGGCCAGCATTCTCTGGGACGGCGGCAGCGGCCGGGTCCAGCTGCTCGATTTCGGGCTCGCCTCCGAGTTCAAGCGCGAACAGGCGCCGGCGCTGGGCGCCAACGCCCTGGAGGGGACGCTGGCGTACATGGCGCCGGAGCAGTCCGGGCGCATGAACCGTCCGGTCGACTATCGCAGCGACTATTACGCGCTGGGCGTGGTGTTCTTCGAAGTGCTGGCCGGTCGGCCGCCGTTCGAGGCGCGGCGGCCGCTGGACCTGATCCACTGCCACATCGCGGTGCTGCCGCCGCGGCTCGATCAGCTGCAGCCGCAGGTGCCGGCGCCGTTGGCGGACGTAGTGGCCCGTCTGCTCGCCAAGAACGTCGACGAGCGCTACCAGAGCGCCGAGGGGCTGCTGGCCGATCTCAACGAGTGCCTGAGCCAGTGGCGTCGCCAGGGCAGGGTCGATCCCTTCCCGCTGGGACGGCACGAGCGGATCGGCGCGCTGCGGGTGGCGGACAAGCTCTACGGCCGCGAGCCGCAGCTTGCGCAGCTGCTGACCGCCTGCGAGCGCGTCGCCGCCGGCGGGGTGGAGCTGTGGCTGGTTTCCGGGCCGGCCGGGATCGGCAAATCGACGCTGGTCGGCGAGCTGCAGCGGCTGGTGCTGGCGCGCAAGGGCCGGTTCGCGGTCGGCAAGTTCGACCCGCTGCGGCGTGAGCAGCCCTACGCGGCCGTGCTCGATGCCCTGCAGGGCCTGGTGCGGCAGCTGCTGACCGAGCCCGAGCGCGAGCTGGCGCGCTGGCGCGAACGCCTGCGCGCCGCCGGCGCCAGCGCTTTGCTGGACGCCGTGCCGCCGCTGGAGCAGCTCGTGGGCAGCCAGCCGCCGCCGGAGTCGCAGGCCGACAAGGGCAGTCTGCACGACGCGCTGCGCGCTTTCATCGTCGCCTGCGCCAGTGCGGAGCAGCCGCTGGTGTTGTTCCTCGACGATCTGCAATGGGCCGATCCGGCGTCGCTTGCGCTGATTCGGCAGCTGCTGGAGGCGCCGAGACCGCTGCGCCTGCTGCTGATCGGCGCCTGCCGCGAGGACGAGTCGGACGCGCACGAGCCGTGGCGGCAGGCGCTCGAAGCGCTGCGACGCGGCGTGACGCCGCCGAGCGAGCTGCGCCTGGAGGGGCTGATGGCGGCGGCGATCGCGCAGATGGTGGCGGAGACCTTCCACTGCGAGCAGCCGCAGGCCGCGGCGCTGGCCGAGCTGCTGCTCGCCAAGACGCTGGGTAACCCGTTCTTCATCCGCCAGTTCCTGACGGTGCTGGTGGAAGGCGGCATGATCCGCTTCGACAGCGAAGGCGGGCGCTGGAGCTGGGATCTGGCGCTGATCGAGCGCGTGCCGATCACCGACAACGTAGTCGAGCTGCTCGCCAAGCGGTTCACCCGACTGACGCCGGCCACCCAGGAGGTGCTGCAGGCGGCCGCCAGCCTGGGCGGCGCGTTCAGCCTGCGCTTGCTGGCGCGGGTGCTCGGCGTCGCCGAAACCGCCGTGGCCGCGGCCTTGCAGGAGGCCGTGCGCGAAGGTTTGGTGCTGGCGCTGAACGATGCCCATGGCGCCGGTGAGTTCCAATTCCTCCACGACCGGGTACGGCAAGTGGCCTATTCGCTGCTCGACGAGCGGCGCAGGCTGGCCTGCCATCACGCCGCCGGCAACGTGCTGCTCGAGGCTATGGACGAGGCGGAGCCGGACGAGCGGCTGTTCGATGCCGTCGGTCATCTCAACAAGGCGCTGCCCCTGCTTGCCGACGACGAGGCGCGGCAGCGCTTGGCCGAGCTGAATCTGCGAGCCGGCCGGCAGGCCGGGGCCGCCGCCGCCCATCATACGGCGCTAGCGTTGTTCGAGGCGGGCTTGGCGGCGCTCGGCGACGACGGTTGGCGCAGCGCTCCAGAGCTGAGCCAGGCGCTGGCCACGGAGGCGGCGCAAATGGCTTTCCGCATCGGCGCGGTGGGGCGGATGGAGCAGCTGTGCGAGCGGATACTCGCGCATGCGCGCGACCCGCTTGCGGAGGCGCCGGCCCAGGAGCTGCGGGTGGATCTCCATCTGTCTCGTCAGCAGCTGGACGCGGCCTTGGAGGCCGGCTTGGCCTACCTGGAGCGGCTGGGACTGTCGATACCGGCCCGGCCGTCGGCGGCGTGGCTGCTGGCGGAGCGTACCCGCACCGAGCTGGCGTTGCGTCGCCGGCCGTTGGAGGCCGTGACCAAGCTGCCGCCCATGACCGATCCATGGGCTTCGGTCGCCATGCGCATGCTGGGCAAGCTGCTGATGCCGGCCTATCAGTCGCGGCCGCAGCTGATGCCGGTGCTGACCTGCCACCAGATCCGCTTGGCGCTCAAGTTCGGCAGCCATCCGGTGCTGAGCCGCGCCTACGCCAGCTACGGCCTGTATCTGGCCGGTGGGGTCGGCCAGGTGCGGCGCGGGCACCGCTTCGGGCGGCTGGCGCTGGCGCTGGCGGCGCAGCCGCAGGCGCGCGCCGGGCGGGGGCACACCGAGCTGATCGTGCATTTCCTGATCGACGTCTGGGTCGAGGACCACCGGACGCTGCTGACCCGCATGATCGATGGCCACCGCGCCGCCGCCGAGGGCGGCGATCTGCAGGCTGCCGCGATGCTGGCGCAATGCATCGTCTACCTGGCGTTGTTCATGGGCATGCCGCTGCCGGAGTTCGAGGAGCTGGCGGAGCGCTATTGCCGGGCCATCGCCCGTACCGGCCTGGAGTCGGCGCTGGCGATGGCCAACGGCTATCGGCAGGTGCGCCACAACCTGATGCACGCCGAGGTTCCGGATCGGCTGGAAGGGCCGTACGTGCAGGAGCGCTCCGCGCTCTCGGAATACATCGAGTGCGGCAGCCTGACGGCCTTGTTCAGTCTGCTCAACAGCAAGCTGGAGTTGGCCTACCTGTTTCGCGATTACACCGCCGCGGCGCGCCACGCCGACGCCGCCCGGCCGTACCGCGGCACGGTGATCGGCGCGCTCAGCACGGTGCGCTTCCACTTCTTCGACGCGTTGACCCGACTGGCGCTGCTGCCGGGGCTGCCGGCAACGGGACGGCTGTCGGCTTGGCGGCGGGCGCGCCGCGCCGAGCGGCTACTGGCGCGCCATGCCCGCATGGCGCCGGCCAGTTTCGCCGCGCTGCACCGGCTGGTGGTGGCCGAGCGGCTGCGGGTGCAGGGCCGGGTGGGCGCGGCGCTGGCCGCCTATCAGCGGGCGATCGAGGCTGCCCGCCGCTGCGACAATCTGTTCCATGAAGCGCTGGCCAATGAGCGGGCGGCGCTGTTCTGCCTGGGGCTGGGCTGGGTGCAGCCGGCGCGCGGCTATCTGCGGGATGCCTATTACTGCTGGGGCCGCTACGGCGCCGCCGCCAAGCAGCGGCAGCTGCAGGCTCTGCACCCCGAGTGCGTGGGCGATGCGGCCGCGCCGGAGCCGGGCGCGGCCTCGGCCGCCGGCGCGCCCGCTGAGGCGCTGGATCTGGCGGCGGTGCTGCAGGCCGGGCAGGCCATTTCACAAGAGATCCGGCTGCCCGACTTGCTGGTGAAGCTGATGCGCACGGTCACCGCCGCCGCCGGCGCTCAGGTCGGTTTCCTGCTGCTGGAGCGGAACGGCGAGTGGCGGATCGAGGCGCGCTACGACGCCGGCAGTCAGCACATGGAGGTGCTGCGCTCGCGGCCGCTGGTGGAGAACGGCACGCCGCAGCTGGCGCAGACCGTGGTCAACTACGTGGCGTGCTCGCGGCAGCCGGTGCTGCTCGCCAACGCCGCACGCGAGGGCGAGTTCCGCCACGATCCGTACGTGGCGCTGCGGCAGTCGCGCTCGATCCTGTGCCTGCCGTTGCTCAATCGCTGGCAGCTGCGCGGCATTCTCTACCTGGAGAACGATCTGGCGGAGGGCGCTTTCGCCGAGCAGCGCTTGGCGGTGCTGCAGCTGCTGTCGGCGCAGGCGGCGGTGTCGATCGAGAACGCCCGCCTGTACGCCGAGCTGGAGCTGCAGATTCGCGCCCGCACCCGCGATCTGGAGGAGAAGAACCGGCTGCTGGCGCAGCTCGGCCTGCAAGCGGCCGAGGGCGTGGCGCACGACGAGCTGGAGCAGGGCCTGCGGCGGCTCGCCGAGCAGGCCGCGGCGCTGGCGGCGGGCGAAGGGGACGCCGCCGCGCTGGAGCGCGATTGTCGTCGGTTGCTGCGCCTGCTCGAGGACGCGCGACCGGCCGTCGGCGAGGATGCGGCAAGCGCGGGCTGAGCGGCCGCTCAGGCGGCGCCGCAGACGCGGGTGTCCCAGTCGGCGCGGACGGCCTCGTGGCCGGACGGCAGCGGCGCGGTGCGGTCGAGGATCCATTGGGCGATGTCCTCGATCACTTTGTCGCCCTGCAGGTCGCGGGTGAGCATGTGGTAGCCATCGGGGTAGAGCGCCAGTCGCCAGTCGACACGCTGTCGGTCGGGCAGGGCGTTGAGCATGCTGCAGGTCGGCCGCTTCGGCACGATCTCGTCGCGCTCGCCGTACAGCAGCAGAGCGGGCGTGTTGAGGCGCGGCGCCGAGTCCAGCGCCAGGTCCATCAGATCGGCCAGCCCGGCCACGGTGTCGATGCGGGTTTCCTTGATCACCAGCGGGTCGCGGCCCATGGCCAGCAGCATTTCCCGGTTGTCGGAGGCGACCTTGCCGAGGCTGCGCCCGGTCGGCCGCCAGTCCGGCGCCACGCGGCGGGCCACGCTCAATGCCGCGCGCTGGTACCAGGGCATGGTGCGGCGCGCCCACACCGCCGGCGCCGCCAGCACCACGCCGTCGACCAGCGGCAGGGGTTCGGCGGCCACCGTCGCCAGCCCGACCGCGCCGCCCATGCTCTCGCCCAGCAGATAGATCGGCAGATCGGGATGGCGTTGCCGCAGCAGCCGCACCAGGGTGCGGGTGTCCTCGATCAGGTGCTCGGCGCCGGCCCAGTAGCCGCGCAGCTCGGTGGCGCCGAAGCCGCGCTGATCGTAGGCGTAGGTGACGATGCCGTGGGCGGCCAGCTTCGGTCCGACGGCGGCGAAGGCCTGGTGATAATCGTTGAAGCCGTGCAGCCCGAGCACCACGGCGCGCGGCGCCTGCTCGGGCGCCCAGCGCCGGATCGGCAGCACGTAGCCGTCGGACATGACGGCGCGGTCTTCCAGCAGCAGCGGCTGCTGGATCACGGCGGCGACCGTCGGCGTCGGCGTCGGCGTGCTGACGCAGCTGGCGACGCCGGCGATCAGCGGCAGGACGCACGCGGCGAGGAGAAGGCGAAGCGACACGAACGAACGTTTCGGCATGCCGGCGTTTTACCGTGGCTGGTCGCCGCCATACCATGGAACGGATCACCGTTCCGCCCGCTCCGAGCGAGGAAATCCCGACGATGAGACCCGTTACTCCGCAGATCGCTGCCGATATCCTCATCCGGCTCGACCGCCACCCCGGCAAGGTGGTGCTGATCGAGCGCCGCTATCCACCCTTGGGGCTGGCGATTCCGGGTGGGTTCGTCGACGTCGGCGAGCGGGTGGAGGCGGCGGCGCTGCGCGAGGCGCGCGAGGAAACCGGCCTGGAGGTGACGCTGGAGTGCCTGCTGGGGCTGTATTCCGCGCCCGACCGCGATCCGCGCGGCCATACCGTGACCGCGGTCTACGTCGCCCGGGCCGACGGCGAGCCGGTGGCGGCCGACGACGCCAAGCGCATCGTCCTCGCCGATCCCGCCGATCGTTCGCTGCCGCTGGTGTTCGATCACCGCCAGGTGTTGGACGATTATCTAAACTGGCTGCGCAGCGGGGCGGTGGCGCCGCTGCGGACTTGAGCCTTGCGGGGGGAGGGCCGGACGGCGCCTTGCCCGAGCGCGCCCGCGCCCGCAGAACCGCTCATGGCGGATGACGAGCGGGCTGTTCCGTTGTCCGCGGCCGTGTACAAACGACAATCGAAGCAAGCGGTTATTGAGCGTTGCCTATGAGAATCGGCGCTGCATTCTGGTTGGCGATACTGCTCGGCGCCGCGCCATGGGTGGGGGCGCAGGAGGCGCCGCCGTCGGAACCGGCGGCGGACGAGGCCGATACCGCCGAGCCCGCACCGACCGCGCCTTGGAGCCTGTCCCGTACCGTGGACGACAGCCATCTACGGGTGTCGCGCGAGGTGGTGAGTTTGGGGCACCGCCTCGATCGCCTGTTCGGCGGGCGAGACTACGAGCTCGGCGCGCATGACAGCCGCTTGCGGGTGATGCTGCTCAACGAGATCTCCGAGGACGGCGTGGCGGTCGACCCCAAGGTGCGTCTGCGGCTGGCTTTGCCCAACACCGAGCGCCGCTTCAACCTGATCTTCGAGAGCGAGGACGAGGACGACGTTCGCCGCCCCGGCGAGGCGCCGGGGCCGGTGGTGTTCGCCGACGGCGTGGCGCAGAGGAACTCCAGTTACATCGCCGGCGTGCAGTACGTTCTCGACCTCGCCGATTACTGGAATTTCGACACCAGCGCCGGCGCGCGGCTGCGCGCTTCGCCCGAGCTGTTCGTCCAGGCGCGCTTGGGGCGTTCGTTCTTCGTCAATCTCTGGGAGCTGCGGATAACGGAGGCGGTGTTCTGGCGCCGCACCGAGGGCGTCGGCTCCACCACCGAGTTCCTGGGGCAGCGGCCCTTGCCCGGCGGCCCCTGGTTCTTCCGCTCCAGTACCATGGCCACCTGGCTGCACGACGACCAGCAGTGGTACTACAGCCAGGACTTCTCGCTGTCCTACGAATTCGGTCCGCTCAACGCCGTGCAGGGCCGGCTCGGCGTGCGCGCCGAAAGCCAGCCGAACACGCACGTCACCGAGTCCTTCGTCAACGTCGGCTGGCGCCGCAGCATCTACAAGGACTGGCTGTTCGGCGAAATCCGCCCGGAGCTGCGGTTCGAGCGCGAGCAGAACTTCTCGGCCGAGCCGCTGCTGTTCCTGATCGTCGAAGCCTTCTTCGGCGATTACGACTGGCCCGCCGCCCAGCCGGACATCGGGCGGGACAGAGCCGAGGGGCATTGACCTCGCCGGTTCCGGGCCAGCGCGCCGGCTCGTCGGGGCGGGGCGGCCGCGAGCGTTTCTCCTCGCACGCTGGGGCCAGCGCTCGGCGCTACCCCCGCTCGCGGCACAGGGCCCATATCTCGCCCGGCGGTGATTCGTGGCCGGAGGGCAGGGGGCGGTCGGGAGTCAGGATCCAGCTGGCGATGTCCTCCAGGACCCGCTCGCCCTGGAGGTCGCGCAGCAGCATGTGGTAGCCGTCCGGATAGAGGGCGGAGCGCCAGCGGGCGTTGCCGCCGTTGGGCAGTTGCCGCAGCAGCTGGCAGGTGGGCTCGGCCGGGACGATCTGGTCCTTGGCGCCGTACAACAGCAGGCCGCGCACCGCCAGTCGCGGGCCGGACGCCAGGGCCAGATCCATGAGATCCACCAGGCCGACGATGGTGTCGATGCGGGTGGCCTTGATCACCATCGGATCGCGCGCCATGGCCCGCAGCAGCTCGATGTTGTCGGTCGGCCAGCGGTTCAGCGACTCGCCGGTGGGCTTCCAGCCCGGGGCGAGGCGTCCGGCCAGCCACAAGCCCCAACGCTGGTACCAAGGCATGGTCAGCCGGCTCCATACCGCCGGTGCCACCAGCACCACGCCGTCCACCGGCAAATCCGGGTCAGCCGCCAGCGCGGCGATGGTCACCGCGCCGCCCATGCTCTCGCCGAGCAGATAGAGCGGCAGTTCGGGGTGGCGCCGCCGCAGCAGCGCCAGCATGGCGCGCAGATCGGCCGTCAGGCGCTCGCTGCCGGCCCACAGGCCGCGGTAGGCGGTCTCGCCGAAGCCCCGCTGGTCGTAGGCGTAGACGGTGATGCCGCGTTCGGCCAGAAAGGGGCCGGCGCTGGCGAACGCCCGGCGGTAGTCGTTGAAGCCGTGCAGGGCCACCACTACCGCGCGCGGCTCGTCCGCCGCCCGCCAGGCATCGAGCGGCAGGCGGTAGCCGTCGTCCATCAGCGCATGGTCATCGTTCAGCCGCGGTTCGAACGCCGCCGGTCGTTCGGGGGGACGCAGGGGCGCGCACGCCGCCAGCAGCAGCGGCAGGAGCAGCGCCGTCAGGAGTCGATGCAGCGGCATGGCGTCTCGCAACGGTGGTCGACGGTGCCCATGATAGGCAGAGTCGGGCGCCGGCCGCATAGCTTGCCATCCATGCGGTCGACCGGGTTAGGTTCTACACTCCGGCCGAGCAACGGGCCTAGATACGAAACCATGTCGCACGCCGCCATCGATCCCGTCGAAGAAAAGCGTCAGCGCCTGCGCCGGCATCGCCGGATCGCTACCGGCTTGCTGCTGATCGCCGCGCTGATTTTCGCCGCCACCCACTTGGTGGCGGAGCCCGGTTTCTGGTTGCTGCTGATCCGCGCCGGCGCCGAGGCCGGAGTGGTGGGCGGACTGGCCGACTGGTTCGCGGTCACGGCGCTGTTCCGCCGCCCATTCGGGTTGCCCATTCCCCACACCGCCATCATCCCGCGCAACAAAGACCGCATCGGCCAGGGCCTGGGCGGCTTCGTCGAGCGCAACTTCCTCACTCCCGAGCTGATCGCCGCCAAGCTGCGCGCCGGCAACCCGGCGCTGCGTTTCAGCCGCTGGCTGGCGCGGCCCGAGAACAGCCGGGTGATCGCCCGGCAGCTGGTGGCGCTGCTGCCGAATCTGATCAACGCCGTGCAGGACAAGGAAGTGCGCGGTTTCTTCCGCGACACCTTCAGCAAGCAGCTGGGCCGGCTCGACTTGGTGCCGCTGCTGGTGCGGGTACTGCGCCTGCTGTTGGAGAGCCAGCAGCACCAGCGCCTGTTCGAGCGCAGCCTGCAGCTGGTGCGGGAGCTGCTGATCCGCAACCAGGAGCTGATCTATCAGAAGGTCGAGGAGCGCACCACCTGGTGGGTGCCGCGCGCGATCGACGCCAAGGTGGCGCAGGCCATCATCGAGGGCGCCGAGGACCTGCTCGACGAGCTGGCCAAC
This sequence comes from uncultured Alkalilimnicola sp., assembly GCA_937951875.1. Classification (GTDB taxonomy): domain Bacteria; phylum Pseudomonadota; class Gammaproteobacteria; order Nitrococcales; family AK92; genus JAAYIK01. The sequence goes on along the minus strand of CALGAN010000068.1, from coordinate 10,497 downwards.
CCCGAACACCCGGCACGGATCGATTTCGACCGCTCGGTGCGCGACCTCATCGAGCGGCTGCAGCACTCCGCGCAGTTCCGCGAGCGCGTGGAGGACGTGAAGAGCCGCGTGCTCGCCAGCCCCGAGCTGCAGTCGGCGCTGGAATCGCTGTGGGACGAGCTGCGGCACATGCTGCTAGAGCGGGTGGCCACGCCCAGCTCCGGTCTGTCCGAGTCGCTGGCCGCCAGCCTGCAGGCCCTGGCGCGGGCCATGGAGAACGACCCCGAGGCCCAGCAGCGCCTGAATCAGCGGCTGGAGCACTTCATCGTCCGCTTCATCGTGCCGTTCCGCGTCGAGATCGGCGCCTTCATCGCCGAGGTAGTGCAGCGCTGGGATACCAAGACCGTCAGCGAGCGCCTGGAACTGGAGGTGGGCCGCGACCTGCAATACATCCGCATCAACGGCACCCTGGTCGGCGCCCTGGCCGGCTGCGCGCTGTTCCTGCTGACCTACGGCCTGTAGCGTAGGGTCCGCTTTTCGCGGTTGCGAGCGGGCGTTTCGGTACTTTTGCCGTTGACGATCAATGGGGTGGCTCCTAGGATTCGGGGTTATCGGTCCTCGAGACTGCTAATGGATTAGAAAATTAATAACAAGGATGGTTTCGCATGGATAGCGCGGTCATCGCCCCAACCCAAACCAAGCGTCATATTCGGCTGGCCACCACGCTCGGCGACGACGTTCTCATTCCGATCAGCGTGCGGGGCACCGAGGCCATGTCCGCGCTGTTTCGCTACGATTTGCAGGTTTATTCGACCAAGCGACACGACCTGCAGCCCAAGGACGTGATCGCCAAGCCGGTCACGATCGGCTTGGTGCGGGAAGATCAGACGCTGCGCTATTTCAACGGGATCGTGTCCGAGTTCGAAGCGTTGGGGCGGCGCAAAGTCGGCAGCGAGAGCGTGTATCGAATGACGGTGGTGCCGGCGCTTTGGCTGCTCAGTCACACGTATGATTATCGAATATTTCAGGATGTAGACGTTAAGGATCTAATAAATATCGTTCTGGCTGACTACGCCGATCACATTTCCTACAAGATCGAATTTTCCGAACCGCATCCGAAACGCCGGTTCATCACCCAATACGCCGAGAGCGATCTCAATGTGCTGCTGCGCTGGCTGCGCAAGGAGAACGTAGCGTTCTACTTCACGCACGAGGACGGCAAGCACACGCTGCACTTCATCGACAACCCGCGGAACGTCAAGCCGCACGCCCCGGAAACGCTGATCCTGCAGCCGCCGACCGCCGGCCACTCCAGCATCGTCGGTTTGACGCAGCACGCCGAGTTCGTCCCCGGCAGGGCGGCGCAGAACACCTACAACTACCGCGATCCCGATGCCCCGGTGTTCGCCACTGTCGATGCGACCGGGGAGGCGGCGGAGATCACGCTGGCGACCAAGATCGGCCGTTATCGCTATACCGATACCTACCTCAGCGCCAGCGACGCCGGCACCGACACCCAGCGCTGGTTGATACGCGGCATGGAGCGGCGGCAAGTGGTGCGCGGCACCGCCACCTATCACCTCCTGGAGGTGGGCAAGACCTTCACCGTGGTGCACGCTCAGGTCGGCGAGTGGCTGGGCAAGGGCAAGAGTTTCACCCTCACCGAAATCAGCTTCCACGCCAGCGACCAGGAGGGCGGCGAGGCGCCTTTCACCATCGATTTCGCCGCCGTGCCCAAGGGCGAACTGGTGTACCCGGCCAAGATCGGCTGGCCTGTGGTCCATGGCTTGCAGACGGCCGTGGTGGTCGGCCCGGAGGGCGAGGAGATCCATACCGACGAGCTCGGGCGGGTGAAGGTGCGCTTCCACTGGGATCGCCGCGGCGTGGAGCAGGAGGGCCAGCAGCACGAGACCAGCTGCTGGCTGCGGGTGATGCAGCCGGCCTTCGCCGGCCCCGGCTTCGGCATGCAGATGATTCCGCGTATTGGCCAGGAGGTCGTGGTGGCCTTCGAGAACGGCAATCCCGACCGACCGTTCATCATCGGTGCGCTGCATCACGAGAACCACAAGCCGCCCTACGGCGGTCCCGGCAAGACCACCCAATACGGCATCCGCGGCCGTTCCACCAAACAGGGCGGCACCGGCAACTACAACGAGCTGCGCTTCGACGACAAGAAAGGCGCGGAGGAGATCTTCATCCAGGCCGAGCGCGACCTGAACGCCAACATCAAGCGCAACGAGACGCGCGCCATCGGCGAAGTGCTGCACATCAAGGCCGGCTCGAAGATCCTGCTCGAAGTGGGTGGCAGCGTCATCGAGATCACCGGCGGCAGGATCCGGATCGATTCGGCGGTGGTGGATATCGACGGCAACCCGGTCGAGATCAACTGAAGGGGATGACAGGCGCCGAAGCGTCGGTATTAGGTGATCCGCCGGCTCGGTCAGCACTGGCCAGGCAAGCGCCGGGCGGCCTGCCCCGGCTACCCTCACGGCACTCGGCCTCGGTGCGGGCGTCGCGGGGGAGGTGATCGAGACCAGGGATCGGTGCAAGCGAAGGAGGGCGGAGCAAACGAAAAAAGGCCAGGCTGTTTGGCCTGGCCCTTCGTTCTGTATGGTGGGCGCGACAGGGATTGAACCTGTGACCCCTGCCGTGTGAAGGCAGTGCTCTCCCGCTGAGCTACGCGCCCGAGGTGCGTGTGGGGCGGCATTCTAGGGGCAGGTTGGGCGTCTGTCAACGTGTCCTTTCGCGGCCCATGCAACGGCCCCGGTCACAGACTGAGCAGGTACACCAGAAACGGTAGCCAGGACAACAACAAAGCGCCGGCGACGACGCTGTCGAACATCAGCGCGCGGCGGTAGTGGGCGCGCCGCTCGCCCTGGGTGTCGCTCATCATTACCCGGCTCATCAGCATGTCGAACAGCAGCACCGCGAAGACCACTGGCCCCAAGGCGGGAATCACCGCGGTGGTGACCAGTGCAATGCCGTCGCGGGCGACGCCGACGCCGGGCTGGGGCGCGAATACGATGGCCACGATGGCGATCGCGGCGAGCATCAGGCGCAGCGCACCCAGCTCGGCGAGTAGGCGGAGGAGGGCGTTAGGGTATTGGCGTTCCGTCGTCATGGTCGATCTTGTCTTCGGCGATCCGCTCATCATCCCCGAATCCGCCGACGGCGGCGAGCGCGGCGCTTGCGCGGCGTCGGCGGCTGTGCATGCTTGAGAGCTTTGCCGTTCTCTCCCATTTCTGCAACGCCGCGCACCGGCCCAAGCATGAGGACTCGCATGGACACCAGCCGCTGCCAACGCTTCGTCGACCAGCTTTGGGACGACAGCATCCTCCCCGCGCTGGAGGAATACATCCGCATTCCCAACAAGTCGCCGCATTTCGATCCCGACTGGCAGGCGCACGGCTACATGGAGGACGCGGTGGCGCTGATCGCGGACTGGTGCCGGCAGCAGGCGCCGCGCGGCATGCAGTTGGAGGTGGTGCGGCTGCCCGGGCGTACGCCGCTGATCTTCATGGAGGTCCCCGGCACGAGCGATGATACCGTGCTGCTCTACGGGCATCTGGACAAGCAGCCGGAAATGACCGGCTGGGCCGACGGGCTGGGGCCGTGGACGCCGGTGCGCCGCGGCGACAAGCTCTATGGCCGCGGCGGCGCCGATGACGGCTATGCCGCCTTCGCTTCGTTGGCGGCGCTGCGGGCGCTGCAGGAGCAGGGGTTGCCGCACGCCCGCTGCGTCATCCTCATCGAGGCCTGCGAGGAGAGCGGCAGCTACGATCTGCCGCACTACATCGAGGCGCTGGCGGCGCGCATCGGCAGTCCCAGCCTGGTGGTGTGCCTGGATTCCGGCTGCGGTAATTACGACCAGCTCTGGTGCACCACGTCGCTGCGCGGCATGGCCAGCGGCACGCTGCGGGCCGACGTGCTCACCGAGGGCGTGCACTCCGGCGACGCCAGCGGCATCGTGCCGTCGAGCTTCCGGGTGCTGCGCCAGCTCATCGGTCGGTTGGAGGATGAGGCGACCGGCCGGATCCTGCCGTCGGAGTTCCATGCGCCTATCCCCGCCGATCGCCGCGCCCAGGCGGAAATCGCGGCGCGGGTGCTGGGGGAGAGCGTGTCTGGCAAGTTTCCGTTCCTGCCGGGCATGCGGCCGATGGCCGAGGATGCGGTCGAGCTGGTGCTGAACCGCACCTGGCGTCCAGCGCTGTCGGTGACCGGCGCCGACGGTTTGCCGGCGATCGCCAACGCGGGCAACGTGCTGCGCCCGTATACCGCGCTGAAGCTGTCGCTGCGGCTGCCGCCGACGGTGGATGGCGAGAAGGCCACCGCGGCGCTCAAGGCGCTGCTGGAGCGCGATCCGCCCTATGGCGCCAAGGTCGAGTTCACGCCGGATCAAGCCGCCACCGGCTGGAATGCGCCGGCCCTGGAGCCGTGGCTGGAGGAATCGCTGGGGCAGGCCTCGCAGGCGTTCTTCGGCCGCGGCGCGGTGTACATGGGCGAGGGCGGCACCATCCCGTTCATGGCCATGCTCGGTGCGCGCTTCCCTGCGGCGCAGTACATGATCACCGGCGTGCTCGGGCCGCAGTCCAACGCCCACGGTCCGAACGAGTTCCTGCACATTCCGACCGGCAAGCGCCTGACCGCCTGCGTGGCGCAGGTGCTGTTCGATCACGCCCGGCGTTGAGGGCGGGGGCGAATCCGCCATGCGGGCGCGAAGGTCTGCTGCCTTCGCGCTCCGGCCCCTCATTCAGGAGGGGCGCCATGCCTAAGGTCTGGGCGCCGGCGCGCGCCGACGCCGCGCTCAGCCCGCCCGCTCCGCCGGCGTCGGCAGCTGCAGCGGCAGCAGGACGGTCAGGCGGGTGCCATCGTCCAGCGGTTCGATTTCGATGGCGCCGTTCAGCTGGCGGATGCGGCGGCGCATGTTGGGCAGGCCCTTGCCGGTGCGGTTGCTGTGGCGCGGGAAAGACACGCCGTCGTTGCGCACCACGATGCGCGCTTGGCCGTGATCGTCCTGGTCGCCGATCACGTCGATGCGGGTCGCTTGGCCGTGGCGGACGGCGTTGGTGACCGCTTCCTGCAGGATGCGCAGTACATTCAGCGCGTGTGAGGGGGTGACGCCGCTGATCTCCGGCAGGCGGGCCATGGACCAGTGCAGCTCCACGCCGCTGCGCTTGAGCTGGCGCTCCAGCCGCTCGCGCAGGCCGGCCAGGGCCACGGGGAGTTCCCCGTCCTCGATGTCCAGCGAATGAATCACCAGCCGCAGGTCGTCCAGCGCTTCGCGGGCGGCGTGCGCCACCTGCGGCGACCGCTCGCGCTCGGATAGGGCGATGATCGATGCCAGGTGCCCGGACAAGCCGTCGTGCAGGTCGGCGGTCAGGCGGGCGCGCTCGTCGCTCAGCGCCCGCCGGGCGGCCTCGCGCCGATCTTCCTCGTGCAGGCGCTCCAGCTCGCGCTCCCGCTCCCGCAGCCGGGTCGACAGGTAGGCGTTGACGTCGTCGAGCTGATTGAGGCTCAGACCCAGGCGTCGCACCAGGATCATGGCGATGCCTATCATCAGCAGCGGCCGATAGTACACGGACAGAAAGAACGGGCCGTCCAATCGGGCGTTGATCACGGCGAAATCGTGTAGCGCGGCGATCAGCGTGAATAGCAGCGGCGGCAGCAGCAGCCAGGCCTCGCTCGATCGCCGACGCAGCGCCGCCCAACCGGCCAGCAGCGTGCTGACCCCCAGCCCGAGCATGTTGAGCGGCGCATTGACGAGCCGCACCAGCTGCGCGGGCGGCACCACGCCGCTGATGCCCACCGCCATGCAAAGCAGGGGAACGACCACGGCGGCGGCCTTGAGCCAGCGCGGCGGCGTCAGGCCGGCGATCAGCAGGACGGTGATCACCAGGATGGCGCTGGCCGCCGAACCCGTCATGTGCATATAGGGCAGCAGCCCAAGCGGGAAGCCCAGCACGTCCCATATCATGCCCAGGTAGATGAACATGGACGTCAGCAGCAACAGCGTCAGCCAGCCGAACAGCGCCTCGCGCGGCCGGTACAGCCACAGCACGCATACCACCAGGGCGATCAGCAGCTGCCCGGCCGACACCATCAGGCGCAGGTACTCCTGCAGGAAAACCCGGCCCCGGTAGTAGGGCGCGAGCTGCTTGGCGCTGCCGATGTAGAGCGGCGACAGATAGCCCGGCACCAGGCTCATGGACTGCAGATGCAGGTCGAGCGTGTTGTGGCCGGCTCGCAGCAGCCTGGGCGGCAGCGGGATCAACGCCGGCACGCCCGAGGCGAGGCCGATCATGGTGGTGCGATGCTCGGTGTCGGCGATCCGCTCGCCGTCGAGTTCGACGATCGCCCGCTGGCTGACGACGGGAATGAACAGGTAGCGGCCGTCGGTGTCGTCCAGCTCGAACGTCACCCGGTAGTGCTCCCAGCCGCCGGCCTTGCGACGGGCTTGAGGCAGGGTGGCCGGCACCCAGACGCCGTCGTCCAGGCGTTGCACCTCGGTAATGGCGGGTAAGTCGGGCTGCGGCAGCGTGAGCCACAGCGGTACGCTGGCCAGCAGCGCCAGGAGTATCCACAGTACGGCCAGGCCGAGCGTTCGCGTCACAAGCGAATCAGGCCCCGCTTGGTCGCCTCGAATACCGCCTCGGACCGGTTATGCGCCGCTAGCTTGCGATAGATGTTCTTGATGTGCACCGGCACTGTCTGGCGCGAGATGTTCAGCCACTCGGCCAGCTCGGCATAGGTGAAGCCCTTGGCGATGCCGCGCAGGATCTCGGTCTCGCGCGGTGTCAGCACCGGGCCGGCGTCGTTGGCCGGGGGCGGACCGCTCATGCGCTTGACCAGGATGCGGGCGATGGACGAGGAAATCGGTGAGCGGCCGCGGCGCAGGTCCTCAATGGCCTCGATCAGTTCCAGCGAATCGGCGTCCTTGAGCAGATAGCCGACCGCGCCGGCCTCGATGGCCCGCAGCACGGTCTCGTCGTCGGCCAGGGCGGAGATCACCATGGCGTCGGCCTGCGGATAGCGGCGCCGCAGCAGGCGGATGGCTTCGATGCCGTGGCCGTCGGGCAGGTGCAGGTCCGCCATCAACAGGTCGATCTCCCGTCGCTCGAGCACGTCCAGCGCCTCGGCCAGGGTGGTGCAGGCCGCGACCAGTTCGCCGCCGGGCCAGCTGCGCAGGATGTCGGCGAAATGCTCGCGCAGGGGTTGATCGTCTTCCAGCAGCAGCACACGTACCGGCGATGATGCGGCTTCGCCCGCGCGGGTGTTGGTGTCGGTCATGGACGGTCTGCCTTATTCCTCGCCAAGCAGTGCGCGGCATCTTGGGCGCGCGCCGCGAAGCGCCGTCGACGCCGCGGTCCGTTTGGTTCTCACGGCGCTCGGCTCCTGCTGCTCATCTTCCGCGTGATAGGGTGTCGGAAGGCGCGGATAGCCACGCTGCTCGGGCAATCATGGCAACCCCGCCTAGCGGCCAATATACCGGAATCGTGGTATAGCGTAGGCGGATTACCGCCAGGACACTTCCAAATATTCCGATGGTATGAGCGAACCCGGCGCGAGGTTCGCCATGACCGAGTCTCTCGACCATCCGGCGCGCACGCCGCGTCAGCGCTGAAAAAACCAGACATCGCCGCGCCCCGCCGCGCAAGGGTGGCAGGGGCCGGGAGTCTCCAGGCCCGAGCGGCCGAGATTGCTAGGCGGGGGGTAACCATGACATCCAAACAGCGCATCCGGAGCGGCAGAGCTGCGCTCGCCTTGCCGTTGACCATGGCCTTGTTCTTGGCCGCGTGCGGTTCCGATTCGAACTCGGACTCATCGCCCGAGCCGCCGCGGGCGACGTCGCCCAATATCCTGTTCATCGTGCTCGACGATCTGGGCGTCGACCAGCTGTCGGTGTTCGGCTACGGTGGACTCACACCGCCGCCGACGCCCGGGCTGGAAGCGATCGCTCGGCAAGGCGTGCGGTTCAGCAACGCCTGGTCCATGCCGACCTGCTCGCCGACTCGCGCCACCTTCTTCGAGGGCCGCTACCCGTTCCGCACCCAGGTATTCAACGCCATCCTGGCCAACGACCTCGCCAACTCCCAGGTCTCGCCGTACGAAGTGACCACGCCCAAGCTGCTCAAGCAGAAGGGCTACGTCAGCGCCCTGATCGGCAAGATGCACCTGTCGGGCTCGGACCTGAACCCGGCCAATAATCCGCTCGGCCACGAGGTGATGCGCGAGCTCGGCTGGGACTACTTCGCCGGCTACCTGGACGGCGCGCCGTACCCCATCGACACCACCGCCGGCGGCGTGGCGCCGCCCGGCACCTATTCCTGCGGCTTCGTGCCCAGCGCCGCCGCCGACCCGCTTCACGGCGCCGACAGCGGCGCCTGCTACCTGCCCGACGGCAGCTGCAGCGTGCTCACCGCCGCGGAAGTCGGCACGCCCGGCCGGGCCTGCCTGGAGCGCGGCGGCATCCTCGACCCGAACGCCGCTTGCCAGGCCTCACCGCCGTTCCACATCGATTTCGCCACCCAGAACGCCTATTACACCGGCGAGTGGGTGATCAACCACCCAGACGGCAGCAACGATTTCATCCCGCCGTCGGATCCTCGTGCCCGCGGCTACCGCACCGTTCTGGAGACGGACCGCGCCATCGAGTGGATCAAGCAGCAGCCGGCGGATCGGCCGTGGATGCTCAGCCTCGGTTATTCGGCCATCCACACGCCGCTGCAGCCGCCGCCGGATGCGCTGCTGTCGGCGCCGAGCGCGGCCACCGATGGTTTCAACTGCCTGGACGTTGTGGATCAGCGCCGGATCGCCGACCAGATGATCGAAGCGCTGGACCGGGAGATCGGCCGGCTGCTGGTCGAAACCGGTCTGGCCCGGCGCGGCGCCGACGGCTCGCTCGAGTTCCGGCTGGAGGAAGCCAACACGGTGCTGATCGTGGTGGGCGACAACGGCACTTACGCGCCGACGGTCAAAGCGCCGTTCGACGCGGTGCGCTCCAAGGGCTCGCCGTACCAGACCGGCGTCTGGGTGCCGCTGCTGGTCGCTGGGCCGGTGGTCAACGAGCCCGGCCGTGAGGTGCCGCACATGGTGAACGCCGTCGATCTGTTCAGCCTGTTCGGGGAGCTGGCCGGTGTCGATGTGCGCGCGGCGGTGCCGGCCAATCGGCAGCTCGACGCGCAGCCGATGCTGAGCTACCTCACCGAGCCCGGCCGGCCGGCGATCCGCACCACCAACTACACCGAGATGGGCACCAACATCAGTGCGGCGGACGCGGAGCCGACGCCGCCCTGCGTCATTCCCATGGTCAACACCTGCGTGCAGGTGTTCCCGCAGAAGGAGCTGTGCGAGGACCAAAGCGGCGTCTGGTACGGCCCCGGCGGCGCCGCCGGAACGGAAGGGCTGCCGTCCTGCTGCGCGGTGAACGACTACCTGGTGGCTCGGGGCGAGGAGCCGGTGAACATCCTGCCGCGCTCGCAGCGGGCGATCCGCGATGAGTTCTACAAACTGGTGCGCCTGGAGCGCGACAGCTGCGCCGGCGGCGGCTCGGAGATCGTCGACGAGCTCTACCGCATCGATCAGGCGGCGCCGTTACCGCAGCTCGACCGCGCCCACGCCAACCTGCTGGCGCTGCCGCACCTCACGCCGGAGGCGCAGCAACACTACGACGCTCTGCGGCAGGCGTTGGTCGAGCTGGTGAGCAGCGAAGTCGCCTGTCCGGGCGACGGCAACGGCGACGGCGTGGTCGACGAGCAGGATCTGGAGAACTGGGCATACTTCAGCACGCTCAACGGCGGCGGTTCGAGCTGGTACGACTTCAACCACGACGGCCGCACCGATCAGGCCGACCGCGATGTCATCCTGAGCAGGCTCGGTAGCACGTGCGCCGCGTCCCCGCACTGATGCTCGGCGTCGGGCTGGTGGCGCTGGCACTGGCGGCGCTCGCCCTGTGGCACGGCACGGCGCGTGAGCGGCCGGCGGCGGTCATCGCCGCCGCGCCGGCCGGATGGGTCGATGAGGCCAGCTGCCAGGGCTGCCACGCCACCCAGTACGGGGCCTGGCTCAAATCCCATCACCGGCTGGCGATGCAACCGGCCAGCGAGCTCACCGCGCTGGGCGATTTCGATCAGGCCGTGCTGCGCAGCGACCGCGACACCAGCGAGTTCCTGCGCCGCGACGGAGGCCTGTGGATTCGCGCGGCGGGCGCCGACGGGCAGGTGGCGGAATTTCCGGTCGCCTACACCTTCGGCGTCGAGCCGCTGCAGCAGTATCTGCTGGCCATGCCCGACGGTCGCCTGCAGGCGCATGCGGCGGCCTGGGACGTGGAGGCGGGGCGCTGGTATCACCTCTACGACGGCGAGGGTGTCGATCATCGCCACCCGCTGCACTGGAGCGGTCCGCAACAGAACGCCGACTTCATGTGCATCGAGTGCCATGCCACCGGCTTCCAGCGCGGCTACGACCCGGACACCGGGCGCTTCGCCAGCCACTGGCAGGCGCCAGATCGGAAGAGCACAC
>CALGAN010000067.1 GCA_937951875.1 uncultured Alkalilimnicola sp. | reverse complement strand
GGCGCTCACGAGCCGTAGGCCTGGCGCGGCGGCGCCGCCGAGCCGCCGCCCAGGCGTTCCACCAGCCGCGCCAACTCGCCGATCGCCCGCTTCACGGCGGGCGTCAGCGGGTTGCCGGCGTTCAGCCGCAGATAGCGGCGGTGGGCGCCGCTCTGCGAGAACACCTGGCCCGGAAAGATATGGATGCCCGCCTGGACCGCCGCCTCGAACAGCCGATCCGGGTCGACCGCGTACGGCAGCCGTATCCACAGCACGCAGCCGCCGCTGGGCGTGACCAGCCGGGTGCCTCGGGGGAAGACCCGCATGACTTCGCGCGCGGTGTCCTCCACCTGGGTCCGCAGCCGGGCGCGCAGCTCGCGCACGTGCTGGGCGTAGAAGCCGCTCTCCAGCAGCCGGCCGAGCGCGATCTGCGGCGCCGAGGCCGAGGTGATGGTGCTGAGCTGCTTGAGTTCGCGGAAACGGCGGTGGAAACGGCCCGGTGCCGCCCAGCCGATACGCACGCCCGGGATCAGCACCTTGGAGAAGGAGCTGCAGTAGATGATCAGGCCCTGCCGGTCGAACGCCTTGGCTGGCAGCGCCTGCTCGGCGTCGTACACGGTATCGCCCCAGATATCGTTCTCGATCAGCGGGATGCGGTATTTCTCCGCGAGCGCCGCCAACGCCCGCTTGCGCTCCGTCGCCATGGTGAAGCCCAACGGGTTCTGGGCGTTGGCGGAGAAGATGAGCGCCTTCACCCGGCCTTCGGCGAACACCCGCGCCAGCGTGTCGAGGCAGATTCCCTCCCCGGCGCGCGCCGGAATCTCCACCGCCCGGCGCCGATGCGCCTCCAGTAGCAGCAGGGTGCCGTAATAGGTGGGCGATTCCACCGCGATGGCGTCGCCCGGCCGGCTGACGCAGTTCAGCGCCAGGGCCAGCGCCTCCATGCAGCCGCTGGTGACGATGATGTCGTCCGCGGTCAGCCGTGCCTCGTAGGTCAGGCTGCGGCGCGCCAAATGGTGCAGCAGCACCGCATTGCCGTTGGGATGCAGATAGTCCCAGGCCTCGCGCGGCTGACGCCGCGCCACGTCGGCGAGGGTCTGCAGCACTTTGCGCACCGGCAGGATCTCCGGCGCCGGCAGCGCGATGCCAAGCTTGACCATGTCCGGTTGGGTGTGCGGCTCCATGTAGTGCAACACCCGCTCGCTCAGCGACACCTCCACCGGCAATAGCGGAAACCGCCGCCGCACCGGCTGGGCGGCCTCCGGCGTCACCAAGCGCACGAAGAACCCCGACTGCGGCCGCGCCTCCAGATAGCCTTTGCTTTCCAGCTGACGGTAGCAGCGAAGCACCGTGTTGACGCTGACGCCGAACAGCCGGCTCAGCTGCCGCACCGAAGGCAGACGCTCTCCCGCCGCGTAGGTGCGATCGCGGATCTGCTCGACGATACGTCGACAAATCTGCTCGTACAGAAACGTCTCAGCCACGCCTACCGCTCCCCCCCGTTCTTATCGTTATCGCCCCGGATCGTCTGGGCGGCGCCGCTCGTCGTCCGAGGATGCCGCCTACGAGGCTTTCGGCAGCGATTTCAACTATAGGCGACACCGAATAAAGCTGCCGATGCCGCTACAATGCGCCGACCCGCCGGTGGAGATCGTCTGATGGAGTTCGAGGAATACGAAGAGGACCTGCGCCCCAGCAAAGGCCAGCGCAAGCGCGAGGCCGAGGCGCTGCAGCAGCTCGGTGCGAAATTGGTGAGTCTGTCGGCGCGCCGTCTAGAGGAAATCCCCATGCCGCCGGAAATCGCCGAGGCGGTTCGCGCCGCCCAGGGCATGCGCGCGCACGGGGCGCGGCGCCGGCAGCTGCAGCTGATCGGCAAGCTGATGCGGCAGATCGATCCCGAGCCGATCCGCGCCGCCCTTGACCGCCTGGAGAACAGGAGCGCCGAGGCCGTCGCCGAGCATCATCTGGCCGAGCGTTGGCGCGAGCGCCTGCTGAACGACGGTGATGACGCGGTGACCGAGTTCATCGACGCCCACCCCGCCGCCGACGCCCAGCGCCTGCGCCAGCTAATCCGCCAGGCCCGCCAGGAACAAACCGCCGGCAAACCGCCGAGGGCGGCGCGGGAACTGTTCCGGCTGCTGCGTGCGACGCTGCGCGGCGAGTAGCGGCCGCTAGCAGGATCGGGCGATGTCGCGCTCGACCATGTCGCGCGCGGCCCGCCACTGCGGATCGTCCTCGGAACGGTCGGGGACGGTGAGCAGCTGCGACAGGGTCAGCCGCAAGCGCTCGCATTTGCTCTGACTCTTGCTCGCGGGGGTGGCGCCGCCGCTGGCGACGCGGGCCGGGGCCGCGGCGCGGGGAGAGCGGCCGCCGCCGCTCAGCTGGATGCGCTCGGCGCGCACGCCCTTGGGCGGCGGCTCCGTACTGAAATGGGTGACCCCGGCCTCGTCCGTCCACCGATAGACCGTGTGGGCCTCGGCGCCGGCGCAGACCAACGCGAGGGCGATCAGGAGAATGCGTCCGTTCATGGCGTCGTTATGGTCATAGGCGCAGGGCCAAGTTTAGCTCCGCCTGCCCCCGTTCCGGTGTGAGCCGAGGCGACTTCTTCGAAGCGGCGGCGTTTTCCTCGCGGCACTTGCCGCAGAACAGCGCGCCCCGAATACTATCCCCCATGCTCGACCGTTTCCGCTCCATTTATCGCATCGATTTCGTCGACGGCCAGCCGCGAGTCCGGCACGGCCGGCCGCCGTTCGGCTTCGTCTCGGCCTGCGGCGACATCGCCCGTTTGTACGGCATCCGCAGCGGCCACGTCGAATGCCTCGGCCAAGGCCGCAGCGCGCGGCTGCGGTTTTCCGACAACATCCCCGAACGGGCCCGGCAGCCGTTCCGCAACGTCTGGACGCCGCCGACCGCGCCCGGCCCGACCGGCGGCCGGCGCATGCGCGGCTAGCGGCCGGCCGGAGTGCGTCCGCTCTCGCCGCCACCGTAGCCGGTCAGCTCCATGTAGCCGACACCCCGCGCGGACTGCCCGCCGAGCGTGCCGACGACGTCCACCGCACCTTCCCAATAGCGCACCGACAGGTTCAGCTCTTGCGCCGGGATGCCGGCGCTCACGACGAGATCGGCAGCCAGCGCCGGCACTTCCACCCGCCAGCGGATCGGATAGCGCGCCCCCGAGGCCGGGCTTCGCCAGTGCGCCAGGGCGCTCAGGCGGAACTCGCCCGCGCTCAGCGAACGCGGCGCGCCGTCGGCCGGCACGTAGGTAGCGGCGCTGAACGGCGAAGCGCCGCCGTCGGTGCGCCGCAGCTGATACAGCATCAGCTCGCCGCCGTCCTCCAGCTGCAGGGAAAACCAATCCCAGCCCTCCAGATCGGGGCTGAGCGCGCTGGTGCTCCACTCGCGGTCGAGCCAGGCCTCGCCCCGCACCGGCACCGTGCGGCCGCCCACCGTGAGCTCACCCTCGGCGCTCATGCGGGTATAGGAATAGTAGTAGGAAGCGTTGCCCGGCTCCGGCCCTTTGCGGCTCAAACCCTGCTCGCCCTGCAGCACCGGCGGCTTGTCCGCGGCGAGCCGCAGCGACAGTCCCACCTCGCCCTCCGCCGCGCGCAGCAGCCAGGGAAAAGGCTCGGCGCCGGCCTGGGACAACCGCCAGTCCTCCAGCCAGACCGCGAAGGGCTGCGCCTGCGCGCCGGCGAGATCGAGCGCGCCGCGGGCGAAGCGCTCGTAGGCGTAGCTGCGACCGGCGCCGATATCGGCCACCGCCAGGTGCGCCATGTACGCCTGGCGGGTGCCCCAGGCCGACGCCCCGTCCCGCTCCCGGGGCGCCATGGCGAAGCGGAACACCGTGAACTGAAAGCCGTAGCGCTCGCCCGCCGGCCCGCGCAGATTACCGGTGACGTACCACCACTCGCTGCGGAAATCCGGATGCGGGCCGTGATCGTCGGGGAAGCGAAACGGCCGCACCGCCTCGGCCCGCGCGTATTCGCCGAACTCGCCGCCGAGCAACCCCTGCAGTGAGAAGACGCCGTCGGCCGGCTCGGGCGTGGGCCGCAGCCACCAGACGCCCAGAGCCAGCACGGCCAGCGAGAGCAGCAACACGGCCAGCGCGCGCATCAGCCCTCCTCCCGCAGCGCTTCGGCCGGGCTGGCGCGGTAGCTGCGCCAGGCCGGATAGAGCGCCGCCAGCGTCGCGGCCACCACGGCCAGCGCCAGCCCCTCGATGAGCGTCGCCGCCGGCACCTGGAACTCCATGCTCCAGCCGAACGCCCGACGCAGGATCACGTGCACCAGCACGCCGCTGAGGACGGCGCCGATGGGCAGCGCGCACAGCCCGGCGGCCAGCCCCAGCAGCATGCTCTGCGCCACGGTGAGCCCCGCCTGCTGCCCCGGCGTGAAGCCCAGCGCCCGCAACACCGCGCCTTCCCGCGCCCGCTCCAGCTGCAGCGCGGCGAGCGCCGCCAGGATGCCGGCGAACGCCACGGCGGCGGCGAGCAGGCGCAGCACGCCGGTGATCACGAACACCTGATCGAAGATCTCCAGGCTGCGCTCAAGGATCGCGCCCTGGCTGCGCAACTGCGCGCCCGGCACCGCCTCGGCGATCGGCCGCAGCGCCTCGGCCAGCGCCTGCGGCGCCGCCTCCGGCCGCCGGTAGACGCCGATGCCGGTCATCGGCGCCTCGCCGAACCAGCGCCGCAGCGTCTCACCGTGCATGGCGACCACGCCCTGTTCCGAGCCGTAGTCGCGATAGACGCCCGCCACCGCGAACGGCCGCGGCCCCTCGCGGGTCGGCAGCGTCAGCGCATCGCCCGGCCGCAGGCCGTGGCGGTAGGCGAACGGCTCGCTCACCATCACCGCTCCGGCATGAAAAGCCTGCCATACCCGCTCCGGGTCACCGGCCAGGAACTGGAAACCGGACCAGGCCTTGGGACCGAGCTCCAGCGCCCACAGCCGCAGCGGCCCGCGCTCGGTGGCGAGCGCGAGCTGGCGGCTTATACTGACGTCGGCCACCTCGGGCAGGGCGCGCAGGCGCTCGGCCAGAGCCGGCGTCAGCGGCGAGACCGCGCCCTGCCCCTCGGCGGCGAAGTAGTAATCGGCCTGCAGGGTGCGCTTCAGCCAGGCTTCGACGCTGCCGCGGAAGGAATGGATCATCGCGCCCACGCCCACCACCGACGACACCGCGATCGCCAGCGCCGCCACCGCCACGCCGGTGCGGCTCAGCGACGCCGTGGCGCCGCGCCCGGCCAGACGCACGACCGTGCCGCCCAGGCGCGAAACCGGGGCCAGCAGCGCCACGGTGAGCGCCGGCACCCACAGCGCCGCTCCCAGCACCACCGCGAACAGCCCGGCGAAGCCGAGGGTGACGCCGCCCGGCGCGGCCAGCACCGCCCCGCCGACCAGCATCAGCAGCGCGCCGAGCGCTAGCCCGCGCCCGAGCCAGCGCCGGCTGCCCGTCTCCAGCGCCGCCCGGCTCAACGCCGCTCGCGGCGGCTGGGCGGCCGCCTCGCGCGCCGGCAACCAGGCCGCCAGCACGGCACCGGCCACGCCCAGCAGCGCGGCCTTGAGCAGCGACGCCGGCGCCAGCACCAGCGCCGTCACCGCCTGCTGGTAATACAGCGCCTCCACCGTGCGGCCCACCAGCCGCACCAGGCCCTGCGCCAGCGGCAGGCCGAGCAGCAGCCCTACGAGCGTGCCGAGCAAACCCAGCGCCGCGGCCTCCAACAGCAGCCCGGCCAGCACTTCGCCGCGGGTCACGCCCATGGCGCGCAAGGTGCCGACGATCGGCCGGCGCCGCACCACGGCGAAGCTCAGGGTGTTATAGATCAGGAACAGCCCCACCAGCAGCGCCAGCAGGCTGAGCGCGCTGAGGTTGAGGCGGAAGGCGGCGGTGAGCGCGCTCATGGCCTCGGCCTGGCCGCGCGCCGACAGCAGCCGCAGCCCCGGCGGCAAGCGCTCGGCCAGCGCCCGCGCTTGCTCGTCGCCGAGCAACAGGTCGATGCGCGACAGGTAGCCGAACCGGCCCAGCAGCTCCTGGGCGGTGGCGATGTCGACCACCACCAGTTCCGCCAGCGCCGGCTCCTCGCCGGCGAGCTCGCCCACCAGGCGCAGCGAGGTCTCCACCGCGCCGACCCGCAGGGTGAAGCGGTCGCCCAGCGCCAGCCCCAGCGCGCGTATCGCCGCCGCCGGCAGGAGCGCCGTCCCCGGCACGCCGATCAGCGCGGCGAGGTCGCCGCCGCCGAGACTGGCATAGCTGCGGAACGGGCCTTCCGCGAACGGGTCCAGGCCCAGCACGGTCACCTTGCGCCCTAGCGCCGGCAGCTCGCCCCGCCCTTCCACGACCGGTGCCGCGGTACGGACGCCCCGCTCCAGCCGCAGCGCGCGGTAGACATCCTCCGGCACGCCTTCAGGGCCGCCCACCAGCTGGTGGCTGGCGCGGCCGGACAGCACCTCGTGCGCGGTCTCGAAGGCGCGCAGCGCGCTCTGGTTGGCGAGATCGACCGCCACCACCACCGCCACGCCGAGGGCGATGGCCAGCACCGCCAGCAGCCACTGCCCGCGGTAGCGGGTGAGCTGGCGCCAGCCGGCGCGCAGGATCAGCGGCGTCATGCCGGCGACTCCCGCAGCCGGCCGTCCACCAGGGTCAGCACCCGGTCGGCCAGCCCTATGACCTCGCGGGCGTGGGTAGCCATCACCAAGGTCATGCCCTCGCTGCGGCAGAGATCGTCGAGCAGCGCCAGCACCTGGCGGGCGGTTTCCAGGTCGAGGCTGCCGGTCGGCTCGTCGGCCAGCACCAGCGCCGGCCGGTGGATGAGCGCCCGGGCCACCGCCACCCGCTGCTGTTCGCCGCCGGAGAGCTGATCGGGGAAAGCCGCGCCGTAGCCGCCCAGGCCGACCCGTTCGAGCTGCGCCTCGGCCGCCGCCGCGGCCTCGCGTCGCCGCCGCCCGAGCAGCTCCAGCGGCAGGCGCAGATTCTCCAGCACGGTCAAGGTGGGAATGAGGTTGTAGGATTGGAACACGATGCCGACCGCCAGCCGGCGCCACAAGCTGCGCTCGCGTTCGCTCTGGGCGAACAGGTCGCGCCCCTCGATCAGCACCCGCCCGCCGCTGGGGGTATCCAGCCCGCCGAGCAGGTTGAGCAGCGTGGACTTGCCCGAACCGCTGCGCCCCAGCAGCACCACGAACTCGCCACGGCGGATCGCCAAGTCGACGCCGCGCAGCACCTCGGTCCCGCGGCCGTGCGCGGCGTAACGCTTGCTCAGGTGCTGGACGACGATTTGCGGCGTGGGCATGACCTATCTCCGCGGCTGAACGGCCGTAGCCGGGTCACGATAGTCCAAGTTGGGACGACGGAGCGTCAACCGGCCAGAAAGCCGCTCTGCGTCATCCACATGAACAGCCCAGTGCCGACGCCGATGCTCAGCAGGGCGTTGCGCTTCCACAGGTGCAAGCCGGCGGTGACGGCGATCGCCAGCAACTGCGGCGCGCCGTGCGGGGCGGCGGCGAACGGCACGTCCTTGAGGCTGTAGATCACCAGCGCGGTCATCACCGCCGGCGGCAGGTAGCGCCCGAGGTAGAGCACCAGCGGCTGACGGGCGTCGCCGCGCAGCAGCAGGAACGGCAGCGCGCGCGTGGCGAAGGTGGCGAGCGCCATCACGGCGATCGCCAGAATCAGATAGCGTTGGTCGGCCATTGGCGTCGGTAGACAACGAGCAGCGAGATGGTGGTCAGCGCCAGCCCGACCAGCAGCATGTGCTGCGCGCCCGCCAGCGCCCAGGCCAGCAGCGTGCAGACCGCCGCCAGCAGGACCGGACGGGCGTCGCGGACGGTCAGCGCCTGTTCGATGGCGAGCACCACGAACAGCGCGGTCAGGACGAAATCGAGGCCGCGCAGATCCAGCGCAGTGTCCGCCCCCAGCCAGGCGCCGACGGTGCAGCCGAGCACCCAATAGACCTGGTTCAGCGCGGTGACGGTCAAATAGAAGCCGGGGCTGGCGGGGCCGGCAGCGGCCAGCAGCGAATACGTTTCGTCGGTCAGGCCGAAGATCAAGTAGGCCCGGCTCGGGCCGCGTGGGAAGCGCGCGGCCATCGACAGCCCGTAGAACATGTGGCGGGCGTTGAGCAGCAGCGTGGCCAGGCCGATCTCCCAGATGCCGGCGCCGGCCGCCAGCAGCCCCACCGCCATGAACTGCGCGGCACCGGCGTACACCGCCAGTCCCATGGCGGTGGCCATGTACCAGGGGTGGCCGAGCTGCGCGAACAGGACGCCGAAAGCGATCCCCAGCGGGATGTAGCCGAACATCACCGGCAAGGTGGCGCGGAAGGCGGAAAGCGGATGGGCGGGCGGCATAAGCGGGCATCGAAGGACGGGCGGCCAATGCTACCGCAAGCGGACCGCCGCAGTCCTATACTGACGCGACCCATGACATTTCCCCCGGAGGCGTCGGTGACCGTACTGCGCCCGCTGTTCCTGCTGCCGGCCTTGCTGGCCGCGTCGACCGCGCTGGCGGAGCTGCGCTGCGGCGGCAACCTCATCACCAAAGGCGACCGCGCCTACGACGTGCTGGCGCTGTGCGGCGAGCCGGACGACCGCGAGGAGATCGCCGGCGCGTACCTGCCCGGCATCGGCGTGCTGGTCGCCGAGCAGCGCTGGTACTACAACCGCGGCCCGCGCGAGCTGCTGCGGGTGGTACGGATGCGCGAAGGCCGGGTCGAGTCCATCGACACCGCCGGCTACGGCTTCGACGATAGCATCCGCGGCGACTGCAAGCCGGAGCTGCTGCGCACCGGCATGCACCGCCTGGAGCTGCTCGCCCGCTGCGGCCCGCCGGCCTACAAGGAAGCGCGGCTGGAAGTGTCGCCGCCGGCCCCCACGCCCCACGCGTACAGCCGCGTGATACCGGTCGAGGAATGGACTTACGACTTCGGCAGCGGCCGCTTCACCCGCACCGTGACGCTGGTCGAAGGCGAGGTGCGCCGCGTGGACAGCGGCCGGCGGCGCTGAGTCCCGGCTTTTTCAGGCGGGCTCGTGGGCGCGCGCCGCCACCGCCGGATCCAGCGCCTGCAGCGCCTGGAACTGGCTGAGGAACACCTGGCCGGTGAGCCGCTCCAGAAAGTCAGAGCGCTTGAGGCGGTCCATGACCGGGCCTTTGACCTCGGCCAGATGCAGCGTCACCCCGGCGTCGGCCAGCCGCCGCACCAGGCTCTCCAACCCTTCCAGGGCGCTGGCGTCGATGCGGTTGACCGCGGTGCACATCAGCACCACGTGCTTGAGCTCGGGCCGGGTCACCACCTGGTCGTAGATGCAGTCCTCCAGGTAGCGGGTATTGGCGAAGTACAGCGAACCGTCCACCCGCACCGACAGCACCGTGCGGCTGGTCACCACCCGGTGGCGGCGCACGTTGCGGAAGTGCTCGGTGCCGGGCACCAGCCCCACCACAGCCACGTGCGGCCGGCTGCTCTCCCACAGCAGCAGCGCGATCGAGGTGGCCACGCCCGCCACCACGCCGGTCTCGACCCCCACCGCCAGCACGCCGGCGATGGTGGCGGCCATGGCGGCGAAGTCGGTCTTGGAGTAGGTCCAGGTGCGCTTGAGCGCCGGGAGATCGACCAGCGACAGCACCGCGACGATGATGGTCGCCGCCAGCACCGCCTGAGCCAGGTACAAAAACAGCGGCGCGAACAGCAGCGCCAGCAGGGCGATGCCGGCGGCGGTCCACACGCCGGCTATGGCGGTGCGGGCGCCGGCGTTGAAGTTGACCACGGAGCGGGCGAGGCTGCCACTGACTGGGTAACCGCCGCTCACCGCCGCCGCCAGATTGGCCGCGCCCAGCGCGGTCAGCTCCCGGTCCGGCGAGATCCGCTCACGCCGCTTCGCCGCCAGGGTCTGGGCGACCGATACCGACTCCACGAAACCGATCAGGCTGATCAGCACCGCCGCCGGCAGCAGCTCGCGCCACAGCGCCGGCTCTAGGCTCGGCCAGGTCAGGGCGGGCAGTCTGCTCGGCACGACGCCGACGGTCTTAACGCCGGCCTGCGACAAATCGCCCAGCCAGACCACCAGCACCGATACCGCCACCGCCAGCGCCGGGGCTACCTTGGCGGCCAGGTCGGCGGCGCCGGCCGATAGCCCCAGACGCTGCAGCAGCGGCTTCAGCCATTGCCGCGCCCAGACCAGAAAGCCAAGCGTCGCCAGCCCGATCGCCACGGTCGGCGCATTGGCCTGCGGCAGCGCGGCGATCAGACGGGGCACGATCTGCACCAGGCTATCGCCGTCCGCCGGAACGCCGAGCAGATGCTTCAGCTGGCCGGCGGCGATCACCACGGCGGTGGCCGAGATGAAACCGGAGACCACCGGGTGGCTCAAGTAATTGGCCAGCCAGCCGAGGCGCAGCAGCGCCATGCCGAGCAGCACCAGGCCGGACGCGGCGGCCAGGGTCAAGGCCGCCGTGGTGTACTCGGGCGTGCCCGGCGCCGCGATCTTGCCGACCGCGGCCGCGGTCATGAGCGACACCACCGCCACCGGCCCCACCGCCAGGGTGCGGCTGGAGCCGAGCAGCGCGTAGGCCAGCAACGGCAGGATGCTGGCGTACAGCCCCGCCTGCGGCGGCAAGCCGGCCAGCATGGCGTACGCCAGGCTCTGGGGCACCAGCATCAGCGTGACGATGGCCGCCGCCACCAGATCGGCGACGGCGTCCTCGCGCCGATAGCCGCGCAGCCGCCGCAAGACCGACAGCGCCGAACGGCTCACCGCCCCGCCCTCCGGTTACAGCGCATCGATCGGAATCTTCAGGTAGCGGATGCCGTTGTCCTCCGGCGGCGGCAGCTCGCCGGCGCGCATGTTCACCTGCACCGACGGCAGGATCAGCACCGGCATCTGCAGCGTGGCGTCGCGGGCGGTGCGCATGCGCACGAACTCCTCCTCGCTCACGCCGTCGTGGACGTGGACGTTGGCGGCGCGCTGCTCGGCCACCGAGGTTTCCCAGCGGTACTCGTCGCGGCCCGGCGCCTTGTAGTCGTGGCAGAGGAACATGCGCGTCTCGGGCGGCAGCTCCTCCAGGATGCGGCGGATGGAGCGGTACAGGGTGCGGGCGTCGCCGCCGGGGAAGTCGGCGCGGGCCGTGCCGTAATCCGGCATGAACAGGGTATCGCCGACGAAGGCGGCGTCGCCGATGACATAGGTCATACAGGCGGGGGTATGGCCTGGGGTGTGGATGGCGCGCGCCTCGATCCCGCCGAGCCGAAACACCTCGCCGTCCGTGAACAGATGATCGAACTGGCTGCCGTCGCGGGCGAAGTCCTCGCCGGCGTTGAACAGCTTGCCGAACGTCTCCTGCACCGTGGTGATGCGCGCGCCGATGCCGAGCTTGCCGCCCAGGTGCTGGCGGACATAGGGCGCGGCGGTCAGATGGTCGGCGTGGACGTGGGTTTCCAGGATCCAGTCCACGGTCAGACCGCGGGCGCGGACGAAATCGATGATGCGATCGGCGGAGTCCCGGCGAGTGCGCCCGGATTTCGGGTCGTAGTCCAGCACCGAGTCGATCACCGCGGCGCGGCTGGTTTGCGGATCCCAGACCACGTAGCTGACCGTGTAGGTGGCCGGATCGAAGAAGCCTTGAACGTGAGGACGATTCATATCATACCCTCCGGGGTATATTCCGATTCCGCCCTATTTAACCGCTCGACGGCAAGCATGTAAACGCATGACTATAAGCTTATAGCGATAGCGCATAACACGCATCGGGCTTGACCGAGATCAACACCAAAATTACCCCCAGGGGTATAATGGAGTGATCCAGAGAAAGCCAATGGAGAGCGCCGTGCAGTCATTACCCCACCTCTACCGGGTGTCCGCCAGCGGTAAAGCGAAAGGATCGGTGACCGTGTCCTCGCCCACGCTGCCCGATCTGGCCACCCAGCCGCCGCCCGAATTCGGCGGCCCGGTCGGCTACTGGTCGCCGGAGACGCTGCTGCTGGCCGCGGTGGCCGACTGCTACCTGCTGTCGTTCCGCGCCGTGGCGCGCGCCTCGAAACTGGCGTGGGAAACGCTGCGCTGCGAGGTGGACGGCCACCTGGAGAAGGACGACGCCGGTGTCGTGCGCTTCACCCGCATCGAGCTGCGCCCGGTGCTGACCCTCGCCGACCAGAGCGACGCCGCCCGCGCCGAGGCGGTGCTGCGGAAAGCCAAGCGCGCTTGCCTAGTCAGCAACAGCCTCAACGCCGACGTCCACCTGCA
Organism: uncultured Alkalilimnicola sp.; assembly: GCA_937951875.1. Lineage (GTDB taxonomy): Bacteria > Pseudomonadota > Gammaproteobacteria > Nitrococcales > AK92 > JAAYIK01. The sequence goes on along the minus strand of CALGAN010000067.1, from coordinate 25,673 downwards.
GACCACCGTGCGCCCGGCCGCAACGGCTTACGCATAAGGCCGGGCCATTCCTCCGCAAACCTGTCGCAAGGAGTGTTTCCATGACTCGTAACGCCGGAACCATCGATCGCATCATCCGCGTCGTGCTCGGACTCGTCCTGCTGAGCCTGGTGTTCTTCGGGCCGCAAACGCCCTGGGGCTGGATCGGCCTGGTACCGCTGGTCACCGGCCTGATCGGCAACTGTCCGCTGTACACGCTGTTCGGCTTCAACACCTGCTCGCTCGGCAAACGCTGAAGCGGCACTAGCCGTGCAGGGTCGATAGCCGGCTATACTTCGACGTTCGATCCCGGGCGTGCGGATCGCATATCAAGCAACAAACTCGGAGGAGCCGCGATGAGCTTTGAGACCCTGCAATACGAGGTCAAGGACCAGATCCTCACCCTCACCCTCAACCGCCCCGAGCGCATGAACGCCTTCAACGGCACCATGCGCCGCGAACTCATCGAGGCTTTCGACCGCGCCGACGCCGATGACGAGGTCCGGGTGATCGTCGTCACCGGCGCCGGCAAGGCGTTCTGCGCCGGCGCCGACCTCGAGAAGGGCGGCGACACCTTCAACCGCGACAAGCGCAAGGATCCGGACCTCGACCAGAATCTGCGCGACGGCGGCGGCACCGTGTCGCTGCGCATCTACGACTGCAAGAAGCCGGTGATCGCCGCCTTCAACGGCGCCGCGGTGGGCGTCGGCGTCACCATGACGTTGCCGATGGACATCCGCCTCGCCTCCACCCAGGCCAAGTTCGGCTTCGTGTTCGCCCGCCGCGGCATCACCATGGAGGCCTGCTCCAGCTGGTTCCTGCCGCGCCTGGTGGGCGTGCAGCAAGCCGCCGAGTGGGTGTACACCGGTCGCGTGTTCAGCGCCGAGGAAGCGCTGCGCGGCGGCCTGATCCGCAGCATCCACGAGCCGGACGAGCTGCTGCCGGCGGCCTACGCGCTGGCCCGCGAGATCGCCGACAACACTTCGGCGGTGTCCACCACCCTCAACCGCCAGCTGATGTGGCGGATGCTGGGCGCCGACCACCCGATGGAAGCCCACAAGATCGACTCGCGCACCATCGCCTACATGGGCAAGTCGGCGGACGTTAAGGAAGGCGTTATGGCGTTCCTGGAAAAGCGCCCGGCGCGCTTCTCCATGCGTCCGAGCCGCGACCTGCCGGATTTCTATCCGTGGTGGCAGGAGCGGGAGTTCGAGTGATGAGCGCTTCCGCCCTCCCCGTCGCGGAGTTCCTGGAACGGCCGTTCGCGGCCGTTCCGGACATGATCCGCGCCACCGCCCGGGCGCTGCCGGACGCGCCCGCCCTGCTGCAGGACAGCCGCTCGCTCAGCTACGGCGCGCTGGACGCGCTCATGGACCGCATCGCCGCCACCCTGCAGCGCGCCGGGCTCAAGCCCGGTGATGCCATCGCCATCTGCGCCGCCAGCTCGATCGAGTACGCGGCGGTCTACCTCGGCGCCCTGCGCGCTGGCGTGGTGGTGGCGCCGCTGCCGCCGTCGGCCACCGCCGATAGCCTGGCGACCATGGCCAACGACGCCGACGCCCGGCTGTTCTTCGTGGACGGCGCGGTCGCCAAGGCGCTCGCGGCGGTGCGCGCGCGCATCGCCTGCCCCTGGGTGGCGTTGGACGACAGTGACGCTGGCGAGGCCTTCAGCGCCTGGCTGGTGCCGGCCGGCACCCGGCCGGAGCCGGTGGAGATCCGGCCGGAGTGGCCGTTCAACATCATCTACTCCTCCGGCACTACCGGTACCCCCAAGGGCATCGTCCAGCCCCACGCCATGCGCTGGATGCACGTGCGGCGCGGCGCCAACAACGCCTTCGGCCCGGGCGCGGTGACTCTGCTGTCGACCCCGCTGTACTCCAACACCACGCTGGTCACCTTCTTCCAGAGCATGGCAATGGGCGCGGCGGTGGTGCTGATGGCGAAGTTCGACGTGCGCGGCTATCTGGAGCTGGCGCAGCGCCACAAGGTGACCCACACCATCCTGGTGCCGGTGCAATACCAGCGGCTGATGGACTTCCCCGAGTTCGATCGCTACGACCTCAGCGCGTTCCAGTTCAAGTTCTGCACCAGCGCGCCGTTCCCGGCCAAGCTCAAGGCCGAGGTGCTCAAACGCTGGCCGGGCGGGCTGATCGAGGTGTACGGCATGACCGAGGGCGGCGGCACTTGCATCCTCGCCGCGCACGAGTACCCGGACAAGCTGCACACCGTGGGCAAGCCGGCGCCGGGTCACGACATCCGCATCATCGACGACGATGGCAAGGAGCTGCCGCGCGGCGCGATCGGCGAGGTGGTGGGCAGCTCGCCCGGCATCATGATCGGCTACCACAAGCAGCCGCAGAAGACCGCCGAGGCCGAGTGGTACTCGCCGGAGGGCAAGCGCTTCATCCGCACCGGCGACATCGGCCGCTTCGACGAGGACGGCTTCCTGGTGCTGCTCGACCGCAAGAAGGACATGATCATCTCGGGCGGGTTCAACATCTACCCGAGCGATCTGGAAGCGGTGGTGCGCCAGCACCCGGCGGTGGCCGACGTGTCGGTGGTGGGCGTGCCCTCGCAGCGCTGGGGCGAGACCCCGGTGGCGTTCGTGGTGTTCCGCCCGGACGCCGGCGCCGGCCCCGAGGACGTGCTGACCTTCGCCAACGAGCGCCTGGGCAAGACTCAGCGCCTGGCGGCGGTCGAGCCGATCGACGAGCTGCCGCGTAGCGCCATCGGCAAGGTGCTCAAGCGCGAACTGCGCGACCGCTATCAGGCCAAAGCGCCGACGGCCTGAACCCGCCCTCCCGCGGCGGCACGGGGCGGCGCGCTGCGCCGCCCTTATCGCAGCGCGGACTTGAGTTCCGTCCCCCCTCGTAGGCCCGCGTACGCACACATCCCGGACAGCGCTGTCGGTCGTCATGCCCATGCACGGGCAGCCAGGCGTACGGGCTGGTGTCGTCATGCCCGCGCAAGCGGGCATCCAGTTCTTACTGGGCGTCCGCTCAAGCGGTTCCGGAAACGCAATGCGCCCTATGGAACCGACCAAGTATCGAAGTCAGGCGGCACCGGCGTCTTCTTTACCCCCCTCTCCCCTCGCGGGGGAGAGGGGAACAAACGAACCGCGAAGCGCCGCTTATCATTCGCGACCGGATTCGCGGCCGGGCGGCGCACCCGTGCTGCCTCAGCCGGCCGCGGTCGCGGCCTCGCGCTGGCGGGCGAACTCGATGAAGAAGTCGAGGCTCGCCGGATTGGCCATGGCGTCGGGGTTGGCGACCTTCTCCAGCGACATGCCCAGCAGCAGCTTCTTCACCGGCAGCTCCATCTTCTTGCCGGTGAGGGTGCGCGGGATGTCCGGCACCGCGATCACCTCGTTCGGCACGTGGCGGGCCGAGAGGTTCTTGCGAATAGCGTCGCAGATGCGGTCGATCAGCCCCTGATCCAGCGTCACGCCCTCGCGCAGCACCACGAACAGCGGCATGTACGACTCCCGCCCCAGGAACTCCAGGTCCACCACCAGGCTGTCGAGCACCTCGGGGAACTCCTCCACCACCCGGTAGATCTCGCTGGTGCCCATGCGCACGCCGTGGCGGTTGATGGTGGTGTCGGAGCGGCCGTAGATGATCGCGCCGCCGCGCGGGGTGATGCGCAGCCAGTCGCCGTGGCGCCACAGCCCCGGATACATCTCGAAGTAGCTCTCGCGGTAGCGCTTGCCGTCGTGGTCGTTCCAGAAGTACAGCGGCATCGACGGCATCGGTTTGGTCACCACCAGCTCGCCAACCTCGTCCTCCAGCGGCCGCCCTTCCTCGTCGAACGCGTACACCGCCACGCCCAGCGCCCGGCACTGCATCTCGCCGGCGATCACCGGCAGCAGCGGGCAGGAGCAGACGAAGTTGGCGGCCACGTCGGTGCCGCCGCTGATGCAGGCGATCAGCACGTCGCCGAGCTGCTGCTGGATCCAGACGTAGCTCTCCTCCGCCAGCGGCGAGCCGGTCGAACCGACCGTGCGGATGCGGCTGACGTCGGCGATCTTGGCCGGCTCGATCTCGGCCTTCTTGCAGTTGCCGTAATAGGCGGCGCCGGCGCCGAACACGGTGATGCCGCTCTCCTCGGCGAAACGCCAGAGCGTGCCGAGATCCGGATAGCCAGGGTTGCCGTCGTACAGGCAGATGGTGGCGCCGACCAGCAGGCCGCCGATCTGGCCGTTCCACATGATCCAGCCGGTGGTGGTGAACCACATGAAATGGTCGTCCGGCCCCAGGTCCAGATGCAGCGCGTTGTTCTTGACCGACTCCAGCAGCGCGCCGCCGTGGCCGTGGACAATGGGCTTGGGCAGACCGGTGGTGCCGGAGGAGTACACCACCCACAGCGGATGGTCGAACGGCACCTGCTCGAAGCGCATCTCGGCCTCATGGCCGAGCATCTCGTCCCAGCGCCGCGCGCCGGGCAGCGTGGCTTGCGGATCGAGGTACGGCAGCAGCACCAGGTGTTCCAGGGTCGGCAGCGCCTGGCGAATGCCCTCCACCACCTCACGCCGGTCGAAGTCCTTGCCGCCGTAGCGGTAGCCGTCGACCGCCAGCATCACCTTCGGGTCGATCTGGCGGAAGCGGTCGAGCACGCTGCGGCTGCCCATGTCGGGCGAGCAGCTCGACCAAATCGCGCCGATGCTGGCGCAGGCGAAGAACGCCACGACGGTCTCGGGAATGTTGGGCAGATAGGCCACCACTCGGTCGCCCGGCCCCACCCCCATCGACCGCAGCGCGTGCGCGAACGACGCCACCTGCCGGCGCAGCTCGCCCCAGCTCAGGGTGGTCAGCGGCCGCACTTCGGAGCGGGCGATGATCGCTGGACGGTCCGGCTGGTCCTGGTGGAAGCGGAACATCTGCTCCGCCAGATTGAGCCGGCTGCCCTCGAACCATTTGGCGCCGGGCATCCGGTAGCCGTCCAGCACCCGCTGGTAGGGCGCGGAGTGACGGATGTCGAAGTACTGCCAGATCGACTCCCAGAAGTCCTCGAGGCGGTCCACCGACCACTGCCACAGCGCGTTGTAATGGTCGAAGCGCAGACCCTTCTCCCGCTCCAACCAATCCATGTAGTGCCGGATGCGGCTGTTGGCGATGCGCTCCGGATTGGGAGTCCACAAGACATTGGGTTCAGCGTTCATCTCGTTCGGCTCTCTCCTGGCCCCGCGCAGCGAACGGCCTGGATCGCCGGGAGCGAACGTGCCGCCCCACGCGGGTAACGCTTGATGGTTATTTTTCGGTGAACCGGCCGGCGCCGCGGCGCCGGCCGGGATGGATGGCTAGACCTCGAGCCACTCCTTGCGGACCGTTTCGTTGCTCTGCAGGTCCTCGGGCGTGCCCTCGAACACGATCCGGCCATGGCCCATGACGTACACGCGCTGCGAGATCCGCAGCGCGATCGCCAGCTTCTGCTCGATGAGCAGGATCGACACGCCGCGCTGGGCCACCTCCTGGAAGAACGCGCCCATCTGCTCGACGATCTTCGGCGCCACGCCTTCGGTGGGCTCGTCGATCATGATCAGATCCGGGTCGCCCATCAGGGTGCGGCACATGGTGAGCATCTGCTGCTCGCCGCCGGACAGCACCTCGGCCGGGGTGTCGGCCCGCTCCCGCAGGCGCGGGAACAGCTGGTAGGCGTCCTCGATGGTCCAGCGCCCGCTCACGCCCTTGCGCTTCTGACCGAGCTCCAGGTTCTGGCGCACGGTCAGGCCGGGGAAGATCTGCCGGTCCTCGGGCACGTAACCGAGCCCGAGGTGGGCGATCTTGTAGGGCGGCAAGCCAGCGATGTCCTGGCCCTTATAACGCACCGTGCCGTGCGGCGGCACCAGACCCATGATGGCCTTGCAGGTGGTCGAGCGGCCCACGCCGTTGCGGCCCAGGAGGCTGACGATCTCGCCCTCGCGGACGTACATGTCCACGCCCTGCAGGATGTGGCTCTTGCCGTAGTAGGCATGCAGGTTCTGTACTTCCAGCATCACGCCGCCTCCGTGGTCCCGAGATAGGCCTCTTGCACGGCCCGGTTGTTGCGAATGCCCTCGGGCGTGTCGGTGGCGAGGATCTGACCGTAGACCAGCACCGACACCCGGTCGGCCAGGCCGAACACCACGCTCATGTCGTGTTCGACCATCACCAGCGTCTTGTCCTCGGTGACCTCGCGGATGAGCTCCACCGCCTGTTCGGTCTCGGTGGCGCTCATGCCGGCGGTGGGCTCGTCGAGCAGGATCACGTCGGCGCCGCCGGCGATGGTGGCGCCGATCTCCAGCGCCCGCTGCTCGGCGTAGGACAGCAGGCTGGCCGGCACGTCGCGCCGGGCGGTGAGCCGGATCTTCTCCAGCAGCCGCTCGGCTTCCTCGTTCAGCCGCTTCTGCCGCGGCACCAGGTGCCAGAACGAGTAGCGGTAGCCCATCGACCACAGCAGGGCGCAACGCAGGTTCTCGATCACCGTCATCCGATGGAACAGGTTGGTGACCTGGAAGCTGCGGCTCAGACCCAGGCGGTTGATCTCGTAGGCCGGCAAGCCGTTGATGGGCTTGCCGTGCAGCTCGATGGTCCCGGAGCTCAGGCCGAAGCGGCCGCTGATCAGGTTGAACAGCGTCGACTTGCCGGCCCCGTTGGGGCCGATGATGGCGTGGCGCTCACCCTTGCGGATCTCCAGGTTGACCCCGCGGATGATGTGGGCCGCGCCGAAGCTCTTGTTGACGTCGGTCAGTTTCAGCGCAATAGCGGTCATCGTTTTTCCCCCGCGAGAATCGCATCGACATCGGCCCAGGCCGCGTTAATGCGACGGAAGCTCAGGCGACAGAGCACGGCGCCGACCAGGGTCACCGCTACCGCCACGATCCAAGGCATGACCTGCGTGACCACCACCTTCATGCCGAACAACCCCATCGGCTCGCTGGGATCGTAGTTAGTGCGGAAGTGGTAGCCCATCTCGATCAGCGCGACCACGCCGCCCAGGAACAGCAGCACGGGGATTACCGCCAGCGCGTACGACGGCAGCAGGCGCGACATGAGGCCGGCCTTCCAGGCCGGCCGGTGCAACATGATGATGCCGGCCAGCCCTTGCGGGGCGAACATGACGATGAACACGAAGATCAGACCGAAATACAGGATCCACGCCTCGCTGAAGGTGCTGAGGGTGGTCTGCAGATAGGTGATCAGCATCGCGCCCAGGATCGGCCCGAAGAAGTAGCCGACGCCGCCGATGAAGGTAGCGAGCAGCACCGTGCCGGAAGCGACCGCGCCCAGGTTCTCGGCGGTCAGCAGCTCATAGCTGATGGCGTACAAGCCGCCGGCCACGCCGGCGAACAGGCCCGCCAGCGAGAACTGGAAGAAGCGCACCAGCCGCGGGTTATAGCCGACGAACTCGGCCCGCTCCGGGTTGTCGCGTACCGCGTTGGCCATCCGCCCGAGCGGCGTCTGCGTGAGCAGATACATCAGCGCCGCGCTGATCACCGCCCAGGCCGCGATCAGGTAGTACACCTCGATCGCCGGACCGTAGCTGTAGGGCAACAGCGTGATGTCGGTGACCCGGTTACCCGAGATACCGCCCTCACCACCGAAGAAGCCGGTGAACATCAGCGAACTGGCCGCCACCAGCTCGCCCAGGCCGAGCGAGATCATGGCGAAGCTGGTGCCGGAGCGCTTGGTGGAAACCCAGCCGAACGGAATGGCGAACAGCAGGCCGCCCAGCGCGCCGACCAGCGGGATCAGCTCCAGCGGAATGCTCAGCCTCCCGTCGCCGACCATGTTCAAGGCATGGATGGCGAAGAAACCGCCCAGGCCGAAGTACACCGCATGACCGAACGACAGCATGCCGCCTTGGCCGAGCAGCATGTTGTAGGACAGCGCGAACACGATGGCGATGCCCATCTGGCTGAGCATCGACACCGAATGGCTGGACTTGAGAATCAGCGGCAGGACCGCCACCACGATGATGGCAATGATCCAAGGCAGATAGCCGCCCCAAGAACCGAAGCGAACTCGCGGCACGCTCGAGGCCGCATTGTTGACGAACTGCTGTTTCATGATTCACGAGTCCCCATCAGTCCACGCGGCCGGAAGATCAGCATCAGCACCAGCAGCAGATACGGCAGGATGGGCGCAACCCGCGAGAGTTCGAGGAACCACAGGTCGGCCAGGGCTGCCTCGCGGGTCAGCTCGACGCCGAAGGCGCGCAAGGCATCGGCCAGGGAGTACGGCATCGCCACCGAGACGGTCTGCACGATGCCGATGATCAGCGAGCCGATCAGCGCGCCCGGCAGCGAACCGAGTCCGCCGAACACCACCACCACGAACACGATCGGGCCCATCGCCCAGGCCATGCCCGGCTCGGTGATGAAGTAATTGCCGGCGATCACGCCCGCCAGACCGGCCAGGCCGGTACCGAAGGCGAACACGCCCATGAACACCCGCGGCACGTTATGGCCCAGCGCGCCCACCATTTCCGGATAGGACAGCGAGGCCTGCACGATCATGCCGATGCGGGTCTTGCGCAGGATCAGATAGATGCTGGCGAACATCACCAGCGCCACCAACAGCATGAAGCCGCGGTAGGCCGGGAAGCTGGTGTTGAACAAGGTGAACAACGTGAAATTGAGGGCGTCGGGTATCCGGTAATCCACCGGCATACGCCCCCAGATCATGTGCACCAGCTCTTCGATCACGTACACCAGACCGAAGGTGAACAGCAGCTCGGCCACGTGGCCGTGCTTGTGCACGTGCCTCAGGCCGTAACGCTCGACCAGCGCGCCGAGCACCGCCACCCCGAGCGGCGCCAGGAATAGAGCCGGCCAGAAGCCGATAAAGGTACTGATCTGGTAAGCGAAATACGCCCCCAGCATATAGAAGCTGGCGTGCGCGAAATTGAGCACGCCCATCATGCTGAAAATAAGCGTCAATCCGCTGGACAGCATGAACAACAGCATGCCGTACAGGACGCCGTTTATTATTGAAAATGTAATAAGTTCGAGCATGCGAAATGCGCTCCCCGCAAGGCCTAAACCACAAAGGCCAGTCAACCGACCCCGCCCGGGGTCCGGCGTCGGCGCGTTATCCGTAAGCCGCAACCGGTTCCGCGGGCGGTGTCGTCTCGCTCAACGGCGCGCTATTGCGGCCGTTTCATGTTGCAGGTGGTGGGTAGCGCCGTCTTTTCTGCGGGGATCTCGGCCACGGTCACGAAACCCAAGCCGGTGTTCTCGACGTCGTGCTTCGCGTCCTTGGTGAACTTGGAAATGAACAGCGTCTGCAACAGCTGGTGGTCATCCTTGCGCATGATCGCCGGGCCGAACGGCGTCTGGTACTCCATGCTCTCCAGGGCCAGAGCGACCTTGAGCGGATCGGTGGAATTGGCCTTCTTCATGGCCTCCACCAGCATCTCCATCTGGGTCTTGATCCGGCCGTAGTACCAGCCCAGCTTGTCGTACTTCTGCGCGTAGACCTGGGCGAAGTCCTCCATCTCCGGCAGGTTCTTCTCGGTCGGCAGGTCGAGGTGCCACTCGGTGATCTGGTGCACCAGGCCCTCACCGGCCGCGCCGATCGCGCTCGGCGTGCCCAGGCCGCCGGCGTAGAAGCTGTGGTAGGCCACTTTCAGACCCGCGTCGGAGCCGGCCTTGACCAGCAGCGACAGGTCGTTGCCCCAGTTGCCGGTGACCACGGTCTCGGCGCCCGAGGCCTTGATCTGCATGACGTACGGCGAGAAGTCCTTGACCTTGCCGATCGGGTGGAACACGTCGCCGGCGATCTTAATGTCCGGCTTCTTCTCGGCCAGCATCCGCTTGGTGATGCTCGACACCTGATGGCCATGGGCGTAGTCCATGTTGATCAGGTAGACGTTCTTGATGTTCTCCTGCTGCACCATGTAGTCGGTGATGGCAGCGAGCTTCATCTCGGCGTTGGCGTCGAAGCGGAAGTGCCAGAAGCTGCACTTGTTATTGGTCAGCTCGGGATCGACCGCCGCGTAGTTGAGATACAGCACGCGGTTGTCGCGGTTGCGGCTGTTGTGCTTGTCGACGGCATCCACCAGGGCGTGCGCCACGTGCGAGCCGTTACCCTGGGTGATGTAGTTGATGCCCTGGTCGATCACCTGGCGCAGCACCACCAGCGATTCCTGCGGGCTGCCCTTGTTGTCGAAGGGCACGATTTCGATCTTCTTGCCGAGCACCCCGCCGCTGGCGTTGATGCGATCGGCCATGTAGCGGAAATGCTTCAGACCGGCGTCGCCGACGTTGGCGAACGGACCGGACAGCGGTTCGATGTAGGCGATCTTGATGGTGTCTTGAGCCTGCGCGCCGACAGCCATCAGCGACGCAGCAGCGGCGAGCGCGGACACGGCCAGCCGTTTGATGACGGGCTTGTTGGTCATCGTTTGAGGTCTCCTCCTAGCTTTTATAGTTGGCGGCCTTTGGTGGCCGCTCCTGCGGATGCTGACGCTAACGCTAACGTCAGCCCGCATCCCTTAGTAGTACTCGAAGTCTTGGGGTCGCCGCTACCCTTTTTCGCCTAGCGGACGAAAAAATTTCGCACCGCCCGCGCACCGGCGCGGAGCCACCCTAGAACACGGTAACGGCATGGGCCGATCACGGTCCCGCGGCTTTCCGCCGATGACGGGAAGTAGACGCGCCGGTGGGCGCGATGGGGATGGCGCTTACACCATCGCGGGGCGGGTAAAGTCCGGAAACGCTCACGGCGGGAAAAGCGCGTGCGCCGTCCTGGCCGTGAGCGAAGAATATAGCGTCAGGAGCTGCCCCCGGTCGGGTTCCGACCGGAATGGCCGCGAGTCTCGATCGTGCCGAGGCCGCTCATACGATGCCTTTCTCGCGCATGAAAGGTACGTAGGCCTTGTCCACCTCGAGAATGTGATGAATCAGCCAGTTCTTTAAAAACTCCAGCGCCTGGGTCGACACCGATTCGCCGTTCTCGAACCGCTCCAGCAACTCGGTGGCTTTGGTGGTGAAGCCGTTGTGCTCGGCCAGGTGCGCCTGCTCGTCCGGATAGTCGAAGCGCTTGAACAGCTCTTCCTCGACGATGAAGTGATTGAAGGCGTAGTCGACCAGGCCTTCGAGGATCTCGCCGATGCTGGCGCGGTCAGGATCGGGTTTGGTGAGTTCGTCGTGCAGGCGGTTGGTATTGTCCACCAGCCAACGATGCTGCTCGTCGATGGCGGCAATGCCTATTCGGTATTCCTCGCTCCAAGGCATGAACACCATGTTTCCCCCTCGATAATTTCATTATTTTTTGTGCAGTTATTAGACCATCTCTCGGCCCGGCGCAACCCTCCATTGCGGGCTCCGCCGCCTGGACCGGCCGGGAATACTTACCACTACTAATAAATAGTGAAAACATGAAAAACTGTGCGCCCAGGCGGGGCCCCGGGACGCCGGGCTCTCCCCGCCCAAGGAAGACGGAGGAGAGAGCTTTGAATCCTGTGTTTCACCAACGCCGAGAGGTTCACCGATGACGGGGCGGACTACGGCGATTCGCAACGGCCTCATGGTCCTGACCGGCATGCTGGTCACCTTGACGGTGATCGTGTTCGCCCGCCTCGCCTACGGGCTGATCCTGCCGGCCATGCGCCAGGATCTCGGACTCGACTATCGGCAGGCCGGGCTGCTCGGCACCATCACCGCCATCGGCTACGTCAGCTGCGTGCTGCTCGGCGGCATGAGCGCCGCGCGCATCGGCCCGCGCAACACGGTGATGCTGGGCGTCGGCGCGGTGGGCCTCGGCTTCGTGGGGCTGGCGCTGAGCACCGGCTATCTGTCGGCCATGCTGTTCATGGCGCTGCTCGGCGTCGGCACCGCCTTCAGCTACGCGCCGATGGTGTCGCTGCTCGCCACCTGGTTCCCGACCCGGCGCGGCCTGGTGATCGGCTTCCTGTCCAGCGGCGTGGGCCTGGGGATGCTCACCAGCGGCCTGCTGGTGCCCTGGCTCAACGGCCTGTTCGGCGGCAGCGGCTGGCGCGCGACCTGGGCGGTGTTCGCCGCCACCGCGGCGCTGGTGTGGACCATGGTGGTGGTGTTCGTGCGCAACCCGCCGCAAACTTCGAGCGCGCCGGGCCAGCGGCCGAGCGCCGCGGAAAAATGGGCCATCTACCGCAATCCCCGGTTGATCACCGTCGGCGCGGTCTACGGCATCGTCGGTCTGAGCTACATCATCCAGGGCGTGTTCATGGTGAGCTTCATGATCGAGAGCGGCCACCCGGCCGCCATCGCCGGCCGGCTGGTGGCCCTAACCGGCCTCATGTCGATCGGCGCCGGTCCGCTGTGGGGCCTGCTGTCCGACCGGATCGGCCGCGGCAGCGCCTTGATGCTGGCCATGAGCCTGGTCACCATCGGCGTGGCGCTGCCGCTGCTCACCCAGTCCCTGCCGGCTTTCGTGCTGCACTATCTGCTCATGGGCTGCTCGGTGAGCGGCATGTTCACCATGATCCAGGCGGCCGGCACCGAGCAGGTGGCGCCGCGCTACGTGCCGATCGCCTTCAGCTTCGTCACGCTGTTCTTCGCCGGCGGTCAGCTGATCGGCCCGGCCGTGGCCGGCTGGCTGATCGAATGGACCGGCGATTTCCGCGCCGCCTTCGGCTTCACCTGCGCGGGGCTCAGCGTGGGCGTCTATCTGACTAACCGCATCCGCCGCTTCTCCCGCCCGACGGCGGCGGCGAACGTCCAGGAAGGGCAGCGGGCCAGCTGACCGCCCGGCGACGGCGCCCGCCGCTGACGGCGGGCGCCGCGAGCGTGACCCTGTTCCGGCCGGTACGAGACCCCGATCGCAACCCTGCCCGACCGACCGCGCAAAACGGCGTCGCCTATCGTAGACAGTGCGCCGAATGGTGAAGCGGCGCGCAGTTCCGCGCCCCTCCCCTCCCTACCGTGATGCTCACTTACCCGGGCGGTCCGACAGGCCGCGTGCGGAAGGAGGCCGTAGTGCGACCCCTGCGCCCGGGACTTTCAGCTTGAACACCGGATGGGATACCGGACAGCAAGAACGAACGGTACATGGTGAAAGCGAGTCTGCGTAACGTCTTGGTGGCGCTCTCCCTGAGCGCGGTCCTTTCGGCCTGCGGCGGCGGTGGTGGCGGCAGCGGCGACGATACCGGTACGGTCGGCAACAACCCGCCGGTCGGGCTGCCGAACGATCCGGCGCCTACACCCAATCCGGGCACCGGCTCCAACCCGAATCCGCAGCGACCGCCGCAGAAGCCGGGGCAGCCCGATCTGCCGGCGGAGCGGTCCGCCACGCTCATCTGGGAGGCGCCGAACACGCGCACCGACGGCACCTGCCTCGGCGACGTGACGTCCTATGTGATCAGCTACGGCCTGGCTTCCGGCGTGTACGACGGCAGCGTCAACGTCGAGGCCGGCAAGGTCAGCTGCGTCGCCTCCGGCGTGCAGGACAGCTGCGGCGAGATCATGACCTGCACCTATACGGTGGGGGATCTCGGCACCGCTTCCTGGTACTTCGCGGTGCAGGCCGAGGACGGCAACGGCCAGCGCAGCGGATACTCCAACGAGGTCGTCAAGACCATCCAATGACGTCCTGGCCCGGGTCGCGGCTGCCGTGGCCCGGGCCCGCTTCCCGGTTGCTTGCGTCGGACGGCGCTGCGCTATCATGCGCCGGCCATGAATAACGCCACCGTTTCCCCGCCGACCGACTGCCATCCCGAGCTCACCGCCCGCCTGCGCCGCGTGCTGCGCGCCGCGCGCGCCGAAAGAACGCGCCTGCCGGACGTGCCGGAGCTGGAGCTGTATCTGCTCAACGCCGACTTCTCCAACGCCGCGCTCACTCCCGAGGAGGTCAGCGCGGTACTGGAGTATCCCGCCTACTGGGCGTTCTGCTGGGCGAGCGGCCAAGTGCTGGCGCGCCATCTGCTGGACCGGCCGGAACTGGTGCGCGGGCGCATCGTGCTCGACTTCGGCTGCGGCTCGGGTGTGGCGGCCATCGCCGCCGCCAGGGCCGGCGCCGCGCGCGTGATCGCCTGCGACCTCGACCCCGACGCGCTGCTGGCCACTCGCCATAACGCCGCGCTCAACGACGTGACGGTGGAACTGGCGGCCGATTACCACCAGGTCGATGCCGAGGTCGACCTGATCCTGGTGGCCGACGTGCTCTACGACCGCGCCAACCTGGACTGGCTGCCGCGCTTCCTACGGCGCGCGCCGCGGGTGCTGGTGGCCGATTCGCGGGTGAAGGACTTCAGCGTCGCCGGCTATCGCTGGATCGACCGGGCACGCAGCAGCACCTGGCCCGATCTCGACGAATTCGACGAGTTCCGTTCGGTCAACCTCTACCTGGGCGAGCGCGCGGGCCCGTGAACACGGCGCGGCGCGCGCCGCATCCGGGCTAGAATTGATAGCCGAACCATTCAGGAGACGACCATGGTCACGATCGGAACGCCGCTGTCCCCGACCGCCCGCAAGGTCTTGTTGCTGGGCTCGGGCGAACTGGGCAAGGAGCTGGTGATCGAGCTGCAGCGCTTGGGCGTGGAGGTGATCGCGGTGGATCGCTACCCGAACGCGCCGGCGATGCAGGTCGCGCACCGCGCGCACGTCATTTCGATGCTCGACCCGCAAGCGCTGCGCCGGGTGGTCGAGCAGGAGCGGCCCGATCTGATCGTGCCTGAGGTCGAAGCCATCGCCACCGCCACCCTGTTGGAGCTGGAGGCGGAAGGCTACCGGGTAATCCCCACCGCTCGTGCCGCTCACCTGACCATGAACCGCGAAGGCATCCGCCGACTGGCGGCCGAGGAGCTGGGGCTGCTGACCTCGCCCTACCGCTTCGCCGCCGACGAGCAGGAGTTCCGCGCCGCGGTCGCCGAGCTGGGCCTGCCGTGCGTGGTCAAGCCGGTGATGAGCTCCTCGGGCAAGGGCCAGAGCATCGTGCGCCGCGACGACGAACTGGAGCGCGCCTGGCGCTACGCCCAGGAAGGCGGCCGCGCCGGCGGCGGCAAGGTCATCGTCGAGGGCTTCGTCGAGTTCGACTACGAGATCACCCTACTGACGGTGCGTGCGGTGGACGGCACCCACTTCTGCGCGCCGATCGGCCACCGCCAGGAGCGCGGCGACTACCGTGAATCCTGGCAGCCGCAGCCGATGTCCGAGGCAGCCCTGCATGAGGCGCGGCGCATCGCCGGCGCCATCACTGAAGCGCTGGGCGGCTACGGCCTGTTCGGCGTGGAGTGCTTCGTCAAGGGCGATACGGTGTACTTCAGCGAGGTCTCGCCACGCCCGCACGACACCGGCATGGTCACGCTCATCTCCCAGGATCTGTCGGAGTTCGCGCTGCACGCCCGCGCCATCCTCGGCTTGCCGATCCCCAACATCCGTCAGCGCGGTCCGGCCGCCTCGGCGGTGATCCTGGTCGAGGGCGAATCGCAGAGCGTGCGCTTCGCCGGCCTCGATCAGGCCCTGGCGGCGCCGGACACCCAGCTGCGCCTGTTCGGCAAGCCGGAGGTGAAGGGCGAGCGCCGCATGGGCGTGGCGCTGGCGCTGGGCGACGATCTGGAGCAGGCCAAGGCCAAGGCGATCGCCGCCGCGGCGGCGGTGCGGCCGCTGCTGTAGCGACCGCCGTCGAGCATCCCCCTCCCGCGATCGGGAGGGGACAACGCGCCTCGCCGCGACATGGCGGTTGCATTCGCCGGCGCGAAGGCGTATTGTGCGTCCCAGGTTCGTTTCCTTTCCACTTCTGCAATCCCTCTCGGTCCCAGGCGGTTCCGCCTCAAGCCCTCCGGATTCCCGAACAAGACAGGTTTCGACCGCACCGGCGCTTTCCGGTCATGCCGTTCTTCGGATGCGCGCATGCCGGGTGCGTCAACATGACCCATATGGCGATCCGAACGGATCGGAACCGCCATTCTTATCGAGTGAACTAGAGCACATGAAGTCCATTTACGTCGGCAACCTGCCCTTCACCGCCACCGAAGACGAGGTCCGCGACCTGTTCGCCGCCTATGGCGACGTCGAGTCGGTGCGCCTGATGACCGATCGCGACACCGGCCGTCCCCGCGGCTTCGGTTTCGTGAAGATGGCCGCCCAGGATGCCGACACTGCCATCCAAGCCCTGAACGGCAAGCAGCTCGGCGGCCGCAGCCTGCGCATCAACGAAGCGGAAGACCGCAAGCCGGCCGGCCCGCGCGGCGGCGCCCGCTGGTAAGCGATAGCCAGTCGCCCGGCGCTCGACGCCGGGCCCGCATCGCGAAAACCCGAGGCCGATGACGGCCTCGGGTTTTTTCTTGCCCCGCCGCCGGCGTGTATGCTGCGGACCTCGCCGAGGCAACGGACAGCGCCATGGCCCTCAAATCGACCATCTACAAAGCCGAGCTGACCATCGCCGACCTGGATCGGCAGTACTACCACAGCCACGCGCTGACCCTGGCCCGCCATCCTTCCGAGAACGACGAGCGCCTGATGGTGCGCCTGCTCGCTTTCGCGCTGCACGCCCACGAGCGCCTGAGCTTCGGGCGGGGATTGTGCGTCGACGACGAGCCGGCCCTGTGGCAGAAGGACCTGACCGGAGTGATCGAGCTATGGATAGACGTCGGTCAACCCGACGAGAAAGCCATCCGCCGCGCCTGCGGCCGGGCACGGCGCGTGTACGTCTACAGTTACGCCGGACGCGCCGCCGAGATCTGGTGGCGGCAAACCGGCGACCGTCTGGCTGGCTTGGACAATCTGACCGTGGTCAACCTGCCGGCGCCCAGCGTCCAGGCGCTGACGGGCCTGGCCCAGCGTAGCATGCGCTTGAGCTGCACCAGTCAGGACGGCCAGGTCTGGCTGGCTGACGAGCGCGTGACGGTCGCGATCGAGCGGGCGTGGCTGAAAACGGCGGTCAGCTGACCGAAGTGCCGCCGTCGGTCCGCCCCGACAGCAAGGTCACACGGGGCGGCGCGGTTCCCCGGCAATGGTAGGTGTGCCCGCATTCCGGGCATGCGTAATCCTCCCGCTCCTCCCGCGAGGTCTTGGCCATACGCCCGCCCAGGACGATCACCTCGAAGATCGCGCCGCAGGCGCCGCACGTCTCCTTGTAGCGGCCCTTTTCGAAAGGCCCGGCAGAGTCCTGCTGTGACATGTCGCACTCCTTATGCGGTCAGGGCCGCCCGCCCACAGGTGGAGACCGATCGTGCCCAGCCTCGCCGACGGCAGCGACCATCCACTACCGAGATGGGGGCGATCATGCCGCTTTCGCGATCGGCCGGGAGCCGACCTTACCGCTCCCGCCCGACATCGCCGCCGGGAATGCTGGTCGACGGCTCGTCCGCGCTCGGCGGTCTGCCGACGTCGCCGCCAGGAACGCTGGTGCTGGGCACCTGCCGGCCGAGCGTGGCGATACCGGTATCGCCCCCGGCCACGCTAGTAGTGGGCACGGCGCCGGCGGGCGCCTGCAACAGCTGGTCGGCGGAGCTGACCTGGCCGGCGGCCCGCTCCTCCTGCGTGATCACGCCGTCCTGGTTGGCGTCGAGCTGACCGAAACGATCGCCCAGCGCCCCCGCCTCCTCGCGCATCAGCACATCGCCGCCGGGCGCGGTGTCATCCGCGGTCGGCGGCGCCTCCTGGGGCCGCTCGACGATCGACTGGTCGTCCGCCGGCCGCTGTTCGGCCTGTTGATCGGGCGCTGCGCCTTCCGTCGGGGCAGCGGACTCGGCGGCAGGCTGCGCCCCCGGATCCGCCTGCTGCGCGAACGCGGAAGTGGCCGCCAACAGCAGTGCAAAGCCGATCGTGCGGTTCATCGGCGCACCTCGTACCAGCTCACCCTGACTTCCTTATCTTTGGCCGGCGGCGGCCGATTCAAAACCCCGGCTCCGCCGGGGCGGCTACGCTTTCCCGCCCTTGGCCTTGAGCAGCTCGGCCAGGCCGCTGAACGCCTTGTAGCCGGCCGCGGGCCGCTTGCCGCCCTGGTCGGCCGGCACGCCGTAGCGAACCGCCTCGCCGTATTTCTGGTGCTCGTAGTCGTGGCAGTAGAGACAAAGCAGCTCCCAGTTGGAGCCATCAGGGGGGTTGTTGTCGTGATCGTGGTCGCGGTGATGGACGGTGAGTTCGTGCACGTTGCTGCGGTCGAACTCGCGCCCGCAGCGGCCGCAAACCCAGGGATAGAGCTTGAGCGCCTGCTCGCGGTAACCGCGCTCGCGCCGCAGGCGGTTCGCCTGAGCCTCGGCGACGACGCGATCCAGTTTGTCGCTGTCCGGGGTAGTCCTCCTCATGCGGCTCCTCCTCGCCAGTCGCGCGGTCACGCCTGCTCGGCGGCCCGCCACAGGTACCAGCTGGCCACCGAGCGGTAAGGCGCCCAAGGCTCGCCATAGCGGCGCACCTCCGTCGGGGTCGGCATGGCGGCCAGCCGGTAGATCCGCATCACGCCCCGGCGCACGCCCAGATCACCGACCGGCAGCACGTCGGCCCGACCGAGGTTGAAGATCAGCAGCATCTCCACCGTCCAACGCCCGATGCCGCGCACCTGCACCAGCCGCTCGATGATCTCCTCGTCCGCCATCCGCGTCAGCGCCTCGCGCGGGGGCACCACGCCGGCGAGAGTCTTCTCGGCCAGATCGTAGGCCGCGGCGGCCTTCGCCCCCGATAACCCGACCGCCCGCAGCCGCTCCAGCGGCAGGGCGAGCAGCGCCCGCGGCTCAGGCTCGCCGCCCTCGAACAAGCCGCAGAGCCGGTCGTAGATGGTCGCGGCGGCCTTGCCGGTGAGCTGCTGATAGACGATCGCCCGCAGCAATCCCAGGAAAGGGCTGTGCATGTCGCGCAGCGTTAGCCGGCAGGGGCCGACCCGCGCGATCAGCTCGCCCAACCGCGGATCGGCTTGAGCCAGCTCGGCGCTGGCTCGGTCGATGTCATACGGCGGTCGCATGCTCGACCCTCAGCGCAACTCGGCGATATGACGGAAGGCCTTGACGAAGGTCGCCGGCTCCTGGGCGCCGGAGATCAGGTACTGGCCATCGACGATGTAGGCCGGCACGGCATGGATGCCGGCCGAGGTATAGCGCTCCTCCTCGGCCCGCACCTCCTGGGCGTAGCGGTCCTCGGCGACGATCGCGCTCACCTCCTCGCCGTCCAGCCCCACCGCCTCCGCTTCCCGGCGCAGCACCGCCGGGTCGGATGGGTTGAGGCCGTCGCTGAAATAGGCGCGGAACAGCGCCAAGCTCAGCTCGGTCTGCCTGCCCTGGGCGCGGGCCCAATACAGCACGCGATGGGCGGCGAAGGTGTTGTAGATCCTGCGCCCCGGCGCCATCCGGAACGTGAAGCCGAGCTGGCGGCCGATGGCGGCGATGTGCTCGCCGTTCTGCTGCACCTGCTCGGCGGACATGCCGTACTTGCGGATCAGGTGCTCGGCGGCGTCCTCGCCTTCCGGCGGCATGTGCGGGTTGAGCTCGAACGGGTGCCAGTCCAGCTCGAAGCGCAGCTCGCCCGCCAGTTCGCGCATCGCCAGCTGCAGCCGCTTGAAGCCGATTACGCACCATGGACAGACCACGTCGGAGACGATATCCAGCTTGAGCGTACGCACGCGCGACTCCTGGCAGTGGGCGAGACCGCCTAAGGTTAGCCGGTCGCGGCGCCGGCGCACAGGGCGCGTTGACAGCGCCGCCCCGACAATGCTCTGCTTCGGCGATGAAACTCGCAAAACCACGCATCGATATCGGACTGTTCACCAACCGGCTCGAACCCATGCTGGCCTTCTGGCAGCAGGAGGTCGGGCTGCCCTTCGACCACATGCTGCCCCTGGGCGGCGGCGTGCGCCAGCATCGCCATGAGCTGCTCGGCTCGGTGCTGAAGATCAACCACGCCCGCGATCCGCTGCCCGATTGCGAGCCCAGCGGCTACCGCGAGCTGCTGATCGCGCGCGACGGGCTGAGCGCGCCGCGGCGGCTGGTCGATCCGGACGGCAACGCCGTTTGCCTGCTGCCGCCGGGCAGCCTGGGGGTGCATCGCATCGGCCTGCGGCTGGCAGTGCGCGACCTGGCCGCGCACTGCCGCTTCTTCGGCGAAGCGCTGGGGCTGGACCGGCTGCCTGATAGCGACGAGCCGGCGTTCCTGTGCGGCGACAGCGTGCTGCTGCTGGAGCAGGACGCCTCGGCGCCGAGCGATGCGGCGCTGCAGGGCAGCGGCTACCGCTATTTCACCATTCAGGTGTTCCAGGTCGACCGTGAGCACCAGGACGCTCTGGCCGGCGGCGCTCGGGAAGGCCGCGCGCCGGTGACCATGGGTCAGACGGCGCGCGTGTCCTTCGTGCGCGACCCGGACGGCAACTGGATCGAGCTGTCGCAGCGGGCGTCGCTGACCGGCTCGCTGGCCGTCTCCTGAACCGGCTCGGCGGCGGGCAGCCAGAAGCGGAAGCTGGCGCCCTCGCCGACCTTCGACTCCACCCAGATGCGGCCGCCGTGCCGCTCCAACACACTCTTGACGAACGCCAGCCCCAGGCCGATCCCCGGATAGCCACGATCGGCGTGGGCGCGGGCGAACGCCGCGAACAGCTGCGGCTGATGCTCGGGGGGAATTCCGATGCCGTTGTCGCGCACCTCGATCACCCAGCCGTCCTTGTCCGGCCAAGCGTTGATGTCGACCCGCGGCGCGCGGCCGGCGTGGAACTTGAGGGCGTTGCTGATCAGGTTCTGCAGCGCCTGGGTCAGCAGCACCGGCTGACCGCGCACCCGCGGCAGCGGGCCGCAATTGACCTCGGCGCGCACCGCGCTGATCGTCCCCTCCAGCCGCTCCAGCACCTGCGCCACCACTTGCTGCAGATCCACCGGGACATGCGGCGTTTCGCCGTGGGCCGCCAACGCGAAATTGAGCAGACCGTCGATGATCTCGCCCATCTGCCGGCAGGCCCCGAGCATGGACTCGAACCAGCTCAACTCGGTCTCGGCCAGTCGCTCCCGCGCCGAGCGCAGCACCCGGCTGCCGAACCCCTGCACGGTCATCAAGGGGCTGCGCAGATCGTGCGCCACCAGCTGGGCGAAACGCTCCAGCTCGTGGTTGCGCTGAGCCAGCTGGCGCGTTTCCCGTTTCTGATCGGTCACGTCCAGCGCCACGCCGAACATCCGCCGCGGCCGGCGGCCGTCGGCGGGCTGGATCAAGCCGTAGCTGGCGATCCAGCGCTCCTCGCCACTGGCGAGCACGGTACGGGCCTCGGCGTAGACCGTGGGCGAGCCGTCCCGTAGCGCCTGCTGGAAGACGGCGCAATAGCCGGCGACGTCGTCGGGGTGCAGCCTAGCCAGAAGATCCCGCAACGGCGTCTCGGTGGCGTTCTCCGGCAATTCGTACAGGCGCGCCAGATTGCGCGAATGCCGCAGCGTCCGGGTTTTCAGGTCGTACTCCCACTCGCCCATGCGGGCGGTGGCCATCGCCAGCTCTAGCAGCGACTCGCGCTCGGCCAGGGCCTCCCGGGTGCGCACCAGGTCGCTGACGTCGTAGCCCGCGCAGCTGGTGCCGATCACCTCGCCGCCGTCGTCACGCAGCGGCTGGGCGTAGAGCTCCACCCAGCGATCGCAGCCGTTGTCGGGATCGGTGAAACGCAGCAGGCGATGGGCGGTCTCGCCCCGCTCCAGCACCGGCCGGTAGAATTCCCGCAACGCGCTGGCTTCCTCAGGCTGGTACAGGTCTTCCGGCGTCAACCCGAGCAGCGACGCCGGGGTCTGGGCGCTTTCGCCCTTGCACAGCCAGGTCAGGCGCAGCTCACGGTCGCGGTTGCACAGCGAAATCGGCGCCGGCCGGATCGCCAGGCGCAGCCGCGCCTTGCTCTCCGCCAGCGCCTTCCGCGCCTCCTCGGCCTCCTGGGCGCGTCGCTCCGCCTCGCGACGCAGATCGACGTAGCTGGATACGTCCTGAACCATCACGACCACGGCGTCGACACTGCCGTCGCCGTCGGTATCGATCGGCTGCAGTTCGAGCTCGAAGTACGCGGTAGTGCCAGAAGGCAGGGTCACGCTCTCGAAAGTCGACAGCGCCACGGCCTCACCGCTACGCAGCACCCGACGGATCAGCGCCAGAAAGGACTGCTGCACCTGCGGGAACACGTCCTCGAAGCGCCTGCCGATCGCCTCGGCGCCGATTCCGAACAATGCCGCCGCCTTCCGATTGCCGTAGACGACCCGCAATTCCTCGCCCGAGAGCACACCCACGGCAATGGGGACGCTGGCCAGTATCCGTTCCGTGAGATCGACGCTAAAAGGCGACATCGCTCCTCTCGAGACTGTCATGCGTTGATAATGCCGCGATCGGGTCGAGCGATACCGTTGCGGATCTAAGTCGCGCTGACCTCGCCTGCTTTATTAGAAAATCGGAATGATTGAGGAAATTATCCAGATTTCGTTTTGCTCGGCACACCGCGCGACCTGGGTCATTCCCCAGGCCGCGCGGCGCCGGAGCCGACGACTCGAAGCCGCGGCGCGGCTGCGTGGCGCCTGTTAGCCGCGCAGCTCGAAGAACTCGAGTTCGGGCCGACCGGCCAGCAGCCCGGACAAATCCACACCCAGTTCCTTCATATGCTGGCGATGGGCGTTCAGCGCGTCCTGATCGACGTACTGCTCGTAAATCATCACCAGATCCGCGTCCGCCGCCGACTGATGAACCGCGTAGGCGCGATTGCCCGGCTCGGTGCGGACTTTGACGGCGATTTCCGCCATACGCGCGGCCAATTCGGCACCCTTGCCCGGCTGAGCCTTGAGCTTCGCGACGATTGCCAACATGGAATGCTCTCCTCGGTCTATTGTGGTTGAAAAGATCAGGCGTCAACCGGCTGCCGGGCGCTTTGCCCGAGCCCCGCGTGCGCGCCGAAGCCGCGCTGGCAGGCTCGGATCAGCAACGCCGCGCCGGCGGTGATCACCACGCTCAACAGCACCATGGTCCATTTCAGGCCGATCAGGTCGCTGGCGGCGCCCACCGACAGTACCACAGACGCCATGCTCAGGTAGGCGGCGATGTAGAACGCCGAGATGACCGCGGCGCGGCGCGACTCCGGCGCGACCAGGCTGACCGCCGCCACGCTGCCGACCGAGGTGGCGCCGCCGCCCAGCGCGGTCACCACCGTGCCGACGGTGAACAGCGGCGGCGACGCCAGCACGATGCCCAGCACCGACACCAGCATGCCGCCGGCCAGCAGCGCCGGCCCCAGCGTCAGCATGAACCGCGCCGACCGGCGCCGCAGCGCCAACTGCCCCAAACCGCCGACCAGCTGGAAGCCGGCGGCGTAGAGCCCGGCCAGCGACCGATCCTGGATTCCCACCAGTTCCACCGCCAGCGACGGCCCCAGGGCGCCGTAGAGACTGCCGGCCGACCAGCCCAGCGCCACCGCGCCGGCGGCGAAGAGGAACCCGGCGCGGATCTCGCGCGGCACCGACAGCCGCTGCGGCCGCCAGTAGCGCAGCTGGAAGCCGGCCTGGCGGTGCCCGACGTGCGCCGGCCACCGCACCCGCAGCAGAAACGCCACGGCCAACAGCGCCAGCGCGCAGACCACCAGGAACGGCGACACCGTCGGCCAAGGCAGGAAGCGCAGCGCCGCCGAGCTGAACACCGGCCCGGTGGTCGCGCCCGCGGTCAGGCAGAGCGCGGACACGGTGGCGGCGCGGGCGCGGTTGCCGCTCGGATCGAGCTCCACCAGCGCCGCGGTGGCCGCGCCGGTGACCACGCCGGTACCGATGCCGGTGAGCAGCCGCCCCAGCGCCAGCCAGTACGGACCGGCGGCCAGCGCGAAAGCGACCCCGCCGGCGGCGATGAACAGCAGTCCCGGCACCATGACCTGACGCCGCCCCACCAGATCGGACAGCGGGCCTATGGTGGGCAGGGCGCCGATCACCCCCAGCACGTAGACCGCGAACACGGCGGTCAGCACGGTATCGGAGAACTGCCATTGCAGCTGCCAGACGGCATACAGTGGGGTCGGCAGATTGCTGGCGAAGATCGTGGTGAAGATCGCCAGCACGGTGGCGGCGGTGGCGCTGCGGGCGCCGCCGCGGTCTTGCGTCGGGTGGTCCATCGGGAGTTGCTCTGCGGGCTCTTGCGCCGGGCGCGGCCGGAAGGCGGTGCGTATTATCGTTCATGCCGACTCCCGCGATAAGAGCCCCGTTCGCGTACACTAGCCGCCCACCCAATCGGGGGTCCGCTACCGTCATGACCGACTCATCCCTCCACTCCGCCGACGCCGCGGTGATCGGCGGCGGCCCGGCCGGGCTGATGGCCGCCGAGGTGCTAGCCGCCGGCGGCGCCCGGGTCGCGCTGTACGACGCCATGCCGTCGCTGGGACGCAAGTTCCTGCTGGCCGGCATCGGCGGCATGAACATCACCCACTCCGAGCCGCTGCCGGACTTCCTCGACCGCTACGGCGCCCGCCGGCCGCAGCTCGCGCCGCTGATCGAGGCCTTCGACCCGCCCCGGCTGCGCGCCTGGGTGCACGAGCTGGGCATCGACACCTTCGTCGGCAGCTCCGGCCGGGTTTTCCCCACCGCCATGAAGGCCGCGCCGCTGCTGCGGGCCTGGCTGCATCGGCTGCGCGGCGCCGGGGTGGCGCTGCACGTGCGGCACCGCTGGCTGGGCTGGAGCGAGGATGGCACCCTGCGCTTCGCCGCCGCGCAAGGCGAAGTGCGGGTGCGGGCGGACGCGGTGGTGCTGGCGCTGGGTGGCGGCAGCTGGGCGCGGGTCGGCTCGGACGGTGCCTGGGTGCCGCTGCTGCGAGCGCGCGGCGTGGACGTGGCGCCGCTGCGCCCGACCAACTGCGGCTTCGACCTGCCCTGGAGCGCGTACTTCCGCGAGCGCTTCGCCGGCCAGCCGTTCAAGGCGGTGATCGCCAGCCATACCGACCTGGAGGGCCGCGAACACCGCCGCCAAGGCGAGTTCGTGGTCACCGCCACCGGCGTCGAAGGCAGCCTGATCTACGCCCTGTCGGCGCCGCTGCGCGACAGCATCGCCGCGGCCGGCACCGCCGTGCTGACCCTGGATTTGGCGCCCGGCCGATCCCTGGAACGGCTGACCGCGGAGCTGGCACGGCCGCGCGGCGGGGACTCGCTCGCCAGCCACCTGCGGCGGCGGGCCGGCATCGCCGGCGTCAAGGCGGCGCTGCTGCGGGAGGTCGCCAGCGCCGCCGAGCTCGCCGATCCGCCGCGGCTGGCGGGCCTGATCAAGGCGCTGCCCCTGCGGCTGACCGCGCCGCGCCCGCTGGACGAGGCGATCAGCAGCGCCGGCGGCGTGCGCTTCGAGGCGCTGGACGAGCGGCTGATGCTGCGCACCCTGCCCGGCGTGTTCTGCGCCGGCGAGATGCTCGACTGGGAAGCACCGACCGGCGGCTACCTGCTCACCGCCTGCTTCGCCTCCGGCCGCGCCGCCGGTGCCGGCGCACTGGCATGGCTGCGCCGCGCTGTGGCATAAAGCCGACAGTCTTCGGCTCGAGAGGAAGAACACGGTGTTCGATCTGGTATCCCCCGACCGCGTGGGGCTGAGCGCTCCGCGTCTGACTCGTATTTCCGCCTGGATGCATTCGCTGGTCGAACGCCAACGCCTGCCCGGCGTCAGCGTGCTGATCGAACGGCGCGGCCAGACGGCCTTCTTCGACACCGCCGGCATGCGCGACGTCGAGGCCGGCAAGCCGATCGGCGCCGACACCATCTTTCGCATCTACTCGATGACCAAGCCGATCACCAGCGTGGCGGCGATGATGCTC
>CALGAN010000066.1 GCA_937951875.1 uncultured Alkalilimnicola sp. | reverse complement strand
GCCGCGGTGGAGCAGCTCAATCAGCTCACGCAGCAGAACGCCTCGGCGTCCGAGGAGCTGGCGGCGACCGCCGAGGAGATGTCCGCCCAGGCCGAGCAGCTGCAGGAGCTCATGAGCTTCTTCCGCCTGGACGGCGGCGTGACCACCGCTACCCAGCCTCACCAGGATGGCGGCGCCGGCGGCAAGCTCGCCGAAAACGCACTGGTGCTCGCCAGGACGAAAGAGCCGGCGGTGAGAACGGCGCCGGCGGTGGACGAGACTTCGTTCGTCCGCTTCTAGCGGGGGGGTGATGCGATGAGCCAGTCGCTCGCGATAGGGCCGGTGCACAGCGGGGGGAGCGCGCAGTACCTGACGTTCACCCTCGGCGAGGAAATGTTCGCCGTGGGAATCCTGCAGGTGCGCGAGATCATCGAGTACGGCAACGTCACCACCGTGCCGATGATGCCGGCCTTCGTCCGGGGTGTGATCAACCTGCGCGGCAGCGTGGTGCCGGTGATCGACCTGGCGGCGCGCTTCGGTCGGGGGGTGAGCGAGGTGCGGCGGCGCAGCTGCATCGTCATCCTCGAACTCGGCGACGAGGGGGAGCGTCAGGAACTGGGGGTGATGGTGGATGCGGTGAGCGAGGTGGTGGAGATCCCCGCCGAGCAGATCGAGCCGCCGCCGAGCTTCGGCGCGCGGTTGCGCACCGAGTTCATCGCCGGCATGGGCAAGGTGCAGGGCCGTTTCGTGATCCTGCTCAACATCGCCAAGGTGTTGGAGGTCGAGGAAATGGCCCTGCTGGCGCAGCTCAGCGACGCGGACAACGGTTAGCGGCCCGATGCGGCGCCGCTTTCCAGCCGAACGATTGCAGAACGATAAGAACGATTTCGGGGTGTGTGGTCGTGCGCCTTAATCTGCCCATCACCAACAATGAGCGTTTGCTTAGGGACGATCACCTGATCGTCTCCAAGACCGACCTCAGCGGGCGGATCACTTACGTCAACCAGGCTTTCGTAGAGGTCAGCGGTTTCTCCGCGGAGGAGCTGATCGGAGCCGATCAGAACATCGTCCGCCACCCGGACATGCCGCCGGAGGCGTTCGAAGACCTATGGCGAACGCTGCGAAACGGCAAGGCGTGGCGGGGTCTGGTCAAGAACCGCTGCAAGAACGGTGACTTCTACTGGGTCGATGCCAGCGTCCACCCGATCTGGGAACAGGGGCGCATGGTCGGCTACATGTCGCTGCGCAGCCGGCCCGACCGGCGTCGGGTGGAAGCGGCGGACCGCATCTATCGGATGTTCCGCGAAGGTCGCGCCAAAGGCTACGCCATTCGCCATGGCCGGGTGATGCGGATCGGCTGGCGGGGCCTGCTCCAGCGCCTGCTCGATACCAGCATCGCGGTGCGGGTGTCGGCGGCCTGTGTCCTGATTCTGGCGGCCATCGGCGCGCTCGGTCTCATGGCGCTGAGCATGGTGTCCGGGCACGCGGACGATGCCACGTTAATTACCGGGGTGATGGGGGCGGCCATGGTGCTGGTCGTCGCCTCCTGGTGGTTCTTGCACCGTCGGGTGATCGCGCCGTTGCGGAAGATCGCGCGGATCTGCCAGGTCGTTTCCGCCGGCGACTTGTGTACCCGGATCGCCAGCGATCGTCACGACGAGCTCGGTGAGCTGATGCACGCGCTGGACACGATGGTGGGCAATCTGGCCAGCATGGTCGGCGATATCCACGCCGCCGCGGCTACCCTGTCCGAGGCGTCGGAGGAAATCGCCCAGACCAGCCAGACCCTGTCGCAGTCGGCCTCGCAGCAGGCGGCGTCGGTGGAGGAGACCTCGGCCACGCTGGAGCGGACGACGGCGTTGATCACTCAGAACACCGACAACGCCAAGGTCACTGACGAGATGGCCACCCAGGCCGCGCGCGAAGCGACCGAGGGCGGCGAGGCGGTGGCACGCACCGTCGAGGCGATGAAGTCCATCGCCGAGAAGATCGGCATCATCGACGACATCGCTTACCAGACCAACCTGCT
>CALGAN010000065.1 GCA_937951875.1 uncultured Alkalilimnicola sp. | reverse complement strand
GGCTCGATCAAGAAGGGCGACGAGGTCATCGGCAACGAGACCCGGGTGAAGGTGGTCAAGAACAAGCTGGCGCCGCCTTTCAAGGAAGCCGAGTTCGAAGTGCTCTATGGCGAGGGCGTGTCGCGCGAGGGCGAGCTGATCGAGCTGGGCGTGAAGGAGAACCTGATCGAGAAGTCCGGCGCCTGGTACAGCTACAACGGCGAGCGCATCGGCCAGGGCAAGGACAACGTCCGGACTTTCTTGAAGGAGAATCCGCAGATCGCCGACGACATCGAGCGTAAGCTGCGGGCGGCGCTGATGAGCAAGTCGGGCGGCGCGTCCTCGGCCAGCGACGAAGTCGAGGACCTGGTGGAAGAAGTCTAGCCGATGGACCGCGACGATCTCGCGGACGTGCGTGCGGCGGGCCTGCGGTTGCTGGCCCGCCGCGAGCATTCTGCGAAGGAGCTTAGCCAGAAGTTGCAGGCCAGGGGCTACGAGCCCGCGCAGGTCGAGGCGGTGATCGCCCAGCTGCGCAGCGAGGGCCTGCTCAGTGAGCGGCGTTTCGCCGAGGAGTTCGTGCGCGCCCGTCGCAACCGTGGCTACGGTCCCATGAAGATTCGCGCCGAGCTGTCGGCGCGCGGGGTGGATCCTGCCGTCGCCGATTCCTATCTCCAGGCGAGCGAGGAAGAGTGGCAGGCGTTGGCCCTCGCCCAGTACAAGAAGCGCTTCGGCGGTCAGATTCCGGCCAGTCCGGCCGAGCGCGGCAAGCACTATCGTTTCCTGAGCAGTCGCGGTTTCACGGCGGAACAGATCCGCCGCGTGCTCGACGGCCGAGCCTAAACTTTACCGGAGGTCGTTCCTCTCCATGACCAGCAGCGCCGACATCCGCAAGGCATTCCTGGAATTCTTCCGCGAACGCGGCCACGAAGTGGTTGCCAGCAGCTCGCTGGTGCCGGCCAATGACCCGACCTTGCTGTTCACCAACGCCGGGATGAACCAGTTCAAGGACGTGTTCCTAGGCCGCGAGAAACGCCCCTACACCCGCGCCACCAGCGCGCAGCGCTGCGTGCGCGCCGGCGGCAAGCACAACGACCTGGAGAACGTCGGCTACACCGCCCGCCATCACACGTTCTTCGAGATGCTGGGCAACTTCAGCTTCGGCGACTACTTCAAGCGCGAAGCCATCGCCTATGCCTGGGAGTTCCTGACCAAGACCATCGGCCTGCCCAAGGAGAAGCTCTGGGTCACGGTCTACGAGGAAGACGACGAGGCGGCCGACATCTGGCTCAAGGAGATCGGCGTCGATCCCAACCGCTTCTCGCGCATCGGCGCCTCCGACAACTTCTGGGCCATGGGCGACACCGGCCCGTGCGGCCCTTGCACCGAGATCTTCTACGATCACGGCCCGGAGGTCGCCGGCGGACCGCCCGGCAGCCCGGACGCGGACGGCGACCGTTACATCGAGATCTGGAACCTGGTGTTCATGCAGTTCGACCGGGCGCCGGACGGCACCCTCACGCCACTGCCCAAGCCCTGCGTCGACACCGGCATGGGCCTGGAGCGACTGTCGGCCGTGGTCCAGGGCGTGCACAGCAACTTCGAGACCGACCTGTTCCAGCCGCTGATCAAGGCCGCGGCCGAGCTGGCCCGCACCAGCGATCTGCAGAACGCTTCGCTCAAGGTCATCGCCGACCACATCCGTGCCTGCTCGTTCCTGATCACCGACGGCGTGCTGCCGTCCAACGAGGGCCGCGGCTACGTGCTGCGCCGGATCATCCGCCGCGCCATCCGCCACGGCTACAAGCTCGGCATCCAGGAGACTTTCTTCCACAAGCTGGTGCCGGTGCTGGCCGCCGGCATGGGCCAGGCCTATCCCGAGCTGGTGGCGGCGCAGCCCCAGGTCGAGCGCGTGCTCAAGCAGGAGGAGGAGCGGTTCCGCGAGACCCTGGAGCTGGGCATGCGGCTGCTGGAGGACGAACTCAAGGAGCTGTCCGGCAAGGTCATTCCCGGTAAGACCGCGTTCCGCCTGTACGACACCTACGGCTTCCCGGTCGATCTGACCAACGACATCGCCCGTGAGCGCGGCCTGAGCGTCGACATGGAGGGCTTCGAGGCCGCCATGGAGGAGCAGCGGCGCATGGGCCAGAAGTCGAGCCAGTTCAAGGCCGAGTACATCGCCGCTGGCACCGATCTGGGCAGCTCCGAGTTCACCGGCTACACCTCGCTGGTCGGCGAGGGCAAGATCACCGGCCTGTTCCGCGAGGGCCGCAGCGTCAATGAGCTGGCGGAAGGCGAGCGCGGCATGGTCATTCTCGACCGCACGCCGTTCTACGCCGAATCGGGCGGCCAGGTCGGCGACCGCGGTGTGCTGCTGGCCGAGGGCGTGAGCTTCGAGGTCGAGGACACCGTCAAGTACGGCAGCGCCCACGGTCACTTCGGCGTGGTGCGCAAGGGCACGTTGCGCCAGGGCGAGGTGCTGCAGGCGCACGTCGACGCCGCGCTGCGCCAGGCCACGGTGCTGAACCATTCGGCCACCCATTTGCTGCACGCCGCGCTGCGCAAGGTGCTCGGCACCCACGTCACCCAGAAGGGCTCGCTGGTGGCGCCGGACCGGCTGCGCTTCGACTTCTCGCATTTCGAGCCGATGACCTCCGAGCAGATCGCCGAGGTCGAACGGCTGGTCAATGAGCGCATCCGCGCCAACGAGGAGGCGCACGCCGAGATCATGCCGTACGACCAGGCCATCCAGAGCGGCGCCATGGCGCTGTTCGGCGAGAAGTACGGCGATCAGGTGCGGGTGCTCAAGCTCGGTGACTTCTCCACCGAGCTGTGCGGCGGCACCCATGTCGGCCGCACCGGCGACATCGGCCTGTTCAAGATCGTCGCCGAGAGCGGCGTGGCCGCCGGCGTGCGCCGTATCGAGGCGGTGACCGGCGAGCAGGCGCTGCGGCTGGTGAGCGAGGAGTCGGCGCGGCTCGATCGGCTGGCGCGGCTGCTCAAGGTCAGCCCGGAGAACCTCGAGCTGCGGCTCAACCAGGTGCTGGAGCGCTCGCGCCAGCTCGAAAAGGAAGTGGAGCGCCTGCAGCAGAAGCTGGCCAGTGCTGCCGGCTCCGATCTTGGCAGCCAGGCGGTCGACATCGACGGCCTCAAGGTGCTGGCGGCGCAGGTGGATGGCAGCCAGGTCAAGGCGCTGCGCGAGCTGGTCGACCAGCTCAAGAGCAAGCTGGGTAGCGCCGCCGTGGTGCTGGCCGCGGTCGACGGCGGCAAGGTGAGCATCGTCGCCGGCGTCACCAAGGACTACTGCGGCCGCGTGAGGGCCGGCGACCTGGTCAACGTGGTTGCCTCCAAGGTGGGGGGTAAAGGAGGCGGGCGCCCGGATTTCGCCCAGGCCGGCGGTAGCCAGCCGGAGCATCTGGCCCAAGCGCTCGCCAGCGTGCACGACTGGGTGCGCGAGCAGCTCGGACAGACGGCGTCGGCATAGGCCTACGGCCGTTTCAAGCCCGCTTTATTTAGTGTTTAATAACGCGGCCTAACGGGTCACCCGGATACATAGATATGGCGTTACTCGTTCAAAAATATGGCGGCACCTCGATGGGCTCGGTGGAGCGCATCGGTCGTGTCGCGGAGAAGGTCATCGCCGCCAAGCAGGCTGGTAATGACGTGGTGGTCGTGGTTTCGGCGATGAGCGGCGAGACCAATCGGCTGATCGACCTGGCCAAGTCCATCAACCCGCGGCCGTCGCCGCGCGAGCTGGACGTGGTGCTCGCCACCGGCGAGCAGGTGACGATCGGCCTGCTGGTGATGGCGTTGGAAAAGCGCGGTTGTCCGGCCCGCTCGTACACCGGCTTCCAAGTGCCCATTCGCACCGATAACGCGTTCACCAAAGCTCGCATCCAGGAGATTGACCCCGCTCGCATCCGCGCCGACCTGGCGGCGGGTCGGGTAGTCGTGGTCGCCGGTTTCCAGGGCGTCGACGCCGACGGCAACATCACCACCCTCGGCCGCGGCGGTTCGGACACGACGGCGGTGGCGCTCGCGGCCGCGCTCAAGGCCGACGAGTGCCAGATCTTCACCGACGTCGACGGCGTCTACACCACCGACCCGCGCGTGGCGTCCAAGGCGCGGCGGTTGGATCGCATCACCTTCGAAGAGATGCTGGAGATGGCCAGCCTCGGCTCCAAGGTCCTGCAGATCCGTGCCGTGGAGTTCGCCGGCAAGTACAAGGTTCCGCTGCGCGTGCTGTCCACCTTCGAGGAAGGCCCCGGCACGCTGATCACTCTCGAGGAAGAGAATATGGAAGAGGTGTTGATTTCCGGCATCGCGTTCCAACGGGACGAGGCCAAGATCACCGTGATCGGCGTACCGGATCGCCCCGGTATCGCCTACAGCATCCTGGGCCCGGTGTCGGCTGCCAACATCGAAGTCGACATGATCGTGCAGAACGTCAGCACCGACGGCACCACCGACTTCACCTTCACGGTGCAGAAGAACGATTTCGAGCGCGCGCTGGAGATCGTGCGGGAGCACGCTGGTGAGCTCGGTGCCCGTGACGTCCGTGGCGACGATTCGGTCGTGAAGGTGTCGCTGGTGGGCGTGGGCATGCGGTCCCATGCCGGCGTGGCGGCGAAGATGTTCCGCGTCCTGGCCGACGAAGGCATCAACATCCAGATGATTTCCACCTCCGAGATCAAGGTGTCGGTAGTGATCGAGGAGAAGTATCTCGAACTGGCCGTTCGCGCTCTGCATACGGCTTTCGGGCTCGACCGGACGGAAGGTTCGGTTCGGATCGAAGGTAAGGAAGCCGCCCCCTAAGACCCACGATCGGGAAGTTCGGCTGGATTTCCCGGGTCTTAGCCATACTGAAAGGTAGACTTACTTCACTTGGCTAGCTGGTCCGTCGCTCGGCTGCTGCAGTTCCGCAGGGTTCCTTGCACGGATTGTTGTTGACATGGTCCGCCTCGCAAGGTGTTTTCGCCGCCGCCAGGAGCGGCTGCGGCGAAGCGCACCTGCAGGCACATTCATTGCAGTGGCTCGAGCGGATGCTGGCTTCGCCGCAACACGGTCGACCGGGCGGTTTGCCAGCTTCGCGCCGGGTGGGCAAGGAGTTATAGGAGAGGGACATGCTGATTCTCACCAGACGGGTTGGCGAGACGTTGATGATCGGTGACGAGGTCACTGTTACCGTGCTCGGCGTCAAGGGCAACCAAGTACGTATTGGCGTCAACGCGCCCAAGAACGTCTCCGTGCATCGTGAAGAAATTTACGAGCGGATCCGGCGCGAGCGGGAGGGCGAGGCCGGAGCGGCGGGAGAAGTGCAAGAGTAGCTTTACCCAGCCGCGCGTTTCTCGTATGCTATGCGCCCGTTGCCGGTGAACGGTAACGGTACACGGAGAGATGGCCGAGTAGGTCGAAGGCGCTCCCCTGCTAAGGGAGTATGGGCCAAAAGCCCATCGAGGGTTCGAATCCCTCTCTCTCCGCCACTTAAAAAAGTGGGCTTGACTACCAAACATTAGTTGGTAATAATTCACGCCCTCAGCAACGCGCCCGTAGCTCAGCTGGATAGAGTACCTGGCTACGAACCAGGCGGTCGGAGGTTCGAATCCTTCCGGGCGCGCCATATCGAAAAAGCCTGCAGAGATGCAGGCTTTTTTCTTTTGTGTCATTGCTGCCAGACGGCAGCTTTTTCTTTCCTGATTTCCCCTTTCTGTCTTAAGCGGATATCGGCCCGCTATCGCGGTGTGCGGTGGCCGAGCCTGATTATTCGCGGCCACGGGCAACGCCGCCGTTCGATCATGGCGAATCGCCCTCCCGCGAGGTCGCCTCGCTAGGCAGGCGAGCGCGCTGTACTTCCCGCCGCGGGTGGGGCTCTCTCTCGCCGGACGTCGTTGTCTCCGCCGCCAGGCGTCCCAATCCTAGCGTCTATTCTTGGCAGACGGCGGGGTAAGCCATGCCGACACCCGCTGAGTGGCGCGGCGTTCCCGACCTGGGGCTGAGTGGCCAGGTCGCGGTGGTGACCGGGGCCGGTTCCGGTCTGGGGCGGGCGTGCGCGCTGGCGCTGGGCCGAGCCGGTGCCGTGGTGGTGGTCAACGACGTGGCCAGCGCAGCCGATCGGGCGGTGGACGTGGCCGATCAGATCGTGGGCGAGGGCGGCGCGGCGCTGGCGCTGACGGCCGACGTCAGCCGCGAGGCGGAGGTGGCGGCGCTGTTCGCCGAGGTCTTGCGCCGCTGCGGTACCGTGCACATCCTCGTCAACAACGCCGGCATTCAGGACGGAGCGCCGTTTCCGGACATGAGCCTGGCCCAGTGGCGGCGGGTGATCGACGTCAACCTCACCGGCCAGTTCCTGTGCGCGCGCGAGGCGGTGCGCGAGTTCCTGCGCCGCGGCATGCAACCCGAGGTGTCCTGCGCCCTCGGCAAGATCATCTGCATGAGTTCGGTGCATCAGACCATTCCCTGGGCGTTCGAAGCGAACTATGCCGCGTCCAAGGGCGGTGTGATGCTGCTCATGCAGTCGCTGGCGCAGGAGCTGGCGCCGCACCGCATCCGCGTCAACGCCGTCGCGCCGGGCGCCATCCGCACGCCGATCAACCACGCCGTCTGGGAAGACCCCGCGGCGCTACAGGCGCTGCTGGCGCTCATTCCCTACGGCCGCATCGGCGAGCCCGCCGACGTGGCCCAGGCCGTGCTGTGGCTGGCGTCCGATCTGTCCGACTACGTGCACGGCACCACGCTCTACGTCGATGGCGGCATGAGCGTGTACCCGGCCTTTCGCGGCAACGGCTGACGTCGATGAGCAAACCGCTCGAGGACTACGGCTACATCGGCAACTGCTTCAGCGGCGCGCTGGTGGCGCGCGACGGCGGCATGGATTGGTTGTGCCTGCCGCGCTTCGACAGCGATGCCTGCTTCGCCGCGCTGCTGGGCGGGCCGGAGCACGGCCACTGGCGTATCGCCCCCGCCGGGCCGGTCCGTCGCGTCACGCGCGGTTACCGCGGCCTTACCGCGATTCTGGAAACCCGCTTCGAGACCGACGACGGCACCGTCACCCTCATCGACTTCATGCCGTTCCCCCGCAACGAGCACTACGTCGATGTGGTGCGGCTGCTGCGCGGCGACGCCGGACGGGTGCCCATGCGCATGGAGCTGATCCTGCGCCCGGGCTACGGCCGCACCGTGCCCTGGGTGCGGCGCCAGGACTATGGGCTCAGCGCGGTGGCGGGGCCGGACGCGCTGCAGCTGTACACGCCGGTGGAGCCGGTCGGGCACGATTTCATGACCACCGCCGACTTCCAGATCGGCGCCGGTGCGGTGATACCGTTCGTGCTCGCCTATCATCCCTCGCACCTGCCGGCCTGCCCGGTGGAGGATCCGCTGGCGCTGCTGAACGAAACCGAGCGCCGCTGGCGCGCCTGGGCCGAGCGCTGCCAGTTCGTCCGGCCCGACGGCCATCCATGGCGCGACGCGGTGGTGCGCGCACTGATCACCCTAAAGTCGCTCATCTTCGCACCCACCGGCGGCATGGTCGCCGCGCCCACCACGTCCTTGCCGGAGCAGCTGGGGGGCGTGCGTAACTGGGACTACCGCTACTGCTGGATTCGCGATGCCACGCTCACCTTGTACGCCTTGCTCGACGCTGGCTATCGCGAGGAGGCCCGCTCCTGGCGCGAGTGGCTGCTGCGCGCCACGGCCGGCGATCCGGACCAGCTGCAGATCATGTACGGCTTGGGCGGCGAGCGGCGTCTGCACGAGCTGGAACTGCCGTGGCTGCCGGGCTACGAGGGCAGCGCCCCGGTCCGCCTCGGCAACGGCGCCTCGTATCAGCGCCAGCTCGACGTGCCGGGAGAGCTCATGGATGCGCTGCACGTCGGCCGCAAGTACAGCCTCGAGCCCAGCGAGGCCGCCTGGCGGCTGCAGAAGACCATCCTCAAGGGCCTGGAGCAGACCTGGCGCGAGCCGGACCAGGGCATCTGGGAGATGCGCGGTGCGCCCCGTCACTTCACCCATTCGCGGATCATGTGCTGGGTGGCGTTCGATCGCGCCATCAAGGCGGTGGAGGATTTCGGCCTGAGCGGCCCGGTTGAGCGCTGGCGGGAGGTGCGGGATCGGATCCACGCCGATGTCTGCCGGCACGGCTGGAATCCGGACAAGCGCGCCTTCGTGCAATCCTACGGCGGCACCGCCCTGGACGCGTCGCTGTTGCTGCTGGCCCAGGTGGGTTTCCTGCCCGCGTCCGATCCGCGCTTCGCGGCCACCGTGGAGGCGATCGAACGCGAGCTACTGGTGGACGGCCTGGTGCTGCGTTATCGCGCCGAGGACAGCGCCGATGGCCTGCCGGGCGACGAAGGCGCTTTCCTGGCCTGCAGCTTCTGGCTGGCCGACGCCTACGTGCTGCTCGGCCGCTATGACGACGCGGTCGCGCTGTTCGAGCGCCTGCTCGGCTTGCGCAACGATCTCGGCCTGCTGTCCGAGGAATGCGACCCGCGCACCGGCCGCCTGCTCGGCAATTTCCCGCAGGCGTTTTCCCTCGTCGCCTTGATCAACACCGCCGACAATCTCGCGTCCGCGCACGGGCCTGCGCAGCGCAGGGCCGACGGCGGCGCGGGGTGAGGAAGCCCGGGCGCTCGGGGAGCGCGCTCACACCAGCCCGAGATCGATCGGGCGCGCTTGCGGGAACACCTCCGCCAACGCCTGGCCATCGAGACCGTACAGCCGCGCGAACAGGCCGGCGAGCGTGGCCCGATACTCGTTGAGCACCGGCAAATCGCGGTTCTGGTGCAGATCCCCCGGTCCCAACGGCGCCTGCTCGCCGCGAATGGCGCCGCCCCGTACGCTCCCGCCCAGCACCCACAGGGTGGAACCGTGCCCGTGATCGGTGCCCTTGCTGCCGTTCTCGCGGAAAGTGCGCCCGAACTCCGACATCACCACCACTACCGTGCGCTTCCACTCCGGCCCCAACGCCTCGGCGAGCTCGGCGAGCCCCTCGCCCAGATCGTGCAGACGTCCGCTCAGGGCGCCGCGCGCCGCCCCTTGCGCGGCGTGCGTATCCCAGCCGCCGATGTCGATGAAGCCAATGTTGTACTCGGGACGGTCGCGCAGCAGCCGTCCGATGCGCGCCGCCTCCAGGGCGAAACCGCTCGCCGGCAGGGCGTCGCGGGATGCGGTCTGCATCTCTTCGGCTAGCTCCTTGCTGATTTCCCGGCGCAAGCTCAGGCCGTCCCGCACCATCGGTTCCAGCGGGTGCCCGGCGTACATTTCCTCGAGCAGCGCCTCGTATCCGGCAGAGATCCGGCGCCGGTTCGCCACCCGCACCGGGGTGTTAGCCACAGGCAGGCCGCCCCGCAGAACCGGCGGCAACGTGCGGGTGAAGCTGACCGCATCCGGCCGCCGGCCGCTGCCAGCTCCTAGCTGGGCCAGGAGCCGGTTCAGGAATCCCGAGTTCGGATTCGGTTGGGTACCTGGCGCATGGCCGAACTCGATCCAGTCCTGCGCCTGGAAATGGCTGCGGGAGACGAACGCCGTGCCCGCGAAGGGCACGAACGCCAGTTCCCCGGCCTCGTACAACGGCAGCAGCGAGTCCTGGAGCGCCGGATTCAGCCCCCAGCGGCCATCCAGCGCAATCACCGCATCGGGATCGCGCTCGCTCGGTCGCGCCAGGGCGATGTGCGGCCGCGCCTCGTAATAGAAAGGCTCGGCGTACGGAACCACGGCGCTCAAGGCATCGTAGGCGCCGCGCAGGAATACCAGCAGGAACCGGCCGTTGCTGCCGCCGGTCGGCGCCGCCCACAGACGCCAGTTGACCGCGGCCAACGCCGCCCCGGCTCCCAAACGCAGAAAGCTTCGACGGTTCATGACCGACTCCGGCGTCACCAATACATGAACTCGGGACTGGACAGCAGCAGCGCGAGATAGTCTCTGTCGCGCGTGGCGCGTGCCAGAGCGTGTCGCGACTTCGGCCCAAGCGTGGCCACCAGCGCCTCGGTGGCCGGAGCGGCGCGAATCTGCGCCGCCGAAACCGGCTTCTCCAGCAGGCGAGGCACCACTGCCACCATCTCCCGCGCCAGCTCGAAGCGCTGCGTCAGTTGACCGGCACTGAGCCAGTCGCGGCCAGAGAGGCTGTAGCCATCCGGAGTCCGGCGGCCGAACAACGGCTGTCCGAGCGCCGCCAGCCAGCGCGACAGCGGCCGCACGTCCTTCAGCGGTTCGCCCATCGCCAGCAGGCGCACGGCGGACGCAACGAAGCGAAACGGGTCCTTGAAGGTGCGTCCGCCCGCTACCCGGTCACGGGCCTGCACGATGTTCCGCACGGTGGCGCGAATGTCGCCATCGGTTCGTTGGAAAACGCCGGCGGCGTTCGCCACCACCGCCTCCGGGACATCGTCCCCGAGCAGGAAGGTGCCGAGCTTGCCGGCGATGTGCCGCGCCGTGCTCGGATGCCGAGCGAGCAGGTCGATCAGCGTTTCGATCTCACTGAACCCACTCCCCGGAATGGCGACGCCCAGCACGCGCTTCTCGCCGAAATCGTGCTTGCGGGGATCGAACATGAACTCGCCGTGCTCGCGCACCATGCCGGCCAGCTGCTTGGGCATTCGGCCCGGCCGTATGGGCCGCAGTCCCAGCCCGGTCAGCACACGCGCAACCTCGCCGACATCCGTCTGGCCGTAGCCGCCGGTCACGCCCAGCGTGTGCAACTCCAGCAGCTCGCGGGCGAGGTTTTCGTTGATGCGCCCGGCGACGTTGTGGTCGTTGTCTAGGTACACGAGCATCGCCGGATGGGTGATGACCGCCAGCAGCAAATCGCGGAACCGGCCCAGGGCATGCGGGCGGATCGCCGACTCCACGTAATCGGGCAGTGCCGCGCCGACCAGCTCATTGCGCCAGTAGACGTTGAAGTGATTGAACCAGAACAGCGTAAGCGCCTCGCTGCTGTCCACGGCGGCGTACAAGGAGCGCCCAAGGATTTCCCGGGTATAGCCGGATACGAGATCGCGGCGCGTCTGGCGCAGGCGCTTCCGCTCCTCGGTGCCTCGCGGGCCTTTCAGCTTCCGAAGCGCCGCTTGTGTCTGGCGATATTCGGCAAGAGCGGCGGAATAGCGCGCGAAATGATCCTCGTTCACCTGATGCCCCTGCGGCTCATCGCGCGGGTATGCCGTTTTATTACCTGCGCATATCGTGAAAGTGACGGTACACCGTCGATCGCTCGCCGGCAAAGGCTATCGGCTGGTTTTGCGTGGGTATACCGCTCTAGGCGAGTGGTTCCGGCAGGCGCAAGGAAGCCCGCGCGAGGCGGGCTTCCAATGCGGGAGGGCAATGCCTTGACGGTTGGGGCCGCCAAGTCACATCGCCAGGAAGGGGGCGAGCATCATCAACAACTCGGGACGGGGCGCATCGTTGATCAGCAACTCCCCCTTGGCAAAATCGAGCTTGATGCGATAGCCGGCGTCGTCGCGCACCACATAGCCTTCCTCTTCCAGTGCCGCGAGCGCGTCGATGAGCTCGTCGATGGATTCGAGCTCACCGTCGCTCAGCTTGACGAGCTCGTCGAGCGCCGAGGTCTTGAAGGTCGCCAGCGCGCCGAGATCAAGTCCGGCGATCAGCAGCTCAGGCTGCTCCAGGCGCACCGGCATGCCGCTGGGCTGGTGGTAGGCCAGCCGCCAGCTGAGCGATGCGGTGGGATCTGTCTCCGGCCCGAAGGAAAGCTGGACGCTCATGCTGGGCCTCTGCTCCAGGAAGCGGGTCACCAGCGGTCGCACGGTCTCGAAGTTGGCGTTCAGGAGCGCGGACTCGCTCGGGTGCTCGCGACCGATTTGTATGAGGTAATCCAGAAGCTCGCGATGCAGGCGCTCGCCCTTGGCCAGCAGCTTGATGTCGTGGATCTGCCGTTCCCCGATTTCGGCCGTGCGGACCCTCAGGGCCGCCTCGCTGAAGAAGAACTCGCCGTATAGGGTCTGCGACTGCTTGAGCACGATGTCGTTGAGAGCGAACGACATCTCCGGGCTGTCCACGCTGAGACGCTCGATCTCATAGCTGGCGCTGCCCGTCGCCAAGGTATCGGCCGCATCGCCCGTTTCGAAAGAAATCCGCTGGGCGCTGGCTTCGACTCCACCGTCATCGTCGAACAGGCGGAGCGGCTGAACGACGAACGAGCCGTTCATGGCGCCATCCTTGAAGATCAGCTCACCACTCATGCCCTTGAAGGCGAGCATGGGGCCGCCGTCCGGCAGCGGCTTTTCCACGCTAACCATGGCCACGTCCATGGTCCAGCCGGCGTCGCTCGGGCGAGTATCCGTGGTCAGGAACGCCTGCTCGCCGAACACGTCGTACAGCAGCTCGTGCACCTCGCTATCGCCGATGGGCCGCAGCTGGAAGGTCGTGTGAACCCTGGGCTTGAAGGCGTGCTCGATGCGGTGTTCCACCGCCAGCTCCACCGGCCCGATGCCCGCGTCCACGGTCATGGTGCCGCGCGCGCGCGATGTCAGATAGCCGCTGTCGTAGCGTTCGATGTTGTGGTCGATCAGCCAGCCGCCGAGCTCGGCGTGCTGGAAGTTCAGCAAGGCGTGCTTGGCCTTGTAGCCGACATAGACGGGAACGAGTGCGCCGGCCGCCACAACGGCGAGGGCAAGCGAAGATGCGACAGCGACCTTTCTCATGCTTTTTGTGCGCTCCTTTGCATTTGCGCGGGTGAAAGGAAAATGGCCGTTATGCGCCGGCCAAACGATGCCACGGCAGAATCCATCGTAGTCGGTGCACGCCGAAGCGAGGGTTTCCCGGAGTTCGGTGGCTCGCGGAAACGGGTGGCGCCGATGCTCGCGCAAGATGGCTTGCCTCGAGCGCGGTCGTGGCAACCCACGGTTGTTAATTTCTCGCTAATGTTGACGGCCGCCTTCGCGAACGCCGGACAATTGCTGCGATAGATGCCCGGGCATTATAGCTTTTGTGTGGTCTTCCAGGGAAGTCGTGCGGTCGTTAATGACCGATATGTTGCAGAGATTGAAATCAAGGAGGGTGGTGGAGATGGTAAAATTCACGCTGCTAAGGTGGTGAATATTTAAATATTTCTTATTGGCGTGAGCTACAGCCCGTGGAATGGAAACGGCCTTCTCGGTCAGCGTGCGCTCCTCGATGGGTCAGCGGTCAGCACCGGAGACGCAGGCTATGCGCCAGACAGGGAGGAGGCCGAACAAGGGGCTGTCAGCGATCCGTGTTTCTCTATGACGAATTGCGCGGTGGTCACGCCCAGCACAAGGTTTGGCTTGGATCGACATTTGCTTGCCGGGCGGAGCGCCAGGTTCTGGTGTTGGCGTATCGCTCGGCGCGTCAAACCCCGCTAGGCAGTTGGCCCGTCATCAGGGAGGATGGGCTTTATTCAAAAAAACGCTCGCCGATGTCGGCGAGCGGTGATTGAGGATAGGATAAAGACCTTGCTTCTTGTTAGAAGCTGTACGAAAAGCCGACCTGAAATAGGGTTTCTGTGGGTTCGATCTTTATCGCAAAATTGCCCTCCGGAGGGGAGAAATGGAAGGTCTCGCTGGAATAATGGGTTTGCGACCAATCCAGCCGCAGAGCCATCCGCGGAGTGACAACCGTTTCCATGCCAAGACCGATGCGAATACCGCCGAAGGTATCACTTCCTATGTAGGTTTCTCCACCACCGGACTCTTTATAATTGCCTTCGTACTTGGTGCGTTGATAGCCAAGGCGGCCATAGATGGAGGTGCTGGGAGTCAGGCTCAGCCCGGCCAGCGCGGCCACGCCATAGCTGGTGCCGGCCTCGATCTCGAAGCGGGCTAGCAGGGGCGTAGAGTCGCTTATTGTGTCTTCACTCTTGGCATTGCCGGTGCCGATGTTCGCTTCCAGACCGATGAAGGCTTTTTCCGAGGCTTTGAACTTGACACCCGCGAACAGGCCGCCGACGAAGCCGTCGACGGCATATCCGCCTTTATCGGTCGTGAGGGTGTAGTCGCCTTCGGGAGAAGTGCTCGTGCTGGAGGAGTCCACCGAGGATTTCTGATAGCCGGCCCGAGCCCCGACGTAGAACTCAGGGTTGGCATGAGCTGCGGACGATATACCCAAGATAGCGGCGGTAGAAAGAGTGGCGGCTAGCAAAGAACTTGATTTTTTCATTGTCAATTCCTTTGCGAACGGCGATGGAATAACCATCACGTTTGAAGCTGATCAGATCGCCCTATTTTTAGAAATTGTAGGAAACACCAACCTGGAATAGCGTTTCGACAGGCTCGAAATCGAAGACAGCCTGTTCCGTCAAGCGAATGCTCTTGCTGGAGTAGTGGGTTTGCGACCAGTCCACCCGCACGGCCAGATGCTCGGTCAAGGCCGTTTCCATCCCGATGCCGACGCGGAATCCGCCGTAGGTGTCGCTCTCGGATAAGCTGTATTGACCATCAGCGGGAGTAAACTCGCGCAGAGAGTGTTCGTACTTGGTGCGCTGGTAGCCGAGACGGCCATAGAGAGAGGTGCTAGGCGTGATTTTCAGCCCCGCCAGTGCGGCTATGCCACAACTGGTTTTGGCCTCGGACTTGTATTCTCCCTCATTGAGATCGGTGTCGCGCCACTTTTCGCTATTTTCGGCGTTGCCGGTGCCAACGTTCGCTTCCAGACCGATGAAGGCGTTTTCGCCGATCTCAAACTTGACACCCGCGAACAGGCCGCCGGCGATGCCGTCGATGGCGTAGCCGTCTACCTGATCCTTATAGAAATAATCGCCGGATCTATATTTGTATGTTTGCTCTAGCGACGAGCCCTGGTAGCCGGCTTGGAGACCGGCATAAAACTGAGGATTGGCGAAGGCGTTGGATGAGACGCCAAGGATGGAAGCAGCGGAAAAAGTGACAGCCAGCAAGGAGTTTGTTTTTCTCATTGTTGAGCTCCGTGGTTAGTTGTCAAATAAATGTTAGAATATTAAGAATTGATTGAGCGATATGTCAATGCCCGAAAGTTTGGTTTGACGTGAAGATTCATCGGGCCCCCAGGTGGGGAGGGGGGATTGCAGGCATGTTCGAGCGGCGCGAGCGGTTCTTTCCCGCGCTGGTGAAAATCGCTTCGGCAGTTTCTATCCGGGTGGTGATGGGATGATCAAATAAGATCGGCTCATCGCTGTGATAATTGGAATAGGTGTTTCATTGGAGCGGGGCGGTCACCGGGTGACGGGGCGTATGAGGATGGCGTCGCTTGCTTCGATCCGGAGGGTAAAAGAGTGCGATTCAGGCCGCCGCGGTTTTGTGTAAAGCGTCGGCAGGTGA
Organism: uncultured Alkalilimnicola sp.; assembly: GCA_937951875.1. Classification (GTDB taxonomy): domain Bacteria; phylum Pseudomonadota; class Gammaproteobacteria; order Nitrococcales; family AK92; genus JAAYIK01. The sequence goes on along the minus strand of CALGAN010000065.1, from coordinate 3,180 downwards.
TGTGTACGAGCGCCTGTGAGGGCGCAAGCCGTGCACAAATGAGCGGCCGACCATCGTTCCCCGGCGTGTCGGCTTGAGGGGCGGACAGGTCTTCGGCTTTAATTGATTACCTACTCTGTTTCAAACGATAAGCTCCGCGGCGGTGGCACTACGCGGCGGGACAGGCTCACAGCTCATGCGCACCGCTCACGCCGCTCTTTTCGCTCTACTCTCCGTGCTCCTCGCCGCCTGCCAAGCCAGAACCGACGCCGTCGGCTGCGGCATCGACGGGCCGGAGCCGCTGCTGCCGGAGCGGGTGAGGCAAGTGCGGCTCGGCATGTCCCTCATCGAGCTCGAGGGGCTGCTTGGACAAGCCGACTATTCGCCGGTCGAGGGTCTGTTCTATTTCAGTACTGGCGGCGATTGTCCGCTGGACGATGCCGACCGCTTTGCCCCGTGCGGTGTGGTGGCGGATTTCCGCGATCAGGGCCGCGGCGATCCGGTGCCCACCGCGTCGCTCCAGGCCTGTCGGTGGGGCGCGATCGGCGAATGACGCCATCCTAAGCCGCGCCGGGCTTGCCGTGCCGACCGGCGTCGTGCCAGGATGCCCGCTTCAACCAAGAAGTAACCTCACCGCCCGGCGCTGCCGGCGCGGCCCGACCGCGATTCATATCCATGGCCATAGTCTTCGTCGTCCGCCACGGACAAGCCTCCTTCGGTTCCGCCAACTACGATTCACTTTCCGAACTAGGCCGTCAGCAGGCGCGTTGGCTGGGCGAGTATTTCGCCGAGCGCGGCATCCGCTTCCGCTGCGCCATTTCCGGTGAGCTGGTGCGTCAGCAGGACACGGCGCGCGAGATCCTGGCGGCGATGGGCCAGCCGGCGGAGTTCCTGGTGCACTCGGGGCTTAACGAGTATGACGGCGCGGCGGTGTACACCGCGTACACGGGCCGGGTCGACCAGCACGTGCATCAGCGCACTGATTACCGCGACTACTGGCGTACCTTCCGCGCCGCCTACGCGGCCTGGATCAACGACGAGCTGACCAATATCACCGAGACCTGGGGCGATTTCGGCGCTCGTATCCAGAGCGCGCTGGCGCGGGCTTGTGAGGGGGCCGGCAAGGATGACGCCATCCTGGTGGTGACGTCCGGCGGCGTGATCGGCCGTATCGTCAACGATGTCCTCCGCGGCGCGCCGCAGAGCTGCGTCGAGCTCAACTTCCAGTTCCGCAACGCGGCGTTCTGCGAGCTGATCGCGGCGGGGAATTCCCTGAAGCTGCTCAGCTTCAACAGCGTGCCGCATCTGGACCGGCCTGAACGGCGTCATGCGCTGACGTTCGTTTGAGCGTGCCTGGGGCCGCGCTACGGCTATCCGAGGAAGTGGGCGTAGGAAGGGGGCGCGCCCAATCGATGGTCATGCCCGCGTAATGCCCGCCCCCGCGAGAGCGGGGGCCGGCATCCAGTGCTCACGAGCGCCGGTTCAAGCTGATTTGACAAAGCCATGCGCGCTGTGGAGCCGGCCATGAGTGAGAATGGCCATTGCGCCGCAATCCGTGGTGCTTCGCGGTTTGTTTTGTTCCCCTCTCCCTGGCAGCCCCCTCGCTACGTTCTCCCCCACGAGGGGGGAGGGGACGCACAGCCTGGCCGTCCAGCCAGATCCCGCTACGGCGCATCGGTTCGGCATCCACCGCTAACCGGTCACACACCGACCGGGCATGGGTGCCTGTTACCAGACGTCGACGTAGCGCCGCTGGCCGGGGCGGACCGGGCCAGCGGCGGTGAGGCCGCGCATGATCCAGCCGCGGGTTTCGGCCGGGTCGATCACGGCGTCCACTTCCAGGACCGAGGCCACCGAGATGGCCTTGCCCTGTTCGTAGAGCTTGGCGACCAGCTGCTGGTAGCGCGCCTGGCGTTCCACCGGGTCGGCGATCGCTTCCAGCTCGCGGCGGAAACCGAGCTGCACCGCGCCTTCCAGGCCCATCGGGCCGAACTCGCCGGTCGGCCAGCTGGCGGTCAGTACCGGCCGGTGGAAGCCGCCGCCGGCCATGGCTTGCGCGCCCAGGCCATAGCCCTTGCGCAGGGCGATCACGAACAGCGGCACGGTCAGGTTGGCCGAGACCATCATCAGGCGCGACCCGCGCCGCACTGCGGCGGTACGCTCGCTGTCCGGGCCGACCATGTAGCCGGGGGTGTCGCACAGCGAGATCACCGGCAGGCCATAGGCCTCGCACAGCTGCAGGAAGCGCGCGCCTTTCTCGCCGGCCGGCGAGTCGATGGCGCCGCCGAGATGGTAGGGGTTGTTGGCGATCAGCCCGAACGGCTGTCCCTCGATACGCACGAAGGCGGTGATGAGGCCGGGGCCGTAGTCGCGGCGCAGCTCCAGCACCGAGCCGGCATCGGCCAGAGTGTGGATCACCGCGCGCATGTCGTAGGCGCGCAGGCGGTTCTCCGGCACCAGATGGCGCAGCTTGCGCTGGTCGTCGCAGCGCCAGTCACGGATCGGGCCCTGGAAGTAACCGAGCAGCTGCTTGGTGGCCGCCACCGCTTGCGCCTCGTCCTCGACCAGCAGATCGATCACGCCGTTGGCGGCGAGCTCGGCGGCCGGTCCGATCTCCTCGGGCTGGAATCGGCCCAGACCACCGCCCTCGATCATCGCCGGGCCGGCCAGGCCGATGTTGGCGTTGGCGGTGGCGATGGTGATGTCGCTGAGGCCGAACAGCACGGCGTTGCCGGCGAAGCAGCGGCCGGAGGTGATGGCGATGCGCGGCGCCAGGCCGCTCATCTGCGCCCAGGTGGTGAAGGTCGGCACGTCCAGGGTGCAGATGTGGGTGTCGGCGACGTCGACGTCGCCGGGACGGCCGCCGCCGCCCTCGGTGAAGAACACCACCGGCAGGCGCCGCTCGGCGGCGATCTCCAGTAGGCGGTCGGTCTTCTTGTGGTTCATGAAGCCCTGGGTGCCGGCCAGCACGGTGTAGTCGTAGGCCAGCACCGCGCAGCGGGCGCGCTCGCTGCCGTACTCCGCGGCGTTGACCGTGCCGAAGCCGGCCACCAGGCCGTCGGCCGGGGTGGATTTGATCAGGTCTTCCAGCGAGCGGCGGCGGCGTTGGGCGGCGATGGCGAGCGCGCCGTACTCGATGAAGCTGCCCGGATCGCACAGATCCTCGACGTTCTCGCGCGCGGTGCGCTGGCCCGTCTTGCG
>CALGAN010000064.1 GCA_937951875.1 uncultured Alkalilimnicola sp. | reverse complement strand
CAAACAGCTTGTCAGTCATACCCGATCCCGTACCTGCTCAGGTCCAGCTTACCCACTCGAAATTGAAAAGAGGCAAACTTCCTATTGCGCCGAGCTTCTGCAAGATGGCGCCGACAACGATAACGACCGCAGAGAAGACATGACCTCGCCAAGGATCTGGGACCTACTCGGCCTATGCCTGCTGATCGCCCTGCCCATCATCGCCGTCGGCTACCTGATCGGCCTGATCCAGCCCATCCTGATGCCGTTCCTGACCGCCATCGCGCTGGCCTATCTCGGCGACCCACTGGCCGACCGCCTGCAACGCCGCGGCCTAAGCCGCACGTTGGCGGTGTGCATCGTGTTCGCCGCCCTGTTCCTGCTGCTGGCGCTGTTGCTGCTGTTGCTGGTGCCGCTGTTGAGCCGGCAGATCGCCTATTTGTACGGGCGCTTGCCGGACATGCTCGCCTGGCTGGAGCAGAGCGCGCTGCCGTGGCTGCAGAGCCGCCTGGGCCTGGAAGCGGAGTGGCCGGCGCTGGACACGGAAACCATTCGCGCCCAGATCGCCGTGCACTGGGACGGCGCCGGCGACCTGGTGAAGCTGATGCTGGCGCAGGCGACCCGCTCCTCGCTGGCGTTCATGGGCTGGCTGGCCAACGTGGCGCTGATCCCGGTGGTCACCTTCTATCTGCTGCGCGATTGGGACGGCCTGCTGGAGAAGCTGGAGCGGCTGCTGCCGCGCCCGCTGGCGCCGACGGTGACGGCGCTGGCGCGCGAGTGCGACGCGGTGTTGGGCGCCTTCGTGCGCGGCCAGCTGCTGGTGATGGCGGCGCTGGGGGTGATCTACTCGCTGGGGCTGTGGGCGGTCGGTCTGAAGCTGGCGCTGCTGATCGGCATGCTCGCCGGACTGGCCAGCATCGTGCCCTATCTCGGCTTCGCGGTCGGCATCGGCGCCGCCACCGTGGCCGGCATCTTCCAGTTCGGCGACCTCGTCCACTTGCTGCTGATCTGGGGCGTATTCCTGATCGGCCAGGCTCTGGAGAGCATGGTGCTCACCCCCTACCTGGTGGGCGACCGCATCGGCCTGCATCCGGTGGTGGTGATCTTCGCGGTGCTGGCCGGCGGCGAACTGTTCGGCTTCGTCGGCATCCTGCTGGCACTGCCGGTGGCAGCGGTGCTGATGGTGCTGGTGCGGCACGCCGTGGCCCGCTATCTGAACAGCGGGCTATACCGGCAAACGCCGTCCGCCGGCGGCTGACCGCGCCCACCGGCGAGACGAGCGCTTACAGCGTCGGCGTGCTCACGCCGGCGTACTCGTTTTCCTGGCGCCGCTGACAATCGATGCAGCGCATGGCGGTGGGCACCGCCTTGAGCCGTTCGAGCTGGATCGGCTGGCCGCAGTCGCTACAGATGCCGAACGTGCCGTTGCGCAGCCGGGCCAGGGCCGACTCCACCGCGTACAGCTCCTGGGCGAGCTGATCGACCTGGCGAATGCTCAAATCGTGGATGAGGTCCGCCACCGACTCCTCGGCGGAATCGTGAACCCGGCCAGCGAGCTCCTGGAAGCGCATGTCCTCCGAGCCCATCAGCGAGTGACGCACCTCTTCGCGCAGCTCATAATGCCGCTCGCGCAGCCGCCGTTCGAATTCGCGGATCTGAGCCGCAGACAGGCGCTCGGCCATTCGACGATCCTCCTGCATGGCGCCGCCCCGATATCGGGATCCGTGGATCGGAACGAGTGGGGAGCTGCGGCGCGGGGTGTAGCGTGTATCTTGTTGCGGTAATGGAGCCTGCCGGCGGCGGTTTAAACCCGCGCCCCGTTACCCTCCCCGACCCGGCCCGGCTGAGTTAAGGTACGGTCCCATGAGCGATCAGAATGTTCCCCTCGAGTTGCCGCCACCGCCGCGGCGCCCCGACCCGGATGAGTGCTGCGGCTCCGGCTGCATGCCTTGCATCATGGATCTCTACGAAGAAGCACTGGCGGAGTGGGGCCGCGAAGTCGCCCGCCGCAAAGCCGCGGCGGCGAAAGCGGCCGGTGTGGGCGAAAACGAACCCATGCCCTGAACGGGCCGGCGTTTTCTGCCACCATTCGCTCTTTCTCAGGACCGGCCCGTGCGGCCTCAAGAACGATCACAGGACCTCATGAGCGCAGCAGCCAAGATTCTGCAGACCCTGGCCGACGAGCTCGGCGTTCGGCTGAACCAAGTGAACGCGGCGGTAACCCTGCTCGACGAGGGCGCCACCGTGCCCTTCATCGCCCGCTACCGCAAGGAAGTCACCGGCGGCCTGGACGATACCCAGTTGCGCACCCTGCAGGAGCGGCTGATCTACCTGCGCGAGCTGGAGGAGCGGCGCGAGGCCATCCTCAAGCTGATCGACGAGCAGGGCAAGCTCACCCCGCAGCTCAAGGCCGACATCCTCGCCGCCGACACCAAGCAGCGGCTGGAAGACCTGTATCTGCCCTACAAGCAGAAGCGCCGCACCAAGGGCCAGATCGCCATCGAGGCCGGGCTGGAGCCGCTGGCGCGCACCCTGCTGGCCGACCCCAGCCACGATCCCAAGACCCTGGCCGCGGCTTACGTCGACGAGGCCAAGGGCGTGCCGGACGCGGCCGCCGCGCTCGACGGCGCCAAGGCCATCCTGTCCGAGGAATTCAGCGAGGATCCCAACCTTACGGGCAAGCTGCGCGATTACCTCTGGAACAACGGCATCGTCTACTCCGAGGTGATCGAGGAGCAGAAGGAGGCCGGCGCCAAGTTCGCCGACTACTTCGACTACTTCGAGACCATCAAGACCATCCCTTCGCACCGGGCGCTGGCGTTGTTCCGCGGCCGCAAGGAAAAGGTGCTGCGCATCCGCCTGGACCTGCCGGTGGAGCAACAGCCGGCCGCCAACAACCCTTGCATCGGCATGATCGCCGTGCACTTCGGCATCCGCGATCAGGGCCGGCCCGGTGATGCCTGGCTGCTGGATCTGTGCCGCTACACCTGGCAGGTGAAGCTGCTCACCCGGCTGGAGACCGATCTGTTCATGCAGCTGCGAGAAGCGGCCGAGGCCGAGGCGATCAAGGTGTTCGCCTCCAATCTGCACGACCTGCTGCTGGCCGCGCCGGCCGGCGCCAAGGTCGTGATGGGCATCGACCCCGGCATCCGCACCGGCTGCAAGGTCGCCATCGTCGACCGCACCGGCAAGCTGCTCAACACCGGCACCATCTACCCGCACGAGCCCAAGCGCGACTGGGACGGCTCCATCCACGTACTGGCCGCCGCCTGCAAGCATTACGGCGTGGAGCTGATCGCCATCGGCAACGGCACCGCCTCGCGCGAGACCGAGCGCCTGGTGCAGGACATGCTCAAGCGTCACCCGGAGATCAGGGCGCAGAAAGTGGTCGTGAGCGAGGCCGGCGCCTCGGTGTACTCGGCCTCCGAGCTGGCCGCCAAGGAATTCCCGGACCTGGACGTGAGCCTGCGCGGGGCGGTGTCCATCGCCCGCCGCCTGCAGGATCCGCTGGCCGAGCTGGTGAAGATCGACCCCAAGGCGATCGGCGTCGGCCAGTACCAGCACGACGTCTCCCAGACCCAACTGGCGCGCGCCCTCGACGCGGTGGTGGAAGATTGCGTGAACGCGGTCGGCGTCGATCTCAACACCGCCTCGGTGGCGCTGCTGTCGCGCGTGTCCGGCCTGTCCGCCGGGCTGGCCGAGAAGGTGGTGGAGTACCGCAACCAGCACGGGCCGTTCCGCAACCGCAAGGCACTGCTGCAGGTGCCGCGCTTCGGCGAGAAGACCTTCGAGCAGGCCGCCGGCTTCCTGCGCATCCGCGACGGCGATGAGCCGCTGGACGCCTCGGCCGTACACCCCGAGGCCTACCCGGTGGTCGAGCGCATCCTGGCCAAGTTCAAGAAGCCCATCGAGCAGGTGATCGGCGACACAGCCTTCCTGAAGAAGCTCGACCCGCGCGAGTTCGTGGACGAGCGCTTCGGCCTGCCCACCGTCACCGATATCCTCAAGGAGCTGGAGAAGCCCGGCCGCGACCCGCGCCCCGAGTTCAAGACCGCCGAGTTCCGCGAGGGCGTGGAAACGCTGGAGGATCTGCAGGAAGGCATGATCCTGGAAGGCGTGGTGACCAACGTCACCAACTTCGGCGCCTTCGTCGACATCGGCGTGCACCAGGACGGGCTGGTGCACATCTCCGCCCTGTCCGACCGCTTCGTCAAGGATCCGCGGGAAGTGGTCAAGCCCGGCGACGTGGTGAAGGTGCGCGTGCTGGAGGTGGACCTGAAGCGGCGCCGCATCGCCCTGTCCATGAAGCTGCAGAAGGAGGCGGGCGAGGGGCCGCGTGCCGGCGGCTCGGCGCGCGGCGGCGGCGCCCACAAACCGGCCCGGCGCGAGCCGGCGAGCGCGCCCCTGGGCGGGGCGATGGCGGCGGCCTTCGCCAAGCTCAAGAACGGCAACTGACGGACCGCCGCACGCCGAAACGGTGCGGCCGCCATCGAATCGACATGAGGATCACCGCAGCGCCGGGACGGCGCTGCCAACGTTAGGGAGTAGTGACGTGCTGCGCGCCCACCGCTGGTTCTCTCTGTTGTTGCTGCTGCTGGTCGCGGCCTGGAGCCAGGCCCGGGCCGCGGAGACCGACCGCGGCCTGATCTGGCGCATCGATAGCAAGCCGCACCCGTCGTACCTGGTCGGCTCGCTGCACATGGCGCCGCCCGAGCTGCATCCGCTGCCCGCTTCGGTCACCGACGCCTTCGCCCAGACCGAGGCGCTGGTGGTGGAAGCGGACATGCTGGCGCTGCCGCCGACGCGCCTGGCCACGCTGATGAATCGCTACGGCGTGTATCCGCCGGGCGAGAGCGTGCGCGACGAACTGCATCCGGAGCTGTGGAAAGCGCTGCAGTCGCTGCTGGAACACTATGATCTGCCCCCGGGCATGGCGCTGCAGCAGAAGCCTTGGCTGTTGAGCGCCACCCTGGCGCAGGTGGCATTGATGAAGCAGGGCTACCGGCCCGAGCTGGGGCTGGATCTGCATTTCCTGCGCGCGGCGAAGGAACGCTCGATGACCGTGCTCGAACTGGAGAACATCGAATTCCAGCTCGGGCTGTTCGATCGGCTGGCCCCGGAACTGCAGCGGCAAATGCTGGAGCACACGGTCACCGAGCTGCTGGCCGGCACCGCCCCCCTGGCCGAGTTCGCCGACGCCTGGAGCCGCGGTGACGACGAGCTGATCCTGAAGCTGGTCGACGACGAATTCGGCCGCGACACGCCTTTGCGCCTCACGCTGCTCGACCAGCGCAACGATCAGATGACCCGCAAGCTGCTGACCTGGCTGGGGGAAGGACGCAGTCTCTTCATCGTGGTCGGCGCCGGCCATCTGGTTGGCGAGCGGGGGCTGGTGACCCAGCTGCGCGACGCTGGCTACCGGCTGGAGCGTCTCTGATCGGCACCCCAGCGGTTGAACCCGGCCGTGGACGACCAGACATCTTGAGGATCATCAACACGCTAGTTGCGAAGGATCGCCGAGATGCTTCTGGATCATGCATCGGCGGGCCAAGGGAAGTGGCCCGCGCCACCCTCTTGCCTGTCGGCCCAGCCCGACTGGGCTGGCACCATCCATGACCGCGCCGAACGTCGTCGCCCCTTCGACCGCCGCCAGCACCAGCGGGCGGTCTACCTGGACTTGCGCTGCAACCGCGGCGAGCGCCGCCGCCAAAGCCGCCGCTCGCTCTACGACCCGGGCCGGCGGCGCCATCCCGAGCCGCCGTGGGGCGTAGACGTCTGGGCCTGACGCCCTAGAAAACCGGCCCTCCCGGCAGCCGGCCGCGCTTGGCGACGAAGCCGATCACCGCGCCGAGCGCGCCGCCGGCGATGTGGCTGAGCTGGGAGATGTCGTCGTCGCCCAGCGCATCGACGATCTCACCGCCGATGTAGATCGTCGCCACCAGCAGGAAGGTTAGCGGTATCTGCTTGGCGCGCAGATCCACCATCGACGCCAGCACGATCAGCATGAACACGATCCCGCTGGCGCCCATCACCCCCACCGACGTCAGCGCCAGATTGAGCAGCCCGGTCACCGCAGCGGTGATCAGCACGATGAACAGCATGGCGCGGCTGCCGTACTTCTCCTCCAGGATCGGCCCCAGCAGCAGCAGGAAGCTGAGATTGCCCACCAGATGCGCCCAGTTGGCGTGACCCAGCACATGGCTGAACAGGCGGAACCAGTCGACGGCGCTATCCCAGCGCATGTGCGGCCCGAAGCTGAAATACCTCACCGCCAGCCCCCGCCAGACCGTGTGGTCCAGCACCAGGATCAGCAGGGCGAGCAAGGAAAAGGTGAGGATCACCGGCGAGTTGTAGCGGATTTGGTAGGACATGGGCTCTCGCATCGATACCGGCGGGCTGCCGGAAAACGGCCGTAAGCATCGGCCGCCGCCGCGCCCGCGACAAGCCCCCGGTGACACCGATCTCTTGTCGGCGCCGGCGACCAACCGCATTAGCAATTGCGGATTTTCTCTCTAAGCCGGCCGGCCTCCCTGCGGCCGAACAATCAAGAGGACCCTGCCATGCGCGTGTATTACATGGACGCTCTGCGCAGCGTGTTGATGGCCTTGGGCGTGGTCTACCACAGCAGCGTGCTGTACAGCGTCGGCCAGGGCTGGCGCTTGCCCGAACCCGCCGGTCATGCGGCGTTCACCGCTCTGAGCGACTTCCTGCACAGCTTCCGCATGCCGGCGTTCTTCCTGATTTCCGGCTATTTCTGCCTGCTGACCCTGCAGAAGTACGGCAAGGGCCGCTTCCTGCGGCTGCGCTGGCAGCGAATCGGCGTACCGCTGCTCGCCACCGCCCTGCTGCTCAACCCGCTGATGAACTACCTGAGCTGGGACACCTACCGCCACAGCGGCTTTTTCGCCTATGTGCTAGCGCCGGCCTATTTCACCGAAGGCACCTGGATAGGCCACCTGTGGTTTCTCAACAACCTGCTGGTCTACTTCACGCTCGCCTTCGTTGGCGCCGCGCTGCTGGAACGGCCGGCACTGCGCGGGCTGCGGGCCTGGCCGACGCGGCTGGTGTCGCTGTGGCAGCGGCTGCCGGCCAGAACGCTGCTGCTGGCGCTGGCCCTGCCGCTCACCAACATGGCCATGCTGCGGGTGATCTGGCGCTTCGGCATTACCAACGACGACTATCTGGGCCATTTCATCATGCTGTCCGAGCTGTGCGGCTACCTGCCCTATTTCCTGGCGGGCATGCTGCTGCGTCACGACCAGAGGCTGCTGGACGCGCTGAGCGGCTGGCGTTTCGCCTGCGCCGGCCTGGCGCTGGCGGCGCTGGTCGCGGCCATTCCGACCGAGGGCGTGTGGTACGGCACGTACATCGACGAGTATCTGGGCTTTCTGATCGCCTGGACCCTGTCGGGTCTGTGCCTGGGCCTGTTCCGGCGGCTGTGCAACCGGCCCTCGCCGTTCTTTCTGTATTTCTCGGATGCCTCCTACACCATCTACCTGTTCCATCAGCTGCTGGTGGTGACGTTCGGCCTGGCGCTGATCGAGGTGGCGCTCAGCCCCTTCGTCAAGTTCGCGCTGGTGGTGACGCTCACCTTCCTGGTCACGGCCGCCGTTCATCACTACTTAGTGCTGCGGCTGGTGCCGCTGCGCTTCCTGTTCAACGGCAAGACCGACGTGCGCGGACCGCGCCCGGCCGGGCGCGCCTCGCCCAGCGAAGCGACCGGCTGAATTCGCCGGACAGTCGCATCCCGCCGACGATTGGTGCAAGCTGCACGACCAAGAGTCTGTTTCCGCGAAACGCCCGCCCTGGAGGCAAAATCCGTGGCAGGCGCGATTCTTCGGCCGGACTGGCCTATAACGACAACCGACTGCTCGGGAGGAGGCTGATGTACGACTATGTGATCGTCGGCGGCGGGTCCGCCGGCTGCGTGCTGGCCAACCGTCTCAGCGAGAATCCCGGAACGCGGGTCTGCCTGCTGGAAGCGGGCCCGGCCGACCATAGCCGGCTAATCCACATGCCGGTGGGCATTCTCGGCCTGATGCGCAGCAAGAAACTGAACTGGGCCTACTGGACCGAGCCGCAGCCGCAGCTGAACGGCCGCCGGCTGTTCTGCCCGCGCGGCAAGACTCTGGGCGGCAGCAGCTCGATCAACGCCATGATCTACACCCGCGGCCACCCCAGCGACTACGACCGCTGGGCGGCGCTGGGCAATCGCGGCTGGAGCTACCGCGAGCTGCTGCCCTACTTCCTGCGTGCCCAGCACTGCGAACTGGGCGCCGATGCCTACAACGGCGTCGGCGGCCCGGTCAACGTGGCGGCGCTGCGCTGCGTCAACCCGCTGAGCCTCGACTTCGTCGAGGCGGCGGTGGCGGCCGGCTACCCGCGCACGCCGGACTTCAACGGCGCCGAGCAGACCGGCGTCGGCCTGTACCGGGTGGCGCAGCGCAACGGCGAGCGCTGCAGCAACGCCGTCGCCTATCTGCAGCCAGCGCGCGCGCGGCCCAACCTGACCGTGATCACCGACGCGCCGGCCACCCGCATCGAGTTCGCCGGCCGCCGCGCCGTGGCCGTGCATTACCGCCAGCACGGCCAGGACTATCGGATCGAGGCCGAGCGCGAGGTGCTGCTGTGCGGCGGCGCCATCAACTCGCCGCAGCTCCTGCTGCTATCCGGCGTCGGCCCGCGCGAGGAGCTCGAGCGGCACGGCATCGTCGTGGTGCGCGAGCTGCCCGGGGTCGGCCGCAACCTGCAGGATCACCTGGACATCTCGGTGGTGCACCGGGCGCGCGACCGGGTCGGCATCGCGTTCACGCCGCTGGCGCTGCCGCGCGCGCTGCGCGGCCTCTGGCGCTACCAGCGCCACCGCGACGGCGAGTTCACCAGTAACTACGCCGAGGCCGGCGGCTTCATCCCCAGCCAGGCCGGCATCGAGCCGGCCGACCTGCAGATGCATTTCCTGCCGGCCATCGAGGAGCATCACGGGCTAGAGCTCCGCGGGCTGCTGCGCGGCTACGGCTACACCCTGCGCACCTGCTACCTGCGGCCGGCTAGCCGCGGCCGGGTGACGCTCGCCAGCGCCGATCCGCTGGCGCCGCCGCGCATCGACCCGAACTACTTGGGCGACCCGACCGATCTCGAACCGCTGGTGCGGGCGGTGAAAATCGCCCGCGCCATCCTCGACCAGTCGCCGCTGGCCCGCCATCGCCGCGACGAGCTCTATCCGGGGCCGGACGTGAACAGCGACGAGGAAATCCGCGCTTACGTGCGCGCCCGGGCGGAAACCATCTACCATCCGGTAGGCACCTGCAAAATGGGGCACGACGACCTGGCCGTGGTCGACGACCAGCTCCGCGTCCACGATCTGGAAGGCCTGCGGGTGGTCGACGCCTCGATCATGCCCACCCTGGTGGGCGGGAACACCAACGCCCCGACCACCGCCATCGCCGAGAAAGCGGCCGATCTGATCCTGGCCGCGGCCGCCGGCGAACCGCTCGCCGCATGAGGAGCAGCGCCATGGACACGATAACCGCTCTGCCCGAACTCGAACGGCTGACGCTACAGCGGCTGCTCGAACGTCAGCGCCGGGCGTTCACCGCCGATCCCATGCCCAGCCTGGCCCAGCGGCGCGAGGCGCTGCTGCGGCTCAAGCGCGCGCTCATCGCCCAACGCCACGCCCTGGCGACGGCGGTGGACCAGGACTTCGGCGGCCGCGCCGCGCAGGAGACACTGTTCGCCGACATCATGCCGGTGGTGCAGGGCATCGACCACACGCTCGCCCATCTGCGCCGCTGGATGCGGCCGTCGCGGCGCAGGGTCGGCATCAACCTATGGCCCGGCAAGGCCGAGGTCCGCTACCAGCCGCTGGGAGTGGTGGGCATCATCGTGCCCTGGAACTACCCGATCCAGCTGGCGCTGGCGCCGCTGGTGGGCGCGCTGGCCGCCGGCAACCGCGTCATGCTCAAGCTCTCGGAGCTGGTGCCAGCCACCAACGCCGTGCTGCGCGACCTCCTGGGCTCGGCCTTCGCCGTGGAGGAAGTGGCGGTGGTCGAGGGCGGCCGCGAGGTGGGCGAGGCCTTCGCTCGCCTGCCGTTCGATCACCTGCTGTTCACCGGCTCGACCGCGGTCGGACGGCAGATCATGCGCGCCGCCGCCGAAAACCTTACCCCGGTGACGCTGGAGCTGGGCGGCAAGAGCCCGGCCATCATCCACGAGTCCTACCCGCTGGAGGCGGCGGCGCAGAAGATTTGCTTCGGCAAAACCCTCAACGCCGGCCAGACTTGCGTGGCGCCGGACTACGTGCTGTGCCCGGAGAGCCGGGTCGAGGCGTTCGTGGCGGCGTTCCGCAGCCAGTACATCCGCATGTACCCGCGCCTGCTCGGCAACCCGGACTACACCGCCATCGTCAGCGACGGCCACCGCCAGCGCCTGCGCCAGCTGCTGGAGGACGCCGAGCGCAAGGGCGCGCGCATCATCACCCTCGACCGGCCGGGCGAGGATCTGAGCGGCAGCCGCAAGATGCCAGTGAGCCTGGTGCTGAACACCAACGACGACATGCGGGTGCGCCAGGAGGAAATCTTCGGCCCGATCCTGCCGATCATCCCCTACCGCGGCCTGGACGAAGCGCTGGCCTTCGTCGCCGCTCGGCCGCGGCCGCTGGCGCTCTATTACTTCGACCACGATCGCGAGCGCCAGGACTACGTGCTCGACCACAGCCATGCCGGCGGGGTGTCGATCAACGACACCCTGCTGCACCTGGCCGTGGACGACATGCCGTTCGGCGGCATCGGCCCGTCCGGCATGGGCCACTATCACGGCTGGGAAGGCTTCCAGACCTTCTCCAAGGCCAAGAGCGTGTTCCGCCAAAGCCGCTACAGCCTGATCGGTATGGCCTATCCCCCGTACAAGCCTTGGATTACCCGCATGATGGAGCGCTGGCTGCTGCGCTAACATGGGATCGACTCTGATAACGACATCAATACCGAGGAGGAGTGCAGGATGAAGCGCCTGATTCTGGCCAGCGCACTGGCGCTGGCACCCGTCCTGGGGTTGGCCGCGCCGGCGCTGGGCGAGCGGCCTCCGGTGGTGGTGTTCGAAGGCGAGGACGGCGCCAAGGTCGACGGCAACCCCTGGAGCACCGAAGAGCTCAAGGGCAAGGTACACGTCATGTTCTACGTCGACCCGGACGAGCGCACCTTAAACGACCACGTGGCCGAAGCGCTCAAGGCCGAGAAGTTCGACCGCCAACACTACGGCTCGGTGGCGGTGATCAACATGGCCGCCACCTGGCTGCCGAACCGCTTGCTGGAGAGCTCGCTGGCGGACAAGCAGAAAGAGTTCCCGGACACCCTCTACGTCAAGGACTTCAAGAAGCTGCTGGTCAAGCGCTGGGGCGTGGCCGATCACACCAGCAACGTGTTGGTCTTCGACCCCGACGGCCGGCTGGTGTTCTACCGCTCCGACAAGCTCTCCGACGCCGACGTGCAGGCGTTGATCTCGGTCATCAAGGCCAACATGCCGCATTGAGCGGATCGGCCGAGAGCGTTTTCCCAATACACGGTAACCAGGGCCTGGCAGAGACGGCGGTTTAGGTTCTGTACGAAAAGTCCAAACGGGTAGAATCGGCGCCATGACAGGCTGGAGGCCCGCATGGCAACCTAACAAGACAATGCAGCGGACGCGCTATGCGCGCCGCTGATTTCTAGCGTTAGCAGTCAAGAAGATTGCGTGATTGATGGCAAAGCGGTCAAAACCCTGATCTGCACGGTGTGGCAGCACGAGTGCGCGCCATGAAACACTAACTACAAAGACAAATTGGATAGCAAGAAATGAAACCGATAACAATACTGATGATCTTTATAGGTTGTTTGGCTGGTTCTGGCTGGGCCTCAGCTGGCAGCCCATCGCCTACGCCACAGGCGAAAACGGCCAACAGCTCAGCAAGTTTGTTCCAGTCGGCTGTGTCAGCTTACGAGCGTAAAAATTATCCGGTCGCATTGAAGATTTTTACGGAATTAGCCGAGCAGGGAGATGCCGATGCGCAGTTCAACCTTGGGGGCATGTATCGGCGTGGCGAAGGGGTTTCCAAAGATATGGCGCAGGCAGCGGCGTGGTATCGCAAGGCTGCCGAACAGGGAGACGCTAAAGCGCAGTTCAACCTTGGGGTCATGTATTACAACGGCGAAGGGGTTCCCAAGGACGCGTCGCAGGCGGTGACGTGGTATCGCAAGGCCGCCGAACAGGGATTCGCTAAAGCGCAGTTCAACCTTGGGGTCATGTATTACAACGGCGAAGGGGTTCCCAAGGACGCGTCGCAGGCGGTGA
>CALGAN010000063.1 GCA_937951875.1 uncultured Alkalilimnicola sp. | reverse complement strand
GCAGGTTGGTCTGGTAAGCGATGTCGTCGATGATGCCGATCTTCTCGGCGATGGACTTCATCGCCTCGACGGTGCGCGCCACCGCCTCGCCGCCTTCGACCGCCTCCTTGGCCGCCTTGGTGGCGATCTCGTCGGTGATCTTGGCGTTCTCGGTGTTCTGCGCGACCGACGCCGACGCCTGCTCCAGCGTGGCCGAGGTCTCCTCCACCGACGCCGCCTGCTGCGACGCGCCCTGGCTCAGGTTCTGGCTGGTCGCCGAGATCTGTTCGGAGGCCGACGCCAGGCTGTCAGCGCCGGCGCGCACCTCGCTGATGACGCGAGTCAGCTTCTCCACCATGCGCCGCATGGCCTGGATCAGATCGCCGATCTCGTCGCCGGAACGCTCGGCGATGCGCACGTTCAGATCGCCCTCGGCCAGCGCGTCGGCCGCGGCCACCAGCTGGCGCAGGGGCGCGCCGATCATCCGCCGGGTCATGAACACCAGCACCAGCACCATGAAGGCCGCGGTGCCGACCGAGAAGACGATCACGTAGTTACGAAGGATGACGCTGTCGTGGGTGAACTCGTCGACGTAGCTGCCGGCGCTGATCGACCATTGCCAGGGCTCGAACACGCCGAACACCGCGACCTTCTCGCGCAGCTCGCCTTTGTTGGACTCGTCCGCCCAGTGGTAACGAATGACGCCCTCGCGCTGCTCGAGCATCTGCTTGATGAAAGGCACACCGTGCGCGTCCTTGGAGTCGAGCATCTGCGTGCCGTCGAGCGACGGGTGCATGACCACCGTGCCGTAGCTGTAACCCGGGCTGGCGTCGATGCCGATGATATAGCCGGTTTCACCCACCTTCTGGGTGAGGATCTGACGCTTGGCGCCGAGCAGCATCTCGTGGACATCAACGCCGAACGCCAACGCGCCGGTGATCTGCCCCTCCTGGTTGACCGGCAGCACCCGCATCATGTGGGTCCGTCCGTCCAGCTCCGCCAGGCGCACCAGCGACTGCCTCGCGAGAACGGCAGCCTGCTCGCTTTCGCGCAACGGCGACAGCTTCGACGCCACCTTGCCGTCGCTCAGCCAGCCGCCCTGGGTCTGGAAACCGCCCTGCTCGCGCTGATAGACGATCAGCGCCATGCGCAGGCCGCTGAATCGGGCCGCCAGCACCAGCCGGGAGGCGACCGCGTCGCCGTTCATGCCGTCGAAGGTATTGAGCACATCATTCTCGATCTCGGCCATACCGGCGAGGGAGCCCTTCATCCGCTCGTACACCTCATCGAGCTGGGCCCGCCCCTGGCGGTCGATCGCGCTGAACACGGCCTTGGCCAGATCGACCTGGTTCTGCATCGAGGCCAGGCCGTTCTCGTCGAGAATCTTGGTGCCGGTGGTGGTCACCGACCAGGTCATCACCGTCATGGCGAGGGCGATGACGGCGAACGCCACCAGGGAGAGTTTGATCGTTATCGAAAGCCTTGAAATGCGGATATTGCGAAACACCGACAGCATCCCCCGAAATGTTGCGGCATCGATTGGATAGACCGACGCCTGGCCGACAACAGGCCGTCAGGCGCGGCGACACACCCCCGATCGTGAAACAGTCGGCAATACTGGCGCACGGCCGACGGCCGCCACCATCGGCAAGCGCTGAATTGACGATCGGAAATGCTCCCAGCTCGACTCGGAATAATCCGAGTCACCGCTCGGGCCGGAGGGAACGCGGCGCGCCGGCTACGTGGCCGCGATTGAAGTCAACGGAATGCTGGCGACGATGGCCGTCCCTTGGCCCGGCGCGCTCAGCACCTGGAAGCTGCCACGCAGGGCCAGCACCCGCTCGCGCATGCCCAGCAGGCCGAACGACTGCGGCCGGTGCCGCTCCACCTCGAAGCCGATGCCATCGTCGCGGATCGACAGCTCCAGCCGCCGATCGATCGTCGCCAAATCGATGACGACATGGCGCGCCTTGGCGTGCCGCCCGACATTGGTAAGCGCTTCCTGCACCAGACGGAACACGGCGGTAGCCAGCGGCTCTTCGGGAATCAGCCCGCCCAGGTCGACGCGCAGATCGCATTCCAGTCCGGTGCGCGCGCAGAATCCGTGCACCAGCCACTCCAGCGCCGCTTCCAGCCCCAGATCGTCGAGCACCGCCGGGCGCAGGTCGGCCGAGATGCGGCGCACGGTGCGCAGGGTGTTGTCGATCAGGCCGGCCATGGTGTCGATCTTGGCGGCCACCGCCGGGTCTTGGCAGCTGATCCGCCGCTGCAGCCATTCGACGTCCATGCGCAGGCCGGACAGGACCTGGCCAAGCTCGTCGTGCAGTTCGCGCGCCAAGTGGGTGCGCTCCTCTTCCCGGACCCGCTGCAGGAACACCGACAGCTCCTGCAGCTGCTGCCGCGAAGCCCGCAGTTCCTCTTCGGCGCGCTGCCGTGCGGTCCGGTCCTGGAAAGCGACCACGTAGAACACCTCGCCGCCGCGCCCGCTGATGCGGGTGGCGACGAACGACACCGGCAGAGGCGAGCCGTCCTTGCGCGCATAGGTCTGATCGGCCTGAACGCGATCGCCGCCGTATACGAGGGCGGAGAACAGGCAGTTGTCGTTAGCCTGGCACTTTCGCGGATCGGGAGCGCCCGGCTGCAGGACTTGGTAAATCAGCCGGCCGTGCAGCTCGGCTTCGCTCCAGCCGAGCAGGCGCTCCGCCTCAGGGTTCATGAAAACCAGGCGCCACTGGCTGTCCATGACCAGGATGCCCTCGCCCAAAGCGGAGGTGATGTCGCGCAGGAACCGCTCCTGCTCGCGCAGGGCCTGCACGGCCTCGCGCTCGCGCTGTCGGACCTCGGCGTCCCGCAGCTCGCGCTCCAGCGCCGGCACCAGGCGGGCGAGATTGGCCTTGGCGATGAAATCGCCGGCACCGGCCTTCATCAGTTCCACCGCCTGCTCTTCCCCGATATGTCCGGAGACGACGATGACCGGCGTGTCTCCGTCGGCGTGCGCGCGCGCGATCACGTCCAGCGCCGACAGCGCCGGCAGGTTGTAGTCGGTGATCACGATGTCCCAGCGGCGCGCCGCCAAGGCGTCGATCAGCTCTTGCTCGCTGCTGACGCAGAGGTGGTCGAAGCGCAGCCCTCCCTCGCGCAGCGCGCACAACAACAGCTCGGCGTCGTCGTCGCAGTCCTCCACCACCAGGACGGCTATCGGGGCGCGGTCTGAATACACGGGATGCACGGCAAAGCCTCGTTAGAATGGGAGCGCCTCAGCTGGACGCGTAAGCGGCGGCCAGCTGTTGGACACTGCCGCCGCGAAGTGGCGCGCCGAGGGTGAAATAGAAACTCGCGCCGACACCGACTTCGCCCTCGGCCCAAACCCGGCCGCCGTGCTTGGCGATGATACGCTGCACCGTAGCGAGACCGATGCCGGACCCCTCGAACTCGTCGGCCCGGTGCAGCCGCTGAAACGGCGTGAACAGTTTGTGCACGTAGCGGCTGTCGAAGCCGGCGCCGTTGTCCTGTACCACCAGCGCCTGCTCGCCGTCGACCATGACACTGCCGAAGCGGATGCGGGCGTCGGGCTTGCGCGCCGAAAACTTCCAGGCATTGGCCAGCAGGTTCTCCAGCACGATCCGAACCAGCGCCCGGTCGGCCCAAGCGACCAGGCCGCCTTCGATCTCGACCTGCACCTGCCGTCCTGGATCGTTCTGCCGCAGGGTTTCGATCACTTCCCAGGCCAGGTCGGTGAGCGACACCTCGGTCGGACGCACGCCCTGGCGGCCGATGCGCGACAGCTTGAGCAGATCGTCGATCAGCTCGCTCATGCGCTGACTGGCGCGCAGAATGCGGCGGAAATAATCGCGGGCGATATCGTCGAGCTGGTCGGCGTAACGATCGTTGAGATGGCGGCTGAAGCCGATGATGCTGCGCAGCGGCGCGCGCAGGTCGTGCGACACCGAATAGCTGAACGCCTCCAGCTCCCGGTTGGCGGCCTCCAGCGCCCGGGTGCGCTCCGCCACCCAATCCTCGAGCTGGGCATTGAGCTTGATCAGCTGCGCCTCGGCCTCCCGGCGCCGCGCGGCCTCGGCGAACACCTGCAGGGCGACCGACACGTCGGCGGCCAAGGTCTCCAGCAGCTCGACCACGTCGGCGCTGAAGAAATGAGGCTCGCCGGCGTAAACCGTGAGCGTATAGCGGGCGGTACCGTCCTGCGCCAAAGGCACGGCGGCGACCGAGCGCAGCCCCCATGTCTCGCAGCGCTCATGCAGATGCTGGAACAGGGGCTCGCTGGCGATGTCCTGGTAGACCTGCGACCGGCCGGTGAGCAACGACTGCGCCACCGGCCCCAGGCTGAAGGGCTTGGCGGTCAGGGACAACCGCAGATCGTCGATATAGCCGGCGGCCGGCCCGCTGACCGCCACCGGCACCACCGCGCCCGAGCCGCCGTCGACCCGGCCGATCCAGGCCAGACGCAAGCCACCGACTTCCACGGCGATACCGCATACCCGCTCGAACAGCGCCTGCGCGCTGCTCTCGCGCACCACCGCCTTGTTGACCTCGCTCAGCACCGCGTACAGGCGGTTCAGGCGCGCCAGCTCCAGTTGCGCCGCCTTCAGCTCGGTAATGTCCTGGATCGTCCCGAACAAGCGGGTCGGCGCGCCGTTGGCGTCGCGCTCCACTCGTCCCTGCTCGAGCACATAGAGAACCTCGCCGTTGGCGCGCACCAGCTTGTGCGCGACGGTGACCGGCTCGTGGCTGCTGAACGCCCGCCGCACCGCCTCCTGCAGCGCCGCCCGGTCCTCGTCCGGCACGTGCTGCAGGAACGCGTCGTAGGTGGCGAAGATCTGACCGTGCGGCACGCCCAGCAGGCGGGAGACTTCCGCCGACCAGTGGATGCGCCCAGTGGCGAGGTTCCAATCCCAGTGCCCGAGGCGAGCTACCCGCTCGGCCTCGGCGAAGCGCGCCTCGCTCAGCCGCAGCGCCGCCTCGGTCAGCTTGAGTCGGGTGATATCGACCACCGAGGTACGGGTGCCGAGATTGCGGCCGCCCTCGCCGTAGATCGGCTGCCAGGCCAGCCGCACCCAGCGGGTATCCCCGTTCTTGGCGATCACCCGCAGCTCCTCGCCCTCGCCCCATTCGCCGGCGGCGGCGCGCTGCCGCACCGACCGAATGCGGTCGTGATCGTCGGGATGGAACAGCGGCAAGGGGTAGTCGGGCATCGCCAGGCATTCGCTGACGGTGTAGCCGGTGATGCGCTCGACCGAGGGGTTCAGCCAACGCAACTCGCCGTTGGGACCGAACCAGGACTCCCAGCTGTAGGTGTAATCGGCGAGGGCCCGGAACTGCTCGCGCGCGTCCCGCAACGCCTGCACCCGGGTCCGCAGGGCGCAGGCCATGCGGTTGAACTCGACCGCCAGCACGCCGATTTCGTCGTCGGTCACCACCTGCGCCTCGACCTCCAAACGGCCCCGCGCCCAGGCCGAGGTGGCCTCGTGCAAGGCCTCGAGCTGGCGGGTCAGCCAGCGGCCGGCGGCGATCAGCAGAAACGCCGACACCGCCACTTCGATCAAGGCGATCAGCACGCTTTCGGTGATCAACGCCTTCTGCGCACGGCGCAGGAACTCATTGGATGCCGCGATCTCCAAGCTGCCGTAGCGCAGACCGGCATGTTCGAGCTGGAACCGTTTCACCAGCAGCCCGTCGTCGCCCTCGTGGCCCGGATCCACGCTCTGGGTCTGCAAGCGCCCGTCCGTGCCGTACACCGCGACCCGCGCCAACCCGCCGGCAGCACGGCTTTCCGCCACCAGCTCCTCGACCGTCGCGTGCTTGCCCAACGCCAGCGCCGCTACCAGCGACGGCTGCAGCGTCGCCCCCAGCTGCTGCATGCGCAGTTCGGCCTGCTCCAGCAGGTTGGCGCGCATCAGCCGCACGCAGTTCCACACGATCAGCGTGAGCATGAAGGCTTCGACCAGCACCGCCAGCAGCACCAGCTTGCGGCGGAAAGAACGACGCGGCGTCACGGTGCCTCCACCCGCAGCCGTTCCCAGTGACGCGGTATCGGACCGAGATCGGGAAGATCGGAAATGAGTTGCAGCCCGCCCAAGCCCGCATTTCGGAAGAACTCCAGCCCTTGCTGACCGCAGGCGAAGGTCTGCAGCACCTGCGCGGTCTGGGAACAAAGCTCGGTCGAGGCCGACCGCCGGCACAGCAGCACGAGTTGCGGAATGGGTACGTCGAGATCGACGATTTGCAATGCCGCGCGGGCCTCCGGAGTGAGCCCGTTCTCGATCAGCGTGGAGACGAAGCCGATGTCCGCCTCCCCGCGCATGACGGCACGGGCGACGTTGCCGTAAGTCTGAAACGCCTCGAGGCGGTACGCCGTGCCGGGCAGGGATGCCGTCAGCCAGCGCTCGCCGGCGGTCGCCGACATCGCCAGCGGATCGGGAACGGCGACCACCAGGGAAGGCCGAGCCGCCAGTCCCGCCAGATCGCTGTCCGCCGGCAGCACGGCGACCAGCCGCAACGTCCCGACGAACTGCGCGATCGGCTGGTAATCGCCGCGCAGCTGCGCTCTCGGCGCCAGATGCGGAACGGTTACGACCACTTCGAAATCTCCCTGGTCCAAGGCTTCGATGAAATCAGCCAGCGTCTCCCGGCTGCGCACCAGGACCGGCTTTCCGAATTGACCCGCCAATTGCGCGGCGATCGGCTCGAACTGGCGGATCAAACGCAGTGGCTCCTGCAGAGGAAGCACGCCTATGCTCACGGGCTGCTCATCCGCGCTGGCTCGCGCTGGCAGCCCCCACAGCAACAGCGCCCAGGCAATCGAGGCGACGAACCACACGGCTGAGTTCCCCCCAGCGCTATTCTGAGCGCTAAATATTAACCCCTACAAGTATGGGGAATTATATGCGGTAATCGATCCGAATCATCGGATACCGGCCAATCAAAAAGTCGCTGCGGCGAATAGCCGCGGATCCTCGAACCGCTCCGGTGTAACCGGCCGTCCCAAGTAATAGCCTTGCCCCTGTTCACAATTCTGCTCGCGCAGGAAACTCAGATGCATGGCCGACTCCACCCCTTCCGCCACCAACCCCAGCCCCAGCGCCCGCGCCATGGCGATGATGGCGGAGACGATCGCGCGATCACGGGGATCCTGATCCATACCGCGAACGAACGATTGATCGATCTTGAGCTTGTCGACCGGGAAGTGCTTGAGGTAGTTGAGCGAAGAATAACCGGTGCCAAAGTCGTCGATCGCCAAACTGACGCCCAGGTCACGCAGCTCGTCGAGCGTCGCGACGACCTGCTCGCGATCGTTCATGGCGATGCTTTCGGTGATCTCCAGCTCCAAGGCGCTCGGCGGTAGCTCGTACTCACGCACCGCCGACTCGACCACACGCCGCAGCGAATTCTGCTCGAACTGCACCATGGACAGGTTCACCGCCACCCGCATGTCGGCGATGCCCTGGCGGCGCCAGGCCGCGGCCTGACGGCAGGCGGTGCGCAGCACCCACTCGCCGACCGGGATGATCAGTCCGCTTTCCTCGAGCGTCGGCACGAACTCCCGCGGCGCCACTACCCCGCGCAACGGATCGCGCCAGCGCAGCAACGCCTCCGCGCCGGTGCAACGGCCGCTGCGCAAATCGAACTGCGGCTGATAGCAGAGAAAGAACTCTTCGCGCTGCAGCGCCAGCCGCAGCGCCTGCTCCAGATCCTCCGGCGGCTCCGTCCCGTCCTGGCCCGAACGGTCGAACAGCGCCACGCCGGACGGCGACTGTTGCGCCAACGCCAGCGCCAGCTCGGCGTTGCGGTATAGCGGCGAGGTGGTGGCGCCGTGCATGGGATAGAGGCTGCCGCCGACGCTCCAGATCAGCGGCACCGGCACCCCGTCGAGCTCGATCGCCGCCGGCAGGTTCGCTTTCAGGGTACGAACCCAATCCTCCAGATGCCCCCGCGTCGATACCGACGAGGCGATCACGCCGAAGCGGTCGCGGCCGACCTGCGCCAGACAGCGGGCGCCGCCCACGCCTTCCCGCAGGATCGACGCCAGCTCGGCGGCGAAGCGGTGACCGGCGTACTGCCCGAGCGAACGCACGATCTGGGTCAGGCGCCGCACTTCCAGCACCACCAGCCCGAACGGCTCGCCGCGCGCGCAGCAGTAATCGAGCTCGCGCAGGAAACGCTGCTCGTTGGGGAGGCCGGTGAGCGGATCGTAGTAAGCGAGGCGTTCGAGGCTCTGCTGCGACATCCGCAGCTCGTTGCGCAGCTGCAGCTGCCGCAACTCGCGCTGCAGCACCGGTACCAGCCGCTCCAGCTTGTCCTTGGCGACTACGTCGGAGGCGCCGGCGGCCAGCGCCTTCACCGTGGCTTGATCGCTGAAATCGCCGGAGACGATGACGAACGGCAGTTCGGGCTCGAGCGCCTTGACCTGAGCCAGCGCCCGCTCCGAGTCGAAACTGGGCAAGTTGTGATCGCAGATGACCACATCCCAGGCTTGGGCGCGCAGCGCCGCGTCGAGATCGGCGGCGGTCATCACCTGCCGGTACTCGAGCTCGAATCCGCCGCGACGCAACGCATTCAGCGTCAACAGCAGATCATCATCACTGTCTTCGACGATTAGCGCACGAAGCGGCCGGTGCAGCTCCGGTGGCATCGTACCTCCCCTGTCGCACCCGTCGTGGCTCAGGTTGCCGCGTCCGCATTCTTAGCCCGCTGCTGGCGCCGCATCGGCCAGCGCCGTGACACGCAAATGGGCGCGTCATCATCGGCGCTAGCGCCGGCAAAGACTATCAGCATTCCCTGATTTAGCCTTAGGCATCGACCGGGCCCGCTTAGGACAAATCCGAACCGGCCTTAGGCCGCAGCCGCCCGCCGAGCGCTCCGCCGCAGCGCTAGGAGCGGGAGCCGGATGCACCGGACGCGCGGGTCAGCCCCTGCTCCAGGCTATAGCGAACCAGCTCGGCCATATTGGCGAAATTCATCTTTTGCATGATGTTGGTCTTGTGCGTGCTGACCGTCTTCACGCTCAGATACAGCCGCTTGGCGATCTCCGAGACGGTAAGCCCCTCGGCCAGCATGACGAACACCTGGAACTCGCGGTCGGACAGCACGCTGTGCGGACTGCTGGTGCCGCTCATGACCTGCAGCGCGAGCTTCTCGGCGACGTCCTCGTTCACATAGACCCGGCCGGCCGCCACCCGCCGCACCGCGGCCACCAGCTGGGTCGACGGGCACGCCTTGGTCAGATAGCCGGAGGCACCGGCCTTGATGGTGCGCACCACGTACAGGTCGTCCTCGTGCATGCTCAGCACCAGCACCGGCAGCTTAGGCCACTGGTTTTTGATCGCCCGGATCAGCTCGATGCCGCTGCGGCCGGGCATGGACATGTCGCACAACACCACATCCGGAAGTTCCGCGGCCAGGCGTTCCAACAATTCGTCGCCGCTGACCGCCTCGCCGATCACGACCATATCCGACTGCTCGGAGAGGATCTGCTTCACCCCGTCACGCACGATCGGATGATCGTCGGCAATCACGATTCGGATCATAAACCTGCCTCTTCTACGGAAGAGCCCGTCGCGCCGAAGGCGGACCGGATCCCGGTAGTATCCGCTACCTACCCCGAGAGAGCCATTTCCACCACAGCCTCGACGGCACGGCGGTCACTCGCCCGGTAAGCGCGACCGCCTACCGGACGAAACACGTCAAGATTCTGGACCGTTCATCGACCGACCGCAGCGATCAAGTCGGCGCGGTCGCTGCCGGCCGCCTCGGAAACCGAGGCCGACCGCAGGGAAGGCAGCACCGGGACGTATACCCGATCCTCAGGCTCCGCACATCTTCGCTGTTTTCATCGTAACAAGTGGTGACGAAGCGCCGCTCTCAATGATGCGCAACCGGCGCCGGCAATGCCGCCGCTGCCCCGGTGCGAGGGAGCCTGCGCCCGGCGAGTGCGTCGTCGTGCTGGGTGAGCCGGCCGATGAGCGCCGGCACATCGACGATCAGCGCCACCTGGCCGTTGCCGAGGATGGTGGACCCCGAGATGCCCTTGAGATAGGCGAACAGCGGACCGAGCGGCTTGATCACCGTCTGGTGCTCGCCGAGCAGCTCGTCGACCACCAGACCGGCCTTCTGACCGGCGTATTGCACCACGATGATGTTCTGGCGCCGGCCGACCGCGCCGTCCACGCCGAAGTAATCGCGCAGCCGCACGAACGGCAGCACTTCGCCGCGCAGATTGATGATGTCGCGGCCCTCGGTTTCGCTCGCCGAGAACTCGATGCACTCCACCACCATTTCCAACGGCACCACGTAGCTGGCGTCACCGACCCGGCACAGGAAGCCGTCGATGATCGCCAGCGTCAGCGGCAGGCGGATGCGGCAGGTCGTGCCCTGGCCCGGACTGGAGAGCAGCTCGACCGTGCCGCGCAACGCCTCGATGCTGCGCTTCACCACATCCATGCCCACACCGCGGCCGGACAGGTTGGTCACCGTTGCCGCCGTGGAGAAGCCCGGCTCGAACACCAGCTGGAAGATCTCCTGCTCGCTGAGCGTCTGATCGGGCCGGATCAGGCCGCGCTCGAGCGCCTTGGCGCGGATACGCGCGGCGTTCAAGCCGCCGCCGTCGTCGCTGACCTCGATGACGATGGCGCCGGACTCGTGGTAGGCGTTGAGCCGCACCGTCCCCTGCGCCGGCTTGCCCAGCTCCAGGCGGCGCTCGGCCGACTCGATGCCGTGGTCGCAAGCGTTGCGCACCAGGTGGGTCAGCGGCTCGCTGATCTTCTCGACCACGGACTTGTCGAGCTCGGTGTCGGCGCCGCTGATCACCAGCGCGATATCCTTGCCCAGCTCGGCGGCCACGTCGCGCACCACGCGCTGGTAGCGGCTGAAGGTCTCGCCGATCGGCACCATGCGCAGCTGCAGCGTGCTATCGCGGATCTCCTCGACCAGCAGGCTCATGGCCGCCGCCGCTTCCTGGGTGTCGGCATCGCCGCTCTTGGCGGCGTTGAGCCCCACGGAAGCCGACGCGATCACCAGCTCGCCGACCAGGTTGATGAGCCGGTCGAGCTTGTCGGCCTGCACCCGCAGATAGCGGCTGGCCTGCGCCTGCCGCTCCCGGCTCTGCTTCTGCTTGGACAGCGCCGCCGACACCAGCTCCGGCTGCACCACGCCCTGCGCCACCAGCACCTCGCCGATGGGCTGCTTGGCCGCGTCCTCGCGTTGCCGCTGTTCCTGCTGCAGCCGCAGCCCCTCGGCCAGCTCGGCCTCGGTCAAGGCGCCGCTGGCGACCAGGATCTCGCCCAGGCGCTGAGGCCCTTCGGGCAGCTCGCGGATCAGCTGCATGTACTCGCTCAGCCGGCTGCGCGGCGGCAGGATGCGCAGCTGGCACAACTCCCGCACGAAGTCGAACACGCCCTCGATCGTCGCCTTGTCGGCCTCGGAATACAGCTCGATCTCGAACCCCAGGTAGCAGGACTCCGGATCGAAATCGTCGCCGGCCGGCAGGGCATCGCTGAGCGTGGTGACGTAGCGCAGCTCGCCGAGCTGACCGAGATAGCGGATGAAGCTGATCGGATCCATGCCGTGGGCCAGCACCTCGCGCGCGAAGCGCAGCGAGATATGCCAGGTATCGCCCCCGACCACGCCGCCGCCGCTGACCTCCACCTTCGGCGCCGCGGCCTGGACCGGCACCGGCGCCGCCGCGGCCTCGCCGCCCTCCTGATACTGCGCCAGCGCGGCCAGCAAGGCAGCGTCGCTCGCCCGCAGCGGCTCGTCGAGCTGGTCGGCGGACGGCCGCTCGATCAGGGCGTCGATGTGATCGCGGCACTTCAGCAGCAGCGCGGCGAGCTCGGCGTCGAGGCCGAGCGTGCCGGCCCGCAGCCGATCGAGCACGTTCTCCACCACGTGAGTGAACGCCACCACGTGATCCAGGGCGAAGATGCCCGCCGCGCCTTTGACGGTGTGCACGCAGCGGAACAGCGCGTTCAGCAGCTCCGAGTCGTTTGGATCCGCTTCCAGCTCGAGCAGATAACGCTCCAGGTCCGCCAGCAGTTCGCGGCTCTCCTCGAGAAAGGTATTGAAGGCTTGATCGAGATTCATGGCAGGCAGCTACTCTGTGCGCGACGACAGAACGACCGGATCGCCCAGGGCGCGGTCGACATTGAGCAGTGTCAGCACCGCGAGCACCGGTTCGCTGTGGTTGACCAGACTCACCGTGCGCCCCAGACGCACGCCCTCGGCTTTCAGCCACAGGAGCAGCTGCAAGCCGGCGCTATCCAGCTCGGTCACCGCGGCGAGGTCGACCTCCAGCGTCGTCGCTGCCTCCAGCGCTTGCCGCAACGCCGCTTTGGCGGCGGCGGCCTGGTAGATGGTCAGCTCGCCGCTCAGGCGTAGCCGTCCCTGCTCGGGATCGAAAACGAAGTTTTGTTCGGTCACGGCATGACCAATTTGTTGACCGCCGCCAGCATCTGCGCCGGCTGGAACGGTTTCACCATCCAGGCCTTGGCACCGGCGGCCTGACCGGCCGCCTTCTTCTCCTCGGCCGATTCGGTCGTGAGCATGATCACCGGCGTGAACTTGTATTCCGGCCGCGCCTTGACCTCCTTGAGGAAGGTGATGCCGTCCATGTTCGGCATGTTCACGTCGGAGATCATCAGATGCACACGCTGCCCGTTGAGCTTGGCGAGCGCGTCACGGCCGTCGCAGGCCTCGATCACGTCGAACCCCGCCCCCTTGAGGGTGATCGCCACCACCTGCCGGATGGATGCGGAGTCGTCCACCACCAATACCGTCTTCGCCATGTACTGCCCCTTGACTACGATCTCGATTGCGCGGACCGCGCGCGGCCCGCTAGAAGAAGGTCACCTCACCGGCCTGCGCCTTGCCGTCGGCCGCCTGCGCCCGCGAGTGATTGTGCCGCTCCTCGGCCATCGCGTAGGTCCGCTCCAGCTCGGCCAGCAGCGCCTCGACGTCGAGCCGCGACTTCTGATCGGGATCGGCGGCGAGGGCCTGCAGGTGCGCCCCGGTGGCATCGATGCTGTTGCGGACGTGGGAGAGGATCTGGCTGGTGCGGTCCTGGAACTGCAGCTCGACCAGCGCGTGGCTGACCTGGCTCTGAATCTGGGCGTTGGTCTGGCCGAGCTCGGCGGCGGCGTCGGACAACCGGCCGGCGAGACTCTGGAACTCGGCCAGCACGCTCTGGATGGCGAGCTTGGCGCTGTTCAGCGCTTCGTTGTCGCGGCCGCGCGACAGCTCCGCCGCGCTCACCGCCCGGCTGATGGCCTGGCTGATATGGCCGACCTTCTCGCCGATGCGCCGACCGGTCTCGCCCGACAGCAGAGAGAGCTGGCGCACCTCGTCGGCCACCACCGAGAAGCCGCGGCCGCGATCGCCGGCGCGCGCCGCCTCGATCGCCGCGTTGAGCGCCAGCAGGTTGGTCTGCTCGGCCACGGTGGCGACGTCGCGCGCCATGCGATTGAGTTCGTCGATGAAACTGAGCAGCCCGGTCACCTCGCTCAGCAGGCCGTCCTTGTCGGCCACCGCTGATGCCAGCGCGCCGACCACGCCCTGCAGCTTGGCCTCGGCATCGGCGAACACGCGGCCGATGCCGCCGCTCTCCATCTGCGACACCACCGCGCTGGAGATCTCGGCCGCCTGGGCGAGCTGGGACGCGATGCCGGCGAACTGCCCGGTCAGTTCGGTAACGGCGACCTCGGTCTGGCTACGAGCAGTCTCGATGTGGCGTCCCCAGATCGGCATGAGCTTTGCGCCCAGCGCGCGCAACTCTTCGGCCGTTCCCATCATGTCGGGCTGCGCCGTCGCCGCGTTCGTCGTGTCGACCGGGGCGCTGCCGCGGCCGACCCGCTTCGCCAGCCAGAGCGCGCTCGCCCAGGCCACCACCGCCAACACCGCGACCGCCAGCAACGCCAGCCACCACGGGCGCACCAGCACCAAGCACGCCAGCATGCCTACCGCCGCCGGCGCTCCCGCGCCTAGAACGAAATCTCGTGAGCTGAGCCTATCCGCCACTGTGTATTCCTTGGTTCACCCTCGCGGCAGCCGCCGAAAGAGGATCGCCGTGGACGACGGCGTAACGGGCGACCGGACCGCGACCGAGGGTCCATCGCGGCCCTGCCCGATGCTGCCAATCAGCGACAGGCGCTCATATCGGCGCGTCCTGATTCTCAGCTCGTCTTTGTCCGATATTCCTAGGAAAAATCCGAGCGCCGCAGCGGCGCGGCGGCGGCGGTCAGCACGAATAGCAGCGCGGCGGCCACCACGATCGCCGGACCGGACGGCAGATCCCAGCGGAACGAGGCGCCCAGCCCCAGCGCCACCGCCAGCATGGCCACGATGGCGGCGGCCACCGCCATCTGCTCGGGGGAACGGCTGAAACCGCGCGCCGTGGCGGCGGGAATGATCAGCAGGGAGGTGACCAGCAGGATGCCGACGATCTTCATGGCGACCGCGACGGTCACCGCCATCAGCGCCATGAAGCCGAGCTGGGTGCGCAGCAGCGGCGCGCCCTCGGCGCGCGCCATGTCCTCGCTCACGGTCAACAGCAGCAGCGGCCGCCAGATCAGCGCCAGCAGCGCCAGCACCAGCAGGCCGCCGCCGTAGATCCACAGCAGGTCCTGGTCGCTGACGGCGAGAATGTCGCCGAACAGATAGCCCATGAGATCGACCCGCAGCCCCTGGATGAACGCCAGCGCCACCAGCCCCAGCGACAGCGCGCTGTGCGACAGGATGCCGAGCAGCGTATCGTCGGCCAGGCGCTGGGCGCTGCGCAGCGCCACCACCGCCACCGCCAGCAGCAGGCAGACGGCGACCACGCTCAGGTTGAGATCGAGGTGCAGCAGAAAGCCCAGCGCCACGCCCAGCAGCGCCGAATGTGCCAGGGTGTCGCCGAAATAGGCCATGCGCCGCCATACCACGAAGCTGCCGAGGGGACCGGCCAACAGCGCCAGCCCGCAGCCGGCGGCCAACGCGCGCAGGAACAGCTCGTCCATCAGTGGCGGCACTCCGGCCCGTGCTGGTGGTGGCTATAGACGCCGGTCGCCGGCCCGGCCTGGTGGCCGAACAGCCGCTGGTACTCGGGATGCGCCAGCAGCGAGCGCGGCGCGCCGCGGCAGAAGATCTTGCCCTCGTCCAGGCACAGCACCTGATCGGTCGCCGCCATCACCAGATGCAAATCGTGCGACACCACCAGCACGCCGCAGCCGCGCGTTTCGCGCACCTGCTGGATCAGCTCGTAGATCTCGTTCTGGCCGACGCTGTCCAGCCCCGCCGCCGGCTCGTCCAGCGCCAGCACGTCGGGCCGCCGCAGCAGGGCGCGCGCCAGCAGCACGCGCCGGCTCTCGCCGCCGGACAGCACCTGCATGGGCCGGTCGAGCAGCCGCTCGATGCCGGTCTCGACCGCCACCGCCGCCAGGTCGTCGGCGAGCGCGCCCACCTGCAGGCGCAGGAAACGGCGCACCGTCAACGGCAGGTTGTCCTCCACCCGGAACAGTTGCGGCACATAGGCCAGCCGCAGGCCAGGCCGACGCCGCAGGCTCCCGCCGTCGATGCCGATCAGTCCGATCACCGCCTTGAGCAGGGTCGACTTGCCGGCGCCGTTCGGCCCCACCAGCGTCAGCAGCTCGCCGGCGCGCAGCTCCAGGTCGATGTCCCTCAGCACGTAGCGGCCGGCGCGGCGCACGCACAGGCCCTTCGCCTCGATCAACGGCGCGCCGACGCGTTTCTTGGCCTGCGACGAAAGCGGTGCCATGGGTTGTTGCGCTCCGGCGCTATCGAGCGGGAGGACTCGGACGATGCAATCTTTGGGCATGGAGGGCGCGGCACCAAGTGGATGTTATGTAATAATGTTACATATTCCACCAGGCAACCGGAACCGACGATGCAACACCGCGCCCTTGCCCTGCTGCTGCTTTGGCTCGTTTCCCTGCCGGCCTGGGGGCAGCCGCGGGTGGTGGTGAGCATCGCGCCGCTGCACTCCCTGACGGCCGGCGTCATGGCCGGCGTCGGGCAGCCGCCGCTGCTGCTGCCGCCGGGCAGCTCCCCGCACACTTACGCGCTGCTGCCGTCCGACGCCCGCGCCCTGCAGGCGGCGGACCTGGTGATCTGGGTCGGCGAAGGTTTGGAAGTGTTCCTGCGCAAACCACTGACGACCCTGACCGCCCCGGACACGCGGCTGGCGGTGGCAGAGCTGCCGGGACTGACGCTGCTGCCGGCGCGCAGCGGGCCGGACTGGGAAGGCCATGACCACGACCACCACGGGCACGACGGCGACGCGCACGGCATCGACTGGCACCTGTGGCTCGATCCGCGCAACGCCGCGGTGGTCGTCACCGCGCTCGGCGAGCGGCTCGCCGCCTTGGATCCCGCCAACGCCGGGCGCTACCGCGACAACGCCCAGGCGCTGACCGAGCGGCTGCAGGCCCTGGACCGGGAGCTGGCCGAGCGGCTCGCGCCGCTGCGGGGCCGGGCCTACATGGTGTTTCACGATGCCTATCAGTACTTCGAGCACCGCTACGGCCTGACCAGCATCGGCGCTATCACCGTGAGCCCCGAGCGGCTGCCGGGCGCGCGCCGGGTGGCGGAAATTCGCGCCGAGCTGCGTCAACGCCAGGTCCGCTGCCTGTTCCGCGAACCGCAGTTCGAACCGAGTCTGGTGCAGGCCATCGTCCGGGGCAGCGATGTACGGGTGGGCGTGCTCGACCCGGAGGGCGCCGACCTGGCGCCAGGGCCGGAACTCTACTTCGCGCTGCTGCGCGCGCTCGGCGCCAACCTCAGCGAGTGCCTTCAGCGCAGCGCGGGCAGCGCCCCTTGAGCTCGACGGTAAATCGGTCGACCCGAAAGCCGAGCCGCCGCGCCTTGTCTTCGAGCACGGCGTTGATGTCCGGATCGTTGAGTTCGGCCGCCTCGCCACAACGCTCGCAAATCAGGAACTGCCCCTGGTGACCCTGCCCCGGGCCACCGCAGCCGACGAACGCGTTGAGCGACTCGATCCGGTGCACTAACCCCTCGGCGGCGAGAAAATCCAGCGCCCGGTAAACGGTGGGCGGGGCCACGCCGCTGCGCTCCTGCCGCAATCGGTCCAGCAGATCGTAGGCCTTGACCGGCGTGTGACTGTCCCAGATCAGCTCCAGCACCCGCCGGCGCAGATCGGTCAGGCGCACGCCGCGCGCCGCGCAGGCACGCTCGGCCGCGGCGATCGCCTGGGCCAGGCAGTCCTTATGGTCGTGATTCCGCTCGGGAAAGGACTGCAGTACGGATGATTCTGTCATGGCTCGCGCGGCTCCGTCGGTCACGTTGCCCCTCGTCAGACGATACGCAACAGTATAACATCACACGCCATCGCACGTCCGGTACTTCCGCTCAATCCACGCATGCACCGCCTATCGTCGTCCCGACGGCTGAGCGTTCTGCTGCTGCTGGCTACCCTGCTGGCGGCGCAGCTGCTGCTGTCCGCGCACGAGTCGGCGCATGCGCTGTCGTCCGAACCGCTGCAGTGCGCCCTGTGCCTGCACGCACCGCAGCTCAAGTCGGGCGTGGACGCCGGCGCGGCTCCCCTGCCCCAGGCCGCGGTCCACGCGCGCAACCCCGCCCCGGCGACGCCCCTTCCCGCGCAGCGGGCGACGGCGCCGTACCGCGCCCGCGCCCCGCCCCTCGCCATGACCGCCTGAACCACAACCGGCGGCGCCGCCATGCCAGCGGCGGCCGCGTTCGTTCCTCATGCGTCATGGAGAGCTTTCATGCAGCGCGCAGCGCTATTGCTGTCCGGCCTTTGCGCCGTATTGCCCGCCGCTTACGCCCAGAGCGGCAATGCCTTCAACCCGGCGATCAGCCTGACCCTGAACGGTCAATACGCCAGCTACGGCTACGACCCCCAGGGCTTCGCCCTGCCCGGCTTCCAGCTCGGCGGCGAGGCCCATCCCAAGCCGGAAGGCTTGAGCGCCGACCACACTGAGCTGACCCTGTCCGGCAACATCGACCACCGGTTCTTCGGCCAGGTCAGCGCCGCCCTGGCCACTCACGACGACCAAACCGAGCTGGAACTGGAGGAAGCGTTCGTGGAAACCCGCGGCCTGCCGGCGGGCTTGGGCGTGACCCTCGGTCGCTTCCGCTCGGGGGTCGGCTACATCAACCAGCAGCACGGCCACGCCTGGGACTTCGTCGACGCGCCCCTGCCGCTGCTGGCTTTCCTGGGCGGCGGCTACTACGACGACGGCGTGCGCCTCAGCTGGCTGGCCCCCACCGCCACCATGCTCGAATTGAGCGTCGAAGCGCTGCGCGGCGGGCGCTTCCCCGGCAGCGACGACGGCGGCAGCGCGCCCGGCGTCTACACCGCCTCGCTCAAGCTGGGCGGCGACCTCGGGACCAGCCACAGCTGGCAGGCCGGCGTCAGCGGCCTGTGGGCCAGCCCCGAGCGCCGCGGCGGCCACGCCCACAGCCACGATGAGCACGATCACGACCATGGCTTTGGTCCGGCGTACTTCGGCGGCGACAGCCGGCTGGTGATTCTGGACCTGGTCTGGAAGTGGGCGCCGGACGGCAACGCCGGCAGCCGCGGCCTGGTACTGCAGACCGAGTACTTCCAGCGCAGCGAGGACGGCGACATCGCGTTGCAGCACGGCGATCACGCCCACCACGGCCGCTACCGCGGCAGCCAGCGCGGCTGGTACGGGCAGGCGGTCTACCGCTTCGCGCCGCGCTGGCGCGCCGGGCTGCGCTACGATCGGCTGTGGAGCGACAACCGCGGCGATGCCGAGCTGCTGGAGGAAGCCGGCCTCAAGGACGGCGGCTCGCTGTGGCGGGCCAGCGCCATGATCGACTTCGCCACCAGCGAGTTCGCCCGCCTGCGCCTGCAGTACACCCGCGACGAAACGCAGGCCAAGGCCGACGACCAGTGGCTGCTGCAGTACGTCATGAGCCTGGGCGCGCACGGCGCGCACCGCTTCTAAGAGGACACGCGATGAGGAAGCTGACGATCGCGCTCGCCTGCCTCCTGCTGCTGGCCGCCCTGCCTGCCCAAGCGGCGCTGCGGGTGTTCGCCTGCGAGCCCGAATGGGCGGCGCTCACCCGGGAGCTGGCCGGCGACCGCGCCGACATCTTCACTGCCACCACCGCGCAGCAGGATCCGCACCGCATCGAGGCCCGGCCCAGCCTCATCGCCCAGCTGCGGCGCGCCGACCTGCTGGTCTGCACCGGCGCCGAGCTGGAGGCCGGCTGGCTGCCGATGCTGCTGCGGCGAGCCAACAACGGCAAGGTGCAGCCCGGCACGCCGGGCTATTTCGAGGCGGCCTCGGCGGTGGAGCTGCTGGAACGGCCGGCGCGGGTCGACCGCGCCGACGGCGACGTGCACGCCGCCGGCAACCCGCACCTGCACCTCGATCCGCGCAACATCGCCCGCGTGGCCGAGGCGCTGAGCGCGCGCCTGGCCGAGCTCGATCCCGCCCAGGCGCCCTACTACGCCGAGCGCCATGCCGATTTCCAGCGGCGCTGGCAGGCGGCGGTGCAGCGCTGGGAGAGCCGTGCCGCGCCGCTGCGCGGCACGCCGGTGATCGTCGCCCACCGCAGCTGGCCCTACCTGCAGCGCTGGCTGGGGCTGGAGGAGGTGGCGGCGCTGGAGCCCAAGCCGGGCGTGCCGCCGCACAGCGGCCACCTGGCCGAGGTGCTGGCGCTGGCCGAGGCGCGGCGCGTGCCGATGGCGCTGTACGCCGCCTACCAGGATGCGCGGCCGGCGCGCTGGTTGGCGGAGCGCTCCAAGGTCAAAGCCGTGGAGCTGCCGTACACCGTCGGCGGCGCCGGCACGGCGGACCTGTTCGCGCTGTTCGATCTGACCGTCGAGCGGCTGCTGGAGGCGCTGCGGTGAGCGGCGCTCTGGAATGGAGCATCCTCGGGCCGGCCTTCCTGGCCGGCCTGGTGGTGCTGACGACCCACGTGCCGCTCGGCCGGGAAGTGCTGGCGCGCGGCATCGTCTTCATCGACCTCGCCGTCGCCCAGATCGCCGCGCTGGGAGTGATCGCCGCCCACGGCCTGGGGCTGGAGCACTCGCCGCTGGCGATCCAGCTCGCGGCCGCGGCGGCGGCCCTGCTCGGCGCCCTGCTGATGACCTGGACCGAGCGGCGCTGGCCGGCGCTGCAGGAGGCGCTGATCGGCGCCGCCTTCGTGCTCGCCGCCAGCGCCAGCCTGCTGCTGCTCGCCGGCAACCCGCATGCCGGCGAGCGGCTGCAGGATCTGCTCGCCGGCCAGATCCTGTGGGTAACCTACCCGCAGATCGGCGTGGTAGCGCTGCTGTCGGCGCTATTACTGGCGGTGCGGCATTTCTTGGGGGAGCGGCTGGGGCGGGTCGGGTTCTATCTGGTGTTCGCCCTGGCGGTCACCGCCTCGGTGCAGCTGGTCGGCGTCTACCTGGTGTTCGCCAGCCTGATCCTACCGGCGTTGGCGACCCGCGGCGCGCCGCTGCGCGCGCAAACGCCGCGCGGCTACGCGCTCGGCGCGCTCGGCTACGGCGTGGGCTTGCTGGCTTCCGCCGGGTGGGATCTGCCGTCGGGACCGGCCATCGTCTGGGCCCTGGCCCTGCTGGCGCTGGCCAGCCGCCTATGCTGGCGCCCTAGCCGGTCGTAAGCTTCCCCGTCAAGCAGGCATTTCAAAAGTAGAACTTCCGGCGACGCGTTGGCGGTACTCGGCCGGGGTCA
>CALGAN010000062.1 GCA_937951875.1 uncultured Alkalilimnicola sp. | reverse complement strand
CGCCTGCTCGGCGGCTGTGCGCTGACGGCGCTGAGCCCGCTGCTGTGGCTCACCCCGGCGCATCTGATCGTGGGGCTGGCCACCTGCGGCGCCATGCTGCTGGCGCTGAGCCGTGCCGGCCTGCCGCCGTCCCCGAGTCCCCGCTACGGCTTCTACGTCTATTACCCCTTGCATTTGGCGGTGCTGGCACTGATCAAATATCTGTAAGCGGCGTCCGGCCCGACATTCAGGCTCCGTTCAGCCGCCCCGGCCTAGTCTTGAGCCGTACTCCAACAGCCAACACTCAGGAGGTTTCGGCATGTTCACCGGCAGCAAGAAGCTAGGACTGCTCGCGCTCGGCGCGCTCATGGCGCTCGGTCTGTCGGCCGGGCCGGCTCAGGCCGGCGAACGGCACGGCTCGGACGCCATCTTCATCGGCTTCTTCAGCAGCAGCCGTCCCAGCCATGCGCACCATGACCCCCGGCCGGCGCACGGGCATCCGCCTCACCATCATCACCGGCCGCACCATCCGCCGCGGCCGCAGATTCACCATCACCACCACAAGCACGACAATCACTGGCGGCCCGGCCACCAGGTCAACTACTGGCAGGACAACGGCCACCACCATCACCACCACCATCACCACCGGCACCGCTGAACCCGGCGGCGGCCCGCACGCCGCGGGCCGCGTCCTCTCGGCGGGGGCGTTACACTAAGCGGCCGACGACACCGCATCCCGAGGCCGCGATGGATCTGTTCAGCCAAAGCACCCAAGCCGACAACGAGCCGCTGGCCTATCGCCTGCGCCCGCGCACCCTGGACGACTACATCGGCCAGGAGGCGCTGGTCGGGCCCGGCAAGCCGCTGCGCCGTATGGTCGAGTCCGGCGTGGTGCGCTCGATGATCCTGTGGGGGCCGCCGGGGGTCGGCAAGACCACGCTGGCGGAAATCCTGGCGCAGGCATCCGGCGCGCGGCTGGAGCGGCTATCGGCGGTGATGGCCGGGGTCAAGGACATCCGCGAGGTGGTGGAGCGGGCGCGCGCCGCCCAGACTCGGCAGCAGAAGACCGTGCTGTTCCTGGACGAGATCCATCGCCTCAACAAGAGCCAGCAGGACGCGCTGCTACCGCACGTCGAGTCCGGCCTGTTCACCCTGATCGGCGCCACCACCGAGAACCCCTCCTTCGAGGTCAACTCGGCGCTGCTGTCACGGGCGCGGGTGTACGTGCTCAAGAAGCTGAGCGAGGACGACCTGGTGCGGGTGCTGGAGCGGGCGCTGCGCGACACCGAGCGGGGCTTGGGCGCGCGCCGCATCGACGCTGACCCGGCGGTGCTGCGCACCCTCGCCCGCGCCGCCGGCGGCGACGCCCGCCGGGCGCTGGGCCTGCTGGAAACCGCTGCCGACTTCACCCGCCAGGACGGCGGGCGGGAAATCCTCGACGAAACGGCGGTGCGCGAGGTGCTCGGCCATCAGGCCGCGCGCTTCGACAAGCAGGGCGACGCCTACTACGACCTGCTGTCGGCGATCCACAAGTCGATCCGCTCGTCGCGGCCGGACGCGGCGCTGCTCTACATCGCCCAGTTCATCCAAGGCGGCGGCGATCCGCTGGACGTGGTGCGGCGGCTGGCGGCCATCGCCTCCGAGGACGTCGGCAACGCCGACCCGCGCGCCCTGCCGCTGGTGATGGCGGCCTGGGACGCCTATCTACGCTTGGGCGACTACGAGGGCCAGCGCGCCATCGCCCACGCCGCGATCCACCTGGCGGTGGCGCCCAAGAGCAACGCCGTGGAAGTGGCCTGGAAGAGCGCCCAGCGCTTCGTGGCGGAACGGCCGGATTTCGAGGTGCCGCTGTACCTGCGCAACGCGCCGACCAAGCTCATGGCCGCGCTGGGCTACGGCCACGGCTACCGCTACGCTCACGACGAGCCCAACGCTTACCCGGCCGGCACGACCCACGACTGCTGGCCGCAGGAGCTGCCCAAGCAGCAGTTCTACCGCCCGACCGAGCACGGCCAGGAACGGCGCTACAAGGAGCTGATGGAATGGCGGCGGGCGCTGGACGCCGAGGCCGACAAGCGGCGCTGACGGCTTCACTGCCACGGCGGCCCGATCAGGCCGATGACCTCGCTGCCGGTGGGATAGGCGCCGGCGTTCACCGGCCGGCCGTCCGGCACCCCGCCTTCGCGGCCCAAGCCGATCGCCGGCGAGTCGGGCTTGAGCCGATAGTCGCCGCGCTCGGGGTCGACGAAGCGCGGATCGCCGACCAGATCGTGCTGGGACAGCCCACGCTGGCCGCGTCGCCAGCTCGCCAACGAGGTGAAGGTATCGTTGCGGGTGTAGAGCCCAACGATCGCCTTGGGCTCCTGCAGGAACAGGTTGTAGTCCATGCGCCGGATCTCGGCGGTATCGGGTTGGCGGGTAAGGAAATCGGCGGGAGCGATGGGCCCAGGCCGGTAGAAGATGTTGTTATAGATGTACAACCCGCGGCCGTGCTCGCTGCCCTCCCAGGCCTGCTCGCGGTAGCCGACGAAGGTGTTGTTGTAGATGTGCACCTCGCGCAGCTCGGTGCCAGGCTGGGTGGTGGTGCGGAAGCCGCTGTCGCAGGCGACCACGTTCTGATAGATGCGTATGTCCCGCGTCACCCCGTCGCGCTGGGTGTTGAGGACGAAGCCGTAGCGGCAATCGCGCAGCAGGTTGTTGCGGATGGTCAGCCCAGTGCTCCGGTACTTCTCCTTGATCCCCGCGATCACGTCGAAGATCTCGTTGTGCTCGACGGTTACGTCCTGGGTGTTGTAGGTCTTCACCGCCGAGGCGTTGGAGCTGCCGCCGCCGTTGCGGACGTCATAGATGCGGTTGTTGCGCACCAGCACCTCGCGGGCGTTCTCGATGCGGATCGCCTCGGCGTTGTCGACGCCGTCCAAGTAGATGCCGTGGATGATGTTGTTGCGGATCACCACGTCCCGCACCGGCGCGCTTGGCTCGCCGAACACGGCGATACCCTTCGGCCCGGGCTTGGGGATGACGAAGCCGTCGATCACCACGTGGCTGTTGCCATTGACGCCGATCGCCGGATTGGCGGGCGAAGCCTGCAGCACCGCGGCGTGCGCCGGCAGCGACTTGAAGGTCACCGGCTTGCCGGGCGCGCCGCCCGGGATGTTGACGGCCGGCCGGTTCCAGGCGCCGCCGCTGCGCACATCGTAGTGGCCGGCCTTGACGTAGACCGTGTCGCCGGGCTTGAGCGGCGCCCGCGCCGCCCGCTGCAGCGTCGCCCAGGGCCGTTGCTCGCTGCCCGGGTTGTCGTCGGAGGCGCGAGGGTGGCCCTGATCGACGTAATACTCCGCCGCCCAGACGGGGCCGAATACGATCAACAGCAAGCCGAGGCCGAGCCGCCCGATCGGGCGGTTCCATACGCCGCGCATGATTCCCCCTGTCGATTAGCGTTGTAGTGCTTCCAGGCATAGGGACAGGGGCGGGCCAAGCCAAGTCCGGCGCCGCCGCCGGACGACGGACGCGAAAACGGCGGCCGGCTCGGCGCCGACCGCCGTCTGACTCAAGGCAAGGCGCCGGTTTCAGCCGTTCGGCAGCAGGCCGATGATCTCCTGGCCGGTCGGATAGGCGCCGGCATCCACCGGCGCGCCGGTTTCCACGCCATCGACGCGCCCCGCGCCGGCCGCCGGCGAGCCGGCGGCGAGGTGGAAGTCGCCCGCCGCCGCATCGACGAACAGCGGATCGCCCAAGCCGTCGTGCGCCGACAGCCCGGTGGCCGCCTGCCAGGCCTGCAACGTGCTGTAAGTGGTGTTGC
>CALGAN010000061.1 GCA_937951875.1 uncultured Alkalilimnicola sp. | reverse complement strand
CGCCGCGGTCACGCCGTTGAAGCCGATCATGATGCGGTCGAGAGCCTGCTGCCGCACAATGGCGTCGCGCAGCAGGGTCTGGAAGTTGGGGAACTTCGCCCAGGCGTCGAGCTTCTTGTACGTGATGTGGGTGTCGAAGTCGGTCTTACGGCACTCGTAGCCCTGATCGTCCAGGCTGGAGACGTCGCGCGTCTGGCGATCGGCAACGCTGGTGTCCGTGCGGCCGGCGATCGGGCCGCTAACGCCCAGGCGGAGCTTCTCGCCCTTCATCTCGTCGACACCGATGATGTTGATCCGGTTGAGGAACTCGGAGCTCTCCTGGATCTTCTTTTCCAGCGTCTGTTGAACACTCGGTTCGACGGTGAACGTCTTGGTGGTGTCGCTCACGCCGTTCAGCTGCGCGATGCGCGCTACATACGCCTCAAACGCTTTGCGGGTATCGTTACGCATGGTGGCCAGCGCCTCTTAGCAATCGGTTACAGTGCCGCCGTTGCCACCCGTGGCGGCGGAGCGGGGCGGGGTTGCGGGGGTGTTGTCCAGTCGCTCGCGCAGCGCGGTGAATTCCGTCCGCAGCTGCTCGTGGGCGGCTTTGAGCTCGGAGAGGACGGCGGCGGTGGCGCATTGGTCGAGCGCGGTGCGCAGCTCGGCCGCTTCCCGTACGAACAGCTCGAGCGTGGCCTCGAGGTCCATCCTGAATGCGGCGAGTTCGGCCTGGCCGGTCTTGCGGTACCGGTTGAATAGAGCCTTCACGCTGTCGAGCAGCGAGGGCTTGTTGTCCTTCGCCTGTTCCTCGCCGAAATCGAGCTGCGTCTCGATCGCGGCCGTGAACACGTTGCGCGGGGTCTGCTTGCGGGAGGCGAGCGGGCTTTTCTCGCCCTGGGCGGCGGAGAACTTGAGCATCTCGGTGCCCAGACTGGCCGGGGAGTCGGTGACCGCCAGGCCCACCAGGTACGCCTCCCCAGTCCCGGCGAAGTCGGGATCGACCTCGATCGAGGTGTAGATCTTCTGTCGGGCCTTGGTCAGCGCGATCAGATCGGGAGTCGGATCGAGTTCGGCGTAGAGCTCCAGTTTCCCATCGGCGTTTTCTTCGACCGATACAGCGGTGACATCGCCGTATGCCTTGAACGGGCCGTCCGGATACACCCCGCGATAGTGTTCCAGCCAGATCCGGGCTCCGTAGCGGGTCGGATCGTAGTTCTTGGCGATTTGTTCGAGACAGGTCCGGCTAATCGTCCGGCCATCGGTGGTGGCGCCTTCGGTGGCGACGCGGAACCGCTTCATCATTGTCCCCCTGGTTCGGGTTCGTGACTGCCGTCAGGTTCGGCTGTGCGGCTCCCGGCTACAACGCGCGCGCGGTGTATAGGACCGCGCTTACATGAGCAGGTGCGGGGGCGGCTGCGGGCGCGCGGGTACGCTGCCTGCCATGACTACGCTGCCAGACCGCCCTGATTCCCCTCGTATTATTGCCCGCAACCTGTATTGGCAGGGCTGGAGGGTCGCGCGCATTGCCGAGCACCTGGGCGAGAATGCGGCGACGATCCACAGCTGGAAACGGCGGGATCGGTGGGATGAGGCCAGCCCGACCGAGCGGGTCGAGAGCGCGCTCGAAGCAAGGCTGGTTCAGCTGATCGCTAAGGAGCATAAGGAGGGGAAGGACTTCAAGGAAATCGACCTTCTGGGTCGACAGATTGAACGCCTGGCCCGAGTGCGCCGGTATCAGCAGACCGGCCGCGAGTCGGATCTCAACCCGGCCATTCACAACCGCAACGCGGTACCGCACAGAAAGCCAGCGCGCAACGCTCTCGACGATGAAGCCGTCGCCAAGCTCGTGGAGGCGTTCGAGGAATCTCTATTCGACTACCAGCGCACTTGGTATCGTGCCGGCCTCTTGCACCGCATCCGCAACTTGCTCAAGAGCCGGCAGATCGGCGCGACGTGGTACTTTGCCCGCGAGGCGATCGTCGATGCTCTCCAGACCGGCAAGAACAAGATTTTCCTGTCGGCCAGCAAAGCTCAAGCACACATCTTCCGCCAGTACATCGTTCAGTTCGTCAAGGACGTGACGGGGCGCGAGTTGCGTGGCGATCCTCTGGTGTTGGCTAACGGGGCGACGCTCTACTTCCTCGGAACTAACGCCCGTACCGCGCAGGGCTATCATGGCGACGTCTACATGGACGAGTACTTCTGGATCCAGAAATTCCAGGAGTTCCGGAAGGTTGCGTCGGGTATGGCCATGCACAAGAAGTGGCGCCAGACCTACTTCAGCACCCCGTCTAGCATTGCTCATGAGGCCTACCCGTTCTGGTCCGGCGAGCTGTTCAACGGTCGGCGCCGCAAGGAAGAACGGGTAGAGATCGATGTTAGCCACGAAGCGCTGTTTCGCGGCGCCGCGTGCGCCGATGGCCAATGGCGGCAAATCGTTACTGTCGAGGATGCCGTTGCCGGTGGTTGTGATCTGTTCGACCTGGATCAGCTGCGGTTGGAATATTCCGAGGACGAGTACGCCAACCTGCTGATGTGCCAGTTCGTGGACGACACACTGAGCGTGTTCCCCTTGGCTGATCTGCAGGCGTGCATGGTCGACAGCTGGGAGGAATGGCGTGATCTGCGACCATTCGCTCCACGACCGCTAGGCGATCACGACGTCTGGATCGGCTACGACCCGGCTGGCGCCGGCGAGGACGGCGACGGGGCCGGGCTGGTTGTCCTCGCGCCAGCACGGTCGGTCGACGGCAAGCATCGCCTGATCGAGAAGCACCGGCTCCGCGGCATGGATTATGAGGCCCAGGCGGAGTTCATCCGTAAGCTAACTCAGCGCTTTAACGTCACCTACATTGGCATCGACAACACCGGAATCGGCGACGCTGTAGCGCAGTTGGTCGCCAAGTTCTTCCCGCACGTCACGCGCTACCGCTACACGCCAGAGATGAAGGCGCGGATGGTGATGCAGACCCAAAACATCATCCGGAAAGGGCGCTTGCAGTTTGATGCCGGCTGGACGGATCTAGCGCAGTCATTCATGGCCATCCGCCGTACCACCACCGAGGGCGGCGGCCAGCTCACCTATCGATCAGGCCGCAGTACGACCACCGGACACGCAGAACTGGCCTGGGCCACCATGCATGCCCTGCAGAACGAACCCCTTGACGGTCCGGCCTTCGGTGCCGGCCGATCCATCCTGGAGATCTTTGGATGAACTACCAAGCCGCGGCTCCCAAGTTTGAGGCCTTCACGTTCGGCGACCCGACGCCGGTGCTCGATCGGTATGAGTTCCTGTACACGGGGATCTGGTCGGCGAATGAGTGGTATGAGCCACCGGTCGACTGGCCAGCGCTGGCCAAAAGCTATCGGGCCACCGCTCACCATGGATCGGCATTGCAGGTGAAGCGCAACATCCTGGTGAAGACGTTCATCCCGCATCGGTTGCTATCTCGCCAGGCGTTCGCCGCGCTGGCGATCGACTACCTGGTGTTCGGGAACAGCTACCTAGAGCGCGTCTACAGCAGGCTGGGCAAGCTGCTCGAGCTGCGGCCTGCCCGCGCCAAGTACGTGCGCCGGGGCGTCGAGCTGGATCGGTACTTCTGGGTGCCGGATTGGCTGAACCACGCTGAGTTCCCGCGCAGACAGATCATCCACCTGATGGAGCCGGACATTGATCAGGAGATCTACGGCTTGCCTGACTACCTGGGAAGCCTGCAGAGCGCCTGGCTCAACGAATCGGCTACCCTGTTCCGTCGGAAGTACTATCTCAATGGGTCGCACGCCGGATTCATCCTCTACATCTCCGATCCGGCGCAGCAACAAGCCGATATCGATGCAATTCGGCAGGCGCTCAAAGAGGCGAAGGGGCCGGGCAATTTCCGCAATCTGTTCCTGTACTCGCCGAACGGCAAAAAAGACGGTGTGCAGATCATCCCAATCAGCGAAGTCGCGGCGAAGGACGAGTTCTGGAATATCAAGAACGTCTCGCGCGATGATCAGCTCGCCGGCCATCGTGTTCCGC
Source organism: uncultured Alkalilimnicola sp. (assembly GCA_937951875.1). GTDB lineage: Bacteria > Pseudomonadota > Gammaproteobacteria > Nitrococcales > AK92 > JAAYIK01. The sequence continues at coordinate 17,059 of CALGAN010000061.1, read as the reverse complement.
CGCAGCTCATGGGCATCATCCCCAACAACACCGGCGGCTTCGGCGACGTCGAGAAAGCGGCGCGCGTGTTCGTCGCCAACGAGCTCGAGCCGCTGCAGGCCAGCTTCCGCGAGGTCAACGAAATCCTCGGCGAAGAGGTGATCCGCTTCAGTCCCTATCAGCTCGGCGTCGAGACCACCGCCAACGCTGGCTGACCACCGCTCCTCCTTGCGCCGCCTTCGGGCGACTCGAAGCTGCGCACAAGAAACTGGCGACGGCACGCACCGCCGCCAGAGTTGCAGTACTAAACTATTTAGACTTCGGTCGCCGCATCGGCACGGTCTCCACAACAGCGGTCCGCTTCCTGCGCTCCGCCTCCCTTACGGGAATGAACTGACCGCTGCCAGCATCACGACCAACTTTACGAGTCTTAGCCATGTCAAACCTCTCATTGCAGCTGTAGCTGCTTCACTGTTTCAGTGCCTTGAGAAGGCCCTACCAAAGGCAGGGCCTGTATTGCCCTACCGCCGGGTGCGGGGGCGCCGCGGCCGACGGATCTTCATGGGCCACGCCTTGAGCCCGTACTGACGAGCATCAAGGAGGCGACCCCGGCGATCACGCCGGAACCGGCGGAAGATGACGATGTACTGATCGTCGGTCTTCATAGCCGTACTCCTGAGTTGAGAGGTGGGAACACAGAACTCAGGATTGGCAAGGCACTGGATATTTGGGCGAAACGCCCTTATATTTATTGTGCACATCGGCCTAGGCCGAACCTGAGAGACGGCGACCACCAGTTCCGCCGTCTTTTCGCGCTTAAGCGAAAGAAGGGACCGGAGCGGCAACTCCGAGTCCCTTTTCTTTTACCAGTGAATCAACCCCTCCTCGCGAAGCTGATTCCGCCGGATACCGGCAGCGGTCCGAGACACGCCGAAGGTGGAGGCAATTTCTTCCACGCTCCGGCAAAGATCTGACACCATCTGCACCGGCATCATGAATTCCGCAGCAAACGTGTCCGCTTGCCATTCGCTATCTTCGTACGCGGGCCAGTCGGGGACGTTTCCCCTAGCTAGCTGGAGGGTCTGACCCTGGTGCAGGATCAGATGTCCTAGTTCATGGCAGAACGTGAAGCGTGCCCGGCCGTTCTCAGCGGCGGCCCGTTCGTACACATCTTCACGAATCATAATGATGCCGGCGTCGGGGATGGTTTTGGCCTCCTCGTGTGGAAGTTCCTCCGCAGTAACGTATCGGTACGTGATGTTCCGGCTGTGGAGTTCAAACTCGTAAAGGCCGATCACGTCGATGTAGGGGTCATGAAGTCGGAACAAGCCGCGTGCCTTGCTGGCTTCGACCCTGATCGTTGCGCGTGACAGAGGCTGTACCCTTTGGCCTCTCGGCTTTGCTCCGTTCATGCTCACCTCGTTGTTATTCCTTCTGAGGCCTATGGCTAGTCGATGTGTTCGATGGCCCGCTCGAACACGTCACGAACTTGTTCATCCGTCATCGCCGGGAATCGACGAGCGAATGCCGCAACAACCTCACGCGTCTCTGGCGATGTATCGCGCAGGTCCAGCGTCACCTCCTGCTGCGTACGAGCTGCAGCCCGTAGAATCTCCGATCCATCAAGGCCGCGATCGCTGACGTAGCGAACTACTTGCTGTACCAAATCCTCCGGGACCTTCTTGTTCCCGGTCTCAACCGCAGACAGGTAAGCCGACGAAACTCCAAGATAGTCAGCCATGTCTTTGAGTCTGACCCCTATTTCCATCCGCGCATTCCGTACTGCCTTTCCGAAGGGGTTCACTTTGCTCATGTGCGAGATCCTCGTTGTCGGCCGCTTCGGGTAACGCTCTCCGTTTTGTTCTTCTCATCGCCGTTTGGCGTTACCACTGGTTGTGATTCTCCTCGCGGGCTATACACCCCAACCACAATGTTAACATTGAGGGAAATAAAATCAAGTTACTTGGTTAATTTTTTAACCATGCCCTCGATCGCCAGCATAGGCGACTCCCCACCCACGGCGCGCGGTCGACACCCCGCCCCGCCTGCGCTCTTTGCATGTCGAAAATTCGGCACTCGGCCGCACGCGCTCAGACGGTGCGCGCCGTTGGCTGGCGTGACAGTCCAGGCCTCTCGATCCTCATGCGGTTTGATGCATTCCTGCAGTGCGAGCAGTGGGGGCAGCGACACGTCACGATACAGGGGGGGTGGCGGGAAAAGGTGAGAAAGGTGAGAAGGCCTGAAAGAAGAACCTAAGCAAATGATTTTATTGGCACGCTCGCCTCACCTTCGAAAGGTGAGATGCGGTAAGGCAAAAGGTGATGCTCGTGCAACCCGTTGTTTTTATTTGGATATGGTGACGCTCCCTATCTCCTTATAGAAAGGTGAGGTCTAACCTCTACCTCACCTTTTTCTCACCTTTCCGCGCCGCAATATTTTCTTCCAACATCAATGGGTTGCCCGAATTTCGCCGCCGCTCTCACCTTTCTCACCTTTTTCCGATGGCCCCAAACATTGGGGCGCCATACGCGCGCGCATGACGTGCGCGCGCGCATCATGCACGCACGTCTAGTACGTGAGAGAGGAGGATCGTCGTCCTCTTACATTGCCCAGCGGCGAGCGTCAGCTCACCACAGTTCGTAGGGAGATCTCCGACGGCGTCTATGGTGTGTCGACTCAGTCGCGGCGAGAGAGGAGGACGGGACTAGCCACAGCGAGGTGGACGACGTGGCGCAGCGTAGGCCATTCGACGCATCCCCTAGGGGACGCCATGCTTAGCCTATTCGCTGCGGAAAATCTGTAGTGGATCTGGCATTCAAGGGTGGACGGATCGAGTACGATCCGTTCCACGATCGCCCGCAAAAGCCCTTTCAGTTCGTAATTGTTTGCGCCTTCGATTTGGCGCAACTGCTCGACCAATATCGCCGCCACTTGGTCTTCCGAGATTGCCGCTAGCTGGGCTTGGGCCTGGTATTCCGCCTCGAGGCGCGCCAGCTCGTCGACCAGCACCTTCCGCCGCTTCTCCAGCTCGTCAACCTTGCGGATCGCCGGCGCGGGGTCCTCGAGCTGCAGCGCCAGCGACATGGCTTTGTTGATCTGCGCGTTCACGCCGGCCAGCTCGGTGCGAACCGGCGTGGTCGGATCCTTGAGCAGGGCGGCCGCACGTTTGCGCGTTTCGCGGGTGATCTCGTCGATGAACGCTGGTGATGAAAGGTCGGCCAGGATCTGGCCCGTAACGGCCTGGTCGACCGCTGTCATCGGCACGTAGCGACCGTCGGCGCCTTTTAGCCGATAGTGCCGGCGGGCGTTCCCGATCCATGGGCGGCCGTCCGGGGCTACCAGCAGGCCAGTGAGCAGGTAGTCGGATCTGCCGCTTTTCGCCTGGCTGATCGCCTTACCCATCTCGCTCTGCTCGAGGCGGCGGATCAGCAGCTCGGCGTCGGCGGTGGCGATCAACGCTGGGTGAGTGTCGTGCTGAATTAGCCACTGCTCGCGCGGACGGCGCCGCGTGCTGTTCTTGTAGCCGCCATCCGGATCCCGTTCATTGTGCACGTTCCAGACGGTGTGGCCGGCATAAGTGAGGGCGTTCCATTCGATGCCCACGAGAGAGGACGGGGAGAGCATCAGGTTAGCTTCGGTCGCGGCGCGTCGGCGAGGTACGCCTTGCACGCGTAGCTCCAGGAAGCGTCGCACCCGGCTGGCGTCCTCGGAGAGCTCGAGTACGGTCTTATGTACAGCCTCGCCTTCGCGAATGGCGCCTGTGGGAATCCTCTTGAGGCGGTATCCGATCGGCGCGCGCCCGCCGGCCCGGAAGCCCTGCTTCACATTCTCGGCCATTCCGGCCAGCCCCTTCTCCTTGGACATGAGCGAGTGCACCTCATCCATGGCTTGCAGCACCGACTCCAGGATCACTCGGGTGATCGGATCCATCTCCGGCAACTTGGAGTAGATGATGCGCACGCCGCGCTTCTCGGCCTCGTGCTTGAACACGTGAGCCACGTAGACGCGGCGGGAGAGGCGGGATGTGTCGGTGACCAGGAGAGCCGACCACGCCCGCTGTGGCGAACGCAGGTCGGCTATCAGTTCCTGGAAGCCGGGGCGATGCTCGGATTTGGCGGACTCGACGACGTCGACGTACTCGCGAACGATCAGGAAACCTCGCTCAGCTGCCAGCGCTTGTAGTTCTCGGCGCTGCGCGTCGATCGACACATCGTTCCGATCCTTGCTGGAGCGTAGGTACGCGGCGGCGGGTATCGGTGTCATTGTTCTTGCTCCCCTCGACGGGCGTCAACGTTACCACGGTGAGCCGGGAGGCCACCGCCTTCGGGTCCGGCCGACCCACCGAGGGGAGCATGCGAATGCGGATACTCACGGCGCCGAGGCGTCCTCAGTATCGATGAACACTTCGGCGTCGAACGCCTTGATCAGCGATTGGAAATTCGAGTCTTTCAGTAGCGCGGCGAGTTCTGGCTGGTGGCGGCGGATCTCGTCCCACTTCGCCCGTTTGGTGGCCGGCGGCAGCCTGCTGACGTTCAGGCCTTGCTCCGGCTCTGCCCTAGCAACCACCACCCAGGGGCGCAGCGCGACTGGCCACGCCGGCGGCGTGGCGGCTTTTCCTTCTGTCCGGCCCTTGGTCATCAGCGGCTACGCTCGGCGGCTTCTTGGCAGAAAACGCAGAGACGCACGCCAGGGATGGCGTTTCGGCGACCTTCGGGGATTTCCTCATCGCAGCTCTCGCAGTGCGTGAGGCTTACCCCCTGGTAGCGCACGCGCGTGGCGATGCGGTCCTGGAGTTGCTGCTCCATGCGGTCGGAAGCGAGGTCGGCGAGATCGGCCATGGTTGTTATTCCTCGTTGTTGCGCGGTCAGTACGGATAGGTGCTTGCGTTACGCGGACGCGGTCAGCGCCGGGTGCAGCTGTTCCTCGGGAATGCCGGGGCGAGGGCGGTACCGGCACCGCATGACGTTGATGGCGCGCTGCAGCTCGTGCACGTTTTCGAACACCAGAACCAGCGCAGCGCGGTGATGGGTGCGTTCGCCGTCGCTGGTGATCACGGTGAGTTCGCCGGCGTCGTGCAGCACGCCCTCCGGCATGGTCGTCGAGGCGAGGTCGGGCATCGTCGTCTCCTGTGGGTGGCCGCGTGCGGCGGCGGTGGAATCGCTGGGGGCCTGGTTGGCACCTCTTGGCTGGTTGAGATGCGCGGCCAGCAGCTGCGCCACGTAGCGCAAGCCGGCGTCGGTGAGTTCGGTGCGGCCGTACGGTGTCCAGCCGAGGACAGGGTGGCGGTACATGCGGCAGCGCACTCGGAAGTACTGGCTGTTGCGATGAGTGCCGGCTGGTAAGGCCTCGGCGTCCAGCACGCCCAGCTCGCGCAGGCGGCGGATCAGGGTGTTGCGGCCGAGGTTCAGCCGGGCGGCGGCGGCGTCGAGGCTGTAGGTGTGCGGCATGGCGGCATCACTCCTTGTCGAAGATCCAGCACTTGACGGTCTTCGCGTCGAACAGCGCGGAGCAGACGGAACGGTTCGACTCGACGAACCGGCGTGACTTGCTGGTCTTGAGGTAGCGCTTGAGCTCGGTGGTGGGCGGGACGCGCAGCTTGTGCTCGGTCGCCTCTTGTTCGAAGTGCTTGAGATTGACGGCGATCTGGCCTTTTTCTGGCCGGTAGTGGTTGAGCACCGACCGGCCCTTGAGGTTCTCGATGTAGTCGAAGGCCTCCCAGAACTCTGCGACGACCGGGTGATCGGCGTTGATCGCCTGCTGGCGCTCGCGGGCAAGGTCCTCGAGGAGGACAATGGCGTCGCTCAGCGCTTCGTTAGGCAGCAGGTTCAACCCCTGCGGCCCCAGGCAGACGACCAGCGCCATCATTTGGGCGTGGCACTTGCGAATACGCTGCACCCGAATTTCCGGCAGCGTGGCCAGCGTTGCCTCCATGGCAGCGGTTTGATCGTTGAAGAGCTTGAGCAGGTCACGCTCGCGGGTGATCGCTTCCAGCAGGAAGCGGCTGACGTTCTCTACCGGCATGCGCTCGAGCTCGCGCGCGGCAGCGAGCGTTTCCGGCGTCTGGTGATCGCGGGTGAGCTGCAGCTGCACGATGCGGGTAAGGATCGCTTCGGAGGCGCTCACCGGCGCGTTCTGGCTGATCACGATCGCGCCGCGGAAGGGCGGCTCGTAGGTGTCGTTGCCGTTGTTCCGGTGGCCGCGGGCGCGGATGGAGCGGCCGTTGTAGGCGGTCTTGAGTTCGTCCCAGTCGAACTGCTTCTGCTTGACGCCGTCCTGCTGGTCGCGGTCTGACTCGATCAGCACCACCGGCAGGTTCGCCACCTGGGCGAAGTTGCGGGCGCGGGCGGCAGCGGTGGCCTTGGCCGGGTCGAAGCCCTCGTAGTCGCGGCGGCCGACCAGCTTCCAGAGGAACTCGATCAGCGTGGACTTGCCGGCGCCCGCCTCGCCGACGATCTCGAGGAAGGGGTAGCTTTTCTGCTCCTGGCGGATTTGCTCGGCGAACAGGCTGCCGAGCCAGAAGGCGGCGGCGACCACCCCGCGCGCGCCAAACGCCCGCCACACCAGGCGCGCCCAATCGCTGCGGTAGTCGGCGGCTACGTCGTTGATGGACAGCTGGACATGGCTGAGCGTCTTGATGGACAGCCGGCCCAGCTCGAAGAAGTCCTCGTCGTTGAGCCGCGCCACCTTGCTGTCCTTCACAGCGAGTTCCGGGAAGACGTAGGCGCCGTGTTCCTTGGAGTAGCCGACGAAGTCGATGGTCTCGACCGTCTTGATACCGGCCAGCTGCTCGCGCAGCAGTTTGTCGAGTTGCTGGCTCGTGCCCGTCCAGATAGCACCAGGGGCGATGGAGAGCAGCCGCTTCTTGAACTCGCTGGCCGAGGCCAGCTGGCCGCCGTTGAAAGTGTTCCGCACGGCCACGCCGTCGTGCGGGAACTCGATCCGGAAGTAGTACCAGCTCTCGTCCGTGACTGGGTTGGCCTGATAGTAGAGCGCGGTGGGGTGGCAGTTGGCGATCTCCGTTACAGCACCGGCCTGCTTAAGTGCCTGTTCGCGCTCATCGTCACTGAGCTCACCTGCGTCGCCGGCGAGCTCCCGCGCCGCCTTCTCATACTTCTCCAGGTCGAGCTTGAACCAGTACAGCCGACGCCGGTACTCGAACGGGAACTCACGGCGCTCGGTGCGCCGGTACATCAGCAGCGCCTTCTCGGTGGCGTTTCCGGCGATCAGCAGCGCGCCGTAGTAGCGGTACTCGTTGATGTGCTTGGGCGTGAGCTCGCCGCGCTGGTGCGCGTCGTTCCAATCGCGCTTACCCTTGCGCCCCTGCGGAATCTCGGCCGCGGTGCACTCCCAGCCATCGGCGCGAGCGCGCGCGACGTGTTTGATCGTGTAGCGCTGGCCGGCGCGATCGCCGTCCAGCGCCCACACCAGCAGTGGGCGGCGGCGGCCGGCTAGCTGGCATGCCTCGGCTAGAGCCGCGAGCGCATCCCCCGGATAGTTGTTGCTGCTGATGGCCGCGACCGACATCAGGTCGTGGTGCAGCAGGGCGATCGTGTCGAAGATGCCCTCGGTGATCCAGATCTCCTTCGCCGAGGTCAGATCCGACCCCGGCGGCTGCCACCACAGGCCCGCATAGTCGGTGCCGGCGCGCACCCGAGCCTTCTTTTTGCCGAAGCGCTCCGGTCGATCGATCAAGCGCTCCCAGAAGCCATTGGCGAGCGGGAAACGGACGGTAGCGCTGCCGATCTCGAGCTCCGGATCGTAGTAGCTGTCCTGGCTGTACCAGCCTTTGATCCGCTCAAGATCGAAGCCGCGGCCATACTTGAGGTATGCGTCAGCCACCGGCGTTTTGCTGGCTGGCTCCCCTGGGGCGGCGCCGGTGCCCGGGCGCCCATAGCGCTCGGACCAGCTGTTGAACAGCTCCGGGAAGAGTTCCTTGACGTGGAACTGCGCCCCGCACTTGTTCTCGCGGCCGCATTTGAGCATCCATGGCGCCTCCGCCGAGGCGAACATCTCCCGTTTGCCGCACTCCGGGCACCGGCCCTGCTGCAGATACCGGCCGCGTTCCACGAACGCGTAGTCGTGGATAAGGCGGGCGGTGATTTCGGCGTGCAGCTGCGGATTCATGGGGTGGCCTTCTGAAGGTTGGCGACTCGTAGATCAGTGCACCCGGCGCAGGCGCGCTGGCGCCGCTGCCGGCAGTTCCTGGCTCATGGCATGCAGACGCAGCAGATCGTTTACGGTGAGGGCCAGGGGGTGCCGCCCGGGGCGGGTGACGATCACCACATGCGCGGTGGTGGCGGCTGTGTCGATGCGGGCGGGGTGGTTGCGCGATTCCAGTTCGGCCAAGGCGTGCAGGGCGATGCGGTTGGCCGTGGTCTGGCTCACCTCCTGGCTCTCGATCAGGTGTGTGGCACACTGCTCGAGCGCAGCACGGCGGGGCAGGTCGGCGTGGCGCAGTAGGAAAGTCAGGGCGAGGGTGTGGATATCGTCGTTCATCGTCGTGTCCTCGGGTTGTTGATGTTTTCAGGCCGAGCGAATCCGTGAGCGAACAAACGGGTTCGCCCTGTGAAACGGCCGGTCTGGATGTGTGCCGGGGTCAGCTATCGAAGATCGAGAGCTGGCTCTCTGCAGGCGCTGGTGCCTGGGGCCGCCACGATTCGAGTTCCCGTATGAACTCGATGCCGATCACCCATCTGCTGTTGCAGCTGAGGTCGACGCATTCGACGTACCCCTCCAGGTACGTCTCGGTGAGCCGTACGCTGTTGCGGACTCGGGCAAACGACCCGCACCGCGGGCAGCAGAGTCGGTGTCTGCTCACGCTGATGGTGGACATTTGTCACGCCCCCCTACGAGATAAAGCGCTCTCCCCCGCCCAGTGATACTGCGCGTCCCCTTGCGCAGCCGGCGGCGGATGAGGATTTCTGCCGCGTGGTCGAGGCTGTCCAGCCCCTCCTGCTGGCGGACGCGCTCAAGCAGCTCGGCTGTTTGGTCGTCCAATTCGAATCTTTCATGGCGCATTCGCTGCTCGTTCTTTTGAGGGCCTCAAACGGCCCTTCGGTTAGGACGCCCGTGCCGGCATCGTGACGGCATGCAGATCAGCGATCCCCAGCGATTCCAGAGCCTCCTTGAGCACCAGCTGGCGCAGCAGCGCGGCGCGTTCCATGCCCGTGTAGTCGACCAGGGCGTCGATCAGCCGCGCCTCGTACTCATCGAGGTTGATGCGTGCATACGGGCGGCGAATCCGTTTCGGGTCTTGGTACATGGCAGTTCTTCCTTCTTGTACTGCTGCCCTGAGTCCGTTCAGGGGGCGGCGGCGGCTGTTTCGGCCTTGTATGCCTGGAGGCCCTTGAGCATCAGCATCCGGCAGGTGGCGGATAGCGACCGCTGCTCGATATCGGCAATGCCCTCGACCTCCGTGCGCTCGGGCTGCGTCAGCGACACCAGGATCGGCTTCGCATTGCACCCGTTCGGAGAGCGCGAAACACGGGGATAGGTGCGAAATGCACTCATCGTGTAGGATTCCCTATGTTTGCCTTAGACAATGCTGAGTATGGACCCGGATTGAGTCCGATGCAACCAAAACGCATCCAACCATTTAGAACGAGTTGTTATATGGACACAAAACAACTGTGCGTTGACGTAATCGCCAGAATGAGGGCGGTGGTGGATGCAAAAAGCGATATCGAGCTGTCCGCTTACTTCGGCGGCAGCAAGACGCTGATGTCCAACAAGAAGCAACGCGGGAGCGTGCCGTACGACGAAGCCGTGCAGCTGGCGATCGACAAGGGCATCAGCCTTGACTGGTTGATCCTGGGACGTGGCCCGGCGCCGAGCGACAGCTACGTCGACGTTCCCGTGATGACCTCACTCAAATTGAGTGAGCCTGGCAGAGCGTGCGAGCTCGACGACGAGTTCGTGTCGATCCCGGCCTACGACATCCAAGCGGCCGCCGGCGCCGGCCGTCTGTTCGACGCGGAACGCATCAAGCACTACGTGAAGTTCCGGCGCGACTGGCTGGCCAGCGAGGGGCTCTACCCGAAAGATTTGGTCGCGGTCGACGTCATCGGCGACAGCATGTTCCCCACCTTGCACGACAAGGACACGGTGCTGGTCAACCGCGCCCTGCGCAACGGCGACGGCGTGTTCCTGCTGCGGATGGGCGATGCACTGCGGATCAAGCGCGTCCAGCGCCTCAGCGACGGCTCGCTACGGCTGTCGTCCGATAACGAGATGTATGCGCCCGAGGTGATCCACCTCGAGCAGCGCGAGCAGGTGGAGATCCTGGGGCTCTGCCACGCAAGGAGCGGGAAGATTCACTAAGCAGTTGTTGGGGGGGAGCATGAAGGAACTATTGCTAGTGCTGGCCTGCTTGGGCCTTTGGGCCGCACTGTGGGCCATCGTGTACCAACTGTACCAAGGGGGAGCGGCCGCCAAGAAGAAAAAGTGGCTCCTACATGCCGTCGGCGCCGCGGCTGGGGCTGCGGGCTCGACCATCATGCTTGTCCTGCTCGTACCGAAAGAACCAGGGCAGCCGCTTGGCTGGTTCGCGGTAATAGCGGCGATTGCCGTGACCGTCTTCATGGCGAAGCTGGCTAAGGCAATGCCGGAGGCAGTTCGCACGGTACGTGAGAACGACAAGTCGACTGACAAGCTAGCGCAGGAGCGCGCTGCGCTGGCCGCGATGGCGAGTCGTGCCAAGCGGCAATCTGTGCCGGTTGCGTCGTTCGGAAGTGGCGATCTGGCGAAGCACGATCGCATGGATGACCTCGATGAGGACGATGATATCGGGTGGCTGGATGTCGACCCGGTGTCGGTCGAGTTCCACTACCGCGACGCGTTCGGCAATCACAGCAGACGCCGCGTCGACGTTCGACGAGTGAGCGGTGATCTGTTCCAAGGCTACTGTCACCACGCCGGCGCCACGCGGACGTTTAGGTCGGACCGCATCCAGGGCGATGTGGTTGATGTGACAACAGGGGAAGTCTTCGAGCCAGCGAAGTGGTTTCCCCGTTTGCGTCGGTAAGGCGAAGGATCTTTGTCGGTAGGCGAGGGAGGCATGGTGAGCTAGCTCGTAGTCTCGCACTCGATCGCCGTTGTATACCCGCCTTCCGTGAGCGTGTGCGTCACCCGGGTGATCAGCCAGCTACGCTCATCGATATCCCGCTTGAACCCCCGCACCCGCAGGGGCGTTTCCGGATAGAGATCCGGGCGGCCGCGCGCTAGGGTCAGGCTGAACGCCGCGGCGCCGCGGCCGATCCGGTTCCATTCGGCTTGGGCGGCGGCGCGCGCAGCAGCCTCGGTGGGGTAGGTCTGCCGCAGGCTCTTCAGATTCCCCGCGGAACCTGCGATCACCTCGCGCAGACGGGCGTTGGCGAGGTCATGCCAGCGTGCGACGACACCGGTGTATTGCTCGCGATCAATCACAGAGTAGCGGTGGCTGTCGCCGGCAGCGCGGGTGATAGCGACGGTGGGGATGCTCTGGCCGCTGGCGGTGGTGCCCTCGCCGGCGGCCAGGAACAGCAGGTTGCCGGCCTTGACGGTGGCGACGGCGTCGTAGCGTTCGGCCAGGCGGGTAAGGAAGGCGATATCGCTTTCGTCGGTCTGGTCGATGTGCTCGAGCGAGATCCGCGCGAGCTGCTCCGATAGCAGTGGAGTCAGATTCTGGCGGTTGGCGATGGTCCGCACCAGGTCGCCGATGCTGATGCAATGCCACGACTGCGAGCGCTTGACCCGCAGCGAGCCGCGCAGATCGGCGCTGCGCGCGCGCAGGATGATCACGTCCGGCGCACCGCTATGCTCGACCTCGTCGACGATGTAAGTGCCGCGCTCGACCAACCCATCCTCCCAGCCGATCGCCAGCCGCAGCTCCACGCCCTTGCGGGGGATGGCGAGCTTGCCGTCGTAGTCGCTCAGGGTGATATCGAGCTGGTCGGCCTCCATGCCGCGGTTGTCGATGAGGGTGAGCTGCAGCAGCCGGCCATTGATGCGCGGGGTGATGTCCTGGCCGTCGAGGCTGATGCGGTAGCTCGGGCGGGGCGATGGATTAGCGGCGGGCATCGGCGGTGGATCCCAGTAGGTCGATGCGGTCGTCGTCAACGCGCTCGAGTGCGAGCGAGAACTCGATGCGCCGCGGCACGCCGTCGGCGAAGAACACGGTGGCGGTCTCGCTGACCGACTTGATCACCCATAGCCCGTACATCCGCCCGGAGCCTTCGACCAGTGCCCAGGCCTTACCCTGTTGGCCCATCTCGCGCAGCTGGTCGAGCGTGGCGCGGCCGCCGGTGAGCTCGGGCATGAGGGTGCCGGACAGGGTGATGTTGTCGGCGCCCGGGCCGAGATACTGCGATGCCGGTCGGTCGCCGATGCGCGAGTGGCTCGCGTGGCGGTACTCGGTCTGCCGCTGGAAATCCTGATAGGCGGCGCTGCTAAGGGCGAACACGAAGTCGCCGAGGGCCATCATCATGGGGCTACTCCAGGTCGCGGAGGCTAGACCGAACGCGGGCCGCGCCGGCGAGTTCGAGCTTGCGGATCTCGGCGGCGACAGCGCGGCCGATGGCGTTGGGATCCATGCCAGGCGCGGCATGGATCGTGATGTGCACTGGCCCGATGTGCACGTCGCCGGCGGCCCGGGCCGCGGTTGCCACCGGCGGACGGTGGTCGATCGGCACGTCGGCTATGGCAGGGCCGGCGGCGACGGACGCGCCCAGGGCGGCGGCGCCGGCGGCCTTCTGTACCGAGCCGGCCCGATCGCCGGTGCCGAATAGCCAATCGCGCACGGCTTGGAGCTTGTCCCAGAGGCCGCTGAAGAAATCGACAATCGGGCCCCAGCTCTTGAGCACCAGGCCCAGCGGGCTCCATGCGAATAGCGACTTGATCCACTCCCAGCCGGTGGCGATCGCGGCCTTGATGCCGTCCCACAGGCTGGCGAACCAGGGGCCGATGCTGCCCCAGTTCTTGTAGATCAGGTAGGCAGCCCCGGCGATGGCCATGATGACTAGGCCGATAGGGTTAGCGGCGAGCGCTAGGCCAATGGCCTTGATGCCTGCGGCGACGGCCGGCAGTCCGCCGGCCAGGGCCGCTGTAGCCGCGCCTAGGCCCCATAGCGCCTTGATGAAGGCGACGGCCGCGAGGACGGTCTTGGCGGCGAAGATGCCGGCAACGATCAGCGCCAGGTTGTCCATGCCGCCGACCAGCCGACCGAGGTAGGAGACGACGGTGGCGACGTTGCCGATCAGGGCGCCGAGGCCGCGGGCCAGGTCGATCACGATCGGTACCGCCGCCCTCAGCCCGGCGCCGAGCTCTTTGGCGAACTCGCGCACCTGGCCGTTGTTGTCCCGGACCCAGCTGGTGAACTCGCGGAGCAGCCCGGTCATTACCGGCGCCAGCTCACGGCCCATGGTGTCGCGCAGACCCACCATTGCGCCCTGAGCGGCCCGCCACGCGAGCATGTATTCGCGGGCGGTCTCGGCATCCTGCTCGCTGAGCGTGATGTTCAGAGCGTCGGCATCGGCGTGCAATCGCCTCATCGCGTCTGCGGTGGCGCTGACGAACTCGGCCATCTGTTCGCCACCGGTGCCGCCGAACAGCTCATCGACCAAGCGCTGGCGGGCGGCGACGTTCTCGACCTGGCGCAGCTGTTCGAGCACGGTTTCGAACAGCGCCTCGGTGTTGCCGCTGAGATCGTCGATCTCGCGCCGGCTCAGCCCCAGGCGTTGGAATGACTCCGCGGCGCCGCCGGCGCCGGTGACGGCATATTCGTCTGCCCGCAGCGACAACTCCTTGAGGCCGTCGATCATTGCGTCGTTCTGGATGCCGAACTGGCTGGCGGCATAGGTGTAGCGGGTGAGGGCCTCGGTGGTCATGCCCAGCCGCGCCGCCCACTGCCGCGCGTCCTCGGCATCGCTGGCGAAGCTGCCGCCGGTCGCGGCGAAGCCGGCCATGAGCAGGCCGCCGGCGACGGCCGCGCCTCGCAACAACGCGCCCGCACGCTCCTTGAGTGCGCCGCCGGCTTCGCGCGCCTTGGCCATCCGCTCCTGCAAGGTCTTCACCCGCTTGAGCCGCTCCTGCTGCTGCTGGATGCGCCTGTTGGTGTCGGCGATGCGCTGGGCGAGCTGGCGCTGGCGCTCCGACAGGGATCCGGTGACGCCGGCGGTGTCCGACAGGCGCCCGCGCATCTTCTGCAGCTGCTGCTGTTCGTTCTGGTACTGCTGTTTGAGCTTGGCGGCGTGTTTGATCGCCTTGGCGCGCTCGCGGGTCAGCGCCTTGCTGTCGCCGGCGCCGGCGGCGATCTCGCGGGAGAGCTCGCGCACGCGCTGCTGCTCGGCCGCCAGGGCGATGCTGGTCTGTTGCGACTGGCGCTTGAGCTCGGCGAAGCCCTTGACGGCCTGCTGCGTCCGCTCCAGCTCCTTGAGCTGGTCGCGGCTGGCGCGCAGGGCCTTGGCGGTCTTGCTAGAGCCTTCGGTGATGCCCCGCAGCGGCCCGGTGACCCGGTCCACGGCCTGCAGGAGGACGGAGAGCTTCAGATCACGGGCCACGGCTGGTCACTTCTTCTTGGCCGGCGGTTCGACGCGGCGGCGGGCGCGTTCCCGCCACTGCATCAGCTCGGTGAGGTCGAGGGTGTCCATGTAGTCCGGCTGCCAGTGGAAAACGGCAGCCAAGTCGGCCATGGCGTCCTCAACGTGGTTGGGCAGGCTTAGGTCTCGATCTCGGCCTTCGCCCGCTTCGGCAGCAAAAAACCGGTCACCACACTGCCCAGCTGCACCAGATCGGCCGGATCGAGCCGGGCGACCTCCGGTTCGGTCAGCGCCGGTTGGGTGATGCGCGGCAGCACCTTGGTGAGGGCGCCGACGTCCATCTGCAGCAGCTCGGTGAGGGCCACGCCGCGCAGTTCGCCGGCGGCCGGCTTGCGCAGCTGGATCTCGCTGATCTGCTGCTCGCCGCGCTTGAGCGGGGCGTCGAGCTGCACGGTTTCGGTCTGAGTCTGGCTCATGGATCTCTTGCTCTCCGGTTACAGGCCGATGTTGCGGCGGTGGGCGGCGAGGCGGTCTACACCGCGAACCTTGAACACCATGCCGGGGACGTCGATCTCGATCACTTCCTCGCCGTCGACGGTCAGCTTGTAGTAGCTGCAGGTGGTGGTGACGCTGTGCTCGGTGCCGCCGCCGGGCTCGGCGTCGCCCATCTCGATCTGCGAGTGGCGGCCGCGCACCACGATTTCGACCGCGACGGTGTCGCCTGTGTCGTCGCGCTGGTAGCTACCGACGAAGCGCAGCATGTGGCCATCCATGCGGCTGGCGCCGAAGCCATCGAACATCTCGTTAATCAGGCCGCCGGCGGTCCAGCTGAACTCGATCTTCTGGCCGCCCATGTCGATGTCGACCGGAGCGTCCATGCCGCCGCCGCGGTATTCCTCCATCTGCCGCGCGAGTACCGGCAAGGTGAGGGACGCGATCTGCCCGGCCCAGTTGTTGCCGTCGCCGAACAGGTTGAAGTGCTTGAGTTTCTTCGGGAGTGCCATGGATGCTCCTTAGCCGATCACGCTGGCGGCGAAGTCAGCCAGGTACCGGTCGGTGATGCGTTGCTGGAACAGCAGGTTCTCCAGCGGCGGAACGGGCGTGTAGTCGTAGTCGATGTAGAGCTTGCCGTCCTTGAGCGTGGCCGGTGTGTTGGCCTGTTCGTTGTACCAGGCGGTGCCGTCGATGATGTAGCCGAGGGCCTTGAGCTCGCGGAACTTGGCGTTGATGCCTTCGATGATGTCGCGCACCAGAGACGGGTGCAGCGGCTTGTCGACCGCCCACATGTGCGCCTCGGCAATGGTATCGGCCAGCACCTGAGCGGTGCGTACGTAGTTTTCGAAGGCGAACAGCGGGTCGTCGCTGCATGTGCGCGAGCCCCAGAAGCGGAACCCGCCCTGCCGGATCAGGGTAGTGACGTCGGCAGCGTTGAGGTAGCCGGCGTCGGTGGCCGGATCCTGCAGATCCCAGTACACACTCTTGCTGATGCCGGTGACGCCGTTGACGGTGACGTTCGACAGCGTCTTGTGCCAGCCGATCTCCTGGTCGATCTTGGCCCGCAGTCCGAGCGCACGGGCTACCGCCGAGGCGGTAGTGGTGGTTGCTGTCCCCTCGGTGGTGTCGAGCGCGACGAAATCGGGCCAGATCACCATCAGCTCGCGCTGGCCGAAGTTGTCCCGGTAGGCGGCGGCCGCTTCCTTGGTTTCGCTGTCGGCCGCGGAAATGTACGCGAAGGCCCGCAGCTGCTGGGCGATGCCGGCCAGCTCGGTGGCGACGTTGAGCGTATCCAGCTCCGGCACACCGAGGATGCGCGGCGTCACGCCGAGCATGGTTTGCGCGTCAAGCAGCGCCTTCATGCCGGTCTTCTTTCCGTTGTCGGTTACCGTGCCGATGATGTTGGCCTGGGTTTCTTGTGGGGTTTCGCCCTCGGGGACGCGCACGACCACCGTCAGCGGACGGGTCTGGTCGGCGATCGCGTCGAGCGAGCGGGCCAGCGTGCCCGTCATGCCGGCCTTGCCCAGGGCATCGTAGACGTCGGTGATCAGGACCGGGGTATCGGCCGGAAACGTGTCGGTGTCGGCGTCATTAGCTGTGGCGACGAGGCCGATCACGGCGGTCGATACCGTCCGGATCGGGCGCGCGCCGTCGTTGACCTCGATGACGCGTACGCCGTGATGGTACTGGTCAGGCATGTTCTGCTCCTGCGCGGGGCTGGTCGTGACAGCTGGGGTCATGCTGCCGCGCGCGCGGGGACGGGGGCAGGGGCGGGGCATGTACGAGAGGGGGGGGACACAGCGCAGGGTTGAAGTCAAGCCGGCGCCGCTGCCGGCTAGTGCTCGAGGCGGGCCGCAACGTCCGGGTTGCGGGAGAGGAAATCCTGCAATTTCGCTACTGGGTCCTACACGGCCGTGTCACCAGTTCCCAGCGCACGCCATTCCAGCGCGGCCAGCGGTCGTCTGGCCATTCGACAGGGGGCGGCGTAGCAACCGCGCCGGCGGGAATCAGATACACACCGGGCTCGAGAGGGCTTTCGTCGGCCTCTGTGGGGCCGATCAGCAGGCCAGCGC
>CALGAN010000060.1 GCA_937951875.1 uncultured Alkalilimnicola sp. | reverse complement strand
GCGGCTGCTGGGGCATTTGTGGCGGGCGCCGCGTCATGGCCGCGCCATCAGCCGTGAGGGGCTGGCGCGGCGCGAGCCCGGCGCCGGCCACGACGCCATCGCCGATTGCCTGCGCGCGCTGGAGCGCAGCAAGGTCGTGCTGCGCACCGATCGCGGCCGCTGGGCGCTGGCGCGCGATCTCGACCACTATACGTTGCTCGATTTGTACCGCAGCCAGGCGTTCGTGCTGCCGGCGCCCGATCCGCTGTTCGGCGAGCGCGATCGCTGGGACGCCCGCCTGGCGGCGCTGCTGCGCGAGGCCAACGACGGCGTCGACCGCGCCTTGGCCGTGCCGCTGCGGGCGCTGTTCGCCGACGCCGAGCGGCAGGCGGCTTCGAAGCAAGGAGAAGAGGCGTGAGTCAGTGTTTGCGTTTTTTCATTAGCGGCCGGGTACAAGGGGTGTCCTTCCGGGCCGCCACCCGGAAGGAGGCGCGGCGCTTGGGTTTGCACGGCTACGCCCGCAATCTCGATGACGGCCGGGTCGAAGTGCTGGCGGCGGGAAGCGAGGAGGCGCTGCGCGAGCTGGAGCGCTGGCTGCATCGCGGGCGCCCCTGGCGCGGGTCGAACAGGTGACGGTGGAGCCGGCGATCGAGGAGCCGCGGCCGGGGTTTCACATAGGCTGAGCCGATTTCTCCTCTGGCGGCGAAGCTTTACGCCCCGGCGGATCCGTGGAAACATATGTCTGCGCCGGGCGCGCCAAGAGCTAACGATTACACCGTCGAGCGCCCAGTCGACCCCTCCCCGGGTGCGGTGGGAGAGGCGGGCGGATGGAATTCGAGAGGGGGTCCATGAAAATAACAAGCCTGTTTGTGCTGAGCGGTGCGAGCCTGTGGCTGGCGTTGGCAACGGTGGCGCAGGCGGCCGGCGATCCGAGCCAGGGCGCCGTCAAGGCCGCCACCTGCCTGGGTTGTCACGGTATCGACGGTTATCAGAACGCCTACCCGACCTACAACGTGCCGCGCCTGGGGGGGCAGCACGCGGAGTACCTGGTCAGCGCGCTCAAGGACTACAAGGCGGGTAACCGCTCGCACAAGACCATGCAGTCGCAGGCGGCCAGCCTGAGCGAGCAGGACATGGAGGACATCGCCGCCTATTTCGCCCAGGCCAAGACCTCGAACAAATAAAAAGCGCACGGGACGGATGACGACATGGCAATGAACAAGTACTTGCTGGCGGTGATCGTGGCTGCGGCGGGTGTGACCGCGCTGCCGGCGGGGGCGGCACAGCGTGGTGATCCCGTCAAGGGCGCGCAGGTGGCGAAGACCGTGTGCGCGGCCTGTCACGGCGAGACGGGGTCGACCAACAATCCGCAGTTCCCCAAGCTGGCCGGGCAGTACCCGGACTACATGGTGCAGGCGATGCGGGCGTACCAGACCGGCGCGCGCAACAACGCCGTGATGAAGGGTATCGTCGCCGGCCTGTCGCTCGCCGACATGGAGAACGTGGCGGCGTACTACGCGCGGCAGCCCTCCGATCTGTACACCCCCAGCGTGCTGTCCCGCTGAGCGTGCCCGACGCCGCCAGCGGCGCCGTGGGCTGCTAGCATTGCGCGAAGCGAGCGCCGCCTGTCGCGGCTGTCTCGGGGAGGCATGGCCATGAAAGCGCTGTTGGTGGTGGCGCACGGCAGTCGCCGCGACGCCTCGAATGACGAAATCAGAGCCGTCGCCGCCGGGCTGGCGGCGGCGCTGTGCGACCGCTATCAGTGGGTCGAAGCGGCCTTTCTCGAGTTGGCGGAACCGTCGATTCCGGCCGCCATCGATCGGGCGATCGACGCCGGCGCCGACGAAGTGGTGCTGTTTCCCTATTTTCTCTCCGCTGGGCGGCACGTGTTCGAGGACATCCCGGCCATCGTCGCCGAGCGCCAGGCCGCCCATCCCCGGGTGGACATTCTGCTGACCCCTTACCTCGGCCAGCTGCCGGGCCTGATCGAGCTGATCGCGCGCTCGCTGTGACGGCGCTCAGGCGCCGGCCGCCAGCAGCGCCTCATAGCCCTCGCGGTAGCTGGGATAGCGCAGACGAAAGCCGGTGGCCTTGAGCTTGGCGTTGCGGCAACGCTTGTTGCTGCCGCGCAGGCCGCCGGGCGGAGCAGCGATCCGCGCCGGGCGAGGCAGGCCCATGCGCTGCGCTAGCCAGTCCATCAGCTCGCATTGGGTGCACGGTTCGTCGTCCACCGCCAGATAGACGCCAGGCGCGATGTCCGGTCTGGCGAGGTGAGCGAGCACGCTCACGCAGTCGTCGCGGTGGATGCGGTTGGTGTACAGCGGCGGTTCGGCCGGGCACGGTTCGCCGGCCCGTACCTTGCGCAGCATACGCTCGCGTCCTGGGCCGTAGATGCCGCCGAAGCGGACGATCACGCACGGCGCGCCGCTGTGCAGCGCCAGGGCCTCGGCTTCCAGCATGCGCCGCCCGGCGAAGCTGCGCGGCTCGGTCGGCGAGTCCTCGTCCACCCAGCTGCCGTCGAGCTGGCCGTACACCGTGGTGCTGGATACCAGCAGCAGGCGTCGCGGCGGTGCCGGCAGGTGAGCGAGCAGATTGGCCAGGCCCCGCACGTAAGTCGCCTGGTAGGCCGCGTCATCGTAGGCCGCTGGGGTGGCCAGGTAATACACCAGATCGGCGGACGGCAGCTGCCCGAGCGTGGCGGGGTCGGTGAGGTCGGCCAGCAGTGGGCGCAGCGGCGGCGCTACCGGCCGTGAGCGCCGCAAGCCGTAGACCGTGTGCCCCCGCTCGGCCAGCAGCCGCCCGAGGTCCGTGCCGAGGTCGCCGCAGCCGGCGATCAGTACCGTGTGCATGACCGCTTCCTATTGGCTGAACCAGCGCTTGTTCAAGGCGTTGAATACCCGCCCGGGATACTCGTAGCGGCCGTAGCTGCCGTTATAACGGGCCAGCGCCTCCGTCAGATCGCCCTTGGCCATGTCCAGGTAGTAGCGCAGGATGGTGCAGCCGAAGCGCAGGTTGGTGGGGATGTGGAACAGGTTGTCGCCGGGCTGGCCTATCTCCTGCAGCCAGAACGGCATGATCTGCATCAGGCCGAGGGCGCCGGCCGAGGAAATGGCGTAGCGGTTGAAGTTGCTCTCGACGTCGATGACCGCCAGCACCAGCTCCGGCTCCAGCCCCGCCCGGGTCGCCTCGTAGTGGACGTGGCGCAGCAACTCCAGGCGCTGCTGCGGATCGGGGATGCGCTTCTCCAGCCGCTTCGCCATGTCGGTCAGCCAGACCTCGGCGACGTAGCGGTTGCTGAAGGTCGATGTGTCCGCCACGGCTCGGGCCAGCGCCTCGCGCCAGCCCGGATCGAGCGGTTCGGCCGGCTGGGCCGCTTCCGCGAGCACCGCCCGGCTGGCGAGCAGGCTCGCGAGCAATGACGCGAGAGCGACCAGCCGTCCTAGTCTCATGCGCTCCGGCGTTGCCGCAGGAATTCGACGATGTCGGCGATCGCCACGTCCTGGCTCTCGCTGTCGCGGCGGCCGCGGTACTCCAGCGTGCCGGCGCCGAGGCCGCGCTCGCTGACCACCACCCGGTGCGGGATGCCGATCAGCTCCATGTCGGCGAACTTCACGCCAGGGCGGGCGTCGCGGTCGTCCCAGAGCACCTCGAAGCCGGCGGCCTGCAGCTCGTCGTAGAGGCGGGCGGAGGCCTCGGCCACGGCCGCCGACTTCTGCATGTTGACCGACACCAGCGCCACTTGGAACGGCGCGATCGCCTCCGGCCAGATGATGCCGCGCTCGTCGTGGTTCTGCTCAATGGCGGCGGCCACCACGCGGGAGACGCCGATGCCGTAGCAGCCCATGGTCAGCACGTGCTGCTTGCCGTTCTCGTCGAGCACGGTGCAGTTGAGCGCGCGCGAGTACTTCTGGCCGAGCTGGAAGATGTGGCCGACCTCGATGCCGCGGGTGATGATCAGCGTGCCCTTGCCGTCCGGGCTGGGGTCGCCGGCGACCACGTTGCGCAGGTCCGCCACCTCCGGCTCGGGCAGGTCGCGGCCCCAGTTCACGCCGGCCAGATGCTTGCCGTTGACGTTGGCGCCGCAGACGAAGTCGGCCACGTTCACCGCCGAGCGGTCGGCGATCACGCGGATCTTCAGACCGACCGGGCCGATCGAGCCGACGTCGGCGCCCACCACCTCGCGCACCCGCTCCGGCGAGGCCATGCGCAGCGGGGCGAGCACGCCGTCGATCTTCTCGGCCTTGATGGCGTTGAGCTGGTGGTCGCCGCGCAGCACCAGGGCGATCAGCGCGCCGTCGGCGCCCTCGACCAACAGGGTCTTGAGGCAGCGCTCGGCCGGGATGCCCAGCAGCTGGCTGACTTCCTCGATGGTGCCGGCGTTGGGCGTGTCCACCTCGCGCAGGGCTTCGCTCGGCGCCGGCCGCGGCGTGGCAGGGGCCAGCGCCTCGGCCAGCTCGACGTTGGCGGCGTAGTCGCCGCTGTCGGAGATGGCCAGCGCGTCCTCGCCGGCGCTGGCCAGTACGTGGAACTCATGCGAGTAGTTGCCGCCGATCGAGCCGGTGTCGGCGCGCACCGGGCGGAACTGCAGCCCCAAACGGGTGAAGATCCGGCAGTAGGCGTCGTACATGGCCTGGTAGGTCTCGGCCAGCGAGGCGTCGTCCATGTGGAAGGAGTAGGCGTCCTTCATCAAGAACTCGCGCGCCCGCATCACGCCGAAGCGCGGCCGCACCTCGTCGCGGAACTTGGTCTGGATCTGGTAGAAGTTGACCGGCAGCTGCTTGTAGCTCTTGATCTCGCGCCGCACGAAGTCGGTGATCACCTCTTCGTGGGTGGGGCCGAAGCAGAACTCGCGATCATGCCGGTCCTTGAAGCGCAGTAGCTCAGGGCCGTAGAAGTCCCAGCGGCCGGATTCCTGCCACAGCTCGGCCGGCTGCACCGCCGGCATCAGCAGCTCCAGCGCGCCGGCGCGGTCCATTTCCTCGCGCACGATGCGCTCGACCTTGCGCAGCACGCGCAGCCCCAGCGGCTGCCAGGTGTAGAGGCCCGAAGCCAGCCTCTGGATCAGACCCGCGCGCAGCATCAGCTGGTGGCTGATCACTTCCGCGTCGGCGGGAGTTTCCTTGCTGGTGAACAGGGGGAAGCGGGAAGCACGCATCGGGAACAGCCTCTGGTGGACCTCATGCAGGGAGCGGAAGGTTATATCAAAGCCACCGCCGCGCGCGACGCCCCGACGAATCAGGAGTCGCGCTGATCCTGCGGCTGCTCCTCGATGCAGAACTCCTGGACCTGGGACCGGGCCTTGACGATCTGCGCCTGACGCTGCTCATCGGTGAGGAACACCGGCTCCTTGCCTTCCTCCAGGCGGAAGCGGCGGTAGGTCGGATCCTCCAGCGCCGCCAGGTTCTTGCGGGCGATTTCGCAGTTCTTGCGCAACGCCTCGCGGCGCGCCTGACGCGCGGCGTCCTCGTCGGCGGCGCTCTGCGCCGGCGCATCGGCGGTCGCGGCGCGGTTCGCCTGCGGCGGCTGCTCCGCGGCGGCCGGCGAGCCCTGGCGGATCTTCACCGCTTCCGCGGATTGGCCGGGAGGCGGTTGCGACGAGTAGTGCACGCGTCCCTGGGCGTCGGTCCATTTGTAGACGGCGGCGGCAGCGGCCTGGGCCACCAGCAGCGACACGCAGAAGACGAGGATTTCCCCCAGTCGAATCAAGCGCATGCGGGCAACTCCGTTCGAGTTTTGAGTTATTGTGAGGGAGATTATGCCGGCTGCGCGGCAGCGACAAGGTGAGATAGGTCACGACCCGACGGAAAACAAGGGCTTCCACCTTGACGCGCAGCCCGATCCCAAGTAGCTTGGCTGCCTTCCATCGTGCCCTTCCAGGGCGTCTGCCGGGGGATGGGGCGGGCGCCTGGCCTGCGCGGGTGCGATTCTCCTTGTCCATGCCGGAGCAGCGGCGCTAGCGGCGGGCACCGGCAAGCATTAGGCGGCTCGATGCAAAATATGCGGCACATCATCTCGATCCTGGTGGAAAACGAGTTTGGGGCACTGGCGCGCATCGCCGGTTTGTTCACGGCCCGCGGATACAACATCGAGTCGCTGACGGTAGCGCCTACCGACGATCCCACGCTTTCGCGCATGACTCTGGTGACGGTCGGCAACGACCGCATCATCGAGCAGATCATCAAGCAGCTGAACAAGCTGCTCGACGTGGTCAAGGTGATGGACATCACCGAGGCCACCCACATCGAGCGCGAGATGATGCTGGTGAAGGTGCAGGCGATCGGCAACGACGCCCGGGAGGAGATCAAGCGGCTGGTGGACATCTTCCGCGGCCGCATCCTGGACGTGACCGACAAGATCTACACCATCGAGATGACCGGCGACAGCCGCAAGCTCGATGCCTTCATCAACACGCTCGGCAAGGACGGCATCCTCGAAGTCGTTCGCTCCGGTGTGATCGGTATTGCCCGCGGCGAGAAGCATCTGCGGGTTTAGTTTTTTTTCCCATTGACGTCCGGGCCCTGCGGGCTCGAAGCCAACTCCTACGGGGGAACGATGAAGATCTATTACGACAAAGACGCCGACCTCTCCATCATTCAGAGCAAGAAGGTCGCGATCGTCGGCTACGGTTCGCAGGGCCACGCCCATGCGCTGAACCTCAAGGACTCCGGCGTGGATGTCGTCGTGGGTCTGCGTCCGGGTTCCGAGTCCGCGAAGAAGGCCGAGGCCGCCGGCCTGAAGGTGCTGGCGATCGAGGAGGCCGTGAAGCAGGCCGACCTGGTGATGATCCTCATCCCCGACGAGCACCAGGCCAAGACCTATCGCGAGCAGATCGAGCCGAACCTCAAGCAGGGCGCGGCGCTGGCCTTCGCCCACGGCTTCAACATCCACTTCGGCGCCATCGTGCCGCGCGCCGACCTGGACGTGATCATGATCGCCCCCAAGGGCCCCGGCCACCTGGTGCGCAGCACCTACGTCGAGGGCGGCGGCGTGCCGAGCCTGATCGCGGTCCATCAGAACGCCACCGGCAAGGCGCGCGACATCGCTCTGTCCTATGCCTCCGCCAATGGTGGTGGCCGCGCCGGCGTGATCGAGACCACCTTCCGCGAGGAGACCGAGACCGACCTGTTCGGTGAGCAGGCGGTGCTGTGCGGTGGCACCGTGGCGCTGGTGCAGGCCGGCTTCGAGACGCTGGTGGAGGCCGGTTACGCGCCGGAGATGGCCTACTTCGAGTGCCTGCACGAGCTGAAGCTGATCGTCGACCTGATGTACCAGGGCGGCATCGCCGACATGCGCTACTCGATCTCCAACACCGCCGAGTACGGTGACTTCACCCGCGGTCCGCGCGTGATCACCGAGCAGACCAAGGCGGCCATGAAGGAGATCCTCAAGGAGATCCAGACCGGTCAGTTCGCCCGTGAGTTCATCCTGGAGAACCAGGCCGGCGCCCCGACCCTGAAGGCCATGCGCCGCATCGCCGCCGAGCACCCGATCGAGGAGGTCGGCGCCCGGCTGCGCGAGATGATGCCGTGGATCAAGGCTAAGAAGCTGGTGGACAAGAGCAAGAACTAAGCTTGCGGCCAGCGGTCGAAAAAGCCGGGGTTTCCCCGGCTTTTTTCATTGCTTAGCGGCCGCCGGCCAAAACGAGTACAGTGTTGACTTCGGCCGCAGTCAGTCAACCCAGCGGTACTATGAACGAACTGGACACCGACAACGAGGCCAGCGAAGTCGTCAAACGTCGTCGCGGCATCTACCTCCTTCCCAACCTGTTCACCACCGCGGCGCTGTTCGCGGGGTTCTACGCCGTCGTGGCGGCCATGAACAACGAGTTCTGGGTCGCCGGCGTGGCGATCTTCGTGGCCATGATCCTCGACGGCATGGACGGCCGCGTGGCCCGTCTGACCAACACCCAGAGCGAATTCGGCGTTCAGTACGACAGCCTCTCCGACATGGTGTCGTTTGGCGTGGCGCCGTCGCTGGTGGTGTTCGAATGGGCCCTGGCCGGCATGCAGAACATGGGGGATACGTGGGGCAAGCTCGGCTGGATCGGCGCCTTCACCTATACCGCCTGCGCGGCGTTGCGCTTGGCGCGCTTCAATACCCAGGTCGGGGTGGTGGATAAGCGCTACTTCCAGGGCTTGCCCAGCCCGGCGGCGGCCGCGGTGGTGGCGTCGCTGGTCTGGGTCGGCGATGATCTGGGAGCGCGCGGTCTGCCCATCGAGATCGTCGCCTGGTTGCTCACCGTCAGCGTGGCGTTGCTGATGGTCAGCAACATTCGCTATTACAGCTTCAAGGAATTCGACTTCCGCTACCGCGTGCCGTTCGTGGCCATGGTGGTGCTGGCGGTGGCGTTCGCCGTGGCGCAGGTTCACCTGCCCATGACCCTATTTTTGATTTTCCTGGTCTATATGCTGTCCGGACCGGTGTTGACGGTGCTGCAGCGCCGCCGGCGCCGGCTGCAGCGGATCGATGGCGAGACGCCGTAACGTACCGAGCGAGCCGGATGGCTGGCCTTGGCTGGCCCCATCCGGCGGGATCCTGGAGCCCGTGACATGAGCAACAAAGACAAGCTGATCATCTTCGATACCACGCTGCGCGACGGCGAGCAGAGCCCGGGCGCCTCCATGACCAAGGAGGAGAAGGTCCGTATCGCCAAGGCCCTGGAGCGGTTGCGGGTGGACGTGATCGAAGCGGGCTTCCCGGCGGCCAGCAACGGCGATTTCGAGGCCGTGCAGGCGGTGGCGCGCGCCGTCACCGAGGCGCGCATCTGCGGCCTGGCCCGGGCGCGCGAGGCTGACATCCGCCGCGCCGCCGAGGCGCTGAAGGACGCGCGGGCGGCGCGCATCCACACCTTCCTCGCCACCTCGCCGATCCACATGAAGATGAAGCTGCAGATGGAGCCGGAGCAGGTGCTGGAGCACGCGGTGGCGGCGGTGAAGTTCGCGCGTCAGTTCTGCGACGACGTCGAGTTCTCGCCGGAGGACGCCGGCCGCTCCGAGCCGGATTTCCTCTGCCGGGTGATCGAGGCGGTGATCGACGCCGGCGCCACCACGGTGAACATTCCCGACACGGTCGGCTACAACGTGCCGGAGCAGTTCGCCGCGCTGATCCGCAGTCTGCGCGAGCGGGTACCGAACTCCGACAAGGCGGTGTTCTCGGTGCACTGCCATAACGACCTCGGCCTGGCGGTCGCCAACTCGCTGGCGGCGGTACTGGCTGGCGCGCGGCAGGTGGAGTGCACCATCAACGGCCTGGGCGAGCGCGCCGGCAACGCCTCGCTGGAGGAGATCGTGATGGCGGTGCGCACCCGCCGCGACGTCTTCCCCTGCGACACCGACATCAACACCCGCGAGATCGTGCCGGTGTCCAGGCTGGTGTCGAACATCACCGGCTTCCCGGTGCAGCCGAACAAGGCCATCGTCGGCGCCAACGCCTTCGCCCACGAGTCCGGCATCCATCAGGACGGCGTGCTCAAGCACCGCGAGACTTACGAGATCATGCGCGCCGAGGACGTGGGCTGGAACACCAACCGCATGGTGCTCGGTAAGCTGTCCGGCCGGGCGGCGTTCCGCGCCCGCCTGCAGGAGCTGGGCGTGACTTTCGAGTCCGAGGAGCAGCTCAACGAGGCATTCCTGCGCTTCAAGGATTTGGCCGACAAGAAGTCGGAGATCTTCGACGAGGATCTGCAGGCGCTGGTGACCGAGGCCAACCTGGCGCTGGAGAACGAGCGCGCCAAGCTGGTGTTCCTCAGCGTCTGCTCGCAGACCGGCGAGGTGCCGAAGGCGCGGGTGGTGCTGTCGATCGACGGCGAGGAGCGCGAGGCGGTGGCCGAGGGCAGCGGCCCGGTGGACGCGTCGTTCAAGGCCATCGAATCGCTGGTGGCCACCGACGCGCAGCTGGTGCTGTACTCGGTCAGCAACATCACCACCGGCACCGACGCCCAGGGCGAGGTCACGGTGCGGCTCGACAAGGGCGGGCGGATCGTCAACGGTCAGGGCTCCGATACCGACATCGTGATCGCCTCGGCCAAGGCCTACGTCAACGCCGTCAACAAGCTCTGGCAGAGCACCGAGCGCGCCCATCCGCAGGTCAGCCCGGTCTAGCGCGGGACGCGGGTGGCGGCCACTAGAGGTGGACGATGACGGTCGATGCGGCGCGGCGACGGCTCTATCTCGAGCGGATGGGCATCGACCTCTGGCTGCCGCGGCAGGCCGCGGTAGCTCCCGCGGCAGCCGCTCCGCAGCCGTCGATCGCCGCTCCGGAGGCTCCGGTTCCAGCCCCGGCGCTTCAGTTCGAGGCGCGGGTCGCGGCACCGGAGGAGCCGGTGGTAGCGCCGCCGGTCGCCTTGCCGGCGGCTGCGGAGCCCCCGGCAACGCCCGCGCCGCCTCTGGACTGGGACGAACTCAAGGCCGCGGTCGCCGCCTGTCGCGCCTGCGGCCTGTGCGAGACGCGCGCCCAGACCGTGTTCGGCGTCGGCAACCGCCAAGCGCGCCTGATGGTGATCGGCGAGGCCCCCGGCGCCGACGAGGACCGTCAGGGCGAGCCCTTCGTCGGCCGCGCCGGCCAGTTGCTCAACGCCATGCTGTTCGCGATGGGTTACCCGCGCGAGCAGGTGTACATCGCCAACATCCTCAAGTGCCGCCCGCCCAACAACCGTGATCCGCAGCCGCCGGAGGTCGCCGCCTGCGCGGGGTTCCTGGAGCGGCAGTTGGAATTGGTGCAGCCGGAACTCATCTTGGCGGTGGGCCGCATCGCCGCGCAGAATCTGCTCGAGACCGACGCGCCGATCGGCAAGCTCCGGGGCGTGGTCCATCGCTTCGGGCCGCGCCGGGTGCCGCTGGTGGTGACCTACCATCCGGCTTATCTGCTGCGCTCGCCCTTGGAGAAGGCCAAGGCTTGGCAGGATCTGAAACTGGCGCGCTCGCTGCTGGCAAGCTAGAGTGGCCGAAGGAGCCGCTGCAACCGAGGAAGGGCCGTTGTCGCCATGAGCGCCGTACCGGACGCCGCCGCCGTTTCGATCCGCCCCATGCATGACGCCGATATCGATGCGGTCATGGCCGTGGAGGAGCGCGCTTATCCGTTCCCGTGGACCCGCGGCATCTTCCTGGACTGCCTACGGGTCGGCTACGGCTGCTGGGTGTGTGAGTCGAAGTACGAGCTGTGCGGTTATGCGGTGATGTCCTACGGTGCCGGCGAGGCGCATCTGCTCAATCTCTGCGTCGCCCCCGAGTGGCAGGGCATGGGGCTCGGCCGCCGGTTGCTCTGTTTCGTGCTGGAGCAGGCCGAACGGCTCGGCGCTGGCGAGATGTTCCTCGAGGTGCGGCCTTCCAATACGCCCGCCTTGCGCTTGTACCGCTCGCTGTCGTTCCGCGAGATCGGACGGCGCAAGGGCTACTATCCGGCCGTGGGTGGGCGTGAGGATGCCCTGGTGCTGGCGCGCACCATCGTCGGACGGTCGCAGCCGCCCGACGATCATGTCTAGGCGCCGTTCATTCGCCTTGCCAGATAACGCGTTCGACTTTCCACAGTCCGTCTTCGCGCTTGAGCGTGGCGGTGCCGGTGACCCGCCGGTGGCTTTCGGTGGGAACCAGTATCAGGGTGGCCTTGTCGCCGTCGATGGTTTCCTGAGTGATCCGCACCTCGTGCGGCGCGGCCGCCTTCATCAGGTAGAACGCGCGGCCGCGGAATTCCTCGGGGAAGGTGCGCTCGAACTCTTCCTTGGCGGCCTTGGTCGAGTAGGGCCAGATGGCGTCCACCGACAGCCCCGACTTGAGGGCGACGTGATACTCGAGGTAGGCGGAGCGGGGCGTGGTGCCGGCCGACAAGGCGGCCAGAGGGAATAGCAATAACAACAACCCGAATAGCGTGGTCTTCTTATTGATTTTCATAGAACGCGGACTCCCCACCCTCCTAAAAGCGGCTTCCATGTTCCGTAGGCTTCCATGTTGTTTGAATTATTAAAGTAATCCAAAAATGGTGACAACCGACATCAGTATATACCTTCGGATGAGGGGCAGGTGGGGAGGGGGGACGTGACCCAACAGCTATCCTCCGAACGGCGCCGGGTCTGGGCCTGGGCCATGTACGACTGGGCCAACTCGGCGTACGCCACGGTGGTCCTGGCCGGGTTCTTCCCGATCCTGTTCCACGACTTCTGGCACCAGGGCGCCGAGCCGGCGGTGATCAATAGCCGGCTGGGGATCGCCAACTCGGTGGCGAGCCTGGTGGTGGCCTTGTCGGCGCCCGTGCTCGGCGCGATCGCCGACCGCAGTGGCGCCAAGCGTCGTTTCCTGACGGCGCTGATGGTGATCGGGTTGATCGCCACCGGCGCCTTGTACTGGGTCGAGGCTGGTGACTGGCTGGCGGCGGCGACGCTGTACGCGCTGTCGTACGTGGCCTGGCTGGGAGCCAATGTGTTCTATGACGCCTTGCTGGTGTCGGTGGCGCGCGAGGAGCGCTGGCACTTCGTCTCGGGGCTGGGCTTCGGCCTGGGCTATCTGGGCGGGGGGCTGATGTACGCCGGGTGCGTGTTCGCCGCGCTCAGCCCGGCCAGCTTCGGCTTCGCCGACGCCGCCAGCGCCGCGCGCTTCGCCTTCGTCGCGGTGGCGGTATGGTGGCTCGTGTTCGCGCTGCCGTTGCTGCTGTTCGTGCCGGAGCCGGGGCAATCCCAGCGCTTGAGCTGGGCGGTGCTGCCGGACGGCTTCCGCGCGGTGGCGGGCACGCTGCGCCGCCTCCGCGGGTTGCGCATGGTGGCGCTGTTCCTGATCGCTTACTGGCTGTACATCGATGGCGTGGACACCGTGGTCGTCATGGCGGTGGCCTACGGTAAGTCGCTGGGTTTCGAGACCAAGCACTTGATCCTGGCGCTGCTGCTGGTGCAGTTCATCGGTTTTCCAGCGGCGATCGCCTACGGCAAGATGGGCGAGCGCATCGGACCCAAGCGCGGCATCTATCTGGCGCTGGTGGTCTACGCGGCGATCTGTCTCTGGGGAACGCAGGTGCAGGCGCCGGTGGAGTTCTACGTGATCGCCGTGCTGGTGGGGCTGGTGCAGGGCGGGGTGCAGTCGCTGAGTCGGTCGTTCTACGCGCGGCTGATTCCGCCGGCCGAAGCAGGCGAGTTCTTCGGCTTCTACAACCTGATCGGCCGCTCGGCGGCGCTGATCGGGCCGCTGCTGTTCGGCTGGTTCGGCCTGGCGTTCGGCAGCGAGCGCTACTCGATGCTGTCGCTGATCATCCTGTTCGTGGCCGGCGGCGCGGTGCTGGCGCTGGTCGACGAGGCCAAGGGACGGTGCGATCTCGCGCGCGACGGCGGCGCGCCGGCGGCCTAACGGCGGGCTTCCCCAGGGGGCGGGTTCTTCCGGTTCCCGTCTCCTCACGGGGGCGCTAACGTATGGGCATCGCGGATTTTCGTTCCCCCTCCCCATCAGGGGGTGGGCGAACGCGCGAAGCATCCGAGTCGATCATGGCGGCAACGGAACAACGAACGCGGGAGGCGAGGGGAGGTGGGCGTGAGCAGCGACCGGCGTGAGCGGCCGACGTTCTGGCAGATCGTCAAGAGCGTGCTCGGCGGGGCGTTCGGGGTGCAGAGCGAGGAAGTGCGGCAGCGTGACTTCACGCACGGCAACCCGGCTGCCTACATCATCGGCGGGGTGGTTTTCACCGTCGTCTTCATTCTGGTGCTGGTGCTGATCGTGCGCATGGTGTTGCGCGCCGCCGGCGCCGCCTGAGCGGCGCCGGGCCGTCGGGCAGGGGCGCAGGACTTTGTCCGCCGGCGCCCCGCGACGGATCAGAGCCGGCTGATCCGCTCGTACTGCTCGTCCAGCGCCTGCAGGGCGCTCTGGAGCTCGGCCAGACGGTCGCGTTCCTTCTGCACGATCTGGGCCGGCGCGTTCTCGGCGAAGCTGGGATTGGCCAGCTTGGCCGCGACCCGCTCGATCTCCTGACGCTTGCGGCCGCGCTCCTTGTCCAGCCGCGCCAGCTCGGCGTTCTTGTCGATCAGCCCGGCCATGGGCACCAGCAGCTTCATCTCCCCGACCAGGGCGATGGCGGCCTCCGGCGCTTCCTCGCCGGCCTCCAGCCAGCGGATCGACTCCGGCCGGCCGAGGAACTCGATGAAGCCGCGCATCTGCTCCAGCCGCGCCCGATCCTGGGCCGAGCCGTTCTGCAGCACGATCGGCAGCGGCTTGCCGGGAGCGATGTTCATCTCGCCGCGGATGCGGCGGATGCCGAGCAGGAATGCCTGCAGCCAGGCGATCTCGGCCTCGGCCTCCGCGTCGTACTTGCCCTGCTCCGGCCGCGGATAGGGCTGGCGCATGATGGTCTCGCCCTGGACCCCGGCCAGCGGCGCGACCCGCTGCCAGATCTCCTCGGTGATGAAGGGCATGAACGGATGCGTCAGGCGCAGCACCGCCTCCAGCACCCGCACCAGGGTACGGCGGGTGCCGCGCAGCTCGGCCGGATCCTGCGAGCTGTTGAGGACCGGCTTGGACAGCTCCAGGTACCAGTCGCAGTACTCGTTCCAGATGAACTCGTAGATGGCTTGCGCCGCCTGGTCCAGACGGTAGCCGTCGATCGCCTCGGCCACCGCGGCTTCGGCGTGCTGCAAGCGGGAGACGATCCAGCGGTCGGCGACCGAGAGCTTGACCTCGCCGCCGTCGACGCCGGTGTCGTGGCCTTCGGTGTTCATCAGCACGTAGCGGGCCGCGTTCCAGAGCTTGTTGCAGAAGTTGCGGTAGCCCTCGACCCGGCCCATGTCGAAGATGATGTCGCGGCCGGTGGTGGCGAGCGAAGCGAAGGTGAAGCGCAGCGCGTCGGTGCCGTAGCTGCGGATGCCCTCGGGGAACTGCTTGCGGGTCGCCTTCTCGATCTTGGGCGCGTCCTGCGGCCGCATCAGGCCGGTGGTGCGCTTCTGCACCAGCTTCTCGAGGTCGATGCCGTCGATGATGTCCAGCGGGTCGAGCACGTTGCCCTTGGACTTGGACATCTTCTGGCCTTCGTGGTCGCGCACCAGGCCGTGCACGTAGACCTCGCGGAACGGCACGTCCTTCATGATGTACATGCCCATCATCACCATCCGGGCGACCCAGAAGAAGATGATGTCGAAGCCGGTCACCAGCACGCTGGTGGGATAGAAGGTCTTGAGCGCCTCGGTCTGCTCGGGCCAGCCGAGCGTGGAGAACGGCCACAGCGCCGAGGAGAACCAGGTGTCGAGCACGTCCTCGTCCTGGCGCAGCGGCTTGTCGCCCAGCCCGTGCTTGGCGCGCACCTCGGCTTCCGAGCGGCCGACGTAGACGTTGCCGTCCTCGTCGTACCAGGCCGGGATGCGGTGGCCCCACCAGATCTGGCGGCTGATGCACCAGTCCTGGATGTCGTTGAGCCAGTTGAAGTAGGTCTTGTCCCAGTTCTCGGGAATGAACTTGATGCGGCCGTCCTTCACGCACTGGATCGACGGCTCGGTGATGAGCTTGCGGCCGCCGGGCCGGCCGTCGGGCTGCACGTCGCGCGTGAGGTCCACGAACCACTGGTCGGTGAGGTAGGGCTCGATCACGGCGTTGGTGCGATCGCCGCGCGGCACCATCAGCGTGTGGTCCTTGACGCCTTCCAGCAGGCCCAGGGCCTCCAAGTCGGCGACGATGCGCTTGCGCGCCTCGTAGCGGTCCAACCCGCGGTAGGCGGCCGGGCCGTTGTCGTTGATCTTGGCGTCGACGGTGAAGATGTTGATCAGCGGTAGGTTGTGACGCTGCCCGACGGCGTAGTCGTTGAAGTCGTGCGCCGGGGTGATCTTCACGCAGCCGGTGCCGAATTCCGGGTCGACATAGTCGTCGGCGATGATCGGGATCTCGCGGTCGGTGAGCGGCAGCTTCACCGTCTTGCCGATCAGGTGCCGGTAGCGCTCATCCTCCGGATGCACCGCCACCGCCGTGTCGCCGAGCATGGTCTCGGGTCGGGTGGTGGCCACCACCAGATGACCGCTGCCGTCGGCGAGCGGATAGCGCAGCTGCCAGAGATGGCCCTTCTCCTCGGTGCTGATCACTTCGAGGTCGGACACGGCGGTATGCAGCACCGGGTCCCAGTTCACCAGGCGCTTGCCGCGGTAGATCAGGCCGTCCTCGTACAGGCGCACGAACACTTCCCTCACCGCGTTGGACAGCCCCTCGTCCATGGTGAAGCGCTCGCGCGACCAGTCGACCGAAGCGCCCATGCGCCGCAGCTGGCGGGTGATGGTGCCGCCGGACTGCTCCTTCCACTCCCACACCTTCTCAATGAAGGCCTCGCGCCCCAGGTCGTGGCGGGTCTTGCCCTGCAGGTTGAG
This sequence comes from uncultured Alkalilimnicola sp., assembly GCA_937951875.1. Classification (GTDB taxonomy): domain Bacteria; phylum Pseudomonadota; class Gammaproteobacteria; order Nitrococcales; family AK92; genus JAAYIK01. The sequence goes on along the minus strand of CALGAN010000060.1, from coordinate 40,986 downwards.
CTGCCGTTCCACCACCATCTGGGTGGCGATGCCGGCGTGGTCGGTGCCCGGCTGCCAGAGCGTGTTGTCGCCGCGCATGCGGTGATAGCGCGTGAGCACGTCCATCACCGTGTCCTGGAAGGCGTGGCCCATGTGCAGCGTGCCCGTGACGTTCGGCGGCGGGATCATGATGCAGTAGGGGCTGCCCTGGCCGCTGGGGGCGAAGTAGCCCCGGCTTTCCCAGTTCTGGTAGATCCGCTGCTCGATCGCGTGGGGGTCGTAGGTCTTGTCCATCGGTTCCTGTGGGAATAAGGCGGGTAAACGAAAGATTCTAGCCCAGCCGTTACGGAGTCGGTTCGGTTGGTTGATTCGGGGCGGCGTCAGTCGCTAACGCCTTGCGGATCTCGGCCCGCAGGGCTTCGGCGAGCACCGCGGCGGCCTGTTCGCAGGCCGCTGGCAGGGCCGCGGCGATCGCCGCCTCGACACGCTCGCGCAGGTGTGCCGCCTCGTCGCCGCCGGCCGCCGCGCAGGCCTCGGCGGCGGTGTTCTTGGCGGCGTTGAGAATGACGCCGGCGGCCTTCAGATAGTCGCCGGGCACCACCACGTCGAACAGCATGGGAATGCCGCGCTCGTCGGTGTACAGCGGTTCCTCTTCGGGCGACGGTGCCTTGGGTTCGCTCACGACTCCCGCTCCAGCTTGTGGTAGTTGGGCGCATGCCCGTGATCCCGGTACAGGCGAAAGCGCGCGCGCGCCTGCTCCAGCTCGGCCGGCGCCTGCACCACCACTTCCGCCAGGCGCCGGTAGTTCTGCCAATGCGCCGGCGGGTCGGTGGCTAGGTTGATGATCAGGTCGTGCTGCGGCTCCGCCGGCGGCTGCTCGCCGAGCACGATCGGCTCGTCCGGGGCGCGCTCGGCGAGGGCGTGCGGCAGGAAGCTGCCCTGGCGGAACGTCCAGAGCAGCTCGTCGAGCTGCAGCGCCTGCTGCCGATCGCGCACCCGCACGTAGATCCGCAGCCCTTGCCCGAAAGCCTTGTCGGCCAGCCGGCACGCGAATAGCGCGCCCGCCTGTAGATCCGGCGCGGCCAAGATATAGAAGTCTATCCGCTCCACCTTAGGCCTTGGCAGCCCGCTCGAGCAGGAATTGGGTCAGCAGCGGCACAGGCCGTCCGGTCGCGCCCTTGTCCTTGCCGCTCTTCCAGGCGGTGCCGGCGATGTCGAGGTGCGCCCAGCGGAACTTGCCGGTGAAGCGGCTCAGGAAGCAGGCGGCGGTGATGGCGCCGGCCGAGCGGTCGCCGACGTTGGCCATGTCGGCGAAATTGCTGTTGAGCGCTTCCTGGTAGTCCTCCAGCAGCGGCAGCTCCCAGGCGCGGTCGCCGCTGGCGCGGCCGGCCGCCAGCAGCTCGTTGACCAGCTGCGGATTGTTGCCCAGCAGGCCATGCACGACGTGGCCGAGCGCCACCACGCAGGCGCCGGTGAGGGTGGCGATGTCGATCACCGCCTGCGGCTGGAAACGCTCGCTGTAGGTCAGCGCGTCGCACAGGATCAGCCGGCCCTCGGCGTCGGTGTTGAGAATCTCGATGGTCTGGCCGGACATGCTGGTGACGATGTCACCGGGCTTGTTGGCGGCGCCGTCCGGCATGTTCTCGCAGCTGGGGATCACGCCGATCACGTTCAGCGGCAGCGAGAGCTCGGCGCAGGCGCGCAGCGTGCCCAGCACGCTGGCGGCGCCGCACATGTCGAACTTCATCTCGTCCATGGCCGCCGCGGGCTTGATGGAGATGCCGCCGCTGTCGAAGGTGATGCCCTTGCCGACCAGCACGATCGGCCGCTGCTCGGCGTCCGCGCCCTGGTACTTGAGCACGATCAGCTTCGGCTCCTGGCGGCTGCCGCGCGCCACCGACAGCAGCGCGCCCATGCCCAGCTGCTCCATCTCGGGCCGGCCGAGCACCTCGGCGGAGATGCGCTCGAACTGCTGGGCCAGCTGCAGGCCCTGCTCGGCGAGGTAGGTCGGGGTGCAGATGTTGCCCGGGAGATTGCCCAGATCCTTGGCCAGGTTCACGCCGGCGACCAAGGCCTTGGCCACCCGCACGGCCTCCTCGGCGGCGGCCAGCTCCTGGCGCGCGGCCACGTTGAAGGTCACGCGCTTGAGCGGACGGCGCTTGTCGTCCTTCTTGCTCTTGAGCTGATCGAAGCGGTACGTCGCCGCGGCGACGGCCAGAATGCCTTCGCGCACCTGCCAGGCGGTATCGCGTCCCTTGACGCTGAGGTCGCTGAGATAACAGACTGCCTCGGTCGCCCCGCACTCGCCGAGCTTGGCCGCCATGGTCGAGGCGGCGCGGCGGTAGGCGCGCTCATCGAATTCGCGCTCCTTGCCGCAACCGATCAGCAGCACCCGGTCGCAAGGCAAATTCGGCACGTGGCTGAGCAACAGCGCCTGGCCGGCCGAGCCGTCCAGGTCGCCGCGCCGGAGGATGCCCGAAATGAAGCCGTCGCTGGCTTGGTCCAGGGCGGCGGCGGCAGCGGACAGTCGGCGCGACTCGAAGACGCCGACTACCACGCAGGACGAGCGTTGTTTTTCTGGATTGCCGCTCTTGACCGAGTATTCCATGGACAACTCCTCAGGCTTTGGCTCAATTCGATGCGGGACGGCCCGCGACATGGGCCGTTGGCATGTCTAGATGGAGGCGCGACATCCCCGGCGGGAGGCGCGGATGGCCTAGTGTAAGGCAAAATTCGGCGCTGTCGGCAGCATCGTTCCCGGAACTCCTCGATCGATGAAACCTTCCGTTTTCAGCCGCTACCTGGTCCGCGAGGCCGGTACCGCTTGGCTTGGCGTCACGCTGGTGCTGCTGGCCGTGCTGGTCACCAACCGGCTGGCGCGCCTGCTCGGCGAGGCCGCCGGCGGCGAGGTGCCGGCCGGCGACATCTTCGCGCTGCTGGGGCTGGCCATGCTCGCCAACCTGCACGTGGTGCTGCCGGCCAGCCTGTTCCTCGGCATCGTGCTAGCGCTCGGCCGCCTGTACCGCGACAGTGAGATGGCCGCCTTCTTCGCCTGCGGCGTCGGGCCACGCGAGATTTATAGGGCCTTGCTGCTGCTGGCGGTGCCGGCGGTGCTGGCGACGGCCACGCTGTCGCTGACCACGGGCCCGTGGGCGCAGCGCCAGGTCAGCGAAATGCGGGTGCGCGCCCAGCAGACCCTGGAGCTGGAGGCGCTGCGGCCGGGGCGGTTCCTGACCTCGCGGCGGGCCGAGGGGGTGGTGTACATCGAGGGTGTCGGCGCCGATCAGCGACTGCAGAACATCTTCGCCCAGGGCATGAGCGGTGACCGGCTGGTGCTGATCAGTGCCCAGGGCGCGCGCCAGGAGCGCGATCCCAATACCGGCGAGCGCTTCCTGGTGCTGGAGGACGGCTATCGCGTCGAGGGCGTGCCGGGGTCGGGCGCCTGGCGCATGATCGAGTTCCAGGAGCACGGCATCCGCGTGGCGGCGCCGCGAGAGGCGACCAGCCTGGGGCGGCGCAAGGGCTGGCCGCTGACGGCCTTGCTGGCCTCGGGTACGGCCCAGGACTGGGCGGAGATCCAGTGGCGGCTGTCGACCCCGCTGATGACGCTGCTGCTGACCTTCGTCGTCGTGCCGCTGACCAAGTCCGACCCGCGCGAGGGCCGCTACGGCAAGCTGCTGGTGGCGGTGGTGGTGTTCGCGCTGTACACCAATTTCCTGACCCTGGCCTGTGACTGGGTCGGCGACGGGCTGCTGCCGGTCTGGCTCGGGCCGTGGTGGGTGCACGCGATAGTCGCCGTGACCGGCGCGGTCTGGCTGGTGCGGCGGTTCGGCCTGTCGCCGCGGCGCCGGCGTGAAGGAGAGGCCGCATGACGCGGATCGCGCGCTATCTGATGGGGGCGGTGATCGGCGGCACCTTGGTGACTCTGCTGATCCTGGTGTCGCTGGAGCTGGTATTCAGCTTCATCGACGACATCGACCATATCGGCCGCGACGGCCTCACCGTCAGCACTGCGCTATTGATGGTGCTGCTGCGGTCGCCGGCGTTCGCCTACGAGGTGTTCCCCATGGCCACCCTGATCGGCAGCCTGATGGGGCTCGGCGGACTGGCGGCGCGCAACGAGTTGACCGCCATCCGCGCGGCCGGCGTGTCGGTGCTGGGGGTTGCGCGGGCGGTGATGGCCGCCGGGCTGCTGCTGGGGTTCCTGGCGTTCGCCATGGGCGAGTGGGTGGTGCCGCCGACCCAGCGCTGGGCGCAGCAGCTGGAGGCCGAGCGTAGCCAGGGCCAGATCGCCGCGAGCGGCCGCAGCGGCGGCTTCTGGGCGCGCGATGGCAAGCGCTTCGTGCAGGTGCAGAGCGCGCCGAGCAACAGCCAGCTGCAAGGCGTGCGCATCTACGATATCGCCGACGATGCCCGGGTGGAGCGCATCATCGCCGCCGAGCGAGCGCAGTACGTCGACGGCGGCTGGCTGCTGCGGGAGGTGATCGTGACCCGGATCGGCGAGTCTGGTGTGGCGGTCGAGCGTCTGCCGGAGCTGGCCTGGCGCTCGGAGCTGCAGCCGCAGGTGCTGGATGTGGTGGTGGTGGAGCCGGAAGGTCTGGCGGCGGCCGGTCTGTGGCGCTACGTCCAATACCTGGAGCGCAACGGCCTGGAAAGCGATCGCTATCGGTTGGCGTTCTGGATCAAGGTGGCGACGCCGTTGGCGACCGTCACCATGCTGCTGCTGACCGTGCCGTTGGTGTTCGGCGCGGTGCGCTCGGCCAACACCGGCCAGCGGATATTCCTGGGGGTGGTGATCGGTTTAGCGTTCTTCCTCGTCAACCGCCTGCTCAACCACGCGGCGCTGGTCTACGGTTTGCCGCCGAGCCTGAGCGCCCTGCTGCCGACCGCGGTGTTCATGGCCGCCGGTGCGATCGGCATCGGCCGCGTACGCTGAAAGCCTGTGCTCTCAGGCTTTGGCAGAGTGCTTCGGCTCGACGATTAGCTCGGTGCCGGACCAGCGGTCGTGCCAGGTGAGCCGATCGCGGGCCACCGCCGAGCGCAGGTAATTCAGGGCGACCGGAATCCACAGCAGCGCGGCCAGCAGGCCGTGGTCGCCGTCGCGGTCGAGCAGCAGATGGGCGGACAGGGCGGTCGGCAGCCAGAAGGCCAGAGCAATGGCCAAACGCAGCGCCGCTTGGCGCAGGCTCGGCGCGCCGCCGTCGCGGCCGCGCAACCTCAGCCGCCAGGCGCGCATGCCCACGGTCTGGCCGGCCTTGGTCCAGAAATAGCCGAAGAAGGCGAATGTCGCCGCCAGCAGGTATAGCTGGTAAAGCCGGTACAGGGGATGTTCGGAAGCGGGGGTGTCGCCGAATACCGCCAGCCACGGGAGCGCCGCGAGCATGAGCAGCGCGAACAGCGGCAGCGAGTCGTAGACGATCGCCGCCAAGCGGCGCAGCAGGCCGGCGCGTTCAACGGGGTCGGTGTGCTGCATGCGGTGCCCGGTCGGGCTGGAGGAAGTTGGCGCTCCCACCGGGAATCGAACCCGGGTTTCTGCCTTGAGAGGGCAGCGTCCTAGACCGCTAGACGATGGGAGCGGAGGTTGTTCCTGACGAACGCGGATGATTTGGTGTTAGCCAGATCTGCACTGCGCTGTCGGCGGTGCTATTATACGCGCTCTTTTCATTAGCTCAAGTGCTAATAGAGCCGTAGTGACGCACGACCAAGACACCACTGTCCGCCCCCTGATCATCCCCCGCTCCCAGCATCGGATCTCGCGGGCCAATATCAGCGATAACGCATTGAAAGTGCTGTATCGCTTGCGGGGGGCGGGGTATGAAGCGTATCTGGTAGGCGGCGGCGTCCGCGATCTGTCGCTGGGTCGGGAGCCGAAGGATTTCGACATTGCCACCAACGCCCGCCCCGAGGCGGTGCGCGAGCTGTTCCGCAACTGCCGGCTGATCGGCCGGCGCTTCCGCCTTGCCCATGTGCATTTCGGATCGGAGATCATCGAGGTCGCCACGTTCCGCGCGCTGCACGACCCGGCCGAGGACGGCGAAGAGCGGGTGGTCGACGAGGACGGCCTGATCGTGCGCGACAACGTGTACGGCACGCTGGCCGAGGACGCGCTGCGGCGCGACTTCACGATCAACTCCTTATATTACAACATTGCCGATTTCACCGTGGTCGACCACGCCGGCGGCATGGCCGACCTGGAGCAAGGCGTGGTTCGCCTGATCGGCGATCCGGCGGTGCGCTACCGCGAGGATCCGGTGCGGATGCTGCGGGCGGTCCGCTTTGCCGTGAAGCTCGGTTTTCGGATCGAGGAGCGCACCGCCGCGCTCATTCCGGAGATGGCCCCGCTGCTGGCGCAGATTCCCTCGGCTCGGCTGTTCGAGGAGTGCCTCAAGCTGCTGATGGCCGGCAAGGCGCAGGAGACCTTCGAGGCCTTGCGCCACTACCGGCTGTTCGGCCAGCTGTTCCCGGCGGTGGAGGCGGCGCTCGAGCGCGACGAGTTCGGCATCGGCGTGCAGTTCATCTCCCGAGCCTTGCAGAATACCGATCAGCGCATCGCCGAGGGCAAGCCGGTAACGCCCACCTTCCTGTTCGCCGCGCTGCTGTGGCCGGCGGTGCAGGAGGCGGCCAAGGCCCGCATGGCCGAGGGGATGGAGGAGTACCTGGCCCTGCAGGAGGCGGCGCAGGCGGTGCTGCAGGAGCAGCTCGAACGGGTCGGCATCCCTAAGCGCTTCAGCATCCCCATGCGGGAGATCTGGAGCCTGCAGCCGCGCTTCGAGCGCCGTCAGGGTAAGCGGGCGCAGCGCCTGGTCACCCATCCGCGCTTCCGCGCCGCCTACGACTTCATGCTGTTGCGCGCCGAGGTCGGCGAGGTGCCGGCGGAACTGGCCGATTGGTGGCGGCAGTTCGTGGACGGGAGCGACGAGCAGCGTCAGGCGCTGGCGACGGCCGAGGCGGCCGAAGCGCCTCGGCGGCGGCGCCGGCGGCGGCGCAAGAAAGCGGCCGGCGACCAATGAGCGCGGGCATGCGGGCGGATGCCACGCTGGTGGCCGTGGGGCTGGGCAGCAACCTGGACGACCCGGTGTGGCAGGTGACCGAGGGGCTGCGGCGGCTGGCCGAGCTGCCTGACACCGAGCTGTGCGCCGCCTCGTCGCTGTACCGCAACCCGCCGATGGGGCCGCAGGACCAGCCCGATTACGTCAATGCCGCGGCGCTGCTGCGCACCTCCATGGAGCCGCTGCCGTTCCTGGCGGCGCTGCAAGCCATCGAGGCAGCGCATGGGCGGGTGCGGCTGCGGCGGTGGGGGCCGCGCACGCTCGACCTCGACCTACTGCTGTGGGGCGAGCAAGTGCTGAATTTGCCGAGCCTGACCGTGCCTCATCCCGGTCTCCACGAGCGAAATTTCGTCCTGTATCCTCTGGCCGAAATCGGGCCCGATCTTTGGGTGCCCGGGCACGGGCGGGTCAGCGAGCTGGCTCGGCGTTTTCCGGCGTCCGGGCTGGTACGTATCGCCCCGGCGGGGGCCGGCGCGCAGGACTGAGGCGACATGGGGCAGCGGGAATTTCGGCACATCGTGGTGGAGGGGCCGATCGGCGTCGGCAAGACCAGTCTTGCCCGGCGCTTGGCGCAGGCCTTCGGTGCCGATCTGCTGCTGGAGAAAGCGGAGCAGAACCCGTTCCTGGAGCGCTTCTATCAGGATCCCCGCGCCGGTGCCTTCCCCGCCCAGCTCTACTTCCTGATGCAGCGCGCCGAGCAGCTGCGGGCGCTGCGCCAGGCCGATCTGTTCCGTCCCCGGCTGGTGGCCGACTATCTGTTCGACAAGGACCGGGTGTTCGCCGCGCTCAATCTGGACGAGCACGAGTTCGCGCTGTATGACCGGATCTTCCGGGAGCTGGCGCTGGAGGTGCCGGAGCCGGACCTGGTGATCTATCTGCAGGCGCCGGTGGACGTGCTGCTCAAGCGCATCGCCCAGCGCGGTATCCCCTACGAGCAGAACATCACCGCCGAGTATCTGGAGCGCCTGAGCGAGGCCTATATCAAGTTCTTCTATCACTACGACCGCTCGCCGTTGCTCATCGTCAACACCCGGGATATCAATCCGGTCGATAGCGAGCGGGATTACGCCATGTTGCTCGATCGCATCCGCTCGGTTTCGAGCGGTCGTCACTATTTCAATCCCACGCCCATCGGGCTGTGAGGCGCCGGCCGGCGCCGCTAGGCCCATCCGCAGCTGGAGCACGAAGCTGAGCTTATGGAAACCGTACACCGCATTGCCGATCTCCGCTCTCGAGTAGCTGCCTGGCGCGGGCAGGGAGCGCGTATCGGGCTGGTCCCGACCATGGGTAATCTGCATCGGGGCCACTTGACCCTGGTGGAGCGCCTGCGGCCGGAAGTGGACCGGATCGTGGTCAGCATCTTCGTCAATCCGACCCAGTTCGGCGCCAACGAGGACTACGACGGCTACCCGCGCACTTTGGAAGCGGATCTGGCGCAGCTGGCGCCGCTTGGTGTGGACGCGGTGTTCGTGCCGTCGGTGGCGGAGATGTACCCGGATGGTCCGCGGCTGCGCACACGCGTGGAAGTGACGGAAATCACCGACGTGGCCTGCGGTCTCTCCCGCCCGGGCCATTTCGCCGGTGTGGCCACGGTGGTGAGCAAGCTGTTCAACATCGTGCAGCCGGACGTGGCCGCTTTCGGCAAGAAGGACTACCAGCAGGTCAAGGTGATCGAGCGCATGGTGCGCGATCTGGATTTCCCGGTGCGCATCCTGCCGGTGGACACCGTGCGCGAGGCCGATGGCCTGGCCATGAGCTCCCGCAACGGCTACCTGACCCCCGAGGAGCGGGCGCTGGCGCCGTTGCTGGCGCGCACTCTGGAGGCGGCCGAGCAGCGGCTGCGGAGCGGTGCCGCCGTGGCCGAGGTGGAGGCCTGGACGCGACAGGCGCTGGACGCCGGCGGCATGCGCACCGACTACGTGACGATCCGTCGCCAAGCCGATCTGGCCGAACCGACCGAAAGCGATCGCGAGCTGGTGATCCTCGCGGCGGCATGGCTGGGGCGTGCGCGGCTTCTCGATAATCGGGAAGTATCGTTGAACCCCCCCAAGTAAACGGCGATAATGCTTCGCCTTGCGCAACTGACGGCCGCTTCAGGGTTGCGGACGCGACCGGCGCGCCGACCGTAGGCACACAACAGCAACGGTGAACCGAACATGCAGCTGATCATGCTGAAGTGCAAACTGCACCAGGCCCGCGTTACTCACACCGAGCTGGATTACGAAGGATCGTGCGCCATCGATGGCGATCTCATGGACGCGGCTGGCATTCTCGAGCACGAGCAGATCCAGATCTACAACGTCGCCAACGGCGAGCGCTTCACCACCTACGCCATCCGCGGCGAGGCCGGCGCCGGCATCATCTCGATCAACGGCGCGGCGGCCCATAAGGCGAGCGTCGGCGATCGCATCATCATCTGCGCTTATGCGAACATGGATGCGGCCGAGGCGGCCAAGCATCAGCCGACGCTGATCTACTGCGACGAGAACAACCGCATCGTCAATCGCCGCAAGGAAGTGCCCTTGCAGGTCGCCTAAGCGGCCTTCGCTTTATCCAGTCGAGCCCTTATAGTCTCTGTTTGTTCGCCGCCGAGCCCGGGCCGTGCGCCCGGGCCGGGGTTTCCCCGATCCGGCCGCTGAGCGCCGCAAAATCAACAATAAGCCAGGCTGCGGGTGCCTGAGCGCCCGCCCCATTGCAAATGGACGGAGATGGTAATGGCCGACCTGAGGCAGAGCCCGTCGTGGCTGTCGCTGCTCGCCCACCGTAGAGTCGTCGTCGAATTACCCCTGCGGGAGCTGTTCGAGAAGGATCCTCATCGCTTTCGCCGCTTCTCGGTGGAGCTCGATGGTCTGCTGTTCGATTACTCGAAGAACCTGATCACCGAGGATACCGTCCGGCTGCTGATCGAGCTGGCGCGCAGCAGCGGCCTGGAGCAGTGGCGGCAGCGGCTGTTCAGCGGCGATCTGGTCAACGACACCGAGCGGCGGGCGGCGCTGCACACCGCGCTGCGCTCCAGCGAGCGCACGCCGCTGCTGGTGGGCGGCGAGGACGTGCGCGCCCAGGTGCGGCAGGAGCTGCAGCGCATGCAGCGGCTGGCCGAGGCGGTGCGCGACGGTTCCTACCGCGGCTACGACGGCGAGCCGATCACCGACATCGTGCACATCGGCATCGGCGGCTCCGATCTCGGTCCGCGGTTGGTGCTCAAGGCGCTGGCGGCGTTGCACGACGGGCCGAGGGTGCATTTCGTCAGCAATATCGACGGCGTCGAGCTCGAACAGGCGCTGGATAGCGTCGACCCGCGTCGCACGTTGTTCAGCATCGCCTCCAAGAGCTTCGGTACGCTGGAAACCAACCTCAACGCCCAGGCCGCCCGGGACTGGTTCCTGCAAGCCACGGGCAGCGAGGAGGCCCTCCGCCGTCATTTCCTGGCCATCACCAGCAATCGCGCCAAGGCCGAGCAGCTCGGCTTCGCCGCCGAGCAGATCTTTTCGGTCTGGGACTGGGTGGGCGGCCGCTACTCGGTGTGGTCGGCGGTGGGGCTGCCGGTCGTCCTGGCCTGCGGCATGGACGTGTTCCGCGAACTGCTGGCCGGCGCCGAGGCCATGGATAAGCACTTCCTTGAGGCGCCGCTGGAGCGCAACATGCCGGTGCTGATGGGGTTGCTCGGCGTCTGGTACACCGACTTCCTCGGCTACGGCGCCCACGCCGTGATCCCGTACAGCGAGCGGCTGTCGGTGCTGCCGGCTTACCTGCAGCAGCTGGAGATGGAGAGCAACGGCAAGTCGGTGAACCGGGACGGCAAGCCCGTCAGCTACGCCACCGTGCCGGTGCTGTGGGGCCAGACCGGCACGGTCGGCCAGCACGCCTTCTTCCAGGCGCTGCACCAGGGTACGCAGCCGGTGCCGGCCGACTTCATCGGCGTGGTGCGGCCGACCAGTCGTTTCGAGCAACATCACGAGCAGCTCATGGCCAACCTGTTCGCGCAGACCGAGGCGCTGATGCGCGGCCAAACCGCCGCCGAGGCGCGCGCGCAGATGGAGGCGCAGGGGCTGTCCGCCGCGGAGGTCGACTATCTGCTACCCTACCGCGTGTTCCCGGGCAACCGCCCCACCAACACCTTGCTGCTGCGCGAGCTGTCGCCGCGCCTGGTCGGCGCCCTGATCGCCTTGTACGAGCACAAGGTGTTCACCCAGTCGGTGATCTGGCAGGTCAACGCCTTCGATCAGTGGGGCGTGGAGCTGGGCAAGCGCCTGGCCGAAGGTCTCGTCCCGGCGTTGCGCGAGGGCCAGGGGTTGGAGCGGCACGACGCCTCCACCCGTGGCCTGGTCGAGCAGTACCGGGCCTGGCGCGGTCTGGCCGACTAGGGCGGCCGCGATCAACCGGCGCGGCGCAGGCGCGCCAGTGCCCAGGCGACGTGCTCGCGCACCAGCGGCGAAGGGTGGTCCAAGCGCGCCTGTAGCGCGGCGATGGCCTCGTCGTCGGCCGGGCCGTTGCCCAGCGCCACCGCGATGTTGCGCAGCCAGCGCTCGTGGCCGAGGCGGCGGATCGCCGAACCCTCAGTGCGACGCAGGAACTCCTCCTCGCTCCAGTTGAACAGCTCGACCAGCCGCGCCCGCTCCAGGCCGTGGCGCGGCTGGAAGTCCGGCTCGGCGCTGCGTCGCGCGAACTTGTTCCAGGGGCAGACCGCCTGACAGTCGTCGCAGCCGAACACGCGGTTGCCGATCAGCGGCCGCAACGGCTCGGGGATCGGCCCGAAATGCTCGATGGTGAGGTAGGAGATGCAGCGGCGCGCGTCGAGCTGGTAAGGGCCGACGATGGCGCCGGTCGGGCAGGCGTGCAGACAGGCGCGACAGCTGCCGCAGTGGGCGCCGACCGGCGCGTCGACCGGTAGCGGCAGATTGGTCAGCAGTTCGCCGAGGAAGAAGTACGAGCCGCCCTGGCGGCTCAGCAGCATGGTGTTCTTGCCGATCCAGCCCAGCCCGGCATTGCGCGCCAGCGCCCGCTCCAGCAGCGGCGCGCTGTCGGTGAAGGCGCGGTAGCCGAACGGTCCGACCAATGTAGTGATGCGCTCGGCCAGCTTCTGTAGGCGCTGACGCAGCAGTTTGTGATAGTCGCGGCCGAGCGCGTAGCGCGAGATCATCGCCCTGCGGCCGTCGGCGGCTTCCTCCGGCGACGGGTCGTAGCTCAGGTAATCCATCCGCGCCGATATCACCCGCAGCGTGCCCGGCACCAGCTGCGCCGGCCGCGCCCGCTTCAGCCCGTGCCGCGCCATGTAGTGCATGTCGCCGTGGAATTGGCGGCGCAGCCAGGAGAGCAGATACGGCTCTTCGCCGCTCAGGTCGATGCCGGTGATGGCGACCTCGGCGAAGCCAAGCTCGCGCCCCCAGCGCTTGATCAGAGCGGCGAGTTCGTCGGGCGAGGGCATGGCCGGGGAAGCGCGGGACATGCCGGGCATTCTACACCCTCGGTTATACTGCCGGGCATGAGCGATCTGGCACACAACCTCTATTCCCCGGCCCAGGTGGGCGCCATGGATGCGTACGCCATCGGCACGCTGGGCATCGACGGCTACAAACTCATGGAGCGGGCTGGCGCCGCCGCCTATCGCCTGTTGCGCGAGCGCTGGCCGCAGGCCGGCGCCATCGCCGTGGTCTGCGGGCTGGGCAACAACGCCGGCGACGGCTACGTGGTGGCGCGTCTGGCGCTGCGCGACGGGCTGGCGGCGCGGGTGCTGCAGCTGGGCGAGATGGCGCGCCTGCGCGGCGACGCCCGGCGGGCCGCCGACGATTACCTGGCGGCGGGGGGGCGGCTGGAGCCGTTCGACGCCCAGGCGCTGAGCGAGGCTGACGTGCTGGTCGATGCCATCTTCGGCACCGGTCTCGACCGGCCGATCGAAGGGGCGTGGGCACAGGCGGTGAATGCCGTCAACGCCGCCGGCCGGCCGGTGCTGGCACTGGACATTCCCTCCGGCCTCGACGGCGCCACCGGCCGGGTGCTCGGCTGTGCGGTGCGCGCCGAGCTGACCGTGACTTTCCTGGCCCACAAGGCGGGGTTGTTCACCGGCGCCGGGCCGGCGCTGGTCGGGGAACTGCATCTCGACGATCTCGGATTGCCGGCGGCCGTGCCGGCGCGGGAGCAGCCGATGGCGCGGCTGCTGGCGCCGCCGGCGCTGCCGCGGCGCGCGCGCGACGCCCACAAGGGCTGGTTCGGGCACGTGCTGGTGATCGGCGGCAACCACGGCATGGGCGGGGCGGCGCGCATGGCCGCCGAGGCTGCCGCCCGGGTCGGCGCCGGGCTGGTGTCGGTAGCCACGCGCGCCGAGCATGTCACTGCCATGCTGGCGGCGCGACCGGAGCTGATGTGCCGCGGCGTGGACGGTCCGGCCGACCTCGAACCCCTGCTGGCGCGCGCCACCGTGCTGGCGATCGGCCCGGGGCTGGGACGGGACGACTGGGCGCGGGCGCTGTTCGAGCGGGCGTTAGCCTTCCCTGGGCCGCTAGTGGTCGATGCCGACGGTCTGCAACTGCTGGCCGAGGCGCCGCGCCGCCGCCGGGACTGGGTGCTGACCCCACACCCGGGCGAGGCCGCGCGCCTGCTCGGCATCGCCAGCGCCCAGGTGCAGGACGACCGCTACGGCGCGGTTCGTGCTCTGCTCGACCGCTACGACGGCGTGGCGGTGCTGAAAGGGGCGGGCACCTTGGTCGCCGACCGCGACGGCGTGCCCGGCGTCTGCACCTACGGCAATCCGGGCATGGCGAGCGGCGGTATGGGTGATGTGCTGACCGGCGTGATCGCTGGCCTGCTCGCCCAGGGGTTGGCGCCGGCCGAAGCCGCGGCGGCCGGTGTGGTGCTGCACGCGCAGGCGGCGGACGATGCCGCCTCGGCTGGCGGCGAGCGCGGTCTGCTCGCCACCGATCTCTTCCCTCACCTCCGTCGCCGGGTCAACGCATGACGCGGGAAGCGACCGTCGTTCTCGCCGACGCCGACGCCACCGCCGCGCTGGGCGCCCGCCTGGCGGCGGCGCTGCCGCCGCGGCTGGTGATCTATCTCGAAGGTGATCTGGGCGCCGGCAAGACCACGCTGACCCGGGCGCTGCTGCACGCCGCCGGCCATGAGGGCCGGGTGCGCAGCCCAACCTACACGCTGATCGAACCATACCGGCTGGGTGAGCGCGCCTATTACCACCTGGACCTGTACCGCCTGGCCGACCCCGAGGAGCTCGAATACCTCGGACTGCGGGATCTGCTGGTCGAGCCTTGCGTGCTGCTGATCGAATGGCCGAGCCGGGGCCAAGGCATGTTGCCGCCGCCGGACCTGATCATCCGCCTGCGGCCGGTCGGCGACGGACGCGAGGCGGCGCTGAGCGCGGCCTCGCCGGCCGGCGAGGAAGTCCTGTCGCGGCTAGGTGTTATCTAAGATCACGTGCAAGGAATGCAGTCTATCCATATATAGGATCACGCTTTTTCTTGATTTATCCGCCGCTCTGTGACTTACTAGTCGTCAAGACTAAGAACCGGAGTCGGGCGGCGGATGGCTCGCTTCCTGCTGTTTCTGTTGCTGATCACCCATGCGCTGTCGGCGGCGGCCGCCGTCGCCGTGGACGCCATTCGCACTGGCGTCAGTGGCGCCGTCACGCGCGTGGTGTTCGATCTGTCCGGCAGCGTTTCCCACAAGGTCTTCATGCTCGACAACCCGGATCGGGTGGTGGTGGACCTGCTCGGTGCCAAGATGGATCCGGGGTTGGCGGCCAAGGTGGAGAGCCGCGGTTTGATCGAGCGGGTCCGCTCGGGCGTGCATGACGGCAAGGACCTGCGGGTGGTGTTCGACCTGGGGCGGGCGGCGCGCGCCAAGAGCTTCATGCTCAAGCCCGACGGCACTCAGGGCCATCGGTTGGTGGTGGAGCTGGAGCCGGTCTCGGCCAAGGCCGCCGTCCAGCGCGCGCCGACCATGACGGTGCCGTCGGCGGCGCGTGACCTGGTGATCGCCATCGACGCCGGCCACGGCGGCGAAGACCCGGGCGCCATCGGCCCGGGCGGCACCTACGAGAAGGACGTCACGCTCGGCGTTGCCCGCAAGCTGGCGCAGCTGGTGGACAAGGAGCCGGGCATGAAGGCGCTGCTGATCCGCTCCGAGGATGTCTACATCGGCCTGCGCCAGCGCAAGGAGAAGGCCCGCAAGCAGCACGCCGACATCTTCATTTCCCTGCATGCCGATGCTGCTCACAACCGAGCGGCGCGCGGCGCCTCGGTGTACACCCTGTCGGCGCGCGGCGCGTCCACCGAAGCGGCGCGGCTGCTGGCGGAGCGCGAGAACTCCGCCGACCGGATCGGTGGCGTGTCCCTGGACGACAAGGACGACATGGTGGCGACCGTGCTGCTCGACCTGTCGCGGGTGGCCACGATCGAATCCAGCACCCAGCTCGCCAGCGCCATCCTCCAGCGCCTGGCCGGGGTCGGGGCGGTGCACCGTTCGCAGGTGGAGCAGGCCGGATTCGTGGTGCTGAAGTCGCTGGATGTGCCGTCGGTGCTGGTGGAGCTGGCCTATATCTCGAATCCGGAGGAAGAGCGGAACCTGCGCAGCGACGCGCACCAGTGGAAGCTGGCGCGGGCGGTTCTGGCCGGCGTTAAGGACTATCGCGACCGTCATATGCCCGTCGCGCCGGGCGTGGTGGCGGGCGGCGGGCGCGAGTACATCGTGCGCGCCGGCGATACCTTGGCCAGTATCGCCCAGCGCCACGACGTCAGCCTGGACCGGCTGCGCGCCTTCAACGACATCACCGGTGACCGCCTGACGGTCGGAACTCGCCTGATCATCCCTCGCTAGTCTCCCAGGGTGGCGCCTGGAGCCACCGGGTGGCTTGCCGCATAATGACCGCTCCCTACGTTTGAGCGGTACCGCCGATGGCTGCGCCACGCGTTCACCAACTCTCACCTCAGCTGGTCAATCAGATCGCCGCCGGCGAGATCATCGAGCGTCCGGCGTCGGTGGTGAAGGAGCTGGTGGAGAACAGCCTGGACGCGGGCGCGAGCCGGATCGAAGTCGACATCGAGGCGGGCGGCAAGCGGTTGATCCGCGTGCGCGACGACGGCGTCGGCATCGAGCAGGCGGATATCCCGCTGGCGTTGTCCCGCCACGCCACCAGCAAGATTCGCTCGCTCGAGGATCTGGAGCGGGTGTTGAGCCTGGGGTTCCGCGGCGAGGCGCTGCCAAGCATCGCTTCGGTGTCGCGCATGAGCCTGACCAGCCGCGCCGACGGCGCCGACCGCGCCTGGCAGACCGTGGTCGAGGGCGGGACGGTGATCGAGGCGCTGCGGCCGGCGCCGCATCCGCCCGGCACCACCATCGAGGTGCGCGATCTGTTCTTCAACACGCCGGCCCGCCGCAAGTTCCTGCGCGCCGACGCGACCGAGTTCCAGCACGTGCAGGAGCTGATCAAGCGGCTGGCGTTGAGCCGGTTCGAGGTCGGCTTCACCTTGCGGCACAACGGCAAGGCGGTGTTTCAGTCGGGGCCGGTGCGTACCGATCTCGACCGAGAACTGCGGGTGGCCGCGCTGCTCGGCAGGGGCTTCCTGGACGAGGCGGTCTACGTCGAGACCGACGGCGCCGGACTCGCTCTGCGCGGTTGGCTCGGCCTGCCGACCTACGCCCGCGGGCTGCCCGATCTGCAGTATCTGTACATCAACGGCCGCATGGTCCGGGACCGCATGGCGACCCACGCCATCCGGCGCGCCTACGCCGACATGTTGTTCAAGGATCGGCACCCGGCCTACGTGGTGTATCTGGACATCGACCCGGCCCAGGTCGACGTCAACGTTCACCCGACCAAGCACGAGGTGCGCTTCCGCGACGGGCGGCTGGTCTACGATTTCCTGTTCCGTCGAGTGCACGATGCGCTCGAACAGGTGCGGCCGCAGCCGGCGGGTACCACGCCGATGATGGCGCCCGCGCCGGCGCGCACGGAAACGCCGGCTCCGGCCGCGCCGCGCGCCTCCCCGGCGTTCCTTCCGCCCCGCCAGGAAAGCCTGGGGCTGCCGCTGCGCGAAGCGCGGATGCTCTACGGCGAGCCCGCCGAACCGATCGAGCGGCCAGCCGCGCCGCAGCCCGAGCCGCTGACGGACACGGCGGCGGCGGGCGACGTGCCGCCGCTCGGTTACGCCATCGGTCAGGTGCACGGTATCTTCATCCTGGCGCAGAACGCCACCGGCCTGGTGCTGGTCGATATGCACGCTGCCCATGAGCGCATCGTCTACGAGCGCATGAAGGCGCAGCTGGCGCGCGACGGCATCGCTTCGCAGCCGCTGCTGGTGCCGGTGCCCCTGGCGGTGACGCCGGAGGAGGCCGACGCCGCCGAGGAGTTCCGCGGCGCCTTCGAAGCCCTGGGGTTCGAAGTCGATCGCAGCGGCCCCGACCATCTGCTGGTGCGGCGGGTGCCGGTGCTGCTCAAGGACGCCGACGCCGGGCTGCTGGTGCGGGACATGCTCAGCGACCTGCGCGCCCACGGCGCCAGCGGCCGCCTGGAGGAGGCGCTCAACCACGTCATGGGCAATATCGGCTGCCGCAATTCGGTGCGCGCCCACCGTCGTCTGACCATTCCGGAAATGAACGCGCTGCTGCGGGACATGGAAGCGACGCCGAATAGCGGTCAGTGCAACCACGGCCGGCCCACCTGGACCTCGCTCACCGTCGAGGAGCTGGACCGGCTGTTTTTGCGAGGCAGGTGAGGCGATGGCGCGCGTGCAGCGGCCGGAACGGCCGCCGGTGATCTTTTTGATGGGACCCACCGCCGCCGGCAAGACCGACCTGGCGGTGGCGCTGGCGCGCCGGCTGCCGGTGGACATCATCAGCGTCGACTCGGCGCTGGTGTACCGCGGTATGGATATTGGAACGGCCAAGCCGGATCCCCATCTCTTGGCGCAAGTGCCGCACCGGTTGGTGGATATCCTGGACCCGGCGCAAGCCTACTCCGCCGCCGAGTTCCGGGCGGATGCGCTGCGCGAGATCGAAGCCATCCATGCGGCGGGGCGAGTGCCATTGCTGGTGGGCGGCACCATGTTGTATTTCCGCGCGCTGGAGCGTGGATTGGCGGAGCTGCCCGAGGCCGACCCCGCGGTGCGGGCGCGGTTGGAGGCGGAGGCCGCGGTGCTCGGCTGGCCGGCGCTGCACGCGCGGCTGGCCCAGGTGGATCCGGAGGCGGCCAAGCGGATACATCCGACCGATCCACAGCGCATCTCGCGTGCGCTCGAGGTATACGAGTTGACGGGGCAGCCCTTGTCGCGTTTGCAGGCACAGGCAGTATCTGAACCTTTGCCTTATGCTGTTGCCAAATGGATCGTGGCGCCCAAGGACAGGGCTTGGCTGCACGAGCGGATCGCCGTGCGCTTCCGGCACATGCTCGATCAGGGGTTCGTCGCCGAGGTCGAGGGCCTGCGTGCGCGTCCCGACTTGAGCCTGGACAAGCCCTCCATGCGCGCGGTCGGCTATCGGCAGATCTGGGAGTATCTGGATGGCCGCTATGACTATGAAAACATGGTTACTAGGGGCATTATTGCGACGCGGCAATTCGCCAAGCGTCAGCTGACATGGTTACGGGCCGAGCAGGGTGCGGACTGGTTCAGCAGCGAGGACCCGGATCTGGCGTCGACGCTGTTGGCGCGCGCAGAGGGAATCCTAGGCTGAAATGGTAGTCCGCAGCCATGTTAGGATGTGCGCTTTTCCAAAGGCGTGGATGTCAGCGGGGAAGCACGCCGGGCGAACGGTTGGGTGCCCGCCGATAATAAAAATCAACCGAGTTACCTTTTAAGGAGTCAGGCTAATGGCCAAAGGGCAGTCTCTTCAGGAACCGTTCTTGAACGCTCTCCGGAAGGAAAAGGTCCCCGTGTCCATCTATCTGGTCAACGGCATCAAGTTGCAGGGGCAGATCGAGTCGTTCGATCAGTTCGTCATCCTGCTCAAGAATAGCGTGAGCCAGATGGTGTACAAGCACGCCATCTCGACCATCGTGCCCGCCCGTAACATCCGGCCGGCACCTGCCACCGACGAGCGCGGACAGGAGTTTGGCAATTTCTGAAAAGTTAGGTCTCTCGGCCACCACCACGAACCTGTTCGATAGGCCGCAGGTCGGCGAGCGAGCCATCGTCGTCCATGTGGACTTCGACGGTGTCGGCCTCGAGGAGGCGGTCAGCGAATTCGTGACCTTGGCCAAGTCGGCCGGCGCCGACGTGCTCCGGACCGTGGTCGCTCACCGTAGCGCTCCGGATCCGCGCTATTTCCTCGGCTCCGGCAAGGTCGAGGAGCTGGCCGCCATGGTGGCGGCCGAGGGCATCGAACTGGTTCTGATCAACCACGCCATCAGTCCGTCGCAGGAGCGCAATCTCGAGCGCGCCCTCAAGTGCCGGGTGCTCGACCGTACCGGCCTGATCCTGGACATCTTCGCCCAGCGGGCGCGCTCCTTCGAGGGTAAGCTGCAGGTCGAGCTGGCGCAGCTGCGGCACATGGCCACGCGCTTGGTGCGCGGCTGGACTCACCTGGAGCGGCAGCGCGGCGGTATTGGCCTGCGCGGTCCCGGCGAAACCCAGCTGGAATTGGACCGGCGCCTGATCGGGCAGCGCATCCAGCAGCTGGAGCGCCGCCTGGAGAAGGTCGCGCGTCAGCGCCAGCAGGGGCGTCAGGCGCGGCGCAAGCGCGATGTCGCGCTAGTGGCGCTGGTGGGCTACACCAACGCCGGCAAATCCACGCTGTTCAACCGACTGGCCGAGACCGAGGTCTACGCGGCCGACCAGCTGTTCGCCACCCTCGACACCACCCTGCGGCGACTGGAACTGCCCACCGGCGAAGCAGTGGTGCTGGCCGACACCGTCGGCTTCATCCGCGACTTGCCGCATCAGCTGGTGGCGGCGTTCCGCTCGACGCTGGAGGAGGTGGCGGAGGCCGATCTGCTGCTGCACGTCATCGACGCGGCCAACGAGGAGCGCGAGGCGCAGGCGATCGAGGTCGAGCGGGTGCTGGCCGAGATCGGCGCTGCCGAGGTGCCGGTGCTGCGGGTGTACAACAAGATCGACTTGCTCGGCCGTCCGCCCACGCTGGAGCGGGGTGAGCATGGGGCGGCGGTGTGGCTGTCCGCCGCCGATGGGCAGGGGCTGGACCTGCTCACGCAGGAGATCGCCGACCGGCTCGGCAGCGTCCGGGTGCGGGGCCGCGTCCGTCTGGGCGCGGACCAGGCGCGGCTGCGGGCGCGCTTTTACCAGCTCGGTCGCGTGCTCGCCGAGCAGGTCACCGAGGCCGGCGAGTCGGTGCTGGAGGTCGATCTGCTGCAGCGCGATCTCGACCGTCTCTACCGCAAAGAAGGACTGTCCGCGCCGGTGGAACCGCTGGGCGTTTGAGCCGCGAAACGGCGGCCGCGCCGGCTCGGGTTGCGACCGTGAGCCGCGGCTCTTTAGAATCCCTCGGCTGTGGCCGAATTGGGCTACGGCCTGCACTCGACTTTCGGATTTTGGACGGAGAAGCGGATGGGCTGGAACGAGCCGGGTGGGGGGAATCGCGATCCTTGGAGCGGATCGGGTCGCGATCAACGGCCGCCAGACCTCGGCGCGCTGGTCAACAAAGCGCGCGAGCAGCTCCGCCGCTTGATCGGAGGGCGGCAACGTCCGGGCGGCGCCAAGGGGGCCGGCGCGATCGGTGCCGCCGCCATCGCCGGTATCCTCGTGGCCGTGTGGCTGCTGTCCGGTCTGTATGTCATCGACGAGGGCCGGCGCGGCGTGGTGCTCACGCTCGGCCGTCATACCGCCACGGTCGGGCCCGGCGTGCACTGGCATTGGCCGTTTCCGCTGCAGCGGGTGCTGCGGGTCGACGTCGATAGCCGGCGCCTGACCACCGTCGGCGGCGACGGCGGCAACCACGGCCTGGTGCTGACCAAGGATCTCAATCTGGTGCATGCGCAGATCGCCGTGCGCTGGCGCGTGGCCGATCCGGCCCGTTTCCTGTTCCGTCTCCAGGACCCCGAGCGCGCCATTCGCGAGCTCGGCGACGGCGCGCTGCGCCAGGCGCTGGGGCAGGTGCCCATGGCGGCCCTGTTCGGCCAGGATCTGGCGCCGCTGGAGCGGCAGATCGGCGAAATCGTGGCCGAAGGCTTGGCCCGTTACGACGCCGGCATCCGGCTGGACGGCGTCAGCATCCAGAACGTGCGCGCGCCCGAGCCGGTGCTGGCGGCGCTGGCCGACGTCGAGCGCGCGCGCGAGGAAGCGCGGCGCCTGATCGACGAGGCCAAGACCTACCGGGAAGGCGTGGTGCCCGAGGCCAACGCGCAGGCCACTCGTATCCGCGAGGAGGCCGAGGCCTATCGGGCGCACGTCGTCGCTCGCGCCGAGGGCGAGGTCGCCGGCTTTCTGGCCATCTATGAGGAATACCGCAAGGCGCCGCAGCTGACGCGCGAGCGCATGTACATCGAGACCATGGAGGCGGTGCTGGAGCGCAGTTCCAAGGCGCTGGTCGATGTCCAGGGCGGGCAGCCCGTGGTGTATCTGCCGTTGGAGAAGATGATGCGGTCGGCGGATGCCGACGCGGAGCAAGGGCGGGTGGTGTCGCCGCCCAGCGAGCAGACTGCGGAGAGCGGTCGGGCCGCGGCGGCGCCCAGCCGCGATCGCGAGCGTAGCCGGGAGGTGCGGTGATGGCGGCCTTGCGTTCCATCGTCGTGGTCGTGCTGGTGCTGGCCGGCGTCCTGCTGTACCTGTCGACCTACGTGGTCGGTGAGTCCGAGGTGGCGCTGAAGATGCAGTTCGGCGAGATCGTCGAGGCCGGCATCGGTCCGGGCGTGCATCTGAAGCTGCCGGTGGTGCAGACCGTGCGCAAGTTCGACGGCCGCGTGCGCGGCCTGAGCGCCGAGGGAGCGCGTTTCGAGACCTCGGATGGCAAGATCGTGGTGGTCGATGTCGGCCTGAAGTGGCGCATCGGCGACCTCGGCCGCTTCTATACCGCCGCTCAGGCTGATCCGGCTCAGGTGGGGCAGCGGCTGAGCGAGATCCTGCAGGCGCAGCTGCGCCCCGAGTTCGCCGCCCGCACGGTGGAGCAGACAGTCGCCGCCGATCGCGCCGAGCTGCTGCGCGCCGCGTCCGGGCAGCTGGAGACGGCGGCCAAGGAGCTGGGTGTGGAGCTGGTCGATCTGCGCATCCAGCGGCTGGAGCTGCCGTCGGAGCTGACCCAGGCCGTGTTCGAGCGGATGAAGTCAGCTCAAGCGTTGCGGGCGCAGGAGTACCGTGCGCGTGGCAAGCAGGAGGCGGCGGCGGCGCGTGCCGAGGCCGACCGCATCAGCGCCGTGATCGTGGCCGAGGCGCGGCGTGACGCCGACCGCATCCGCGGCGAGGCCGACGCCCAGGCGGCGCGGATCTACGCCGAGGCGGCGGCGCGCGATCCCGAGTTTTTCAACTTCTATCGCAGTCTGATGGCGTATCGTCGTGTATTCGATTCGCCGGACGACGTGCTGGTGCTGTCGCCGGATTCGGCGTTCTTCCGTTATTTCCAGCAAAGCCGGGCGGGGGCCGCCAACGGCCGCTAGCCTAGAGACGGCCCGCCGGCGACGGCCGGCCGATTCGGGAGCCTGTTTTGGGAAGCGATTTCTTCACCGCCTTGGCCCTGGTCTTCGTCATCGAAGGTCTGTTGCCCTTTGCCAGTCCCGCCGCCCTGCGTCGGGCGATGGAGCGCATGGTCGAGCTCGACGATCGCAGCTTGCGTATAGCCGGCTTCGTGTCCATGGTCTTGGGGCTGGGCTTGCTGTATCTTGCGCGGCATTGATCGCCGCCAGGGGCCGAACATGCACGGGGACGTATTCCGTAAAGACAACCGCTGGCTGCTGCCCGAGGGCATCCACGAAGTGCTGCCGCCCCGGGCCCAGCAGCTGGAGCAGTTGCGTCGGGAGTTGCTGGACCTGTTCCGCGGCTGGGGCTACGAGCTGGTCATGCCGCCGTTCATCGAGTTCCTGGACTCGCTGCTGACCGGTACCGGCCACGATCTCGACCTGCAGACCTTCAAGCTCACCGATCAGCTGTCCGGACGCTTGATGGGCGTGCGCGCCGACATGACGCCGCAGGCGGCGCGCATCGACGCCCACCAGCTCAAGCGCGACGAGCCGGTGCGCCTGTGCTATGTCGGCACGGTGCTGCGCACCCGCCCGGACGGTATCAACGGTTCGCGCGATTTGCTGCAGGTCGGCGCCGAACTGTTCGGTTACGCCGGTGTCGAGGCCGATATCGAGATCATCGAGCTGATGGTGCGGAGCGTGCGAGCGGCCCGCATCGACGCCATTCATTTGGATCTGGGGCACGTCGGCATCTACCGTGGACTGGTGAGGCAGGCCGGTTTGCCGGGCGAGGCCGAGGCGCGCTTGTTCGATGCGCTGCAGCGCAAGGCCGTGCCGGAAATCGAGAGCCTGCTCGCAGAGTTGGCGGTGGTCGAGCCGGTACGGTCGATGCTGGCCGCGCTGCCGCAGCTCCACGGCGGCGTGGAGGTGCTGGACCAGGCCGGCAAGGTGCTGGCGGCGGCGACGCCGGAAGTGCTCGGCGCGCTCAAGGATCTGTGGGGCATCGCCGCGGCGCTGGAGCGGCGCATGCCGGAGGTGCCGCTGCACTTCGACCTGGCCGAGCTGCGCGGCTATCAGTATCACACCGGCGCGGTGTTCGCGGCGTTCAGCCCCGGCTACGGCCGGGAACTGGCGCGCGGCGGGCGCTACGATCAGATCGGCAAGGTGTTCGGCCGCTCGCGCCCGGCCACCGGCTTCAGCGCCGATCTCAAGACGCTGGCGGCGCTGGGCTTGGGTGCGGTGGTGCCGAGCGCGTCCGGGATACTGGCGGACTGGAGCGACGAGCCCGAAGCGGTGGCGGAAGTTGAGAGGCTCCGCGCCCAGGGCGAGCGTGTTGTGTGGGCGTTGCCCGGCCAGTCGGGCGACGCTCGGGCCATGGGATGCGACCGACGCCTGACGCGCGTCGACGGGCAGTGGACGCTGGTACCGGTTTAGGTTCGATAGTTCACAGCATTGCAGAGCGGGGTTATGGGCAAGAACGTCGTAGTGATCGGCTCCCAGTGGGGAGACGAGGGTAAGGGCAAGGTCGTCGATCTGTTGACCGACCGAGCCAGCGCGGTCGTACGGTTCCAGGGCGGCCATAACGCCGGTCACACCCTCGTCATCGAGGGTGAGAAGACGGTGCTGCACCTGATCCCGTCGGGCATCCTGCGCGAGGATGTGCTGTGCCTGATCGGCAACGGCGTCGTGCTCTCGCCGCAGGCGCTGGTGCGCGAGCTGGAAGGGCTGGAGGCCAAGGGCGTGCCGGCGCGCGAGCGGCTGAAGATCAGCCCCGCCTGCCCGGTGATCCTGCCCAGCCACGTGGCGCTGGACCGTGCCCGCGAGCTGGCGCGCGGCAGCGCCGCGATCGGCACCACCGGCCGCGGCATCGGCCCGGCCTACGAGGACAAGGTGGCGCGGCGCGGCCTGCGGGTTTCCGACCTGCTGCACCGCGAGCGGCTGGCCGCCAAGCTGGGCGAACTGCTCGATTTCCATAACTTCGTGCTGCAGCACTACTTCAAGGAACAGCCGGTGTCGTTCCAGCAGGTGCTGGACGAGTGCCTGGAGCTGGCCGAGGTGATCCGTCCCATGGTCACCGACGTCGGTCTGCTGCTGCACAAGCTGCAGGCCGAGGGCAAGAGCCTGCTGTTCGAGGGCGCGCAGGGCACCCTGCTCGACATCGACCACGGCACCTACCCGTACGTGACCTCGTCCAACACCACCGCCGGCGGCGCCGCGACCGGCACCGGCATGGGCCCGCGGGACCTGCACTACGTGCTGGGCATCACCAAGGCCTACACCACACGCGTGGGCGCCGGTCCGTTCCCGACCGAGCTGTTCGACGAGATGGGCGATTACCTGACCGAGCGGGGGCATGAGTTCGGCGCCACCACCGGCCGGCGCCGCCGTTGCGGCTGGTTCGACGCCGTGGTGCTGCGCCGCGCGGCGCAGATCAACAGCCTGTCGGGCCTGTGCATCACCAAGCTGGACGTGCTCGACGATCTCGACACGCTGCGCATCTGCGTCAACTACCGCTGCAACGAGCAGGTGTGGGATACGCTGCCGCCGGGCGCCGAGCTGTTGGCCGACTGCGAGCCGGAGTACATCGACATGCCGGGCTGGAAGACCTCCACGGTCGGCATCCGCCGCTACGAGGATCTGCCGGAGAACGCCCGGGCCTATCTGCGCAAGATCGAGGAGCTGGTGGGCGTGCCGATCGACATCATCTCGACCGGCCCGGACCGCAAGGAGACCATCGTCCTGCGCCATCCGTTCGACTGAAGCCGCGGACACCGTCCGCAGCGCCAGGAACGCGGCCCTCGTGGCCGCGTTTTTGTTTGCGCGCTCGTCGAAAGCGAGCGGTCTCGACGGCAGGCGCGCCTAATGCGCGTCGGGGTTGGGCAAGGGATTCCGAATTGCGGGAGGATGCGGTCGGCGCGGAATGTCGATTACGGGATGAAAGCGCCGCCTGAAACGAAAAAGGCGAGCTTTCGCTCGCCTTTGGTGTTTGGTGCCGAGGAGAGGACTTGAACCTCCACAGGGTTTCCCCCACTAGTACCTGAAACTAGCGCGTCTACCATTCCGCCACCTCGGCGATGTCGGTCAGTTCGTTGAACTGGCCGGCACCTGATAGGCCGCAGACTTTACTGGCCTGCGTGGGCTCTGTCAACAGCCCTCGAGAAATTTTTTTTGCGTGGTTGCATGCCGACCGGGATCGCGTATGCTGCCCGCATTACTCAAGCAACGAAGCAGTTGATGGCCAGCAAGCGCAAGTCCAAATACAAACAAGCAGATCCATTCTACGAGCGAGAGAAGGCGAAGTACGCCAACCCCATTCCCAGTCGGGAATACATCCTTCAGGTCCTGCGTGAGCGCGGGCGCCCTCTGAGCCGCGACGACCTGATCGAAGCCCTCGCGCTCGAAAGCGAAGACGCCATCGAAGGCGTGCGCCGACGCCTGCGCGCCATGGAGCGCGACGGTCAACTGATTCGCAACCGCCGCGGCGGCTACGTCATCGTCGACAACGAAGACCTGGTACGCGGCCGCCTGACCGCCCACCCCGACGGCTGGGGCTATGTCGATTCCGATCTCGGCGATCGCCGGATCTACCTATCGCCGCGACAGATGCGCGTGCTCATGCACGGCGACCGCGTGGTGGTGCGGGTGATCGGCGTGGACCGCGAGGGCCGGCCCGAGGGCGAGCTGGTCGAGATTCTCAAGCGCCACAACACCCATGTCACCGGCCGCTTCTACCTGGAGTGCGGGGTCGGGTTCGTGGTGCCGGACAATCGCCGCATCCATCACGACGTGATCGTGCCGGTCGATCCCGAGACGAGCATCGAGCCGGGGCAGCTGGTGGTGGCCGAGCTGCTGGAGCAGCCGAGCCTGCGGCGCGGGCCGATTGGGCGCGTGGTGCAGGTGCTGGGCGCGCACATCGAAGCGGGCATGGAAATCGAGGTGGCCCGCCGCGTGCACGGCATTCCCACCGAATGGCCGGAGGAAGTGCTGGCCGAGGTGGCGAATCTGGGCGAGGAGGTGCCGGAGAAGGCCAAGGAGGGCCGGGTCGACCTGTGCGACGTGCCGCTGGTGACCATCGACGGCCCCGACGCCCGCGACTTCGACGACGCCGTCTACTGCGAACCGACCGACAAGGGCTGGCGGCTGCTGGTCGCCATCGCCGACGTCTCGCACTACGTGCGTCCCGGCACCGCCCTCGACCGCGCCGCGGCCGACCGCGGCAATTCCGTCTACTTCCCGCGCGCGGTCGTGCCCATGCTGCCGGAGATCCTCTCCAACGGTCTGTGCTCGCTCAATCCGCACGTGGATCGGCTGTGCATGGTGTGCGAGCTGCACATCGGGCCGACCGGCGCACTGCGCCGCTCGCGCTTCTTCCGCGCGGTGATGCGCTCGCACGCGCGCTTCACCTACGACCAGGTGGCGGCCATCGTGGTCGGCGGCGACCGCGAGCTGAGCGAGCGCTACGCCGAGCTGCTGCCGCACCTGCAGAATCTCTACGGCGTCTACAAGGCGCTGCGCATCGCCCGCGAGCGGCGCGGCGCGATCGACTTCGACACCACCGAGACCAAGCTGGTGTTCGACGAGCAGGGCAAGGTGGTGCGCATCGAGCCGGTGGAGCGCAACGACGCGCATCGCATGATCGAGGAGTGCATGATCGCCGCCAACGTCGCGGCCGCCCGCTTCCTGCAGCGCCATCGCATGCTCGGTCTGTACCGGGTGCATGAGGGACCGGAGCCGGATCGGCTGGACAACCTGCGGCAGTTCCTGGCCCAGGTCGGCTTGACCCTCGACGGCGGCGATCAGCCGAGCTCCAAGGATTACGCGCGGCTGGTCAAGAAGATCGCCGGGCGTCAGGATCGGCACCTGATCCAGACCGTGCTGCTGCGCTCGATGAAGGCGGCCGAATACCGCCCGGAGAACGCCGGCCACTTCGGTCTCGGGCTCGACGCCTACGCGCATTTCACCTCGCCGATTCGCCGCTATCCGGACCTGCTGGTGCATCGCGCCATCGGTCATGTGCTCGACGGCGGCCGCGCTGACGACTACCCGCTGCGGTTCGACGAGGTGCTGACGCTGGGCGAGCACTGCTCGATGACCGAGCGGCGCGCCGACGAGGCTACCCGCGACGCCATCATGACGCTCAAGTGCCAGTACATGAGCGACAAGATCGGCCAGGTGTTCAGCGGCGTGATCAGCGGGGTCACCTCGTTCGGGCTGTTCGTCCAGCTGGACGAAGTGTTCGTGGACGGGCTGGTGCACATCACCAACCTGGAGAACGACTACTTCCACTTCGACCCGATCGGCCATCGCCTGACCGGCGAGCGCACCGGCAAGGTGTACCGCTTGACCGACCGGGTGCAGGTGCAGGTGGCGCGGGTCGACAAGGACCAGCGCCAGATCGATTTCGAGCTGATCGCCCACGAGGCGCAGCCGCGCCCCGGCAAGAAAGCGAAGATGGAGCCGCTGCCCGAGCAGCGGCGCAGCGGCGGGCGCGGCCGCCGCGCCGTGCGTGGTGGGCGCAGGTAAGCCGTCATGACGGGCAAGAGCGAACTGATATACGGGCTGCACGCCGTGCGCGCGGCGCTGAAATATGACCCCGGCCACATCGTCGAGGTCTGGCTGGAGCAGGGGCGGCACGACGCCAAGCTGCAGCAGCTGGCGCAGGCGCTGGCGCGCCTGGGCGTGACCACCCACCGGGCGCCGCGCCGGGAGCTGGACCAGCTCACCGGCAACGCCGCTCACCAGGGCGTGGTGGTGCGCTTCGTCGGCGACAGCCCCAAGGACGAGCGCGATCTGTACGTGCTGCTCGATCAGCTGGCGGAGCCGCCGTTCCTGCTGGTGCTCGATCAGGTGCAGGATCCGCACAACCTCGGCGCCTGCCTGCGCAGCGCCGACGCCGCCGGGGTGCATGGCGTGATCGCGCCGCGCGACAACGCGGTGGGCCTGACGCCGACGGTGCACAAGGTGGCTTCGGGCGCGGCGCGCACCGTGCCGTTCTTCCAGGTCACCAACCTGGCGCGGGTACTGCGCACGCTCAAGGAGCGCGGCATCTGGCTGGTGGGCGCCGCCGGCGAGGCGGAGCAGAGCATCTATCAGGCCGATCTGACCGGTCCGCTGGCGCTGGTCATGGGTGCCGAGGACACGGGGCTGCGCCGCCTCACGCGCGAGGAATGCGATTTTCTGGTGCGCATCCCCATGCGCGGCCACGTCGAGAGCCTCAACGTCTCGGTCGCCACGGGGGTGGTGCTGTTCGAGGCGCTGCGGCAGCGCGGCGCGGCCGTAGATACCGCAAGCGCCTGAACCTTTTGCCAAAGGCATGGGGCTTCGCTACACTACGCCGCTTCGCGCCGGCGCTGGTCGCCGGTCTCCTTGCTGCCCGCGTGGTCGGGTGGCTTTTCCGGACCCATGCGGGTCTTGAACATCCGTAAGGAGCATCGATGCGTCATTACGAAATTGTCTTCCTGGTTCACCCGGACCAGAGCGAGCAGGTTCCCGCGATGATCGAGCGTTACCGGGCGATCATCGAGTCCAACGGCGGCAAGATTCACCGCCTCGAGGACTGGGGCCGCCGCCAGCTCGCCTACCCCATCCGCAAGCTCATCAAGGCCCACTATGTTCTGATGAACATCGAGTGCGGCACCGCCGAGCTGCAGGAGCTGCAGTCCGCGTTCCGCTTCAACGACGCCGTGATCCGGCACCTGGTGATCGGCCGCGAGGAAGCCGTCACCGAGCCGTCGCCGCTGGCGAAGAGCAAGGAAGAGCGCTCCGAGCGCGAGGACGGCGATTCCGAGTCGCGCGGCCGTGGCCGTCGGCGCGAGGAGAGCGAGGAGTCCGACGAGTCGTCGGAAGCCTGAGGACGCGCAGCGCCGGCGCCCAGGCGCCGGGGGGTTGAAAAAATCGGGACTGGCCGCTGACGGCGGTCGGTCGTACAGGAGTAAGAGCAATGGCTCGTTTCTTCCGTCGTAAGAAGTTCTGCCGTTTCACCGCCGAGGGCGTGAAGGAGATCGACTACAAGGATCTCAACACCCTCAAGAACTACATCAGCGAAACCGGCAAGATCGTGCCGAGCCGCATCACCGGCACCCAGGCTCGCTATCAGCGGCAGCTGGCGACTGCGATCAAGCGCGCCCGTTATCTGGCGCTGCTGCCGTACACCGATCGTCACTGATCGCTGCCCGCGAACGGCGGGTGACGTAAGGCCGCATCATGCAGGGGTTCGCGAGTTTCATCATGCGCGGCCGCCTGCAGGCGATCGCGGTGGTGGCCGCCGCGAGCCTGTTGCCGCTGCTGTCCTGGTTCGGCGGCGGCGTAGTGGCCCTGGTTGCGCTGCGGCGCGGCTGGGCCGACGCGCTGACGGTGATGGGAGGCGCCACCGCTGTGCTGGCGGTGGTGTATGGCGTGCAGCTCGGCGTGCCGCAGCTGGCGCTGTGGCAGTGCGCCGAGCTATGGCTGCCGGTGCTGGTGCTGGCGTGCTGGCTGCGCTACACCATCTCGCTGGCCAGCACGCTGCGCTTGGCGGCGGTGTTGGCGGCGCTGGCGGTGCTGACGCTGCATCTGGCTTACCCCGATCCGGCCGACTACTGGCGGCCGATGCTGGAACAGACCGCCGAGGTGATGGCCGCTGGCTCGGAGGAGACGCGCAAGGCCCTGCGGGAGTTGCAGGAAGGCGTGTTGCCCTACCTGACCGGGCTGTGGGCACTGAGCCTGCAGGTCGCGGCGCTGGTCAGCCTGCTGCTGGGGCGCTGGCTGCAGGCGATGCTCTACAATCCCGGCGGTTTTCGGCGCGAGTTCCACGAGCTGGATCTCGGCCGGCCGGCGGCGCTGGTGCTGGCGGTGATCCTGCTGTGGGCCGCGCTGCAGGGGGCGGGGCTCGGCTATGACCTGGCGCTGGCGGTCGGCGCGGTGTTCGCGCTGCAGGCGCTGTCGCTGGTGCATGCCGCGGTGGCGCGGCGAGGCTTGAGCCGCGGCTGGCTGGTGGGGCTATATGTTCTGCTGCCGTTCGCGTTCGGGTTGTACGTGGTTATAGGAATGGCCGATGCGGCTTTCGGCTGGCGGCGACGGCTGCTGGGGCCGGATGGCACGGTTTAACATTTTGATTTTGCGACACCGGTGAGGTGGTAACGATGGAAGTCATTCTGCTGGCGAAGGTCGAGAACCTGGGCAACCTGGGCGATAAGGTCAAGGTGCGTCCCGGCTACGGCCGCAACTATCTCATTCCCCAGGGCAAGGCGACCCCGGCGACGCCCGAGAACATCAAGCTGTTCGAGGAGCGCCGCGCCGAGCTGGAGCGCGCCGCCGCCGAGGCGCTGGCCGCTGCCGAGGCCCGCAAGGCTCAGCTCGAGGGCCTGACGGTGACCATCACCGCCAAGGCCGGCGAGGAAGGCAAGCTGTTCGGCTCGATCGGCACCGTCGACATCGCAGAGGCGGTGACCGCCGCCGGCGTTCCGCTCAAGCGCCAGGAAGTGCGTATGCCGCAGGGTCCGATCCGCTCGGTCGGCGAGTACGAAATCCAGCTGCATCTGCACACCGACGTCGACGCCACCGTCAAGGTCATCGTCACCGGCGAAGCCTGATCGCTTGCGGGTCTGTGACCGGCTCACCGGCGCGCTGACGCCGGTGAGCGTATCCTCCGCCTGAAAGGCGCCCGCCGTTGTCGCTGGCTGTGGGTGTGTTGGAGGTGAATTGATGGCCGAAGTCCGCGCGGCCCAGACGGTCACCGATGCGCTGAAAGTCCCGCCCCATTCGCTGGAGGCGGAGCAGGCCGTGCTCGGCGGTCTGATGCTGGACAACAGCGCGTTCGACCGCATCGCCGACCGCATCGCGGAAGAAGACTTCTACCGCCGCGAGCATCGCCTCATCTTCCGCTCCATGAAGGCGCTTGCCGAGGCCGGTCGACCGCTCGACGTGGTCACCCTGGCCGAGTGGCTGCGCGCCCAGGAGCTCTTGGACGAAGCCGGCGGCCTGCCCTACCTGGGCGCGCTCGCCCGCGACACCCCCAGCGCCGCCAACATCCAGGCCTATGCCGACATCGTGCGCGAGCGCTCGGTGCTGCGGCAGCTGATCCAGGCCGGCACCGAGATCGCCACCAGCGGCTTCCAGCCGGAAGGCCGCACCAGCGCCGAGCTGCTGGAGAACGCCGAGCGCCTGGTGTTTCAGATCGCCGAGCAGACCGGCCGCAACAAGCAGGGCTTCGTCAGCCTGAAGGACGTCCTGCCGGGCGTGGTCGACAAGATCGACACGCTCTACCAGCAGGAGAGCGTCATCACCGGTCTGCCGACCGGCTGGACCGATTTCGACACCATGACTTCCGGCCTGCAGCCGGGTGATCTGGTGATCGTCGCCGCCCGCCCATCCATGGGCAAGACCACCTTCTCCATGAACATCGCCGAGCACGCGGCGCTGAAGGGCAAGTACCCGGTGGCGGTGTTCTCCATGGAAATGCCGGCGGACCAACTCGCCATCCGCATGCTGTCCTCGCTGGGGCGCATCGAGCTGCAGCGCATCCGTACCGGCCGCCTGCAGGACGAGGACTGGCCGCGGCTGACGAGCACCCTGAACCTGCTCTCGCAGGCGAAGATGTTCATCGACGACACGCCGGCGCTGTCGCCCAGCGAGATGCGCGCCCGTACCCGGCGCTTGGCGCGCGAGCACGGTCTCGGCCTGGTGGTGGTCGACTATCTGCAGCTGATGCAGGTGCCCGGCTTCAAGGAGAACCGCACCGCGGAGATTTCCGAAATCTCTCGCTCGCTCAAGGCCATGGCCAAGGAGCTGTCGGTGCCGGTGATCGCCCTGTCGCAGCTCAACCGCTCGCTGGAGCAGCGGCCCAACAAGCGGCCGGTGATGTCGGACCTGCGCGAATCCGGCGCCATCGAGCAGGATGCCGACCTCATCGTGTTTATCTACCGCGACGAGGTCTACAATCCGGACAGCCCGGACAAGGGGATTGCCGAAATCATCATCGGCAAGCAGCGTAACGGCCCCATCGGTACCGTTAAGCTGACCTTCCTCGGCAAGTACACGCGATTCGAGAACTACATCGATACCGCTTACGGCGGCGATTCCTATCAATGACCCGTAATATCCATGCGCAGGTCGACCTGGGGGCGCTTCGGCACAATCTGCGCGTGGCGCGGGCGGCGGCGCCGCACTCGCGGCTGCTGGCGGTGGTGAAGGCCGACGCCTACGGCCACGGTCTGCTGCCGGTGGCGCGCGCCGCCGGCGACCTGGCGGACGGTTTCGCCGTCTCCTGCCTGGAGGAAGCCATCCCGCTGCGCGAGGCGGGCATCGACAAGCCGATCCTCTTGCTGGAGGGCTTCTTCGACCCCAGCGAACTGCCGGTGATCGAGCGCTATGGCCTCGATTGCGCGCTACATGCCGACTGGCAGCTGGAGATGCTGGAGCGGGCGCGGGTGGCGCGTCCGATCCGGATCTGGCTGAAGATCGACTCCGGCATGCACCGCCTGGGTGTGCGTCCCGAGGAGGCGCGCGCTTTCTACTGGCGGCTGCGCGACTGTCCAGCGGTGGACCAGCACGTGCGGCTGATGACCCACCTGGCGTACGCCGACGATCGCAGTGACGAGTACACCCACTACCAGCTGGAGAACTTCGAGCGTGCCACCGAGGGCCTGCCGGGCGAGCGTTCGATCGGCAATTCCGCCGGCGTGCTGGCCTGGCCGCGGACGCGCTCGGACTGGGTGCGGCCGGGCATCATGCTCTACGGCGCCTCGCCGTTCGCCGACGGCCAGCCATCGCCGGCCGCGCTGCGGCCGGTGATGACCCTGCGCACGCGGCTGGTGGCCGTGCGGCAATGCCGCAAGGGTGATCGCATCGGCTACGCCGGGCGCTTCGAGTGTCCGGAGGACATGCCGGTCGGCGTGGTCGCCGCCGGCTACGGTGATGGCTACCCGCGCCACGCGCCGTGCGGCACGCCGGTGCTGGTCGACGGGCGGCGCGCCGGGATCGTCGGCCGAGTGTCCATGGACATGCTCTGCGTCGATCTGCGCGGGCTGGAGCATGTGCGGCCCGGCGCCGAGGTCACGCTGTGGGGCGAGGGGCTGCCGGTGGAGGAGATCGCCGCCGCCTGCGGCACCATCAGCTACGAGCTACTGTGCAAGCTCACGCGTCGAGTGCGTTTCGAGTATCGCGACGAGCATGGCTAAGCCCAAGACCGTCTACGCCTGCAGCGAATGTGGCGCTGTTAGCCCGAAATGGGCCGGGCAGTGCGCCGACTGCGGCGCCTGGAACTCGCTGCAGGAAACCGTGCAGGCAGCGCCGGCCGGCCCGGCGGTGGCGCGGCTGGCGACGAGCCGCGGCCAATACGCCGGCGACCGCGGCGTGCAGACGTTGGCGGACGTGCCCACCGGCGACGAGATCCGCGTCCACACCGGCATGTTCGAGCTGGACCGGGTGCTGGGCGGCGGTCTGGTGCGCGGTGGCGTGATCCTGCTCGGCGGCGACCCCGGCATCGGCAAGAGCACTCTGCTGCTGCAAACCCTGGCCAAGCTGCCGGCTGGGCTGGCGGCGTTGTACGTCACCGGTGAGGAGTCTCTGCGCCAGGTCGCTCTGCGCGCCGGGCGGCTGGGCGTGAAGAGCGACCGGCTCAAGGTACTGGCGGAGACTTCGGTCGAGGTCATCTTGGAGGTGGCGCAGGCCGAGACGCCGCAGGTGATGGTGATCGACTCGGTGCAGACCATCTACACCGCCGCGCTGCAGTCAGCGCCAGGCTCGGTGGCTCAGGTGCGGGAGAGCGCCGCCCACCTGGTGCGCTACGCCAAGCAGAGCGGCACGGCGCTGTTCCTGGTCGGACACGTCACCAAGGAGGGCATGCTGGCCGGACCGCGCGTGCTCGAGCACATGGTCGATACCGTGCTCTACTTCGAGAGCGAAAGCGGCTCCCGCTACCGCCTGCTACGCGCGGTCAAGAACCGTTTCGGCGCCGCCAACGAGCTAGGCGTGTTCGCCATGACCGATGGCGGGCTCAAGGAAGTCGCCAACCCGTCGGCGATTTTCCTGTCGCGCCATGACGGCGACGTTTCCGGCAGCGTTATCACCGTCACCTGGGAGGGTAGCCGGCCGCTGCTGGTCGAGGTGCAGGCGCTGGTGGCGGACAGTCCCCTGAGCAGTCCGCGCCGGGTCGCGCTGGGCCTGGACGCCAGTCGTCTGGCGATGCTGCTGGCGGTGCTGCAGCGCCACGGCGGGATCGCCACCTTTGGCCAGGACGTGTTCTTGAACGTGGTCGGCGGCGTGCGTCTGAGCGAAACCGCCAGCGACCTGCCGGCGCTGCTCGCGGTGCTGTCGAGCCTGCGTGATCGGCCGGTGGCCGCGGATACGGTAGCGTTCGGCGAGATAGGGCTGGCCGGCGAGGTGCGGCCGGTGCCCAACGGCGAGGAGCGGTTGCGCGAAGCCGCCAAGCACGGTTTCAAGCGAGCGCTGATACCGAAGAAGAACATGCCACGGCGCGCCGCCGGGCTGGGCGAGATCGAGATCGTGCCGGTGCAGCGGCTGAGCGACGCGATCGAGCAGGCGTTCTGAGCGGCGCTAGCCGCCAAGCTGCGCCAGCTCCCGTATCACACGCTCCGGCTCGCCGAGATTGAGCTCGGCCAGGCGCCGCAGATGGGCGACCGCCTCCAGCGGCATCCTCAGGAACGCCAAGCCCGCCCGCTCCGTGTCGTGGTGTACCACGCGCGCCGCCAGGCGCAAGGTCACATCCTCGGCCAGCACCAGGGTCAACGTGCAGTCGGCGCCGGGCGCCGGCCGCCAAGCGGGAGAGGGCGCGATCAGCGCCCCCTTGAGCGAGATGTCGAGCAGCCGACCGTCCCAGGTGCCGCTCGTGTCCTCTAGGCGCACCGGCGCGTCTAACGAAATCCGAGAGAAGCGTCGCCTTTCGTCCATCTTTCTTGTGCTCCGTTCGCGCGCGGTGCCGCCGGCGCGGGTCAGCTCGCCCGATCGCGCGCTTCCGCCGCCGCCAGAGTGTTCTCCAGCAGGGTGGCGATGGTCATCGGCCCGACGCCGCCCGGCACCGGGGTGATCCAGCCGGCGCGCTGCGCCGCCGCTTCGTACTGCACGTCACCGACCAGGCGGCCGTCGGCCAGGCGGTTGATACCGACGTCGATGACCACGGCGCCGGGCTTGATCCACGCGCCCTGGACGAACTCGGGGCGGCCCACCGCCGCCACCACGATGTCGGCGGCGCCGATCTTGGCCGGCAGGTTGCGGGTGCGGCTGTGGCAGATGGTCACCGTGCAGCGGGCGTTGAGCAGTTCCAGGGCCATCGGCCGGCCGACGATGTTGGACTGGCCCACGATCACAGCGTCCAGGCCCTCCAGGCTGACGCCCGTGCGGGCCAGCATGGTCATCACGCCGTGCGGGGTGCAGGGCCGCAGTCCCGGCAGCCGCAGCGCTAGCGCTCCCATGCTGGCCGGATGAAAGCCGTCGACGTCCTTGCTCGGGTCGATGCGCTCGATCACCCGCTGGGCGTCGATCTGCGCCGGCAGGGGCAGCTGCACCAGGATGCCGTCGATCTCGGGATCGGCGTTGAGCCGGTCCACCAGCGCCAGCAGCTCGGCCTCGCTGGTCTCGGCGGGCAGGTCGTAGGCCTGCGACAGGAAGCCGACCTCTTCGCAGGCGCGGCGTTTGTTGCGTACGTAGACCTGGGAGGCCGGATCCTGGCCCACCAGGACCACAGCCAGCCCGGGCCGGCGCTTGCCCTGGGCGACCCGCTGCGCCACGCTCTCGCGCACGCGCTGCCTCAGGTCTGCTGCGATAGCCTTGCCGTCGAGAATCTGGGCCGGCATGGGAACTCCTTGTTGCGTAAAGAGAAATGGAGGATGCGAGGGCGCAGGATTGTCGCACGGGCGAGCGGTCGCGAACAAGGCGGACGGCGCGAGCGGCGCCCGCCACGATTGACGTCTGTCCGGCGCCATGGGAATATGGCGACCCTCCGTATCAGGCGGGGCGGTGCTGCACGGCCTCCGGGCAGCTTCACGGGGTGTAGCGCAGCCTGGTAGCGCACTTGCTTTGGGAGCAAGGTGTCGGGGGTTCGAATCCCTCCACCCCGACCAATTTACGGGTGGCGCGCCGACGATCCAAACGGTGCGCACGATCGCGCGCGGCGCGTGACCGGCGCCGCGCTCTGCGGGCACGTGTGCCGCATCCTGTCCATGCGCCCATAGCTCAACTGGATAGAGCAACGGCCTTCTAAGCCGTAGGTTGCAGGTTCGAGCCCTGCTGGGCGCGCTCGTCATCGCGCCGGCCGAGCGGTGGGTGGCGGGGGGGGGCAGGAAAGGGTAGTGACCCAGTTGACGGTCGATTATGCGTGTGCTCTAATAGCGCACCTCGCGAGGGTGAAGGCCTCGCGGCAGCAAGGCCAAGACGGGTATTCGTCAAGCCGAGCTGGCCGGTGCCGAGGAGTGCAAGCTCCGCAGGCGACGGGCTTCGGATACTAGCGCGAAGCGACCGGCAGCGGTTATTATGGCGGGTGTAGCTCAGTTGGTAGAGCCCCGGTTTGTGGTACCGGTTGTCGTGGGTTCGAATCCCATCGCTCGCCCCAGTTTCGGGCCGTTAGCTCAATGGTAGAGCAGTTGACTCTTAATCAATTGGTTCGGGGTTCGAGTCCCTGACGGCCCACCAAAAAACGAAACGGCTTGCAAGCGCCTTGCAAGCCGTTTTTTTTTGAGCCCGGTGGGTTCAGCCGAGCGCCGGCTTGCCCTATACTGTCGCGCTCGATTTCATTCTTAGCTTGCGAAAGTGGCGGAACTGGTAGACGCGCTGGATTTAGGTTCCAGTGGGGCAACCCGTGAGAGTTCGAGTCTCTCCTTTCGCACCATACATTACTGTGCCAGGCCTGCGCTGCACGGCTTGGCGGACGGCTTTCACCGCGGTTGAGGTCTGCTAGATGCAAGTTTCAGTTGAGACGACCCAGGGGTTGCAGCGCCGGATGACGGTTCAGATTCCGTCTGAGCGGGTGGACAAGGAGGTCGAGTCGCGGCTTCGCAATCTCAGCGGCCGGATTCGACTCGATGGCTTCCGCCCGGGCAAAGTGCCCTTCAAAGTGGTCCAGCAGCGCTTTGGCGCCCAGGTGCGCAACGAGGTGCTGGG
The DNA here is from genome assembly GCA_937951875.1 of uncultured Alkalilimnicola sp. Taxonomy (GTDB): domain Bacteria; phylum Pseudomonadota; class Gammaproteobacteria; order Nitrococcales; family AK92; genus JAAYIK01. The sequence continues at coordinate 3,297 of CALGAN010000060.1, read as the reverse complement.
CGAAGTGCTGCAGCAGAGCTACTCCGAGGCGGTGAGCCAGCAGCAGCTGCGTCCGGCCGGCGTGCCGCAGATCGAGCCCACGCAGTTGGAGCCGGGTAAGGACATCGAGTTCGTCGCCACCTTCGAGGTGCTGCCCGATTTCGAGGTGCAGGGCGTGGACGGCATGGAGGTGGTGCGGCTGAACGCCGAGATCACCGACGCCGACATCGATCAGGTGATCGAGAACCTGCGTAAGCAGCGCACCACCTATCACGCCGTCGAGCGCGCCGCCGCCAGCGGCGACCAGGTGGTGGTCGATTTCGTCGGCACCGTCGACGGCAGCGCCTTCGCCGGCAACGAGGGCAAGGACGTGCCGGTGGTGATCGGCTCGGGCCAGATGCCGCCGGAGTTCGAACAGGCTCTGGAGGCGCTGAAGGCGGGCGACACCAAGGACATCGAGTACACCTTCCCGGAGCATTTCCCGGACAAGGAGGTGGCCGGCAAGACCGCGGTGTTCAAGACCACCGTCAAGGAAGTCCGCGAGCCGCAGCTGCCGGAAGTCAACGACGCGTTCGCCGAGCAGGTCGGCATCCGTGAAGGTGGCGTGGCCGCCTTGCGCGAGCGCATCGCCGAGAGCCTGAAGAGCGAGCGTGATCAGGCCGTGCGCGCCCGGGTCAAGCAGCAGGTCATGAACAAGCTGGCTGAGAGCAACCCGATCGAGCTGCCCAAGGTGCTGGTCGACGGCGAGATCGAGTTCCTGCGCAATCAGGCTAAGCAGCGTCTGCAGGGCGCCGGCGCCAACGCCGAGCTCGACCTGCCGGCCTCGCTGTTCGAGGACGAGGCGCGTCGCCGCGTGGTGCTGGGGCTGGTGATCAACGAGATCATCCGCAAACATAGCATCAAGCTGGATCAGGCGCGGGTGCGCAAGGCTCTGGAGGACATCGCGGCCGGCTATGATCAGCCGCAGGAAGTGATTCGCTACTACACGCAGAATCGCAAGCTGATGGAAGGCCTCGAAGTGGCGGCGCTGGAAGACCAGGTGGTTGACTGGTTGCTGGAGCGCGCCAAGATCGAGGAAAAGACGATCAGCTTCCAGGAACTGATGAACGGCGGCGACAGCGGACAGGGACCAACCGCCTAAGGAGTGGAGATGAACCTGAAGCGAGAACTGGAAAAGGTCTATGCCACCGGGCTGGTCCCGATGGTGATCGAGCAGACGCCGCGCGGTGAGCGGGCGTTCGATATCTATTCACGGCTGCTCAAGGAGCGCGTGATCTTTCTGGTCGGTCCGGTCGAGGACTACATGGCCAATCTGGTGATCGCCCAGTTGCTTTTCCTCGAGTCGGAGAACCCCGACAAGGATATTCATCTCTACATCAACTCCCCCGGCGGGGTGGTGACCTCCGGGCTGGCGATCTACGACACGATGCAGTTCGTGAAGTGCGACGTCAGCACCATGTGCATCGGCCAGGCGGCCAGCATGGGCGCGTTCCTGCTGGCCGGCGGCGCGAAGGGCAAGCGCTACTGCCTGCCCAACTCGCGGGTGATGATCCACCAGCCTCTGGGCGGTTTCCAGGGTCAAGCCACGGACGTGGATATCCACGCCCGCGAGATCCTGGCCATGCGTGCCCGCCTCAACCGGCTGCTGGCGCACCACACCGGGCAGCCGATCGAGGTGATCGAGCGCGACACCGAGCGCGACTACTTCCTCGGGCCCGAGCAGGCGAAGGAATACGGCTTGATCGACGAGGTCTTGCGCGACCGCAACAGCTTGACGCCGAGGGCGTAGCCGCTGGGGAACCTTTCCGGTCTGGAGCCTTCCAAGTCTTTAAATGGTTTTCGTCTAGTCCTATTCCTTGTTTTGAGATCGTCGGGCCGAGCGCCGTTCGGCCCGGCGATGTCGCCGCCGCGGGACGCGGCGATCCCCAGGTTCGTTCGCTTGCGCGCGCAGGAAAATGTAGGCACGGTTTGAACATGTCTTTACTACCTTGAATCGAGGGTAGGCCATGACCGACAGAGATAGAGGCAGAGGCGACGACGGCGGCAAGCTGCTGTATTGCTCCTTCTGCGGCAAGAGCCAGCACGAGGTGCGGAAGCTGATTGCCGGCCCGTCCGTCTTCGTCTGCGACGAATGTGTCGAGCTCTGCAACGACATCATTCGCGAAGAGATGCAGGAGAAGTCGTCGGCGGCCGGCTCGAAGCTTCCCAAGCCTCATGAAATCAAGGCCGTCCTGGACGAGTACGTGATCGGGCAGGAGCATGCCAAGAAGATCCTGTCGGTAGCGGTCTACAACCACTACAAGCGGCTCGAACACGGCCAGGCGCGTGACAAGGATCAGGTCGAGCTGTCCAAGAGCAACATCCTCCTGATCGGTCCGACCGGCTCGGGCAAGACCCTGCTGGCGGAGACGCTGGCGCGGCTGCTGGATGTGCCGTTCACCATCGCCGACGCGACCACCCTCACCGAGGCGGGCTACGTTGGCGAGGACGTGGAGAACATCATCCAGAAGCTGCTGCAGAAGTGCGATTACGACGTCGAGAAGGCGCAGACCGGTATCGTCTACATCGACGAGATCGACAAGATCTCGCGCAAGGCCGATAACCCGTCGATCACGCGCGACGTCTCGGGCGAGGGCGTGCAGCAGGCGCTGCTGAAGCTGATCGAGGGCACCACCGCGTCGGTGCCGCCGCAGGGCGGTCGCAAGCATCCGCAGCAGGAATTCCTGCAGGTGCAGACCCACAACATCCTGTTCATCTGCGGTGGTGCGTTCGCGGGCCTGGAGAAGATCGTCCAGAACCGCTCCGAGAAGGGCGGCATCGGCTTCGCCGCCGAGATCCGCAGCAAGGATCAGCGCAAGTCGGTGAGCGACCTGCTGAGCTCGATTGAGCCGGAGGATCTGATCAAGTACGGCTTGATTCCGGAGTTCGTCGGTCGTCTGCCGGTGGTGGCGACGCTGCACGAGCTCGACGAGGAAGCGTTGGTGCGGATCCTGCGGGAGCCGAAGAACGCGCTGGTCAAGCAGTACCAGAAGCTGTTCGAGATGGAAGGCGTCGAGCTGGAGTTCCGCGACGACGCGCTGCGCGCCATCGCCCGCAAGGCGTTGGAGCGTAAGACCGGCGCGCGCGGCCTGCGCACCATCATGGAGCAGGTGCTGCTCGACACCATGTACGACCTGCCGTCGATGTCGAACGTCAGCAAGGTCGTGGTGGACGAAGCGGTGATTCGGGGCGAGGCCAAGCCCTACATCATCTACAGCAACGCGGAACAACCCAAGGCCGCTTCCGACTGACCGGACGGCGGGCGCCGTGGAGAGCAGA
>CALGAN010000059.1 GCA_937951875.1 uncultured Alkalilimnicola sp. | reverse complement strand
GGGTTCATGTATGCCAACGGCGAAGGGGTTCCCAAGAACGCATCGCAGGCGGTGACGTGGTATCGCAAGGCCGCCGAGCAGGGACACGCTCGAGCGCAGTTCAACCTTGGGGTCATGTATGACAACGGCGAAGGGGTTCCCAAGGACGCGTCGCAGGCGGTGACGTGGTATCGCAAGGCCGCCGAGCAGGGACACGCTCCAGCGCAGTTCAACCTTGGGTTCATGTATGCCAACGGCGAAGGGGTTCCCAAGAACGCATCGCAGGCGGTGACGTGGTATCGCAAGGCCGCCGAACAGGGAGTCGCTCGAGCGCAGCTCAACCTTGGGGTCATGTATTACAACGGCGAAGGGGTTCCCAAGGACGCATCGCAGGCGGTGACGTGGTATCGCAAGGCCGCCGAACAGGGAGTTGCTAAAGCGCAGTTCAACCTTGGGCTCATGTATGACAACGGCGAAGGGGTTCCTAAGAACGCGTCGCAGGCGGTGACGTGGTATCGCAAGGCCGCCGAGCAGGGAATCGCTCAAGCGCAGTTCAACCTTGGGGTCATGTATTACAACGGCGAAGGGGTTCCCAAGGATTATGTTCAAGCTGCGAAATGGTTCTACTTGGGGAAGGCCAATGGCGTGGAAGCAGATGAGGCCATTCGGCAAATCGAATCGAGGATGTCCCGTCAGCAAATCGAACAGGCGCAGGCTTTGGCCACCCAGTGGTGGCAGAACCATCACTGATAAAAATGCTGATAGAACTGCTAGGTTCTGTACGAAAAGTCCAAACGGGTAGAATCGGCGCCATGACAGGCTGGAGGCCCGCATGGCAAAGCGTTACGAACTCCCGGATGCAGCTTGGGAGCTGATCGCTGATTTGGTTTCCCCCGAACAGAAGATGGGGCGACCTCGCAGTGATGACCGACTGATGCTCAACGGCATCCTCTGGATCCTGTGCTCAGGTGCAGCCTGGCGCGACCTGCCAGAGCGGTTCGGCCCATGGTCGACGGTGTATCAGCGCTTTCGTGACTGGCGGGATGACGGCACGTTCGACCAGGTACTTGAGCGCCTGCACATTCGCCTGAATCAGGAAGGACTGATCGATCTGGATACCTGGATGATTGATTCCACAGCGGTGCGAGCAACCCGAGCCTCTTCTGGCGCCGGGAAAAAGGGGGGCCAGAAGAACCGGTAGACCATGCGTTGGGGCGTAGCCGAGGCGGCCTGACCACCAAGATCCACATGGTCTGCGATGCCAACGGCGTGCCTCTGCGCTTTTTGCTGTCGCCGGGCCAGGCCAGCGACATCTCGAATGCCCAGGCACTCCTGGATCAGGTTCGCATCCCTGGCAAGCCAGGCCGGCCTCGCAAGCGCTGCCGCTGGTTGCTGGCAGACAAGGGCTACGATGCCGAGCACTTGCGCCAGTACTGCGACCGTTACCGGATGCAGCCTGTGATTCCGCTGCGAACCATGAAACGCAAGCCCAAGCCCGGCCTGCCAAGGCTGTTTGACCGCCCAAAATACCGGCAGCGCAACATCATCGAGCGGATGTTCGGCTGGTTGAAGGAGAGCCGCAGGGTCGGCACTCGCTACGACAAGCTGGCAAGAAGTTTTGCTGCAATGGTCACCCTGGCTTGCACGCTGCGGTGCCTACGGCAGTACTTTTCGTACAGAACCTAGTACATTCCCCCCCTCGCGGGGGAGAGCGTAGCGAGGGGGCCGTCAGGGAGCGGGGGACGAATAAACCGCGAAGCGCAACCCCGGAAACTGGATGCCCGCTTGCGCGGGCATGACGACCCAGCGCCCCGTCGATGCGTGCACACGATAGCCCGCGAGGGGAGAGGGAGCGCACGGACCGGCCGCGCTGCCCATCATCCCCGCACCGCCGCCGGCGAAGCGCACCGAGCCCAAGCCGGGCGGCTACAGGTACCAAAGGTCCATGAACTCATGGACCGGCATCGCCTCCAGCCGCTCCTGGTCGGCACAGGCGGCCAGGATGGCGTCGGCGCGTTTGGGCGGGTAGTGGCCCTTGATGGCGCCCTCGAACTTGCGCAGCAGCCAGGGGATGGCTTCGGCGCGGCGGCGGCGGTGGCCGATGGGGTAGTCGACCTGTACCCGCTCGGTGGCGCTGCCGTCCCGGAAGAACACCTGCACGGCGTTGCCGATGGCGCGCTTGTCCGGCTCTAGGTACTCGCGCGAGAACACCGGGTTCTCGCGCACCGCCATCTTCGCCCGCAGCGCGTCGATGCGCGGGTCGGCGGCGATGTGGTCCTCGTAGTGCTCGGCGGTGAGGGTGCCGAAGATCAGCGGCACCGCGACCATGTACTGGATGCAGTGATCGCGGTCGGCCGGATTGTCGAGCGGACCGGTCTTGTCGATGATGCGCACGCCCGCTTCCTGGGTCTCGATCACCACCCGGGCGATGTCGTCCAACCGATCCTTGACCTGCGGGTGCAGCCTGAGCGCGCATTCCACCGCGGTCTGGGCGTGGAACTCCGCCGGATAGAACTTGAACAGCACGTTCTCCATCACGTAGCTGCCGAACGGCTGCGCCAGCGTGAGCTTGTTGCCCTTGAGCAGCACGTCCTGGAAGCCCCAAGTCGGCGCGCTCAGCGCCGCCGGATAGCCCAGCTCGCCGGTGATGGCGATCAGCGCCAGGCGCACACCGCGCGCGGTGGCGTCGCCGGCGGCCCAGCTCTTGCGCGGCCCGGCCTGCGGAGCGTGGCGGTAGGCGCGCAATGCGCCGCCGTCGAGCCAGGCGTGCGAGACGGCATTGGCCACTTCCTCCAACGAGCCACCGAGCAGGGCGGTGCACACCGCGGTGGTGGCCACCCGCACCAGCAGCACGTGATCGAGCCCCACGCGGTTGAAGGCGTTCTCCAGCGCCAGCACGCCCTGGATCTCGTGCGCCTTGATCATGGCAGAGAGCACGTCGCGCATGAGCAGGGGCGGCTTGCCGGCCGCGCGCGCCCGCCGCGACAGATAGTCGCTCACCGCCAGGATGCCGCCCAGGTTATCGGACGGATGTCCCCACTCGGCCGCCAGCCAGGTGTCGTTGAAATCCAGCCAGCGCACCATGACCCCGATGTTCCAGGCCGCCTGCACCGGGTCGAGCCGGTAGTGCGTGCCCGGTACCTTCACGCCGTCGGGGAGCTCCGCGCCTTCCACCACCGGCCCGAGCAGCTTGGTGCAGGCCGGGTAGCGCAGCGCCATGATGCCGCAAGCCAGCGTGTCCATCAGACAGTAACGGGCGGTGTCGAAGGCTTCGCGGCTGGCGATCGGGTGCTCGCGCGCGTAGCGGGCGATGTCGAGCAGCTCGGGGTCGAAGTCGGGGCGCTGGGCGCTGCGTGCGTCGATAGCGGTGGTCACCGTCGGTCCTCCCTGATCGCTCGTCCCTCGGCGCGCCGATTGTCGACAATTTACCTTGATAGCCGCCTCGCTGCCGCGTAGAGTGGCCGCCAATTACCCAGATTGTCGACAATGGCCGCGCCATGTCAGAGTCCGCCCTGGACAGCTCCGCATCGGACAGCCGCACCCTCGCCGACCGGGTGGTCGCCCGGCTGCAGGACGATATCGTCCTTGGGGTGTTCAAGCCCGGCACCAAGCTCGGCGAGGCCGAGCTGGCGGCTCGCTACGGCGTCAGCCGCGGGCCGCTGCGCGAGGCCATCCGCCGGCTGGAGTCGCGCAAGCTGCTGGAGCGCATCCCTCACGTCGGGACCCGGGTGGCCTCGCTCAAGGCCACCGACCTGATCGAGATCTATCGGGTGCGCGAGGCGTTGGAAGGCATGGCGGCGCGGCTGGCCGCCGAGCACATGAGCGACGCCGAGGTGGCCGGGCTGTGGGAGCTGCTGGCGCTGCACGAGCAGCAGCAGGACCTGCAGGAGGACATCGCCTATTACCAGCGCGCCGGCGATCTGGACTTCCACTACCGCATCATCCAGGGCAGCCATAACGGCGCCCTGATCGACCTGCTGCTCGGCGAGATCTATCACCGGGTACGCATGTTCCGGTACCAGTTTTCCATGACCCCGAACCGGCCGAAGAAAGCGCTGGCCGAGCACCGGCGCATCGTCGAGGCCATCGAAGCGCGGGACGGCGAAATGGCGGAGCTGCTCATGCGCCGCCACATCAGCCGCGCCCGCGAATACCTGGAGGCGCAGCAGCGCCAGGATCTTTCCGCACCTCAACCGCCCCTGTCCGAGAGAACATGAACAGCAAGTACCGCAAGCCCCTGCCCGGCACCGACCTCGACTACTTCGACACCCGCGCCGCGGTGGAAGACATCCAGCCCGGCGCCTACGACAAGCTGCCCTACACGTCGCGGGTGCTGGCCGAGAACCTGGTGCGCCGCTGCGACCCGGCGATTCTCACCGACGCGCTGAAGCAGATCATCGAGCGCCGCCGCGACATGGACTTCCCCTGGTATCCGGCGCGCGTGGTCTGCCACGACATCCTGGGCCTGACCGCGCTGGTCGACCTGGCCGGGCTGCGCGACGCCATCGCCGCCAAGGGCGGCGATCCGGCCAAGGTCAACCCGGTGGTGCCGGTGCAGCTGATCGTCGACCACTCGCTGGCGGTGGAGCACGCCGGCTTCGAGCCCGACGCCTTCGAGAAGAACCGGGCGATCGAGGAGCGGCGCAACGAGGACCGCTTCCACTTCATCAACTGGACCAAGCACGCCTTCCAGAACGTCGACGTCATCCCGCCCGGTAACGGCATCATGCACCAGATCAACCTGGAGAAGATGTCGCCGGTGATCCAGGTGCGCGACGGCGTGGCCTTCCCGGACACCTGCGTCGGCACCGACTCCCACACCCCGCACGTCGACGCGCTGGGCGTGATCGCCATCGGCGTGGGCGGCCTGGAGGCGGAGAACGTGATGCTCGGCCGCGCCTCGTGGATGCGTCTGCCGGAAATCGTCGGCGTGGAGCTGACCGGCAAGCCGGGCCCGGGCATCACCGCCACCGACATCGTGCTGGCCCTGACCGAGTTCCTGCGCAAGGAGCGGGTGGTGGGCGCCTACCTGGAGTTCCGCGGCGAGGGCGCGGCGGCGCTCACCCTGGGCGACCGCGCTACCATCTCCAACATGGCGCCGGAGTACGGCGCCACCGCGGCGATGTTCTTCATCGACCAGCAGACCATCGACTACCTGCGCCTCACCGGCCGCGACGACGCTCAGGTGAAGCTGGTCGAGACCTACGCCAAGCAGGCCGGCCTGTGGGCCGACAGCCTCAAGAACGCCGAGTACGAACGGCTGCTGCGCTTCGACCTCTCCAGCGTGGTGCGCAGCGTCGCCGGCCCCTCCAACCCGCACGCGCGGGTGGCCACCACCGAGCTGGCCAGCAAGGGCATCGCCGGCAAGTGGGAGGAAGTGCCGGGGCAGATGCCGGACGGCGCAGTGATCATCGCCGCCATCACCAGCTGCACCAACACTTCCAACCCGCGCAACGTGATCACCGCCGGCCTGCTGGCACGCAACGCCAACCGCCTCGGCCTGACCCGCAAGCCATGGGTGAAGACCTCGCTGGCGCCCGGCTCCAAGGCCGTGGCCCTGTACCTGGAGGAGGCCGGTCTCAAGAGCGAGCTGGAGAAGCTCGGCTTCGGCATCGTCGGCTTCGCCTGCACCACCTGCAACGGCATGTCCGGCGCGCTCGATCCGAAGATCCAGCAGGAGATCATCGACCGCGACCTGTACGCCGTGGCGGTACTGTCCGGCAACC
>CALGAN010000058.1 GCA_937951875.1 uncultured Alkalilimnicola sp. | reverse complement strand
GATCCCACGGATCCCACGGATCCCACGGATCCCACGGATCCCACGGATCCCACGGATCCCACGGATCCCACGGATCCCACGGATCCACCCGATCCCGTCGAACCGACCGACCCGGTCGAGCCGCCCCCAGCGCCGCCGGCGACGGCCGTGCTCAACATCAAGAGCGTGTACGACACCGACTTCCTAGGCAGCATGGGCGAAGCGGTGCTGGCGCCCGGCGAGTCCATTCCGGTCGACGCCGACGGCCGGCCGGACCTGGCGCGGCTACGCGACGCCGCCCAGACCCGCGCCGCCGACCGCCCGGCCCGCTTCCTGCGGATCAGCCAGGCGCTGCCGGTGCCGCCGGGGGTGGCGCTGGACGCCCTGGGCGCCACCGGCTTCAAGCCGCAGCGCATCGTCGGCTACGCGCCGATCGAGCCGGACGGCTCGGTGCGAGTGGAGGTGCCGGCCGACGTACCGCTGACGCTGGCCGTGGTGGACGCCGAAGGCCGTGCCTTCCAGACCCACACTGCCTGGCTGCACCTGCGCCCCGGCGAACAGCGCACCTGCCACGGCTGTCATTCGCCGCACCGCGCCCCCGCGCCGTTGAACCGCGGCAAAGCGGCCGGCCCCTGGGAAGGCGCGGTCGCCGAGCTAGCGGCGCTGGACGGCGAGACCATGGCCGAGACACTCACCCGACTGCGGCCGGAAGCGACCCAGCTGCAACCGCATCTGGTCTACCGCGACATCTGGACCGATCCGGCCGTGGCCGGCCGCGCCCCCGATCCCGAGCGCACCATCGACTACCAGGGGCTGGACGAAGCCCAGCGTCCGGTCGATGGCATCATCAACTACCCCGATCACATCCAGCCGCTGTGGGAACGCCCGCGCCCCGGCGGCGCCTGCGTCGCCTGCCACCAGGGCGGCGACCTGGACCTGAGCCGCACCCTGACCGCCAGCGGCCGCTTCGTCTCCTACGACCAGCTGGTGCTGGGCCGGCCCCGAGCTGGCGACACCGACGGCCAAGCGCGCACGGTCTGGCGCGACGGCCGGGCGGTGATCCCGCGCGAGCGGCCGCTGGTGGACGTGGGCGGCTCCGGCAACAGCAGCCGCACCAGCCACCTGATCGAGCGCCTGTTCGGCCGCGAACTGCGCGCCGAGCGCGCGCTGCCGGCCGGCGGCGTCGATCACCGCGGCATGCTCAACGCCTCCGAGCTGCGGCTGCTGGCCGAGTGGATCGACCTCGGCGCGCTCTACTACAACGACCCCCGGCAGGCCATCGGTGGCCCGGCCGAGCTGCGCGGCCGCCTGCAAGCGCTGAGCGACGGCGGCTTCGCCCAGGTGCATCCGCTGCTGCTGCGCGAGTGCGCCGGCTGCCACCTGCCGCGCGCCAACAGCGGCGATCGCCCGGCCACGCGCCACCTCAGCGGTGACCATGCCCCCGAGCGCTTCGTGCTCACCGGCAACGTCGAGGCCGACCTGCGCATGGCGGCGGCGGCCGCCGGACAGTGCGCCGACCCCGCCGCCAGCCCGCTGCTGCTGCGGCCCGTCAGCACCGAGCAGGGACCGCTGCCGCACCCGCGCGTGGACCGCGCCGGCACGCTGCACGACGGCAGCGACGACGTCCCCGTGCTACAGGCGGGCGATCCGGTCTACGCCGCGCTGTTCAACTGGCTGGCGGCGGGCTGCCGGTAGCGGCCGGCCGCCGATTTTGTTTGCGCCGCGGCGCCCATATCTCGGTATAGGTCGCCGTATCGGGGGCGGGATCGCCCATGGCCGGACAAAGCCGGGCAGCTTGCCCGGGCCGGGGAACCGCCCGCGCGACAGCGGCCATTACATAGGGAATAACTCGAATGGACTCATCCCCTGCTCACAATGCGAGCGCCTGGCTCCTGGGCCTGTTGCTGTGCTGGCTGTGCGCCGTGCCGGCCGGAGCGCGGGCGCCGATCGTGATCCGCGAGCCATATGTAGAGCTGCATAGCGGTCCCGGCCGCGGCTACCCCGCCATCTACGCCCTGGAGCGCGGCGACCAGGCCGAGGTGCTGGAGCGGCAGTACGACTGGCTGAAGCTGCGCACCGTCCGCGGCGAGGGCTGGGCGCGCCGCGCCGCCATGACGGAGAGCCTGGCCGCCGCCGGCATCGATCCCGACCGCCGCAGCGAGTTCGTGCAGCGCTATCTGGCCGGCCGCGCCGAGTTCGGCGTCAGCGCCGGCAGCTTCGAGAAGGATCCGCTGATCGGGCTGTACCTCGGCTACCGGCTGCTGCCCGCGGTCTCCCTCGAACTGCACGCCGCCGAGGTGTCGGGCACCTTCTCCAACTCGCGCCTGTACCGCGCCGACCTGGTGCTGCGACCGCGCGCGGCGCTGCCCATCAAGCCGCATCTGAGCTTGGGGCTGGGCCGCATGGACAACTCGCCGCGCGCGACCTTGCTCGAGTCCCGGTCGGACGACGCCACGCTGTGGGCGGTCGGCATCGGCGCCAGCACGCTGCTGGGCGACCACCTGCTGCTGCGCGCCGACTGGCGCTATCAGCGCGCCGACTTCGCCGACCACGAGGAATTCCAGGAATTCAGCGCGGGCTTCGCGCTTCGCTTCTGAGGAAAGGGGGTGGGCATGAAACGCTGGCTTTCGATCATCCTCGGCCTGCTGGCCGCCACCACCGCCCTGGCGCAGCCGCCCGCGCCGACCGGCGAGACCGAGCAGGCGGTGGACCCGGTGGTGGAGCGCCGCAGCATCACCGTCCCGCGCATCCCGGCACGCAGCCTGGAAGCCGGCGCCTACGTCGGCGTGCTCAACCTCGACAACTTCGGCAGCAACCCGGTGTACGGCGCCCGCCTCGGCTTCCATGCCACCGAGGACTTCGTGCTGGAAGTGAATCTGGCGCGCTCGGAGGCCGACGACGACAACTACCGGCGCTTCGGCCTGCCGATCCTGGACGACGACGACGTCCGCTACGTCCAGCTGTTCCTGCTCTACAACGCCCTACCCGGCGAGGTGTTCGCCGGCAGCCGCTACGCCTACCGCACCGGGCTGTACCTGGGCGCGGGGCTGGGGCAGGTGACCCTGGACGACGACGAGCGCTTCAGCGCCGCGCTGGGACTGGGGCTGCGGGTGCTGGCCAGCGACTGGCTAACGCTGCGCCTGGACACCCGCGCCTACCTGTTCACCACCGACATCCTCGGCAACAACGAGATGACCTACAACCTGGAGCTGACCGCCGGCATCGGCGTGTACTTCTGACGGCAAGGGAGGTGCCACCATGAAGCGACTGCTGCTGTCGTTGCCGCTGGCGGGTGCGGCGGCCGCGACCGATCAGGTGATCGATCCCCTGGTGCTGGATCTGGAGGTGCAGGCGCTCAAGGAGGAAGTGTTCAATCTCAACCGCGACCTCACGCTGCTGCGCGAGGATCTGCTCTTTCCCGCCGACAACCAGGTAGCCGTGTACGTGTCGCTGGACGTCGGCGAGCTGTTCAAGCTCGACTCGATCAAGCTCACGGTCGACGACCGGGTGGTGGCCACCCACCTCTACTCCGAACGCGAGCTGGCCGCCCTGCGCCGCGGCGGCGTACACCGGTTGTGGCTGGGCAACCTGCCCTCGGGCGAGCACCGGCTGGTGGCCCTGTTCACCGGCATCGGCCCCCACGGCCGCGACTACCGGCGCGCCGCCGATCTGGTCCTGGCCAAAGGCTTCGGGCCGCAGACCGTCGAGCTGAAGATCGCCGACGTCGAGCGGCGGCTGCAGCCCGAGTTCGTAGTGCGGGAGTGGCGCTGAGCATGGCGCGCGTCCTCCGCCGCTTCGCCTGGCTGAGCGTGCTGGCGCTGGCGCCGGCCTGGGCCGATCCCGGCCGGGTGGCGGACGCCGCCTACGGCGAGAGCCTGTTCCACTACTATCAGGACGACCACTTCACCGCGCTCACCCAGATGATGGCGGCGCAGGCCCGCGCCCGCATCCCGCGCGACTGGGCCGAAGCCGAGCTGCTCAAGGGCAGCCTCAAGCTCTCCTACGGCCTGACCGATTCCGCCGAGGCCATCTTCCGCCGCCTGCTCACCGACGACGTGCCCGCTCAAGTGCGCGACCGCGCCTGGTACTACCTGGCGCGGCTCGCCTTCCAGCGCGGCCGCCTCGATCAGGCCATGGCCGCGCTCACCCGCATGGGCAGCGACCTACCGCCGGAGCTCCGCGGCCGCCGCCAGCTGCTCGGCGCGCTGGTACTGATGGAACAGGGCGACTACCGGGCGGCGGCCGAGGCGCTGCAGCCCTGGCAGGGCCTGGCCGAGGACGAGCCCTATGCCCGCTACAACCTGGGCATCGCCCTGATCCGCAGCGGCCACCTGGAGGACGGCGTGGCGACGCTGGAGCGGCTTAACCGCAACCCCGCGGCGACCGCCGAGGCGGCGGCGCTGCGCGACAAGGCCAATCTCGCCATCGCCCAGGCGCTGCTGGCGCAGCAGCCCGAACGGGCCAAGCAGGCGCTGCGGCGGGTGCGCCTGCACCGGCCGCACGCCACGCAGGCCCTGCTCGGCGCCGGCTGGGCCGAGGTCGGCGCGCGCCGCTACCAGGACGCGCTGCTGCCCTGGAACGAGCTGCTGCGCCGGCCGATCGACGACCCGGCGGTGCAGGAGGCCTGGCTGGCCGTGCCGTACGTCCTCTCCGAGCTGGGCACCCGCGATCAGGCGGCGGAGGCCTACCGCGCCGCGATCGACGCGCTGGAAGCCGAGACGGCGCGCATCGACCAGGCCATGGCGGCGGTGGAGCGCGGCGAGCTGCTCGATGCGCTGCGCGACCTGGACCCGCGCGGCGAGCAGCTGCCGCCGCCGCAGGCGCTGCCCGGCAACGCCTATCTGGGCCAGCTGCTGGCCAGCCACGGCTTCCGCCGCGCGCTCAAGGACTTCCAGGATCTGGAATCGCTGCAGGCCAACCTGCGCTACTGGCGGATCCAGCTCGACGGCTACGAGCAGCTGCACACCGCCAGCCGCCAGCGCCTGGAAGCCGTCCAGCCGGTGACCCTGGCCCGGCTGCGCGCGCTCAACGCCGAGCGCGTGCGCACCCAGCGCGAAGCCCTACTGCGGCGGCAGCCCAGCGCCGAGGCGCTGGCGGCGCTGGACCGGGCGCTGGCCGATCTCGACGCCGGGCAGGAAGCGCTGCTGCGGGCACCGGACGAGGCCCGCCGGCGCCTGGACCGGCTGGCCGAGCAGATCGCGCTGGCGCGGCTGCGGCTGGACAACGTCGAACCGCGCCTGCAGCAGGCGCTGGAGCGCCAGCGCCGGCTGCTCGATCTGCGCGCGCTGCAGCAGCTGGGCGCCCGCCGCGACCACCTGCGCGCCCAAATCGCCCAGGCGCGCTTCGCGCTGGCGCAGCTGTACGACCCCGCCGCCGAACGCCCTCAGGAGCAGACGCCATGAAACGCCAGGTCCGTCTCCTCCCCCTGCTGCCGCTGCTGACCGCTTGCGCCTCGACGCCGCCGCAGCCGCCGGAGCCCACCCTGGCGGCGCTGGAGCAGGCGCTGCCGCCCCTCCCTCCGACCGGCGGCAGCGCCGCCGACCGCCAGCGGGCGATCGAGGGCTATCAGCGCTTCCTGGATCAGGCCGAGGATCCGCTGCTGCGCGCCGAGGCCATGCGCCGGCTGGCCGATCTAAGCCTGGAGGAACAGGAGGCGCGCCGCGCCGCCGCCGCGGAAACCCCGCCCGACAGCGACAACCGGCGGATCATCGCGCTGTACGAGGAGCGGCTTGCCGCCTACCCCTACCACCCCAAGAACGACGAGGTGCTCTACCAGCTGGCGCGCGCCTACGAGAACGAGGGCCTGCCGGAGCAAGCGCTGGCGGCGCTGGATCGGCTGGTCAGCGGCTACCCGCACAGCCCGCTGCTTCCGGAAGTGCAGTTCCGCCGCGGCGAAATGCTGTTCGTGCGCCGCGACTACCACGGCGCCGACCAAGCCTACCGGGCGGTGCTGGGCCGCGGCCCCGGCACGCCGTTCTACGAAACGGCGCTGTACAAGCGCGGCTGGTCGCTGTTCAAGCAGAGCCGTTACTTCGAAGGCATCGACCTGTTCCTGGAGCTGATCGACCGCCGCTCGCGCGACGGCCGGCTCGACCTCGACGCCTTGAGCCGCGCCGACCGCGAGCAGACCGAGGACGCGCTGCGGGCGATCAGCCTGAGCTTCGGCTACCTCGACGGGCCGGAGACCGTGGCCGAGTACTTCCGCATGCGCGGCGACCGGCGCTACGAGCTGACCCTGTACGAAGCGCTGGGCGCCGAGTACCTGAAGAAGGAACGCTTCTCCGACGCCGCCGCCACCTACCAGGCGTTCGTCGCCGCCTACCCCGGCACCGACGAGGCGCCGCAGCTGCAGCTACGCGCCATCGCGGCCTACCGCCAGGGCGGCTTCCCCAGCCAAATGCTGGAGGCGCAGCAGGCCTACGTGCGCCTGTTCGACCTGCGCAGCCCCTATTGGCGTAACCGCAACCCCGACGATCATCCGCAGGTGGTGGCGCAGCTGCAGGCCAGCCTGCGCGATCTGGCCCGGCACTACCACGCGCTGGCGCAGAAGGAGAAGCGCGCCGCCGATTACAAGCTGGCCGGCGACTGGTACCAGCGCTACCTCGACAACTTCCCGAGCACCGCCGGCGCCCAGGAAATGCGCTTCCTGTACGCCGAGCTGCTGTACGAGCAGGGCGACTACCCGGCGGCGGTGGAGCAGTACCAGCAAGTAGCCTACCGCTACAGCCGCAACGGCCGCGCCGCCGAGGCCGGCTACGCCGCGCTGCAGGCCTTCGACGCCCACGCCCGCACCTTGGACGGCGAGGCGCGGCTCGCCTGGCAGCGCCGCGCGCTGGAGAGCGCCCGCCGCTTCGCTCGCGACTTCCCGCACCACCCCAAGGCGGCAGCGGCACTGGTCCATGCCGCGCAGCGATCGTTCAAGCTCGGCGACGGTGACGCCGCCGCCACCGCCGCGCAGGAACTGCTGGCCAGCGACGACGCCGATCCGGCCAGCCGCCTCGCCGCCTGGACCATGCTCGGCCACATCGCCTTCGATGCCGGCAACCTGCTCAAGGCCGAGGACGCCTACCGGCGCGCGCTCGCGCTCGGCGTCGCCGACGACCAGCACCGCCGCGCGCTCGAGGACCGCCTCGCCGCCACGCTCTACGAGCAGGGCAAGCGGCGGCGCGAGAGCGGCGAGCTGGCTGCCGCCGCCCGGTTATTCCAGCGCGCCGCCGACGCCGCCGCCAGCCCGGAGATCGCCGCCACCGCCCGCTTCGACGCCGCGGCCGCCGCCCTGGCGAACCAGGATTGGCAGCAGGCGGCGACCACCTTGGAGCGCTTCCGCGCCGACTATCCCAAGCATCCGCAGCTCATCGAGGCCACCCGCCGGCTGGCGGTGGCCTACCTGGAAAGCGGCCAGACCGAGCGCGCCGCCGCCGAGTATGAGCGCCTCGCGGCCAGCGGCGAGCCCGCGCTGCAACGCGAATCGCTGCTGCGCGCCGCTGAGCTGCGGCGCGAGGCCGGCCAGCCGCAGGCGGCGCGGCGGCTGCTGTTGAGCTATGTCGAGCGCTTCCCGCAGCCCGTGCTGCCGGCGCTGGAGGCGCGCCAGCAGCTGATCGAGCTAGCCGAGCAGCGCGGCGACGCCGCCGAGCTACGGCGGCTGCGCCAGGCGCTGATCGAAGCCGAGGCGCGCGCCGGCGCCGAGCGCAACGACCGCAGCCGTTATCTGGCGGCGCAGGCCAGCCTGGCGCTGGCCCGGGAGCTGGACGAGGCGGCGCGGGCGGTGCGACTGGTCGAGCCGCTGCAGCGCAACCTGTTGCGCAAGAAGTCCCTGCTGGAGCAGGCCCTGGCCGCCTACGCGGCCGCCGACGGCTACGGCGTGGCGCAGGTCAGCACCGCCGCCAGCTACGCCATCGGCGCCCTGTACGCGGACTTCGCCCGCGCCCTGCTCGAATCCGAGCCGCCGCGCGGCCTCAAGGGCGAGGCGCTGGCCGAGTACCGGCTGCTGCTGGAAGAGGAGGCGCTGCCGTTCGAGGAAAAGGCCATCGAGGTGCACGAGCTCAACATCCGCCGCACCCGTCAGGGGCTGTACGACCCGTGGATCCGCCAGAGCTACGCCGAGCTGGCGCGGCTCGTGCCGGTGCGTTACGCCAAATCCGAAAGGAGCGAGCGCTTTGTCGATGCGATGCGTTAGCCCCCTGTTGCTGGCGCTGCTGCTGAGCGGCTGCAGCGCCATGACACCGCCGCCGCCGGCGCAGCAGCAGCCGGCCGCCGCGCCCGCCGCCGACGCGGCCAGCGAGGTGGCGTTCCGCCAGAGCGTGACGCTGCTGCAGCAGGCCCGCTACCCGCAGGTCGTGCAGCTGCTGGAGCCGGTGCGCGCGGCCCATCCGGAGCTGCCCGGCGTACTTGTAAATCTGGCCATCGCCTATATCCACCTGGATAGGCAAGACGAAGCCAGGACGGCGCTGACGCAGGTCCTGGCCAAGGTTCCCGAGCATCCGACCGCCCTCAACTGGCTGGCCATCCTCAGCCGGCGCGAGGGCCGGTTCGAGGAAGCGGAACAGCTGTACCAACGGCTGCTCGACGCGCATCCGGACTATGCGCTGGGCCACCTCAATCTCGGGATCCTCTGCGATCTCTACCTGCATCGGCCCCAGTGCGCCCTGGAGCACTACCAGCGCTACCAGGCCCTGATGCCCGAGCAGGATCAGCAAGTCGCACAGTGGATCGCCGATCTGCAACGGCGTCTGCGCGGGGGTGAACCATGATCCGAATACCAATCCTGGCACTGTTGGCACTGGCGGCGCCGGTCGCGGCGCTGGCCAAATCCGCCGAGGAACGGCAGCTGCAGGGCATGGCGGTGATCGGCAACCAGGAGCTGCCGAAATCGCTGTACATCGTGCCCTGGAAGCGCGCGGCGCTGGGCGAGGCCGCGCCCTCGCCGACCAGCAGCCTGTTCGCCGAGGGGCTGGCGCCGCTCGATCCCGAGGTGTTCCGCCGGGAGCTCAAATACCACGACGCGCTACAAGCAACCCGCTAGCCGCGCCTTTTCTGGTTACGCCTTAGGCAGGAGATCGAGGACATGGAGGTCTACAACACCGTCGTGCGCTTCTATCAGGAAGGGGGGGCGTTCATGCACCCGATCCTGGCGGTGCTGGCCCTGGGGCTGGCGATCGCCCTGGAGCGCTACATCTATCTGACCCGCGCCAAGCGCGGCAACCGCCGCGCCTGGGACGCGCTGCTGCCGCTGGTGCAAAGCGGACGGCTGCGTGAGGCTAAGGCGTTGGCCGCCGCGGGCGACACCGCGCTGCATCGTGTCCTCGGCTACGGCCTGGCACGGCTGGGCGAGACCAGCGACCGCCAGGAGATCGAACGGGCGCTCGAAGAGGGCCTGATGGAGGTGACGCCGCGGCTGGAGAAGCGCACCCACTACCTGGCCACGCTCGCCAACATCGCCACCCTGCTCGGCCTGCTCGGCACCATCATCGGCCTGATCAGCGC
>CALGAN010000057.1 GCA_937951875.1 uncultured Alkalilimnicola sp. | reverse complement strand
GAGAGAGCGGCGATCTCCTCGAGCAGCTCCAGCAGCTCCGCGGACTTCGCCCCCTCGTCGACCGTGGCCACCAGCTCAATCGGCTCGGTGACTTTCTCCAAATACGCCTGCAATTGGGTCTTGAGATTGCTGTCCAACATGGCCGAGGCTCCCGTGACGCTGATTTCTTCGGGCCGAGCGAGACCGCACCCGTGCGATCGTCGGGGTGTCTCCAAAGGCATCGATGGTGACGGCGGCGGAAGAATGCCGCCGCCGGAATGCGGAGGGCGGTCCGCCGCGCGGACCGCCGTTGCCCATAGCGGGCTGGGGACTTAGATCTTGCCGACCAGGTCCAGGGACGGGGCGAGGGTTTTGTCGCCTTCCTTCCACTTGGCCGGGCAGACCTCGCCCGGATGGTTGCGGACGTACTGCGCGGCCTTGACCTTGCGCAGCAGGTCGGAGGCGTCGCGGCCGATGCCCTCGGCGGTGACTTCCATGGCCTGGATGATGCCGTCCGGGTCGACCACGAAGGTGCCGCGGTCGGCCAGACCCTGGCCCTCGCGCATGACCTCGAAGTTGCGGGTGATCTCACCCGTCGGGTCGCCGATCATGGCGAACTTGATCTTGCGGATGGTCTCGGAGCTGTCATGCCACGCCTTGTGGGTGAAGTGGGTGTCGGTGGAAACCGAGTAGATCTCCACGCCCAGCTTCTGGAACTCCTCGTAGTTGTCGGCAAGGTCACCCAGCTCGGTCGGGCAGACGAAGGTGAAGTCGGCGGGATAGAAGAAGAACACCGCCCACTTGCCCTTGACGTCGGCGTCGGTGACTTCGATGAACTTGCCGTCCTTGAACGCCATAGCCTTGAAGGGCTTGATCGGAGTGTTGATTAAGGACATGTGTTGCTCCTTGTAGTTGACGGGCTAGGTCGAAAGGCATTCTACGGTGCCTGGACCTACAGGGCCAATTGATGGATTCGAGCTAGGCAATAGAAACGGGCTATCGAGCGCCGTCGCTACTTGCCGATGCAGAACGTGGAGAAGATGCGCCCGAGCAGGTCGTCGCTGGTGAACTCGCCGGTGATGGTGTTCAGGCTTTGCTGAGCCAGGCGCAGTTCCTCGGCCAGCAGTTCGCCGGCGCGGTGCTCGACCAGCTGACGCCGACCGGCGCGCAGATGCGCTTCGGCATCCTCCAGCGCTTCTAAATGGCGCCTGCGGGCGAGAATGGTAGCCCCCTCCTCCGTGTAATTCATGCTGGCCTTGAGATGCTGGCGCAGCAGATCGATGCCGGCGCCGGTGGCGGCGCTGAGCCGCAGCTCCGGGCCGTGGGGGCCTTGCAGCAGCGCCGGGGCGGCGCCGCTCAGGTCGATCTTGTTGCGGATCACGGTCAGGCCGCAGCCCGGCGGCAGCCGATCGAGCAGTGTGCGCTCGGCGGGCGTGATACCCTCGCGGTCGTCGACTACCAGCAGCACGCGGTCGGCGCTCTCGATCGCCTTCCAGGCGCGCCGGATGCCTTCCTGTTCGACGATGTCGGCGCTGTCGCGGATGCCGGCGGTGTCGATCACGTGCAGCGGCATGCCGTCGATGTGGATCTGCTCGCGCAGCACGTCGCGGGTGGTGCCGGCCACCTCGGTGACGATGGCGGCGTCGTAGCCGGCCAGCTGGTTGAGCAGGCTGGACTTGCCGGCATTGGGGCGGCCGGCGATCACCAGGGTCATGCCGTCCCGCAGCAGCTGCCCGCGGCGGGCGGCGACCAGCACTTCGGCGAGCTGGTCTTCGATGGCGGCGAGACGACGCTCGATGGCGCCGTCGGAGAGGAAGTCGATCTCTTCGTCGGGGAAGTCGATGGCCGACTCGACGTATACCCGCAGCTCGATCAGGGCCTCCACCAGCGCGTGGATCCGTGCCGAGAACTCGCCTTGCAGCGAGCGCAGCGCGGCGCGGGCGGCGGCCTCGGTATTGGCGGCGATCAGATCGGCGACCGCCTCGGCCTGGGCGAGATCGAGCTTGCCGTTGAGAAAGGCGCGCTCGGAGAACTCACCGGGCCGGGCCAGCCGCGCGCCCAGTGCATGCAGGCGTCGCAGCAGTCGCTCCAGCAGCACCGGGCCGCCGTGGCCGTGCAGCTCCAGCACGTGCTCGCCGGTGAACGAGCGCGGCGCCGGGAAGTACAGGGCGAGGCCTTCGTCGAGGACTTCGCCGTCGGCGCCGAGAAAGCGGGCGAAATGGGCATGGCGCGGCTTGGGCAGCACGCCCAGCATCGCCTGGGCGAGTTCCGGAACCTGCGGTCCCGAAACCCGAACCACGCCGATGCCGCCTCGTCCGGGCGGCGTGGCGATCGCGCAGATGGTATCGCCGCGGCCCGCGCGCATGCCGGCTACGACTTGGCCTTGGTGGCGTTCTCGATACGGCGGGTGATCACCCACTGCTGGGCGATCGACAGCACGTTATTGGTCACCCAGTACAGCACCAAGCCGGCCGGGAAGAACAGGAAGAACACCGTGAACACCACCGGCATGATCATGAACACCCGCTGCTGCACGGGATCCATGGGCGCCGGATTGAGCTTCTGCTGCACCAGCATCGACACGCCCATGAGGATGGGCAGCACGAAATACGGATCCGGGGCCGACAGGTCCTTGATCCACAGGATCCACTCGGCCTGGCGCAGCGCCACGCTCTCGAGCAGCACCCAGTACAGGGCGATGAACACCGGGATCTGCACCAGGATCGGCAGGCAGCCGCCGAGCGGATTGATCTTCTCGCGCTTGTACAGCTCCATCAGCTCCTGGTTGAGGCGCTGACGGTCGTCGCCGTAACGTTCCTTGAGTGCCTGCATCTTCGGCTGCAGCGTGCGCATGCGCGCCATCGACCGGTAGCTGGTCTCCGACAGCTTGTAGAACACCAGCTTGATCAGCAGGGTCAGCAGTACGATGGCCCAGCCCCAGTTGCCGACCACGCTGTGGAGCTTGTCGAGCAACCAGTACAACGGCTTGGCGATGATGGTCAGCTTGCCGTAGTCGACGGTCAGCTCCAGGTCTGGCGCCACCGCTTCCAGGCGATCCGGCTCCTTGGGGCCGACGTAGAGCCGCGTGCCGACGCGTCCCTCGTCGCCCGGCGCCACCGTCATCCACGGCGACGAGGCGCCGAACACGTAATGCCCGTCGACGTACTGGGTGTAGTAGCGGTAGGTCACGTCGCTCGGCGGTATCCACGCGGCCAGGAAGTAGTGCTGGATCATGGCCAGCCAGCCGTTGGCGATGTCGCGCTGCAGGCGGCTTTCCGCCATGTCGTCGAAGCTCAGCTTCTGATAGCGGTCATCGGGGCTGTGCAGCACGCCGCCGGTGTAGGAGTGGGCGACGAACATGCTGCTGGCGCCGCTCACCGGCGAGCGGCGCAGCTGGGAGTACTGGAAGCCCTGCCAGGGCGTGTCGCTGCCGTTGCGGACCTGGTGCTGCAGGTCGATCAGATAATCGTTGCGGCGGAAGACGAAGCGCTTGGTGACTTCGATGCCTTCCGGGCTGGTCCAGGTCAGTGGCACCACCAGCTCGTCCTGACCGTCGGCCAGCGTGTATTCGAGCTGCGGCGTCTGGTAGATGGCGTCGATGCCGGGCGCCGGCGCGCCGCCCTGCGCCTGCAGGCCGGATTGAGCGACGAACAGCTCGCTGCCCTGCGCGAACAGCAGCGTGAAGGGCGTTGGATCCTTGACCGATACCGAGTATTCGCGCAGCCGCACCTGGCGGATTTCACCGCCGCGGGTGCTGATCTCCACGTCCAGCAGATCGGTGAGCACCCGCACGGTTTGCGCGGCGGCGGCCGCACCGCCGCTCTGGGCCGCGGCCGGGGCGCCGCCGACGGCGGGCGCGCTCGGCGCGTCGGGTGCCGCGGGCTGCTGCTCGGTGGCGACCGTGGCCACCGGCGCTTGATGGTAATCCGCCTGCCAGGCGTTCCAGAGCAGGATCGCCAGGATGCCGAGTGCGGTGTACAGGAACAGACGTTGGTATTCCATCAACGCTTTTCCGCTGATCGTGGGTCAGGAACGGGATCGAAGCCGCCGGGGTGCCAGGGGTGGCAACGGGCGATGCGCCGCACGGCCAGATAGCTGCCGCGCAGCAGGCCATGCTTGGACAGCGCTTCGATGGTGTAATGGGAGCAGGATGGATGGAAGCGGCAACAGGGACCGATCAGCGGGCTGATCAGCCACTGATAGATGCGGACCAACAGGATCGGGATCCGGGTCATGCTTTGGCAAGCCGCCGCCACTGCTGCTCTAGGGACCGGAACAGTTCCTCGTTGGTCGCCTGGCGGGCGGCCGGTTTGGCCATGACCACCACGTCGACCGCCGCCAGGGTGTCCTGCCGGTGTCGAAAGCTCTCGCGAACCGTACGCTTGATACGGTTGCGATCGACGGCGCGAGGCGCGCTACGCCGCGATATGGCGAGCCCGAGCCGTGCATGCGACAGCTCGTTCGGCGTCGCCAGTACCGTAAAATAACGATCGCCCAGCCGGCGCGCCGAGGCGAATACCCGCTGATAGTCGCGGGGCCGAGTCAGGCGCGCCTGCCGGGGGAACCGCAGGCCTGCACCGGGCTGCTCGGAAGTCAAATCACGGGCAGAGACGGGCACGACCCTTGGCGCGACGACGCGCGAGCACCTTACGGCCGTTCTTGGTGGCCATGCGGGCGCGGAAGCCATGGGTACGCTTGCGATGGATCTTGCTGGGCTGAAAAGGCCGCTTCATGACGACACCCGTTACGAAATCGTGAATGCTAAGGGTCAAAAATCGAGCCGGCGAATGTACTTTGAAAGCGGCTATGCTGTCAATCGAGGCCGACCGCGGGCCTGTGGATAACTTAGGGGCGGCGGTATAGACTCGTTAGCTTTCGACTTGCCTCTGCGAGGACGGGAGCCGACCGTCGTGAGTGAATCTCTCTGGAAATCTTGCCTGCGCAGTCTGGAGCGGGAGATTCCCGAACAGCAGCTCAACACCTGGATCAGGCCGCTGCAGGCGGAAGAGGACAGCGAGTGTTTGCGGCTGTACGCGCCCAACCGCTTCGTGCTGGACTGGGTGCGGGAGCATTTCGCCGATCGCATCCGCGATCTGCTGGTGGCGCTGCGCCCGGACGATCCGCCGCAGCTGGTGCTGGAGATCGGCAGCACGCGCGCGGCGCCGATGGTGCAGGTCCGGCGCGAGGAGCGGCCGCTGCCGCGGCCGTCGGAGAGCAACCTCAACCCCAACTTCACCTTCGACAGCTTCGTGGAGGGTAAGTCCAACCAGCTGGCGCGCGCGGCGAGCCTGCAGGTGGTGGAGAACCCCGGCGGTGCTTACAACCCGTTGTTCATCTACGGCGGCGTCGGTCTCGGCAAGACCCACTTGATGCACGCGGTGGGCAATCAGATGCTGCGCAACAACCCGAGCGCCCGGGTGCTGTACCTGCACTCGGAGCGCTTCGTCGCCGACATGGTCAAGGCGCTGCAGCACAACGCGATCAACGAGTTCAAGCGCTACTACCGCAGCGTCGACGCGCTGCTGATCGACGACATCCAGTTCTTCGCCGGCAAGGAGCGTTCGCAGGAGGAGTTTTTCCACACCTTCAACGCCCTGCTCGAAGGCCATCAGCAGATCATCCTCACCTGCGACCGCTATCCGAAGGAAGTGCACGGGCTGGAGGAGCGACTCAAGTCGCGCTTCGGCTGGGGCTTGACGGTCGCCATCGAGCCGCCGGAGCTGGAGACGCGGGTGGCGATTCTGATGAGCAAGGCCGCCAAGGAAGGGGTGGATCTGCCGCCGGAGGTGGCGTTCTTCATCGCCAAGCGGGTGCGCTCCAACATCCGCGAGCTGGAGGGAGCGCTGCGGCGGGTGATCGCCAACGCGCACTTCACCGGCCAGGCCATCACGGTGGATTTCACCAAGGAAGCGCTGCGCGACCTGCTGGCGCTGCAGGACAAGCTGGTCACGATCGAAAATATTCAGAAGATGGTCGCGGAGTACTACAAGATCCGCGTCGCCGATCTGTTGTCCAAGCGGCGCAGCCGCTCGATCACCCGGCCGCGGCAGTTGGCGATGGCGCTCGCCAAGGAGCTGACCAACCACAGCCTGCCGGAGATCGGCGACGCCTTCGGCGGCCGCGATCATACGACGGTGCTGCACGCCTGTCGCAAGGTCGAGGAACTGCGTGAAACGGACGCGCGGTTCAGCGAAGATTACGCCAATCTACTGCGCACGTTGACCACCTGAGCCGGCCCCCTGTGCTAGGCTGTGGACGGCCGTTCGCCCCCCGCGCGGGCGACGGTCCGTTTGGCGATGCGCGACGCGGTTGCAGGTTCCAAACTCCATTTTTCTAGATTTCTAGGCGGGGCCATGAAGTTCGAGATCGGGCGGGAAGAACTCCTCAAGCCACTGCAGGCTGTAATTGGTGTCGTGGAACGTCGGCAGACGCTGCCGGTGCTCGCTAACGTGTTGGTGATCGCCGATGACACGGGAGTATCGCTGACCGCCACCGACCTCGAGGTCGAGTTGCAGGCGCGCGCTCCCGTGGCGGTGCAGGAGCCCGGGCGGGCCACCCTGCCGGCGCGTAAGCTGATGGACATCGTGCGCAACCTCCCGAACGAGGTGCGGGTCAAGGTATCGATCGAGCAGGATCGCGCGCTGGTGACCGCGGCGCGCAGCCGCTTCACGCTCTCCACCCTGCCCGCGGCGGACTTCCCGGTGGTCGATCAGATCGGCGCGCCGGAGCCCTTGCTGGTGCCGCAGACCCGCCTGCGGCGGCTCATCGAGCAGACCCATTTCTCCATGGCGCTGCAGGATGTCCGCTATTACCTCAACGGCCTGTTGCTGGAGGTCGAGAACGGCCTGCTGCGCGCGGTGGCGACCGACGGTCACCGCCTGGCGCTGGCGGAGGTCGAGGTCGACGTGCAGGTGCCGGAGCCCAAGCAGGTGATCGTGCCGCGCAAGGGCATCCAGGAGTTGCTGCGGTTGCTGGAGCACAGCGACGAGAGCGCCGAGATCGCGCTCGGCAGCAACCACGTGCGCGTGACCACGCCGGATCTGCGCTTCACCTCCAAGCTGATCGACGGCCGCTTCCCGGATTACCAGCGGGTGATTCCCTCGGCCGCCGACAAGGTCATGGTCGCGGACCGCGAGAGCCTGCGGCAGGCGCTGGTGCGCGCCTCCATCCTCTCCAACGAGAAGTATCGCGGCGTGCGCTTCCGGCTCGGCGCCGATCTGCTCGGCATCCAGTCGAACAATCCCGAGCAGGAGGAGGCGTACGAGGAGCTGGCGGTGGAGTATTCGAGCCAGGCGTTCGAGATCGGTTTCAACGCCAGCTACGTGCTCGACGCGTTGGGCGCCATCGACGAGGCCGAAGTGGAAATCGTGTTCACCGACGCCAACAGCAGCTGCCTCATTCGCGGTAAGGGCAACAGCAGCAGCAAGTACGTCGTGATGCCCATGCGGCTCTAGCGAGGGCATGTCTCTGCAACGGCTCGAAGTCGAGCATTTCCGCAATCTCCACTCCGTTGCCATCGAACCGGGGCCGGGCCTGAACGTGGTGTTCGGGCCCAACGCCGCCGGCAAGACCAGTCTGCTCGAAGCAATCCATTTCCTAGCGCGGGTCCGCTCCTTTCGCACCACCCGCCCGGAGCAGCTCATTGCCGTCGACGCCGACGCGTTGGTGATTCGTGCTCAGGTCGGCGATTCCCAGCACGGCATCGCGCGCGTTGGCATATCGCGCTCGCGGGAGCGCACGCAGGTACGTATCAATGGCGAGGAAGTCACCAGCCTGTCGGTGCTGGCCCGCTATTTCCCGGTGCAGGTGATCAACACCGAGAGTCAGCGCCTGCTGGCGGACGGACCGACGGTGCGGCGCAGCTTCATCGGTTGGGGCGTGTTCCACGTGGAACATGACTATCACGCGGTGTGGCGGCGCTACGATCGCGCGCTGCGCCAGCGCAACGCCGCCTTGCGTCTTGGCGACTTGCGCCTGGCGCGCTCCTGGGAGCCGGAGCTGGCAGCTGCCGGCGAGCTAGCGGACCGTGCTCGCCGGTGGTTCGTCGAAGCGCTGACCGCGGCCGCTGCGCCGTTGCTGGAGCGTTGGCTGGCGGACGCCTCGATCACCCTCGCCTACCGCAGCGGCTGGCCTCAAGAGCGCACCCTGGCGGAAGCATATGAACAAGGTCGCGCGCGTGAGCTGGACGTCGGCTACACCCTGTACGGTCCTCATCGCTCGGAGCTGGTCATCCGTAGCGCCGGGGTGGACGCCCAGCATCGGCTGTCGCGCGGCCAGCAGAAAATGACCGCCATCGCTCTGCTGCTGGCGCAGGCGCAGCTCGTGCAGGCGGCCGGTGCCGGCCAGGCCATCCTGCTGATCGACGATCTGCCGGCGGAATTGGATAGCGAGCGCCGCAAGGAGGTGCTCGAGGTGTTGGTCGACGTGGGGGCGCAGGCGTTCATCACCTGCACCGAGCGCGATGCGCTCGTATTGCCCGCCGGCGAAGCCAAATGGTTCCACGTGGAACAGGGGGCGTATCAGGAGGTGGTATAATCCCACTTCCTTAGAGGGACATTCTATGACCGATCAGCCGACTTACGACTCTAGCAGCATCAAGGTATTGCGCGGATTGGATGCCGTGCGCAAGCGCCCTGGCATGTATATCGGCGATACCGATGACGGCACCGGCTTGCACCACATGGTGTTCGAGGTAGTCGACAACTCGGTCGACGAGGCGCTTGCCGGCTACTGCACCCAGATCGACGTGACCCTGCATACCGACAACTCGGTCACCGTCTCCGACAACGGCCGCGGCATCCCGGTGGACATCCACCCGGAGGAAGGCCGTTCCGCCGCCGAAGTGATCATGACCGTGCTGCACGCCGGCGGTAAGTTCGACGAGAACTCCTACAAGGTCTCGGGCGGTCTGCACGGCGTCGGCGTATCGGTGGTCAACGCCCTCTCCGATTACCTGCGGCTGGTGATCTATAAGCACGGCAAGATCCACATGCAGGAGTACCGGCTCGGCGAGCC
>CALGAN010000056.1 GCA_937951875.1 uncultured Alkalilimnicola sp. | reverse complement strand
AAAAAGCCGAATCCGATTTGATCAGGCGCGTTCCACCGGGGTCTCGGGGCGGTTGCCCCACTCCGACCAGGAGCCGGCGTAGCCGCGGATGTTCTCGAAGCCGAGGATGCGGCCGAGCAGCCAGGTGAAGCTGGAGCGGTGGTGGGTCTGGCAGTGGGTGATGATCTCCTTGCCGCCGTCGATGCCCAGCGCCGCCAATTCGGCGCGCACCGTCTCCAGATCGCGCAGACGGCCGTCGCGCTCCATGTCCTGAGCCGCCGTCCACTCGTAGTTCACGGCGCCGGGAATGTGGCCGGCCTTGGCGGCCAGCGGTCGCCGGCCTTCGTATTCCTCGCGCGAGCGGGCGTCCCACACCACCACGTCGGGATCGCGATGGCGCGCCAGTACGTAGTCGAGGTCGGCGATCGCCCGGTCGTTCAGCGCGCTCACCTCGTAGCGGGCGGCGGTCGGCGCGTTGGGCGTCGACTCGAACGGCAGATCGTCGGCGAGCCAGGCGTGGACGCCGCCGTTGAGCCAGCTGTAGCGGCGGTGGCCTACCAGCTCCAGCAGCCACAGCAGCCGCGCCGAGCGGCCGCCGCCCTCGTCGTCGTAGGCGACCACGTGGGTTTCCGGCGTCAGGCCGATTTCCGACAGCAGCGCGGCGATCTCCGCCGGCGCCGGCGGCAGGCCCGGAGCAGGCGGGGTGCCGCGCTGCAGGCGCCGGTAGTCGAGGTGGATCGCGCCGGGCACGTGCGCCTGCCGGTACACGGCTTCCTTGCCCACGTCGACGATCAGCAGGCCGGGCTCGCCGAGCCGGGACGCCAGCTCCGACGGTTCGAGCAAGAGGGGAAAGCGGTTCATGGTCGGGCTCCTTGCGTCCGTT
Source organism: uncultured Alkalilimnicola sp. (assembly GCA_937951875.1). Taxonomy (GTDB): domain Bacteria; phylum Pseudomonadota; class Gammaproteobacteria; order Nitrococcales; family AK92; genus JAAYIK01. The sequence goes on along the minus strand of CALGAN010000056.1, from coordinate 94,495 downwards.
CGTTAAGGTTCGCGCGCGGCCGCCACCGGCTCCGCCAGCCGCGCCAGGCGGCCGCGCAGCACGTTGCGGGTGATGCCCAGCAGGCGCGCCGCCTGCGATTGGTTGTCGTTGCAGAAGCGGAGGGCGCCGAGGATCAGCGCGTCCTCCACCCGGGTGTACAGGTTGTCCGGCGCTTCCTCGAACAGTGCGGTCAGCGCCTCCTCGAGCTGCTGCATGGCCGAGGGCGGCGGGCTGGCCGGTGCCGTCGCCGGCGGCGCGGCGGGGGCGATCGGCGCCGTCGGCGTCGGCCGCAACGGCGCCGGCTGGATGTCGTCCGCCTCGATGCGCTGATGGCGGCACAGCAGCAGCGCGTGGTGGATGGTGTTCTCCAGCTCGCGGATGTTGCCCGGCCAGGGATGGGCGAGCAGCTTGCGCTCGGCGTTCGGCGACAGGGTCGCGGTTCCCAGCCCCAGCTGGCGGGCGTAGCGCTGCGCGAAGAAGCGCGCCAGCGGCAGGATGTCGCCGGGCCGCTCGCGCAGCGGCAGCAGCCGCAGGGCGGCGACGTGGATGCGGTAGAACAGATCCTCGCGGAAGCGGCCGGCAGCCACCGCCTCCGCCAGCTCGACGTTGGTGGCGGCGATGATGCGCACGTCCACCGGGATCGGCGTGCGTGAGCCCAGCCGCACTACTTCCCGCTCCTGCAGCACCCGCAGCAGCTTGACCTGCGCGGGCAGCGGCAGCTCGCCGATCTCGTCCAGGAACAGGGTGCCGCCATCGGCCTGCTCGAACCAGCCGGGCAGGGTGGCGTGGGCGCCGGTGAACGCGCCTCTCTCATGGCCGAACAGCTCGCTCTCCACCAGCGAGTCGGTCAGCGCGCCGCAGTTGACCGCGACGAACGGCCGGTCCCGGCGCCGGCTCATGGCGTGCACGTGGCGAGCCACGAGCTCCTTGCCGGTGCCGGTTTCGCCGGTGATCAGCACGCAGGCATCGCTGGGCGCGATGCGCTCGATGCGTTCGAGCAGCGCGCGCGAGTGCGCATCTTCGAACACCAGCGCGGTGGCGCGCTCGGGTTTGACCTCTCGGAGGGCGGGCAGGGTAACGAAGGACACGTTCGGCTCTCTACGAACGCCCCCGTCCTTGGAAGCAACGCGAAACGCAGGGGGTGACGCCAGCACGGATGACTAAGGCGGCCTCGATATAACTTGGCGTCAATATAACCGGTGTTCTGATAACCAATAAGCGTTTGTTGCTATTAGCTTATATCGTTTTGATTGGTGATCTGGCAGCAACGATTGCTGCTGTACAGCCAATCGAACAGCAGTTGGCCGGCGAATGATGGCGGGATGAGGGGCGGGAAGGCGGTCGCGCGCACCGGCGGACCGGCATATCGGGGCATGACCCGTGATATTTCACGGTTTTTAGGGCTTGGCACGCTTTCTGCCTAGTGGGCTGCGCCGACGGCGGCATACAGAGGCTTCGCCGCCGTCACGACCACTGTCATTTTTCAGAGGGTATCGGGCCAACATGACCAGTCTTTCGTCCCGCCACCGTGTCACTCGACCTGCCGCCCTAGGCTTGCTCATGGCTTTCGGCCTGACGCTGGCCGGCTGCGGCGGCGAGAGCAGTGACGCCAACCGTTCGCCGAACCCCGGCGCTAGCCTGCGCGTGAACACGCCGCAGGACATCGCGCAGGAGTCGGCCGAGAATTACGACGACAACGTCAATGGCCTCGTCACCGGCCGTACCCTCAAGCGCTGGATCAGCGACTGGGAGCGCAACCGCCCGGTCGGCATCACCGGCAAGCTGGTGATCCTGCAGCAGACCAAAGGTCCGGCCGGCTATGAGTTCATCAAGCCGGACAACCGCAACGTCTTCACCTACCTGGAGAACGGCTGGCGCGAGGCGCGCTTCAACGGCGTCACCGAGATCGCCGGCATCGTTCTGTCCGGTCCCAGCGTCGACCGGCTGATCCGCAAGTACGGCATCGACGTCGAGCGCGACCTGATCGTCTGCGCCCAGGGCACCGGCGGCAACGCCGCCATGGACCAGGGACGCTGCTGGTACACCTTCCGCTACTGGGGCGTGGACGCCAAGAACCTGGCCGTGCTCGACGGCGGCAACAACCACCTGAGCGGCGACTGGGGTCCGGAGGACTTCACCAACGTGCCGTTCACCGAGGCGGTACCGAACCAGCCCAGCCCGATCATCAACAAGCAGGTCAGCAGCGTGAAGGACCTGCCGGTGGACAACACCATCCTGCAGGCCACGCTGGAGGACGTGATCAACGTGCTGCCGCCGCGCGACGAGAACGTGCTCGACGACGGCGTGTTCCTCTGGGACGGCCGCAGCCGCGAGCAGTACAGCGCCGGCGAGACCTCCGAGGCTGGCACGCCGCTGGCCAACCGTTACGCCTCGTTCCAGAACGGCGGCAGCCGCCAGGGCCACCAGCGAGGCGCGCTGCAGCTGAACTGGACCAACCTGATCGACCTGTCCACCGGTCGCTACAAGTCCAAGGCCGAGCTGCGCGCCTACCTCAACGGTGAGGTCGACGCCGAGGGCCGCGGCTTCGTCGACGGCACCTATCAGCTGGTCGGGCCGGGCCGCGCCTACCAGCCGGGCGACGTGGTCTATCTGTGGTGCGAGACCTCGGCGCGCGCGGCGGTGGCCACCATCGCCTCGGCCGTCATCCTCGGCCTGCCGACCCGGCTCTACGACGCCGCCAACATCGAATGGAACTCGCTCACCGGCGGCGTGCTGGATCGCAACGGCGTGGAGGTCCTGCCGGCCGACTCGCCCTGGCGCACCGACGTGCTGTCGGCGCCGTACTTCCTGAACCTGCAGGAGAACATCGCGCCGCGCAACGCCTGGTCCAACCCGGACGATCCGGCCGCCAAGACCCCGCCGCGCATCATCGACCCGTACGGCACCAGCACCGACCGGGTGATCCGCGAGGACAAGGCTTACAAGGCGCCGGCCGGCGACGGCGATAACGGCGGCGGCAACCCGGGTTCGGACAACGGCTCGGGTGGCGGCGGCGGTGGGAGCGGGCCGGTGCTGCCGCCCAACCCCTGCGGCGGCTGAGTGACGCCCTGAAGCGAATACGGACGCCGACACACAAGGAGGACTCGCCAGGGACGGCGACGGCGGCCGGTCCGTTCATCCCGTAAGGAGTCCATCGTCTTGCGCACTTTCCTGCTCGCCGTGTTGAGCGCCGTCGCTCTTTTGCTCGCGGGCGCCGCCGCGGCCGCCGAGGCGCCGGCGTCGCCGGCGGTCCCGGAGGCGGCGGCCGCGGCGGGCGAGCGCGCAGGCGAAACCCCGGCTCGGCCCGCCCGCAAGGGCCGGCTGCGCTTTCGCGACGGCCCGGTCTGCATCTGCAGCGACGGCTTGTCCGAGCGCGACATCCGCGACGGCGCCGCGCGGCAACGCGGCGCCGCGGGCATTACCGAATAGAGAAGGCATGACACCGTGAAGACCAATCGACCCGCTCTACTCGCCACTTTCAAGAACGTCGCCGTGGTCGGCGCCCGCGCCGTGTCGCTGTGGATGGCACTGTTGCTGCTCGGCGTGGTGCTGGCCCTCGGCAGTCCCTACCTGACGTCCGGCGTCGAGGACGAGGCACCGCTGGCCGCCGACCAGTCCGGCTGGGGCAGCGAGGCGCTGAGCGCGCTGGGCAGCGGCGCCGAGGCGCTCTCGCCGGTGCCGCTGGCCAACGCCTGCGGCTTGGGTGCGTCCAGCTGCTTCCGCTGCCACAACGGCAAGCGCGCCGAGGCGCCGGCCAGCGATCCGAACACCGCGCCCTGGCACCACCAGCACGCCAGCGTCAACTACTCCTGCGCCGGCTGCCATCAGGGCAATCCGCGCATCCTCAAGCAGGAGATCGCGCACAAGAACCTGCTCGCCAACCCGGTCTCGGCGCCCGAGCAAGCCTGCGCCGGCTGCCATGTCGCCGGCGAGGTCGACGGCCTCGCCGACCGCTACCGGAAAATCCTCGGCAACTGATCACCAGGAATAACACCCGTGCGTATCCATAACATTCGGCAATTCGCGAGCCCGCGGCGGGCGGCGGCCTTCGCCCTGGCCGCGGCGCTGGCCGGCACCGCCCAGGCGGCGCCGACCATCGAGTTCGGCGACGAAGGCTTCGTGCAGCTCGGCTACTCGCTGCAGATCTGGGCGCAGAACCGCAGCTACACCTCGAACACCCACGACGGCAGCTCCACCGACGTGTTCCTGCGCCGCAACCGCATCACCCTGAGCGGCCAGTACAACGACCTCATCGGCTTCTACGCCCAGCTGGAGTCGGGCAACGACAGCAAGGGCGGCAACGACGATCGCGAGGTCTACTACCGCGATGCCTACATCACGGTCGACTATCGCGACGAGGCGCGCTTCATTTTCGGCCGCTTCAAGAACACCTTCTCGCGCGAGAACCTCGAGGCCTGCCTGGAGCCGCTCACCCTGGACCGCGGCGACATCTCCTACACGCCGTTCGGCGGCAGCCGCGACACCGGCGTGGCGATCTGGGGCAATCTGCGCGACGCCGCCTTCCAGTACCGGCTGATGGTGGCCGACGGGCGCGAGGGCAGCGAGGTGCCCAAGGATTCGCCGCGCATCACCGCCCGCGTGCACTGGAGCGCGCTCGATCCGGAGTACGACTACGGCTACCGCGGCACCTACCTGGGCACCCGCAAGATCTTCACCATCGGTCTGGCGGCCGACTACCAGGCCGACGCGGCCTACGCCGACTATCCGAACAAGCGCGATTCCAAGGACTATCGCGCCTGGACCGCGGACGTGTTCTTCGAGTACCCGTTCAAGAGCGGCACCTACACGTTCTCCAGCGCCTACTTCAACTACGACCTCGGCGACGCCATCAACCGCTCGCCCGATCCGGCCCTGCCGGTGACCACCGAGGTCGAGGGCTTCTACGTCAAGGCCGGCTACCTGTTCCCGCGTCCCATCGGGCCAGGTCGCCTGCAGCTGTTCGCCCGCCATGACGGCATCGAGTACAACCTCGCCGGCGGCGCCCTGGATCGGCGCATCAACAGCTTCGGCCTCAACTACTACCTCGACGGTCAGAAGCTGAAGCTGACCCTGGAACACCAGCGCCACGACTACGCCAACCCGAACCCGGCCACGCCGGCGCTGCAGGACAACCACATCACCACGCTGGGCTTCCAGTTCATCCTGTAGCGGGGGAGTAGACGGGTCATGTCACAGTCATCCTCGGCCGTTGCGGCCGCGGCGGGCGGTATCGCCCGCCGCGGCGGCTTGCTGCCGGCGGCGCTGATCGTCGGCGCGCTGGTGATCGCCTCGGCGATCTACCTGTCGATCGACAGCCGCTTCGTCTATCTGCTGGTCTACACCTGGTTCGGCGTGATCTACGGCGTGCTGCTGCAGTACGGCCGCTTCTGCATGGCCTCGGCGGTGCGCGACCTGTTCGCCGTCGGCGTGCCGCGCATGGCGGTGGGCGTGATGATCGCCGTGGTGCTGTACGCGCTGATCTCGGCGCTGATCCAGGCGGCCGGCTTCAACAGCTTCCAGGCTCACCCGCTGGGCTGGCACGTGCTGATCGGCGGCGCGATCTTCGGCGTGGGCATGGTGTTCGCCGGCGGCTGCGCGTCCAGCTCGCTGTACAAGACCGGCGAGGGCAACCTCAACGGTGTGCTGGTGCTGTTCGCGATCTCCTTCTCCCAGGCCTGGCTGGTCAGCGCCGGTGGCTGGCTCGACGCGCTGGTGCCGGCGAGCTGGACCGAGGCCGCCGGCACCGTCGATCTGCCGGAGGAGCTCAGCGCCACCCAGGGCTGGTTCGACCAGTTCACCGCCGGCTACCTCTGGCAGCTATCCGGCGCCACCGTGGCCGACTACCTGAAGCTGCCGCCGACCCTGACCAGCTACCTGCTGGGCAACGCGCTGCTAGTGGCGGTGCTGCCGGCCCTGGTCATCCTGCTGCTGCTGTACGTCTTCAACTACCGGCGCATCTATCTGCGCGAGCGGCCCGGGCCGGCCGGCAAGCTGGGCTACGAGCTGCGCGGGGTGTGGGCGATGCTCAAGCAGTCGCGCAACACCGCTTTGGCCGGCCTCGGCCTGGGCGTGTTCGCCGGGCTGCAGATGCTGGTGACCGGCGAGCTGCGCGACCACTACGAGATCTTCAACTTCGGCGAGCTGCTGGCGCGAATGGGCTTCACCGACGGCCTGTCGCTGCAGGACAGCGTGTTCGACCCCGGCTACTGGTACATCACCACCCAGGAGGCGCAGTGGGGCGGTTGGGTGCTGAGCAAGCTCGGCCTGACCATGGACGACAACATCTTCTTCGGCCTGGAGAATGGCCTGCCCAACCCGCTGCTGAACGCGCCCGGCATGATGTCGATCGGCATCATCCTCGGCTCGGCGATCCTGGCCAACCTCACCGGCGAGTTCAAATGGAAGCTGCCGAACCTGGAGACGGCGACGCTGGCCCTGGTCGGCGGCGCGCTGATGGGCATCGGCTCGCGCATCGGCATGGGTTGCAATATCGGCGCCTTCTTCGCCACTGTCACCAACGGCGATGTCAGCGGCTGGGTGTTCCTGGCCGGCATGACCGTGGGCGGCTGGCTGTCGGTGAAGCTGATCAAGCGCTGGATCGAGTGGCGCATCGCCCGCAGCGGCGTCGATTTCTAAAGCGAGAGGTAACGCGACATGGCGATCAAACTCAAGGAAACCGTGACCTTCGAGAAGACCGGCGACGGCGCCTATCGGCTCGACGTCACCGGCTACGGTTGCCCGCACGTGCAGATCTACACCGAGAAGGCGCTCAAGAAGCTGAGCAGCGGTGAGCAGCTGACCGTGGTGTTCGATAACCCGTCCTCGGGCGAGTCGATCACCTATCTGTGCACCGCCAGCGGTGATCAGCTGCTGGAGAAGCAGGAGCAGAACGGCACCTTCACCTGGAAGATCCGGCGCGCCTGATGCGGCACGGCAAACGCTGGCTGCTGGCGGCCGCGGCGCTGCTCGCCGCGGTCGCGGCGGTCCTTGCGCTGCGGCCGGGTCCGGCGCCGACGCCGGACCCGGCGCTGTTTCTGGACCGGCACTGGCAGCGGCCGCTGCCGCCGCAGGGCTCGCCGCCGGCCGCATTCACGGCGCTGGAGGCTTCCCTCGATCCCGCCGCTTGTGGCCAGTGCCATGCCAGCCAGTACGCCGATTGGCGCAGTAGCCTGCACAGCCGCAGCATGACCGCCGGCATCCTCTGGCAGCTGCGGCTGCTGCCGCAGGCCGAGGCCAACCAGTGCCTGGATTGCCACGCGCCGCTGGCCGAGCAGAAGGCGCTGCTGGCGCGGGAGCACGGCTGGGCCGGCGCGCCCGCCGAGCCGCCGCCGGCCTACGTGCCGGCCGACCTGGGCCATGCCGGTCTGACCTGCGCCGGCTGCCATGTGCGCCGCCACCAGCGCTTCGGCCCGCCGCCGCGGCCGGGCGTCGATCCGGACCGCGCGCCGCACGGCGGCTTCACCGTATCCGCCGCTTTCGAGGACAGCCGCTTCTGCGCCGCCTGCCATCAATTCCCGGCCGATGGCCCACGCACCGCCGGCAAGCTGCGCGAGGACACCTACGAGCAGTGGCGCGCCAGCGATTTCGCCGCGCGCGGCGTGAGCTGCCAGTCCTGCCACATGCCCGAGCGGCGCCACCTCTGGCGCGGCGTGCACACGCCGGAGATGGTGGCCGCGGCGCTCACGCCGGCGCTGACGGTCGACGCCGGCGAGGTCCGCGCGCGGCTGACCAACAGCGGCGCTGGCCATCACTTCCCGACCTACATGGTGCCCAAGGTCTACGCCCAGCTGGTGCTGATCGACGCCGGCGGCGAGCGCGTGCTCACCGAGCGGGTCATCGGCTGGCAAGTCGACGTCAGCCTGCAGCACGAAGCCTTCGACACCCGCTTGGCGCCCGGCGCCAGCGTCGAGCTGGCGGCGCCGCTGCCGACCGACGCCGGGCCGTCGGCGCGGGCGGAGCTGCGGGTGCTGGTGGCCCCGCGCGAGCACTACGAGCGCACTTTCCAGGCGGTGCTCGACCAGGCCGACAAGCTCGACCGCCGTGCCCTGGAGCTACTACAGCAAGCCTACGACGAGGCGCGCGCCAGCCGTTACGAGGCGCTGCGCCTGAGCGTTCCGCTCGACCCCGGATTGGAGACCGATCGATGAAACCCTTGTATGTGTCTTCCTGCCTGCTCGCCCTCGGCCTGCTGCTGACCGCCTGCGGCGGTGGCGGAGGAGGGGGAAGCGGCGATGCGCCGCCGGCGCCCGAACCGCCGCCGGTGGTCGATAATCCCGGCGGCTGCGGCGAGGACGGGCCGCTGCTCGCCTGCTATGCCGGTACCTATGCGCCGCGCAACGTCTATCTCGGCGAGCCGGCTTGGAGTCAGCTGATCGTCGCCACGGACGGCAGCGCCAGCTTCCAGGGCGAGGAAGCGCTGTCGTTCGCCGCCGCCGAGGTGGTCGCGGTCGAGGATCGGCGCGCGGCCGACCAGTCGATCGTCGTCCGCACCGGCAGCCGCACCTACCGCTTCGTGGTCGGCGCCGACGGCACGCTCTACGACGTCGAGTACGAGCAGGCGGGCATGCCCACCGGCATCACCGTCGCCGACCTGCCCGCCTGGCGGCAGAGCGCCAGCCTCAGCCACGGCATCAAGGGCACGGTGGCCGGCCGCAACTACGCGATCTACATCGACCCGGCCACCGCCGAGCCGTCCTACGCCGACGCCCGCGGCCTGCACATCGCCGCCTTCGAGGCCGGCGGCACCACTGGCTGGCGCCTGCACATCGACGGCTTCGCCCCGGACGACTTCCCGCGCAGCTACCCGTGCCGCGCCGAGCTGTCCGGCACCACCTCGCTCGAATTCGCGGCGCCGGGCCTGGCGTTGTCCACTGCCGCGCCAGGACGCTGCCGCATCGACATCACGTATATCGAGTACCTGACGCCGAACGACCCGCGCACGCCCATCGACTACATCGACGGCCGCTTCGTCGCCGAGCTGCAGGGCGAGACGCCGTCGACGCCGGTGCGGGTCGTCGACGGGCTGTTCCGGTTCGACGTGAACTGAGCGGGGTAGCTACCGAGCCTTCGGCGGCTGTGGACTGTCTGCGGCGCGGAGAGGCGGCCGCTAGGGGCGGTAGGTCGTCATGCCCGCGCAAGCGGGCATCCAGAACTCCAAGAATAACCACAGGGCTGTCCGCCGCCCCACCTGTGCCGCAGAAGCCGTCCAGCGGCAAAAACCTCATTTTCTTCAATATGTTGTGATTCGCGGGTTGTTTGACCCCCTCTCCCTAGTCCTCCCCTGCGAGGGGAACGTAATTCCTCGCCCAGCGCCAACTACGGCACATCGGCTCGGCCGTCTGCCGGCCGTCACGCCGCCGCGAACCACTCGGTGATGGCCGCGAGCACCTCCGCCGGCGCTTCCCGTTGCGGGAAGTGGCCGACGCCCGGCAGCACCAGGCGGCGCAGGCCAGCCGGGAAGTGGTGCTCGCGCCCGGCCGAGGTGGACAGGTCGTTGCAGGCGTCGTCGGCACCGTGCAGCACCAGGGTGGGAACCCGGATGGGCGGCTCCGCGCTCAGCGCCCGTTCCAGCGCGTCGTAGCGGCCGTCGCCCGGTGCTAGGCCCCAGCGGTGGCGGTAGGAGTGCACGGTCACGGCCAGCCAATCCGGGTTGTCGAAGGCCGCGGCGGTGCGCTCGAAGGCGGCGTCGTCGAAGCGCCAGCCCGGCGACCAGACCTGCCAGACGTAGCGGCAGAAGGCGCGGCGGTCGGCGGCCAGCGCCTGCTCGCCCAGGGGGGTGTTGAAGTACCACTGGTACCAGTAGTTCCGCGCCTGCCGCAGCGACAGCCCATCACCGCGCCCGTAGCCCACCGACAGCGCCGCGCAGCGCCGCAGCAGCTGCGGCGCCTGGCTGGCGATGATGTAGGTGCAGCGCGCGCCCCAGTCGTGGCCGACCAGGAACACCGGCTGATCGGCGACAGCGCGGATGAACTCGACGATGTCGCTGGCGATGGCGCCGAGTTGGCCGCTGCGCGGGCCGTCGACGCGCAGGAAGCGGGTCGGCCCGAAGCCGCGCAGGTAAGGGCGGAGCGTGCGGTAGCCGGCGGCGTGCAGGCCCTGCAGCAGCGGCTCCCAGGTATCCGGAGCGTCGGGCCAGCCGTGCAGCAGCACCACGGGCCGGCCGGCGGCCGGCCCGTCGTCGTGGTAATGGAGCTCCAGCTCCTGGGTGCGTAACGAGGCGAGCATGGCGCGCCTCAAGTCCCGTAAACCTTCTGCGGGCGATGGGTGTCTCCGCCCACCACGCTCAGCAGGTTGACGGTGTTGCGCTGGACGCCGCGGGCGTCGAAGGTCACGCGCCGGTTCACCCGCCGGTGCGGCCAGTAGTCGGCCGAGGCGTAGTGCTGGGTGGTGCGGTTGTCCCAGATGGCGATGCCGTTGCGCTCCCACTTGTGGGAGTAGATGAACTCCGGCTGCTTGATCCAGTTGTAGAGGAAATGCAGGATGCCGCGGCTCTCCGGGCCGGTGACGCCGTCGATCTTCTTGGTGAAGGTCTCGTTGACGAACAGCGCCTCCTTGCCGGAATCCGGGTGCGTCAGCACCACCGGGTGCGACACCGGCTTGAAATGACGCAGGGCGTTGCCCAGCACCTCCTCGCCGAACCCTTCCAGGTAATTGCGCCAGTTGCTCACCTCCCAGGTGTGGGTGGCGGTGAGGCCGCGCAGGTACTCCTTGAGGCCGGGGGAGAGCGCCGCGAACGCCTTGGTGGTGCTGGCCCACACGGTGTTGCCGCCCACCTCGGGGCCCTCGGTGATCTGGATCACCGTGCCGGCCGGCGGCTCGGCCAGCCAGCTCAGGTCGCTGTGCCAGTGGTCGATGGCCGGCGGGCGCTTGGCGTCGGTCTCGATCACCTCGATCTGGCTGTGCTCCTTGCTGCGGTCGAAGAACGCACCCGGCGAGATCGGGCCGAAGGCGGAGGCCAGGTCCAGATGCTGCGCGGGGGTGAGCTTCTGCGGCGGCAGCAGCAGCAGCTCGAAATCGAGCAGCGCCTGGTAGAGCTCGTCCTTGACCGCCTGGGACAGCGGCCGGCTCAGGTCGACGCCCTCGATGTAGGCGGCGAAGTTCGGCAGCTGCGGGCGGGGCTTGATGAGCTTGTAGCGGCTCTCGATGTCGACGAGGTTCTGCGTGGACTTGGCGGTCAGATACGAAGTCATGTCGGTATTCCTTCCATATGTGCGGGTTGCGAGGGGGTACGGTCAGGCGTGGCGCTCCCAGTGCACCAGGTAGCGCTGCAGCGCGTTGAGGGCGGCGTTGAGCAGCAGGCCGATCACGCCGATGCAGGCGATGCCGATGAACACCACGGGGATGCGGAATAGCTGGGCGGCGTCGGAGATCATGAAGCCGATGCCGCGCTGGGCGCCGACCAGCTCGGCCGCCACCACCACCGCCCAGCTCAGCGCCATGGCCACCTTCAGGCCGGTGAAGATCTGCGGCACCGCCGCCGGCACGATCACCCGCCAGAAGATCTGCCGCTCGCTCAGGCCCATGGAGCGGGCGGCGCGCAGATAGGACTCGGGCACGCCGGCGGCACCGGCGTGGGCGTTGAGCTGGGCGTAGTTGAAGGCGGTGAAGGCGATCAGCACCACCTTGCCGGTCTCGCCTAGGCCGAAATACAGCACCGCCATGGGAATGAAGGCGATGGGCGGGATCGGCCGCAGGAACGCCACCAGCGGCGCCACCAGGGCGCCGGCGGTGCGGTTGTGGCCGGTGAACAGGCCCAGCGGCACACCCAGCAGCGCGCCCACGGCGAAGCCGCTCAGGGTGCGCCACAGGCTGATGCCGATGTGCTCGTGCAGCGGCGCGCCGCGGTAGCCGCGCTCGAGCAGGGTCAGCAGCTCGCCGCCGAGCCGCTGCGGGCTCGGCAGGTAGGTTTCGGTGACCCAGCCCAGGTTGGTGACCAGGGTCCAGGCCGCGGCGACCGTGGCCAGGCCGAGCAGCGACCAGGCCCAGGTGGGCAGCCGGAGCGCGGAGGCGCGGCTCATGAGCGGTTCTCCTTCGGCTGGCTGCCGCCCTGCGCCTGGTTGCGGCGCTCGACGTAGGCGCGGATGTAGGACGGATCGATGGCGGCGTTGATTTGCTCCCAGCTCAGCGGCGCCGCCAGCGTGCCGGCTTCGTGTAGCAGCTCGCCGGCCAGGTGCAGCTTGGCCGCCAGGCCGCCGCGCGCGGCTACCAGCGAGAACGGCGAATCGGGCGAGAGCTCCTGCTCGAAGCGCGGCATGTGCTCGCCCCAGGTGCGCTCGAACAACGCCTTGGCGGCCGATTCGCTGATGGACAGGCGGTTGACCAGGGCCTTGATCGCCAGCTGGGGATCGCGCTCGATCGCCGCCAGCGCCTCGGCGCGGATCGCCACCAGCTTGGCGGGCACTTCCGGATGCTTGGCGAAGAACGCTTTGCGGCCGCCGATCAGGGACGGGCACACGCCGCTGCCGTCGGGCGCGAAGTCCTCGTCCCAGTTGGCCACTTTCAGCCCCTGCTCGGCCAGGGTCTGGGCGTACGGGCCCCAGGTCAGGCCGGCGTCGATGCTTTGGCTACGGAAGGCGTTGGCGTACAGCGGCGGGGGGATGTTCACCACCTTCAGGCTGTCGTAGGGCACGCCGGCCTTGCGTGCCGCCAGCGCCAGGGCGGTCTGGGCGCAGGTGCCGGGCGCGGCGGCGATGGCCTTGGCCTTCGGCAGGTCGCGGTAGTCGCGGATGCCCGAATCGGGGCTGACCACCAGGCCGGCGCCGGCGGCGCTGTCGGTTTCCCAGCCGATGAACGTCAGCGGAATGTTCTGGCCGAGCGCGAACACCGTGGCCAGGCCGGTGGTCACCACGTCGATGTCGCCGCTCTTGAGGCCGGCCAGCAGCGGCGCGCCGGTGGGGAACCAAAAGAACTCCGGCGCCAGACCGTGTTTCTCGAACAGCCCGAGATCGATGGCGACGTAGAGCGGGTAGTAATCGGCGGTGGGCGCGCCCCACTTGAACTTGAGCGGCGCCTCGCCGGCCATGGCCGGGCCGGCGGCGGCGAGCGACAGCGCCAGCGCGGCGGCCCGCAGGGAACGGCGGAGGGGGTTGACGAGGGAGCGGAGAGCGTTGGGCACGGCGATTACCTTCATGCGTTTGGAACTTGGGAGACCAGGCCGAGCCGCGCCTCGCGCTGGACGGCGTCCAGCAGCTGCGCCTGCAGCTCGACGAACAGCGGTTTGGTGAGGAAGGAGCGGTCGCGCGGCTTGGGTGCCGGCACGGTGACCTCGTGCTTCACCCGGCCGGGACGGCCAAGGACCACGACCCGGTCGGCGACGAACACCGCCTCGCCCACGTCGTGGGTGATGAACAGCACCGTCGGCCGGAACTCGCTCCACAGATCCAGCAGCAGCTCCTGCATGGCCAGCCGGGTCTGGTAGTCGAGCGCGCCGAACGGCTCGTCCATCAGCAGGATGTCGGGCTGGCCGAGCAGCGCCCTGGCGATCTGCACGCGCTGGCGCATGCCGCCGGAGAGCTGGTACGGGTAGCGGCGCGCGGCGTGGGCCAGGCCCACCCGCGCCAGCAGCTGATGGGCGCGGTCCAGGTAGTCGGCCGGCTTGGCGCCCCGGCATTTCAGGCCGAGGGTGACGTTGTCGATCACCCGTAGCCAGGGGAACAGCGCCGGCTGCTGGAACACCACCGCGCGGTCGAGGCCCGGGCCGGTCACCGGCCGGGAATCGACCAGCACCGCGCCGGAACTCGGCGTCTCGAAACCGGCGATGAGATTGAGCGCCGACGACTTGCCGCAGCCGGTCGGGCCGAGCACGGAGACGATCTCGCCCGGGGCGATGCTGAGCTGCAGGCCGTCGATGGCGAGCACCGAGTCTGCCTTGCCGGCGCTGCCGTAGCGCTTGCTGACGGCGCGGAACTCGATCCGGGGCGGTACCGGCGCCGCCTTGGCGGCGGGTGTGCTGTCGATCTGTTTGAGTGCTTGCTGCATGACGATACCAGCGATGTGTCAGGCGTGGCCGCGCCCGTCGTGGGCGGCGGGCAGGGAAGGGAAGAGGGGCGATATATTATTTGGCGACATAAATAAATGCTTCGATATTCTGATATGTAATAAGCAGCCCTAAGCAAAGGTCGTGCCATGCGTCGGCGACGACCTATCTCCAGGCGCAAGACCAGATTGAGCGTGGGAATTCGAACGGGGGGTTAGGAAATGCGACGGTGCCGTGATCTGGCACGACATTTCCTTGATATATGACGGCGCACCGGGCCAGCGCGCGGGGCGCCGGGCCGGTGGCGTCGAGAACGCGGTGCGCGGTGGCGGGCGCTAGCTAGCGGCGGGAGGCGTGTCCCGGCGGCCGACCAGCTCGCGGGCCAGGAACAGCGCGGCTAGCGTGCGCGCCTCGGACAGCTCGCGGGTGGCCAGCACCTGCTCCAGCCGCTGCGCGGGCCAAAGCACCACCTCCACAGGCTCGGGCTCGTCGCCCTCCCGGCGCTGTGGGTAGAGATCGGTGGCCAGCACCACCTCGGCGCGATAGCCGAGGATGCCGGGTGCCAGCGACAGGGTGTGCAGCGGTTCCAGGCGGCGCGCGCCGAAGCCGATCTCCTCCATCAGTTCGCGGTTGGCGGCCTCCAGCGCCGACTCGCCCGGCTCGATGCGGCCCATCGGCAGGCCCAGCTCGTAGCTCTCCAGCCCTACCGCATACTCGCGCACTAGCACGAAGGTGGACGGATCGAGCATGGGCACGACGATCACCGTGCCAGCGCTGTCGCCGCCGGCCACCCGCTCGAACTCGCGCTCGGTGCCGTTGGCGAAGCGCAGCTGCACCGCCTCAATGTGAAACAGCCGCGAGCGGGCGGCGGTGCGGACGCTGACGATTTCCGGGGCGCGCCGCTGATTCATGCTCAACCTCGCAGCTGCCCGGCCAGGCTGCGCGGCAGCGCCGCCGCCGCCGGCAGTCCGACCAAGCGCGTCAGGGCGCGGCCGAGCTGTTCGAGCTGGTCGCGGACCCGCTCGGCGATCACGCCGTCCTGATAGTCGCGCCCTTCCAGATAGACGCTGCCAGGCAGCAGCACGGCGTTGAACCAGGCCAGCACCGGGCGCAGGGCGGCGTCGATGGCAAGGTAGTGGTGGGCGGTGGCGCCGGTGGCCACCAGGCCCACCGGCTTGCCTTCCAGGCTCTCCAGCGGGATCAGGTCGAGCAGGTTCTTGAGCGCCCCGGTGTAGCTGCCGCGATAGATCGGCGTGCCGATCAGGAATAGATCGCCTGCGGCGATGCGCGCCAGCACCGCGGCGGTGTCGTCGCCATAGCTGTCCGCCGGCCGGCCGTCGGCGAACGACAGCCGCAGCTCGGACAGATCGATGAAATCCACCTTCAGGCCCGGCAGGGCCTCGGCGGCGGCGTCGGCGGCCAGCTCCAGCGCGCGGCGGGTGCGGCCGCTGCGGGCGGCGCTGCCGATGATGGCTACTAATGTCGTCATCCCACTTTCCTCATGAGCATATGGTCGAGGCGTTGCAGGCGGTGATACGCGCCCTGGTGGTGGACCAGCGGGCGCCGCTCCGGGAACGCCGTGGCCCAGTCGATGCGGCCGAGGCAGAGCGTGTGGTCGCCGGCGACGATGCGCTCTTGCAGGGTGGCTTCGATGAAAGCCGCGCCGCCGTCCAGAAACGCGCCGCCGCCGGGTCCGCGGCGCAGCGGCAGGTCGTCGAAGCGGTAGCGCTCCGGGCCCTTGCCTGCGAAGCGCGTCGACAGCTCGGCTTGGTCCTCGCTGAGCAGGGTCAGGCCGAAACCGTCGGCGTCGGCCAGCGCGGCATCGGTGTCGCCGCCGCGGTTGATGCAGATCAGCAGCAGTGGCGGTTCCAGCGACACCGGCGTGAACGAGGTGGCGGTCATGGCGTGCAGGCGGCCTTCGCGGGTGCGCACGGTGATCACCGCCACGCCAGTGGCGAGCTGGCGCATGGTCGCGCGGAACAAAGAGGCGTCGATCATGGATGGTGTTCCGTTGACGGTTGTTCGAAGGGCGGACGCGGTCCTGGCCGCCGCCCACCCCAGGAGGGGAGCAATGGCCGTGCCAACGCCCGGAAAGGCGCGCCGCCGCAGGGTCCGTGGCGGCCCGACGGCCGCCGCTCGCGGGCGCGGCTGTGACCGAGCACGGTTCGGCCAGGAAATTTGCCGGGCTGTCCGTGAGCTTCTGCCGCCATCACGGTGCGTCTCGAACCGTGCGGAAGCCGACATGCACCGTGCCGACATGGATGTCGTGGCGGTGGCGCGCCTGGCGGCGATAGCGCTGGCAGTAGTTGGCCGCGCACAGCCAGCTGCCGCCCTTGATCAGCCCGGCCGTGGCGGTGCCGCCGGCGGCCTCCACGGGCACTTCGCCGTGGCCGTGCCACTGGCTCTCGCCGCCCCAGTCGTCGCCGGTCCACTCCCAGACGTTGCCGACTGTGTCGAACAGACCCTGGGCGTTGGCCGGATAGCAGCCGACTGGCGCCAGCCCGTGGAAGCCGTCCTCGGCCAGATCCCGATGCGGGAACAGGCCCTGCCAGAAGTTGGCGATCGGTCGGCCGCGCTCGTCCAGGCCATCGTCGCGGCCGCTGCCGCGTGCGCCGGCCTCCCACTCGGCCTCGGTCGGCAGGCGCCGCCCCAGCCAGGCGGCGTAGGCCTCGGCGTCGGCGCGGGTGACCATGGTCACCGGTTCGTTCGGCGCCGCCGGTGGGCCGTCGGCGCCGCGCGGCTGCCGCCAGCTGGCGTCGGGGCGCGGCTGCCACCACACGTGCGGCCCGAGCTCGACGGTGGCCGAGGTCGGCGCGGCGAACACCGCGCCAGCACCGGCGCCGCGTTCGAGTTCGGTGACGTAGCCGGTGGCGGCGACGAAATCGGCGAACTGGGCGGTGGTCACCTCGGTGACGTCGAACCAGAGCTGGCGGCCGTCGTCGAGGCGAACCGGCGCCATGCCGGCGGTCGGAGAGCTGCGCCATTGCGGCGGCAGTCCGGTGTAGGCGGCGCAGCCGTCGCGGTCGCCCAGGCCCGGGATCGGCGTGGCCTGGCTGGGCAGCAGACCGGCGGTGGCCAGGCCGACCGCCGCCGCCCCGAGGGCGGCGGGGAGAAGGTAGCGAAGCCGGACACGCCTCATTGCGCCGGCTCCTCCGGCGGCAGCACCACGCCGAAGCGTTCGACGTAGGCGTCCCACTCGGCGATCAGCTCGGCCAGCTTGTCGGGACGCTCGGCCGCCAGGTCGCGGGTCTCGAAGCGGTCGGTGGGTAGGTGGTAGAGCTGCCACTGGCCGGTGCCGAGCGGCGGTTCCAGGTAACTGATCTTCCACTCGCCCTTGTAGAGGTAGCGGCGGTTGAACTGCTCGCCGGCCCAGACCGTGGTTTCGTCGCGCACGTCGGCCACCCGGTTCTCCAGCAGGCCGCGCAGCGAGTAGCCGGTGATCGGGTTGACCTCGCGGCCCTTGTAGTTGCTGCCCGGATCGGGAATGCCGGCGAAGTCGAGGAAGGTCGGCAGCCAGTCCTCGATGGTGGTCAGGGCGTGGAGCGGTGGCTGCGGCGAGTGCTGGCCCGGCAGGCGCACGATGGTGGGCACGCGGTGGCCACCTTCGGTGGGGAAGGACTTGTAGAAGCGGTTGGGGACGCTGCTGACCTCGGACCAGCCCTGGCGGATAGCCACGTACGAGCCGTAGCGGCCCAGGTTCTCCAGGCTGTTGTCGTAGCCGGCGCTGCTGCCGAAGTCGGTGGCCTCCGGGCCGTTGTCGGAGTGAAACACGATCAGGGTGTTCTCGTACTCGCCCTTCTGCTTGAGGTAGCGGATCAGCCGGCCGATGTTGTAGTCGAGGTTCTCGACCATGGCCGCGTAGACCTCCATGCGCCGCGCCTCGTAAGCCTTCTCCTCGGGGCTGAGCTCATCCCACAGCGGGTAGCCGCCGGGGTTGCGCCGGTTGGGGTACATCTGCGCGTCGTCGGGAATGTCCGCCGGCGGCGGCAGCTCGGCGTCGGGCGGCACGATGCCCAGCGCCTTCTGCCGCTGGAAGCGGGCGTTGCGGATGGCGTCGTAGCCGGCGTCGTAGCGGCCCTTGTAGCGGTCGATGAACTCGGGCGGTGCCTGCAGCGGCCAGTGCGGCGAGGTGTAGGCGGCGAAGGCGAAGAACGGCTTGCCGTCGCCCAAGTTGCGGTCGATGTACTCGATCAGCTTGTCGGTATAGAAGTCGGTGGAATAGAACTCCGGCGGCGGCGTCACCGGTTGGCCGTCCTCCCGATAGTTCCCGCGGTTGCTGGGCAGCGGGTTGTCGGGGCGGTTGCCGTAATGGTTGGCTACGCCCTCGAGCAGCACGTAGGAGCGCTCGTAGCCGCGCGCTGGCGGCAGCTGGTCGTCCTTGCTGCCGAGATGCCACTTGCCGGCGATGTAGGTGTGGTAGCCGCCGTCGCGCAGCAGTTCCGGCAGGTACAGCGAGCGCTCGTTGAGATAGCCCTCGTAGCCCGGCTTGCCCTGTTGATACGGCGCGATCGACTGGTTGCCGATGCCGGTCAGGTGCTGGTCGGTGCCAGCGTGCAGGGTGGCGCGGGTCGGCGCGCAGGTGGTCGAGGTGTGGTGGTTGAGCAGCAGCCTGCCCTCGGCCGCCAGCAGGTCGAGGTTGGGGGTGCTGATCTCGCCGCCGAAGGCGCCGATGTCCGAATAGCCGAGATCGTCGGCGAGGATCAGCAGAATGTTGGGGCGGCGCTCCGGGGCAGGGGATGCGGCCGTTTCCTTGTCGTCGTCATCGCAGGCGCCGAGCGTCACAGCCGTGAACAGCGCCAAGGCCAGGGAGGCCGCCCGTCGGCGGGCGGCGGTTCTTATCGTTGCAGCCATCGGATATTCCGCTTCCTTCGTGCAGGCGCGGCGGCAGCGTCGCTGCCGGCCGGCGCGGTGGATTGGTGTCGGTGAGCCGGTCGCCGGGCTGGGCGTGCTGCCCGGCGGTCGGCGTCGGAAGCGGAGCAACAGATATGCCAATAAGTGCTAAGTGCGCCGCAAAACCTGATTTATGGTTCTAATCAGGGCGCTTGCGCGGCGACGCCGTGTTGCGGTGTCGGGCGATGCAGCGGCTTTGTCGGGAAATGTCACGGCGCCGTGATCTTTGCCGGCCAGGGCGGCTAGCGCCCCCAGGCGGCGCGTCGGCTGTCCAGCTGCTCCGCTTCCGCCAGCGCGAAACCGAGTCGGCGCGCCCGTTCCGAGGTCGAGCCCGGGGCGTCGGCCTCCAGCAGGGTGGCGATTCCGTGGTCGCGCGCCGCGGCTAGCCACGGTCGCAGCGTCTCCGCAACGGCGTCGGCGGCCGGCGAAGCCCAACCCACGCCAAGCGTACGCAGCCGCTCCCAGTCGGTGGCCTGCGGCGGCAGCTCGGCCGCCAGCAGCCGGTAGCCGCGCGCGGCGAAGCTGATGGCGGCGCGCTGGCTGTGCTCGTCGCGCAGCAGATGCGGCCCGTGCAGGCGCAGGACGATCTGCTCCCGCGCAAGGCCGAGCTGCGCCAGCAGCCCTTCGAAGGCGGCGCCGTGGTCGCCGGGCACCGCGGCGACGTGGCGGGCGTGCACGTCCACCACCAGCGGATCGCCGGCCGAGTACGGCCGGTTCAGATGTTCCAGCGCGTGCAGGGTGCGCAGGAACCGGTCGAGGAAGATCACCTCGCTGCCGTCCCAGGCGTGCAGGTAGAGCGACTCCGGATGCTGCTCGCGGCCGCTGGGGTGGGTGACCCGCAGCCGGGCGCGGCGGGCGACCACGGCGCCGCGGCCGACGTCGACGATCGGCACTTGATAGGAGCGCAGTCGCAGCGTGCCGATGTTGGCGGTCAGCCGGCCCTGCTCGAAGCGGTAGCTGGAGCGTTCGCCGAGGCGCGTGCGCGGGTGGAACAGATCGTGATTGGCGTTGAGGTAGTCGACGACACGGGCCAGGGGCATGGCGAATCCTCCAGAACGATGAGTGCGCGGCAGCGGCGCGTCGGCACGCCACTAGGGGGTATCAGAGCAAAGGTTGTGCCATGACGCTGGACAACAATAACTTTTAGGAATAAAAACTGACACGCTGATGCGAACTCTCCAGTTACTGGTCTAGGCTTGGAAATAGGCTTGATAAGTTCCGTGAAATATCACGGCCTGTGAAATGTCACGGGAGCGCACATGGGCGAGGAAGATTTCATCCTGAAGGTCTGGCGGGAAGTCAGTGGCCACCTCGAGCTGGCCGACGCGATTCGCCCGGTCGCCGAACTTCTGCGTCAGGCGATGCCGGTCGCCAGCGTGGAGCTCGAATACGTCGACCGTCCGCGCATGGCGCTGGTCCTGGCGGCCAGCAGCCGCGCCCTGGCCCATGGCCGCTACACGGCATACAGCGAATCGCTGTTCTCCAACCTGCTCGTCTGGTGCCAGCGCGGCGAGATCCTCAATCTCCTGCCGGGGATGGCCTGGCTCGAGGCCCTGGAGCCGCTGGCCGGCAGCTATCGCGGTGACAACGTGCTTATCGGCCCGCTATGGCGCGACGGCGGCGCCACCAGCGGCGTGGCCATCGTCGCCGCCCTGCCCGGCGCGCGCTTCGATGCCGCCCATGAGGCGCTGTTCCGCCAACTGCTGACGCCGCTGGCGGTGGCGGTGGCCAACGACGCCCGCATGCGCGAGCTGGCCAACCTGCGCGCGGCCGCCGAGGCCGACCGTCAGTCGCTGCTGGCGCGGCTCGGCCGCCAGGGGCTGAACGACAGCCTGATCGGCGCCGACGGCGGCCTGCGGCCGGTGCTGGAGCGAGTCGATCTGGTGGCGCGCTCCGACACCTCGGTGCTGCTGCTGGGCGAAACCGGCTCGGGCAAGGAGGTGGTGGCGCGCGCGGTGCACGACCGCTCCCTGCGCAGCCAGGGGCCGTTCATCCGCGTCAACTGCGGCGCGATCCCGCCGGAACTGATCGACTCCGAGCTGTTCGGCCACGAAAAGGGCAGCTTCACCGGCGCCGCCGGTCAGCGCAAGGGCTGGTTCGAGCGCGCCGACGGCGGCACCCTGTTCCTGGACGAGGTCGGCGAGCTGACGCCCGCCGCGCAGGTGCGGCTGCTGCGGGTGCTGCAGGACGGCACGCTGTATCGGGTCGGCGGCGAGGTGCCGGTCAAGGTGGACGTGCGGGTGGTGGCCGCCACCCACCGCGATCTGGCCGGGATGGTGCGCGAGGGGACGTTCCGCCAAGACCTGTGGTACCGCATCGCGGTGTTCCCGATCGTCATCCCGCCGCTGCGCGAGCGGCAGATCGACATCCCGGCGCTGGCCCGCCATTTCGCCGCGCGGGCGTCGAGCAAGCTCGGCCTGCCCCTGCAGCTGCCCACCGACGAGGACATCGAGCTGCTGCGCGCCTACCCGTGGCCGGGCAACGTGCGGGAGATGGCCTCGGTGATCGAGCGGGCGGCGATTCTCGGCAACGGCCGCGGTCTGCAGGTGCGGGCAGCGCTCGGGGCGGGCATTGTGCAGCCGGCCGCGCCGGCGCCAGCCTCGTCGCCGGTCCCGGCCGGCAACGGCGCGCCACCGGAGACCGCTGCCCGCTTCCCGACCCTGGACGAGGCCATGGCGGCGCACATCCGCGCGGCGCTAGCTCGGACCGGCGGCCGCATCGAGGGGCCGTACGGCGCGGCCCGGCTGCTGGCGATCAATCCGCACACGCTGCGCTCGCGCATGCGCAAGCTGCGGGTCGATCCGTCCGAGTTCCGCCGAGTCGGGGCGCCGGCCTGAGGCCGGACCCTTCAGTCGGCGGGAAGCGCGTCGTCGTCCTCGAACAGGCTCTCGTCGTAGAGATCCTCGACCGGCGGCTTGCCGTCGTGGATGAGGTTCTCGCGCAGCTGCATGTAGGCGGCGCGCGTGAACAGGTAGGGGTCCAACGCCGCCTGCTCGCGGATCTTCACCGCCGCGTCCAGCTGGGCGCGGGTGTTGACCACGTACAGCGCCGCCAGCGGGATCGTCACGTTCCAGCTGAACACGTAGCCGAGCACGTTGGTGAAGGCGCCTAGCGGCAGGTCGACCGTTTCGCGGGTGTAGCGCGGGCCGAACAGCGGCAGCTCCAGGTAGGGGCCGCTGTTGGCGCCCCACACCGCCAGGGTTTGGCCGAAGTCCTCGTCGTGCGCCGGCAGGCCCAGATAGCTGGCCGGATCCCAAATACCGAACAGACCGACGGTGGTATTGATCAGGAAACGACCGGTGTCCTGCAGGCCCTGCATGCCCTTGCCCTGCAGGAAGTCGTTGATGATCACGCTGGGATAGGCGGCGTTGGCGAAGAAATTCTGCACGCCGCGGCGGAAGAAGTTCGGCGTGATCTTGGCATAGCCGGTGGCCACCGGTTCCAGAACGTAGCGGTCCAACTCCTGGTTGAAGGCGAAAACCTTGCGGTTGGTCTGCTCGTACGGGTCGTACGGCTCGAGCGGCGTGGAATTGTGCGCGCAGCCCGCCAACAGGAGCGCGAGCAGCAGCAGGACGATGGAAACAACGGATTGGGTGCGCATGGCGTCGAAGGATAGCGGATTCCCGCCCGCCTTGCCGCCGCCCGATGCGATCATCGTCCCCCCGTCGGCGCCGGCAGGCCGCGGCTGGCGAGCCGGAAGGCACCGCGCAGCCACGGGTCGCGCCGCACCAGCCAGCGGCTGGCCGGCACGGCGAGACGCAGCGCGCGCGGGCGCATGCGCAGGTCGTCCTCGATCAGCGCCGGGCGCCGCCGCCCGCCGTGCAGGCGGCGCAGGGTCATCAGCGCCAGCCCCACCGGCCAGATGCAGAACCGCCGAATGCCGTCCTCGTCGGGGGGCAGCAGCAGCACGTAATCCAGCGCCTTGCGCAGCTGGGCGTGGGCGCGGCCGATGAGGGCGTCGAAGCCGGCGCGAAAGCGTGGATCGCTGCTCCAGTCTTGATGATCCGCCAGCTCTAAGCCGTGGGCGCGGAACAGGTCGCGCGGCAGATAGCAGACGCCGCGCTGGCGGTCGCGGCGGACGTTCTTCAAGATCTGCGTGGCGCACAGGCCGCGGCCGAAGTCGCTGGCCAGCGCGTGCAGCTCGGCGGTGTGGCGGGCGATGGCCGGCGAGTGATCGCAGAACAGCGTGGTCAGGCACTGGCTGAGCGCGCCGTTACGGCAGTAGCCGTAGTCGTCGTAGGCGCGCAGATCCGGCACCCCGTCCGGGCCGCGCAGCGGCAGCAGCCGGATGTAGCCGGCACAGGCCTGCTCGACGCAATGGCGCACCGCCTGGCGCTGCAGCGGCGGCAGACAGGCGGTGACGCGCAGCAGCCGCGGCAGGTTGCGCAGCAGCTCGCGTCCGGCCGGCGGCAGCTTGGCCAGCAGCGACGGCGGCAGCGCCGCGGTCCCGGCTTGGCTGAAATCGCTGGCGGCGGCGGATAGCCGGCGAAACAGTTCCTGTTTGACGGGCACGTCGGCATCGACGTAGGCGTCGATGGTCTCGGCGGCCTGGCTCAGCAGGAAGGCGTTCACGGCCGCCAGG
This sequence comes from uncultured Alkalilimnicola sp., assembly GCA_937951875.1. GTDB lineage: Bacteria > Pseudomonadota > Gammaproteobacteria > Nitrococcales > AK92 > JAAYIK01. The sequence goes on along the minus strand of CALGAN010000056.1, from coordinate 71,048 downwards.
CGTAGATTCGGCGGCAGCACTGGCGCCGCCGAGGCGTAGGTGAGCGAGACGCCGGCCAGCAGCCGCTCCTGAAAGATCTTGTCGCCCTGAACCAGCAGCCCCAGTTCGAGTAGCTCGGCGCCGCCGGTGTTTCTGTCCATGACGAGGGCTCCGTTGTCGGCCGTCATGCGATGCGGCCGAGAAAGTCCAGCACCGCGCGGTTGAACTCGCGCGGCTTTTCCAGCATGAACATGTGGCCGGCCTCGGGAATTACGACCAGCTCGGCGTTGGGAATGTGCGCGGCCAGGTACTCGGCGTTGGCTAGCGGCCAGACCCGGTCGTGTTCGCCGTGCAGCACCAGGGTCGGCACCCGGATGTCCTTCAGCCGCGGCGAATTCGGCCGGTGGCTGTAGCAGGCTTGCAGCTGGGCCTCGAAGGCGTGCGGCGGCTGCGGAATGTCCCGGTTGATCTTCACCAGCCGCGCGGCCAGGTTCGGGATCGCGCTGATGTAGGTCGGATGGTAGAAGGCATGCATCATCGCCTCCGTGACCTTTTCCAGCGGCTCGCTGCGGCGGTCCAGCCGCAGCGCGGCGATCACGTCCGGCTCGGGCGGCACGGCGGCCGGATCGTTGGGGCCGACACCGGTGCAACCCAGGATCAAGCTGCGCACCCGCCGCGGCGCCAAGTGATAGAACTCCTGGGCGATCAGACCGCCCATCGACACGCCCAGCACGTGCGCTGACTCGACCTCGGCGGCATCCAGCACCGCGGCCAAATCCTCGGCGAAGGCGGTGATGGAGTAGGGGCCTTCGGGCTTGTCGGAGCGGCCGGCGCCGCGGTTGTCCATGCAGATCAGCCGGTAGTGCTTGGCGAACTCGGCGATTTGCAGGGCCCAGGCCTGGATCACGCCGCCCAGTCCCATGATCAGCACCAGCGGCTCGCCGTCGCCGAAGGTTTCGTACCAGAGTTGGACGTCGCCGGAGCGGATGAACGGCATGCTCTCTCCCTACCTGTCGTGACTCGGCGCGGGAGTATAACGGCGGCGGCCGGCTGGTCAGTAGCCGGCGAAGTCGTCTGTGGGCGGTTCCGACTGGGAGCGGGCCGCGCGCTGCTCCAGCCAGTTCAGGAGCAGCGGCAGCGCCAGGTCGCGCAGCGCCCAGCGCAGCAACGCCGGCGGCTGTCGGGCGGCGGCCGGCTGTTCCGTTTGCGCCGCCGCGGGCGCGCCGCGCCACAGCCCGAGCAGCAGGCCGGCGCCGAAGCTGGCGGCCAGCCCGGAGGGGCTAGCGAGGGCGCGTCGCGTGTCGCGCAGCGCGAGGCGGGCGGCGGCGCCGAGCTGCGCCCGCCGCTCGGCGACGAGCGCGCGTTGCAGCTCGACCTCACGGTGCAGGCGGCGCACGGTTGGCTCCGAACAGGGCATCGATGCTGGCGCGGAACAGCAGGTTACGGCTGAGCCGCCGGATCAGCAGCAGCAGGAACGCCACGATCAGCGCGTTGAGCGCGGTCAGCGCCAGCAGCACCAACAGGGGGTCGGCGCCGAGGCGGGTCAGGCCCACCGTCAGTGCCGCCTGCAGCAGCAGCCACGCCGTCATGACGCCGAAGGCGGCGGCGAGCGCGGCGAACAGGATGCCGGCCAGGCTCAGCCCGGCCAGCCGCGATTCCAGCGCCAGCAAGCGCAGCAGCTCGCCGACCAGCTGAACGGCGGCCGCCACCACGGCCCCCAGCCGTTGGCTCGGGCCGAGCGGTTCGGCGGCGTCTTGCGGCGGCGGCATGGCGCCGGGCGGCGCGGACATCGGTCAGCGCCTCAGCAGCACGCCCAGCACGAAACCGGCCGCGGCGGCGATGCCGAGGGCTGTGAGCGGGTTTTGGGTGACGTACTCGCCGATGTCCTTACTCAGCTCCTGCGAGCGGCTCGACAGGCGGGTGCCGGTCTGGCGTAGCCGCAGTTCGGCCTCGCTGCCGCGCGCGCTGAGCTGGTCGATCGCCTGATGCGCCGCCTGTGCGGCACGGGCGGTGACCGTAGCGTTGGCGGCGGCTTCGGCGTCGGCGGTATCGGCGATCGGTGGCGTGGTGTCCTTGGCCATGGCTGCCTCCTGAGGGAACCGGTGGCCGGATTCGCACGGGCACGCGCGTTCCGTGGGGCGGAACGGGACGGGAGCCGGGAATCCGGGGCGGCGCGATGTTGATTCCTTATCGGGCTTCTCGAAGCCGGCGGCGCACGCCAAGGGAAGGTCAAGGCTGCCGCGGGCTCGGGGGAAAGCCCCTTGCGCCTCTGGATGAGGGCGCCGGCGGCGGCTTGCAAGGCAGGGAAAGCCCCTGCTCCATCGGAGCAGGGGCCGAACGGGCGGCTACTGGATCAGCAGGAAGAATGCGCCGTTGCCGCGGCGGACGTGCAGCAGCAGCTTGCCCTTGGAGGCCTGCACCGCCTTGCGGAACTCGCCGAGGGTGCTCACCGGACGGCGGTTGACCGAGAGGATGATGTCGCCGTCGCGCAGGCCGGCGCTGGCGGCTGGGCTGCCCGGCTGCACCCGGCTGACGCCCACCCGGGTGCGCTTGTCGTTGCCCTCGGTGACCACCACCTCGGCGAACTCGGCGCCGGCCAGCTTGGGCGCCACGTCGCCGGCGCTGCCCGCCAGCTCGAACGGCTCGCGCACGGACACGGTGATTTCCTGGCTCTTGCCGTCGCGGACGATGGTGAGCTTGGCGCTCTCGCCGACCCGCATCAGGCCGATGCGGTTGCGCACCGCCGCCGCGGTCGCCACCGGATGGCCGTTGACGGCGGTGATCACGTCGCCGGTCTTGAGTCCGGCCTGCTCCGCCGCCGAGCCCGGCAGCACCTGGGCGATCACCACGCCGCGCTCCAGATCGACGCCGAAGGCCTCGGCCAGCGCGGGCGTGAGATCCTGCACCGAGATGCCGATCTGGCCGCGCTTGACCTCGCCGTGCTTGATCAGCTGGTCGGCCACGGTGCGGGCCATGTTGATGGGGATGGCGAAGCCGATGCCGATGTTGCCGCCGGACGGCGCCAGGATGGCGGTGTTGATGCCGATCAGCTCGCCGCGCAGGTTCACCAGCGCGCCGCCGGAGTTGCCGGGGTTGATGGAAGCGTCGGTCTGGATGAAGTCCTCATAGCCCTCGATGCCCAGGCCGCTGCGCTCGAGCGCGCTGACGATGCCGGTGGTGGCGGTCTGGCCCAGGCCGAAGGGGTTGCCCACCGCCACGACGAAGTCGCCGACCCGCAGCTTGCCGGAATCGCCGATCGGCACCTCGGTCAGCTTGACGTTACTGCTATCGACCTGGATGACCGCCACGTCGGTCTCCGGGTCGGCGCCGACCAGCTTGGCCGAGAGCTCGCGGCCGTTCTGCAGGGTCACCTTGATCTCGTCGGCCTTCTCCACGACATGGGCGTTGGTGAGGATGTAGCCCTGCTTGGCGTCGACGATCACGCCCGAGCCCAGGCTCTGGGTGCGGCGCTCGCGCGGCGCCTGCTCGGGCACGCCGAAGAAGTGGCGGAAGAAGGGATCTTGGAACAGCGGATTCTCCTGCACCCGCACCCGCCCGGTGGTGGAAATGTTCACCACCGCCGGTCGGACCCGGTCGAGCATGGGGGCGAGGCTGGGCAGCTCCTGGCCGTCCACGGCCAATGGCAGCGCCGCCGTGGCCGGCGGCGCGATGGCGGCCAGACCGAGCGTCAGAGCGAGCAATGGGCTTAGGTATTTTTTCTTCATGCAACAGCCTTCCTCGTGCGACATGGGGATGCGACCGTCGGCCGCCTCGGCCTCAATAGACCAACGTCGGCGGCGAGCGTTCCCGCCCCGTGATGCGGCGTCGGCCGGATCAGTCCATGCCGGCGCGCGGGTCGAATCGGCTCTTGTCGCGCAACTGCTCGTAGAGTTTGCGTAGCGCCGCATCGTCGGCCGGCGGCGTGACGATCTTCAGCACCACGTAGTGATCGCCGGGCGGCTGCCCCGGCAGGCCCCGTCCTTTGAGCCGCAGCTTGCGGCCCGACTGCGAGCCTGGGGGGACGTTGAGCTCCACCCGCCCGGCCAGGGTCGGCGCCGGCACGGTCGCGCCCAGCGCCGCCTCCCAGGGGGCGATCGGCAGGTCCACGTACACGTCCCGCCCCTCCAGCCGAAAGCGTGGATGCGGGGCGATCTCCACTTTCAGGTACAGATCGCCGCGTCGCCCGCCCGGGCCCGGGCTGCCTTGGCCGGCCAGGCGAATCTGCTGCCCTGGTTGCACGCCGGCGGGGATCTTCACCCGCAGCGTGCGGCTGCCGCGGCCGTCGGCGGCCGGGACCGACACCTCGCGGGTCGTGCCGGCGTAGGCTTCTTCCAGCGAGACGGTCACCGTCGCCTGCTGATCGGCGCCGGCCGTGTTGCCGCCGCGCCGCTCGCCGCCGCCGAACAGCCCCTCGAACGGATCGGCGCTGGCGCGGCGGCCGCCGCGTTGGCCGAACAGCGCTTCGAAGAAGTCGCTGAACACGCTGTCGGCGCGCTGCGCGCGCTCCCAGCCGGGCGGCGGCCGGAACTCCTGACCGGCGCGCCAGTGGCTGCCCAGGCGGTCGTAGGCCTGGCGCTTGTCCGGCTCCTTGAGCACTTCGTAGGCTTCGTTGACTTCCTTGAAGCGTGCTTCGGCGTCAGGCTCCTTGCTGACGTCCGGGTGGTACTTGCGCGCGAGTCTGCGGTAAGCAGCCTTGATCTGCTCCGGCGTCGCGTCCCGCGGGACGCCGAGGATCTTGTAGTAGTCCTTGTATTCCATCGGGAAATCGTGTGCAGTAAGCGGCTCGGAGCTCCCGGCGGAGGTCGCGCTGGCGCGCTGAGCGCCGGGTAAGCTCATGGTCGGTGGATCATACGCCGGGCGGCCGTGCCTCGCACGCGCAAGCCGGCCCGTCGCGAAGAGCGGGCACGGTCAGGCGCGTCGCGCGGGGGCAGGGGCGACGGCGATTTCAACGGCTTGCGACGCTTGAAACGGTCCGGTCTTGCTGGTATAAAAACCGGCCTTTACTCGCGTTGGCGAGCAGTGTGTTGCTCGGTTAGGAGCCAGTTTCATGTCCAAGGTCTGTCAGGTGACGGGCAAGAGCCCGATTACGGGTAACAACGTCTCCCACGCCAATAACAAGACGCGGCGCCGGTTCTTGCCGAACCTGCATTATCACCGCTTCTGGCTTGAGAGCGAACAGCGCTTCGTGCGGCTGCGGGTGTCCCAGAAGGGTATGCGGATCATCGACAAGCTGGGTATCGAGAAGGTCGTCGCTGACCTGCGCGCCCGCGGCGAGAAGGTGTAAGGAGCGATCAACATGCGCGACAAGATCAAGCTCGTGTCTAGCGCCGGTACCGGCTTCTACTACACCACCGACAAGAACAAGAAGAACACGCCGGACAAGCTGGAGTTCAAGAAGTACGACCCGGTTGTCCGTAAGCACGTGATCTTCCGCGAGGCCAAGATCAAGTAAGCCTCGTCCGAGTCGAAGAAAGCCCGCCATCGGCGGGCTTTTTTTATGTCTGCAGCGTATAACCGCGCAGGTATTGGGCGAAGTCGCGCAGCGCCTGGACGCTGCTGGCCTCGGCCTGGTTGCACCAGGTCTGCAGGTTGCGCAGCAGCGCCTCGTGGGTGGTGGCCGAGCGATCCCAGACCTGCTGCAGGCGGCGGCGGAATTCGTAGACGGTGCGCAGCTGCGGGTTCTCGGCCAGGACGCGTTCGAGCCGGCGCCGGCCGGACTCATCGAGCAGAGCCTCGTTGCGGAGCAGCAGGCGTCGGGCCGCGAGGTCGGCGCGGTGCAGCTCCTGACGCAGGGTCGGGACGATCACCTGCCTGCCGTAGCTGGCCAGCACCAGCAGCCGCGCGGCGATCACCGCCTTGACCGTGTCCTGGTCGATCTGCCGCTTGTGCGGCACCACCTTGGGCCGCGGCGCCAGTCGCTTGACCTTGGCCAGGCCGAGCGCCTGCAGTACGCGGATGTAGCACCAGCCGAGGTCGAACTCCCAGCGCCTGAGGGCGAACTTGGCGCTGGAGGGGAAGGCGTGGTGGTTGTTGTGCAGCTCCTCGCCGCCGATGAGGATGCCGATCGGGCAGATGTTGGTGGAGGCGTCGTCCGGCTCGTAGTTGCGGTAGCCCCAGTAGTGGCCCAGGCCGTTGATGACGCCCGCCGCCCAGAACGGAATCCATAGCATCTGGATCGCCCAGATGGTGATGCCGATTACCCCAAAGCACACCAGGTCGATCAGCGCCATCAGCGTGACTCCCAGCGATTTGAAGCGGCGGTAGAGCTTGCGCTCCAGCCAGTCGTCGGGCGTGCCGTGGCCGAACTTGGCGAGCGTCTCGGGATTGCTCGCTTCCTGCCGGTAGAGCTCGGCGCCCCGCCAGAGCACGGCGTTGATGCCCTTGATCCGCGGGCTGTGCGGATCGTCCTCGGTCTCGACACGGGCGTGGTGCTTGCGGTGTACCGCTACCCACTCGCGCGTGTCCATGCCGGTGGTGAGCCATAGCCAGAAGCGGAAGAAGTGCGCTACCGCCGGATGCAGGTCCAGCCCACGATGCGCTTGGCAACGGTGCAGATAGAGGGTGACGCTGACGATGGTGATGTGGGTCAGCGCCAGCGTGACCAGCACATAGCCCCAGAGCGGTAGCTCGAACAGTCCGTACCACATGCCGGATTCCGTCGCTCCCTGATTGGATCCACACCCAGCATGGGAACGGCGCCGGCCGCGATCAAGCGCGCCGGCGCGTTCCGGGGCCGTGCCTGTTTCAGCCGGGCGGGCTGTAGCCGCCGCCGCCCGGGGTCTCGATGATCAGCCGGTCGCCGGGCTGCATCTCGATCTGTGCGGTCGGGCCGAGCGGCTCGACGCGACCGTCGGCGCGCCGCACCTCGGCGCGGCCGGGCAGGGCCGGGTGACCGCCGTGCAGGCCGAACGGCGCATGGCGGTGGTTGTTGGCGAGCAGCGCGGCGGTCATCGGCTGACGGAACTCGATCTCGCGCACCACGCCGTCGCCGCCGCGCCAGCGGCCGTCACCGCCGGAGCCGCGGCGGATGGCGAAGCGGCGCAGCAGCACCGGGAAGCGCAGCTCCAGCACCTCGGGATCGGTAAGGCGCGAGTTGGTCATGTGGGTCTGCACCGCGCTGGCGCCGTGGAAGCCTTCGCCGGCGCCAGCGCCGCCGCAGATGGTCTCGTAGTACTGGTACTCGGCGTTGCCGAAGGTGAGGTTGTTCATGGTGCCCTGCGCCGCCGCCAGCACGCCGAGCGCGCCGTACAGGGCGTTGGTCACCGCCTGCGAGGTCTCGACGTTGCCGGCCGCCACCGCCGCCGGGTAGCGGGGGTTGAGCATGCAGCCCTCGGGGATGACGATCTCCAGCGGCGCCAGGCAGCCGTCGTTGAGCGGGATGTCGTCCGCCACCAGGGTACGGAACACGTACAGCACCGCCGCCCGCACCACCGCCGCGGGGGCGTTGAAGTTGCTCTCCAGCTGCGGGCTGGTGCCGGTGAAGTCGATCACCGCGCGCCGCGCCGCGTGATCGATGCGGATCTCGACATGGATTTCGGCGCCGTTGTCCAGCGGCTGCACGAACCGTCCCGGCTTGAGCACGCCGATCACCCGCCGCACCTGCTCCTCGGCGTTGGCGCGCACGTGCTCCATGTAGGCCTGCACCACCGCCAGTCCGAACTGCGCCACCATCTTGCGCAGCTCCTGCACGCCCTTCTCGTTGGCGGCGATCTGAGCGCGTAGGTCGCTCAGGTTCTGTTCGATGTTGCGCGCCGGGTAGGGGCCGGCGCCGAACAGCGCGCGCACCTCGCGCTCGCGCAGCTCGCCGTTCTCCACCAGCAGGAAGTCGTCGATGAGGATGCCCTCCTCCTCGATGTGGCGGCTGGCGGGCGGCATCGAGCCAGGAGTGATGCCGCCGACGTCGGCGTGATGGCCGCGGCTGGCGACGAAGAACAGCGGCTCGCCGCCGTCGTCGCCGAACACCGGAGTGATCACCGTGATGTCCGGCAGGTGGGTGCCGCCGGCGTAGGGGTTGTTGAGCATGTACACCTCGCCGGGACGCATGCGCCCGGCGCGGCGCTCGATCACCGCGCGCACGCTCGTGCCCATGGAGCCGAGGTGCACCGGCACGTGCGGGGCGTTGGCGATCAGCCGGCCCCGGCGGTCGAACAGGGCGCAGGAGAAGTCCAGGCGCTCCTTGATGTTGACCGAGTAGGCGGTGTTGCGCAGCGCCACGCCCATCTGCTCGGCGATGGCGCCGAACAGGTTGTTGAACACCTCCAGCAGCACCGGGTCGGCCTCGGTGCCGACCGCCTGACGGCGCGGCAGCGGCGCGACGCGGGTGAGCAGCAGGTGGCCGAAGTCGTTGAACTCGGCGCGCCAGCCCGGCTCCACCACGGTGGTGGCGGTGCTCTCGCAGATGATGGCCGGGCCGTCGATGACGTGCCCCGGGCGCAGCGCCTCGCGCCGGTACACGGCGGTGGCGCGCGCCGCGCCGGCCATGTAGGCCTCGACCGTGGCGACCGGCCTGGCCGGCCCCTCGGCCGGCGGCAGCCGCGCTTCCGCGCCTTCGGCGCCGCCGCCGACCAGCTCCACCGACACCGCGTCCACCACCAGCGCGCGGCCGCGCATGACGAAACCGAACTGCTGGCGGTAGGCCGCCTCGAACGCTGCGACCAGCGCCGGTTCGTCGGCCAGCGGCACGATCAGCGGTGTGTCGGTGCCCTGGTACTTCAGGTGCACCCGCACCAGGGTCTGATAGTCGCGCACGTCCTGGGCGCGCAGCTCGGCGGCGGCCTCGGCGATCAGCGCCTCGGCCGCGGCGCGCGCTTGCGCGAGCCCGCCGGCGGCCAGCGGCAGCTCGATGGAGCGCTCGCGCAGCGCGCGGATCTCGGCCAGGCCCATGCCGTAGGCCGACAGTACCCCGGCGTAGGGGTGGAGCAGCACGCGCTTCATGCCGAGCGCATCCGCCACCAGGCAGGCGTGCTGGCCGCCGGCGCCGCCGAAGCAGACCAGGGTGTAGCGGGTGACGTCGTAGCCGCGCTGGGTGGAGATCTGCTTGATGGCGTTGGCCATGTTCTCCACGGCGATGCGCAGGAAGCCCTCCGCCACCTCGACGGGGCTGCGGGTGTCGCCGGTGGCGGCGCGGATCTCCTCGGCCAGCTCGGCGAAGCGCGCCCGCACCGTGTCCGCATCCAGCGGCTGGTCGCCGTTCGGGCCGAACACTGCCGGGAAGAACTGCGGCTGCAGCTTGCCGAGCATGACGTTGCAGTCGGTGACGGTGAGCGGGCCGCCGCGCCGGTAGCAGGCCGGCCCCGGATCGGCGCCGGCGCTGTCCGGGCCGACCCGGTAGCGGCCGCCGTCGAAGCGCAGGATGGAGCCGCCGCCGGCGGCCACGGTGTGGATCTGCATCATCGGCGCACGCAGGCGCACCCCGGCGACGGTGGTCTCGAAGCTGCGCTCGAACTCGCCGGCGTAGTGGGTGACGTCGGTGCTGGTGCCGCCCATATCGAAGCCGATTACCCGCTGCTCGCCGGCCAGCGCCGCGACCTTGGCCAGGCCCACCACGCCGCCGGCTGGGCCGGAGAGGATGCTGTCCTTGCCCTGGAACAGCTGGGCGTCGGTCAGGCCGCCGTTGGACTGCATGAACATCAGCCGCGTGCCGCCCAGCTCGGCGGCCACGCGGTCGACGTAGCGGCGCAGGATCGGCGACAGGTAGGCGTCCACCGTGGCGGTGTCGCCGCGCGCGACCAGCTTGATCATGGGGCTGACGCGGTGCGAGACGCTGATCTGGGTGAAGCCGATCGCGGCGGCCAGCTCGGCCACCGCCTGTTCGTGGCGCGGGTAGCGGTAGCCGTGCATGAACACGATGGCGCAAGCGCGCAGGCCGTCGGCGTAAGCCGCTTCCAGGCCGCGGCGGGCGGCGTCGAGGTCGAGCGGCTCGATCTCCGCGCCGTGCGCGTCCAGCCGCCCCGGCACCTCCAGCATCCGCGCATAGATCTGCTCGGGCAGCACGATGTTGAGGTCGAACAGCCGCGGCCGGTGCTGCTGGCCGATGCGCAGCGCATCGCCGAAGCCCTGGTTGATCACCAGCAGGGTCGGCTCGCCCTTGCGCTCCAGCAGCGCGTTGGTGGCCACCGTGGTGCCCATCTTCACCGCCTCGATGCGCTCGGCCGGGATCGGTGCGTCGGGTGCGATGCCCAGGATGTCGCGGATGCCCTGCAGGGCGGCGTCGGCGTAGCGCTGCGGGTTCTCCGACAGCAGCTTGTGGGTGACCAGGGTGCCGTCGGGACGGCGGGCGACGATGTCGGTGAAGGTGCCGCCGCGGTCGATCCAGAACTGCCAGCGGCCGGCGGCGGATGGGGACGGACTTTCGGTCATGGGGTAGGGCCGGTATAGTAGCGTATTCGCCTACAAATCAACGGACGATTCGGTTCCGGACTATAACCCATCATGTCCAGCGACATCCTGTTGCAGGCCCAGGGTCTGGAACGGCGCTACGGTGAGCGTTTGGCGCTGGCCGGTCTGGACCTGACGCTCGCGCGCGGCGAGATCCTCGGATTGCTCGGACCGAACGGCGCCGGTAAATCCACCACCTTGCGCATTCTCAGCGGCACTCTCCCACCCAGCGCCGGCACAGTGCGCCTGGGCGGCGTCGATCTGCTGGCGCGGCCGCTGGCCGCCAAGCGGCGGCTGGGCTATTTGCCGGAGGTGCCGCCGGTGTACGCCGACATGCGGGTGGCCGATTACCTCACTTACTGCGGCCGGCTGCACGGGCTCAAGCGCCAGCGGCTGCTCGCCGCCGTCACCCGCGCCATCGAGCGCTGCCAGCTCGGCGAGGTGCGCCACCGCGTGATCGGCAATCTCTCCAAGGGCTACCAGCAGCGGGTGGGCCTGGCGCAGGCCATCCTGCACAAGCCGGACGTGCTGATCCTGGACGAGCCGACGGTGGGGCTGGATCCGCTGCAGATCCGCGCCATCCGCGACCTGATCCGCGAACTCAAGGCCGAGCACGCCATCATCTTCTCCAGCCACATCCTGCCGGAGATCGAGGCGCTCTGCGACCGGGTGGTGATCCTCAACCGCGGTCGCGCGGTGTATCAAGGCGCGCTGGGCGCGCCGGCCTCGGGGGCGCACGAGGTGCTGCTGCGCTGCGCGCGCGCGCCGCAGGCCGAGCGTCTTACTGGCCTGCCGGGGGTGCTGGAGGCGGCAGCGCTGGAGCCGTGCCGGCTGCGCCTGCGGCTGGCCGACGCGGCGGCGGCGGAGACGGTACAGCGCGCCGTGCTCGACGCCGGCTGGGGGCTGGTCGAGTGGCTGCCGCTGGAGCAGAACCTGGAGCAGTTGTTCGTGGCGCTGACCCACGGGGAGGGCGCGGCATGATCGGCGCGATCGCCCGGCGCGAATTCAAAGCGTTGTTCGCCACGCCGCTGCCTTGGCTGCTGCTGGCGTTGTCGCAGGCGCTGCTGGCCTGGGTGTTCTTGTCCCGGGTGGAGGCCTACCAGAGCCAGTACCAGCCGCTGTTGGTGACCCTGGGCAGCGGCTACGGCGCCACCGAGCTGGTGGCCGCCGCATTCCTGGCCGATGCGCGGCTGCTGGTGCTGCTGCTGTTGGCCGTGTCGCTGCTGGCCATGCGGCTGCTGGCCGAGGAGCGGCAGGCGCACACCCTGCCGCTGCTGCTGGCGGCGCCGGTGTCGTCGCTGCAGCTGGTGCTGGGCAAGTACCTGGGCGGGCTGGCTTTCGTGCTGGTGGCGCTGCTGCTGTGGGCGGCCATGCCGCTGAGCCTGCTGCTGGGCACCGCGCTCGATCTTGGGCGGCTGGCGGCGGCGCTGCTGGGACTGCTGCTGCTGGCGGCGACGCTGCTGGCGCTGGCCCTGTGGGCCTCGGCGCTGACCGCGCGCCCTGGGCTGGCGGCGCTGCTGACCTTCGCCGCCGGCCTGCTGCTGATGGTGCTGCGCGACGGCGTGGTCGGCGCCGACGGCGGCGTGCTCGCCTACCTGGGGCTGCTCGGCCACTATCAACCGTTTCTGATGGGACAGGTCGCCAGCGCCGATCTGGCGTACTACCTGCTGCTCACCGGCGGGTTGCTGGCGCTGACCGTGCGGCGGCTGGACGCGCTGAGGGTGCAGGCATGAGGCAGCTGTGGCTGCGCCTGCACGGCGCGCTTTTCGTGGTGCTGCTGCTGATCGTGCTGGGGCTGGCGGCCTGGCTGACCGAGCGTGGCAACGTGGTCTGGCACTGGGGCGGTAGCTACGCCGCCGGGCTGTCCGAACCCAGCCGGCAGCTGCTGGCGCGGCTCGACGGCGAGCTGCGGGTGCAGGCTTTCGTTTCGCCCGGCAACGTGCTGCACCGCCACGTGCGCGAGTTGCTGGCGCGCTACGCCGAGGCCAGCCCGCTGGTCGATTACGAGCTGATCGATCCCGAGGCTAGGCCCGACCGGGTGCGCGCCCTGGGCGTGCAGCGCCAGGGCGAGCTGGTGCTCGACTACGGCGGCCGCCAGGAGCGGGTGGCCGTGCCCACCGAGGCGCGTGTCAGCGCCGCGCTGGAGCGGTTGCTGCGCCGGCAGGGTCAGTACATCGCCTTCCTGGTCGGGCACGGCGAGCGCAGCCTGCTGGGCGAGGCCAATTTCGATCTGGGCGCGTTCGGCCGGGCGCTGGAGGAGAAGGGCTACCGGCTGCTGCCGGTCAATCTGAGCCGCGAGCCGCTTGCCGACAACGTCGCGCTGCTGGTGCTCACGCCGCCCCAGACCGAGCTGCTGCCCGGCGAGCGGCGGGCGCTGCTGGACTACGTCGCGCGCGGTGGCAACCTGCTGTGGCTGGGCGACCCGGGCGAGGAGGCGCATCTCGCCGACCTTGGCCGCGCGCTCGGCGTGGAGTGGCTGCCGGGCGTGGTGCTCGACCCGCTGGCGGCGGCGACCCTGGGCACCGCCGATCCGCGCCTGGTGCTGCTGGAAACCCATCCGCCGCATCCGGCCGTCGCTCGCCTCAACGCGCCAGTGCTGTTGCCGCAGGCGCAGGCGCTGCGCGGCCCCGCCGAGGGCTGGGAGGTGCAGCCGCTGTTGGTGGCCGAGGGCGGTCAGTTCCTGCTGGAGGACTACCGGCCAGGGCAGCCGCTGCCGATCGTGCGCAACGCGCCGCCCCTGGCTCTGGGCCTGACCCTGAGTCGGGCGCTGGACGGCGGCCGCCAGCGGGTGGCGGTGCTGGGCGATGGCGATTTTCTCTCCAACATGTACCTGGGCAACGGCGCCAACCTGCGCCTGGGGCTGAATCTGGTGGACTGGCTGACCGAATCGGAGCTGTTCTTGGATAGTTACACCCATGCCGCCCCTGATCAGGTGATCGAGTTCGGCCGCATCGAGACGCTGCTGATCGGTTTCGGCTTCTTCCTGGCGCTGCCGTTGCTGCTGGCAGCCGGCGCGGTCTGGGCCTACTGGCGGCGGAGGCGCGGCTGATGCGCGCTCGCGCCCTGCTCAACCTGGCGCTGCTGCTCGCGGCGCTGCTGCTCGGCTGGTGGGTGTACCGCGAGGTGCGCTCCGACGGCGCCGAGAATCGTGTTTCCACGCGCGATCGCGCGACGGTGCGCAGCATCGTCGTCGAGCGCGGTGGCGAAGCGGTGCTGGAGCTGGAGCGCGGCGCCGACGGCCGCTGGCGGCTGCTGCGGCCGCGCCCACTGCCGGCCAGCGAGCCGCACGTGGACATGCTGCTGCGGTTCCTGGCGCTGCCGGCCGAGCGCCTGCCGAACGGCGAGCGCCTGGATCGGGCGGTCCTTGGGCTGGCCGCGCCGAAAACGGTGCTGCGCTTCGACGACGAGCGCTTCGCCTTCGGCGACCTGGAGTCGATCAGCGGCCGCCGTTACGTGCTGCGCGGCGATCAGGTGCTGCTGCTGGCCGAGGGGGTGTCGGCGCTGGCGGCCGGTCCCTGGTGGAACTTCATCGACCGCCGGCTGCTGCCGCCGGGCGCGCAGGTGGCGGCGGTGGAGACCGCCGACGGCCGCCGCTACCTGGCCGAGCACCATCGGGTGCTCGCCGCCCGCTGGGAGGAGGCCAGCGCCAGCGTGGTCAAGCCGCTGCGGCCCGGCGTGACCGGCGCCGATCTGTACGTGGTGCTGGAGAGCGGCGAGCGCCTGCACTGGCAGGTGGTGGAAGGCGATCAGCCGCGGCTGCTGCGGCCGGATCTGGGACTGGCTTATCACGTCAGCGCCGATACGCTCGCGGTGCTGTCGGCACGGCGAGCGGAGTAGGCGCATGCCGGAATTGCCCGAAGTAGAGACCACGCGGCGCGGGCTCGCGCCGCACGTCGAAGGCCGTCGTGTCGCCGCGCTCGCCGTGCGCGAGGGCCGGCTGCGCTGGCCGGTACCGGCCGATCTCGCCGAGCGGCTGCTCGGCCGGCGCATCGAGCGGCTGGAGCGGCGTGCCAAGTATCTGCTGTTCCGTACCGACGCCGGGACGCTGATGGTGCACCTGGGTATGTCGGGCAGCCTGCGGGTGCTGCCGCAGCCGCGTGAGCCGGGCCGGCACGAGCACATCGACATTAGCCTGGATTCCGGCGCCGTGCTGCGCTACACCGATCCGCGCCGGTTCGGCAGCTTCCACTGGATCGAGGGCGACCCGCTGGCGCACCCGCTGCTCGCCGGGCTCGGCCCGGAGCCCTGGAGCCCCGATTTCGACGGCGATTATCTGTACCGCCGCGCGCGCGGCCGCGCCGTGCCGGTGAAGGCCTTCCTCATGGACGGCAAGGTGGTGGTGGGTGTGGGCAATATCTACGCCAACGAGGCGCTGTTCCTGGCCGGCATCCACCCGAGCCGGCCGGCCGGCGACATTGGCCTTGCGCGCTACCGCCGCCTGGCGGCGGCGGTGCGCGAGGTGCTGGAGGCCGCCATCGCCGCCGGCGGCACCACCTTGCGCGATTTCGTCGGCGGCGAGGGCAAGCCCGGCTATTTCAGCCAGCAGCTGCGGGTCTACGGCCGCGCCGACCAGCCCTGCCCGGCCTGCGGCGCGCCGGTGCGGGTGGAGCGGCTGGGGCAGCGCGCTACCTATTACTGCCCGCGCTGCCAGCGTTGAGGGCGCCGTCGTTACCGCGCCGCGCTGGCGCGGGGATAGCGGCTCAGTCCTCGAACGGCTGGTAGCGGATCTCGGTGATGAAGTAGCGCGCCTCGCCCTTGGGCAGCTGCACCCGCACCTCGTCGTCCACGGTCTTCTTCAGCAGCGCCCGTGCCATGGGCGAATCGATGCTGATCCAGTTCCTGGCCGGGTCGATTTCGTCGGGGCCGACGATGCGCAGGGTCAGCTCCTTGCCGTCGTCGTCCTCCAGCCGTACCCAGGCGCCGAAGAACACCCGGCTCTGGTCGTCGGGCAGGCGGTCGACCACCACCATGTCGTCCAGCCGCTTCGACAGGAAGCGGATGCGGCGGTCGATCTCGCGCAGCTGTTTCTTGCCGTAGGTGTACTCGGCGTTCTCGGAGCGGTCGCCCTGGGCGGCGGCCTCGGCGACGGCGGCCGTCACCTGCGGGCGCTTCACTTTCCACAGGTATTCCAGCTCCTCCTGCAGACGGCGGTAGCCTTCCGCGGTGATGTACTTGGAGCTGGGCGGTTGCGGCGGTCGATAGCGGGACATGGTCAACGATCGATGACTACGGCACTGGCAGACAGAACGGTCCGGATTCGTCGGCCGGCTCCTTGGCCGGCAGGCGCTGGATTACCTTGACGCCGCCGATCGGGCGCAAGCGGCCGTCAGCGCCGAGCTCGACCTGGCCGACCTCGGTGGTGCAGGAGTCGCCGGTCTGGCGCATCGACACCAGGTAGCGTGCCTCGGCCTGCGGGTCGAAGGTCGCCGTCACCGAGCAGTAGCGCTGTGGCGTGGTGTTGGGCACGGCGTAGCGGAAGGTGAAGGCCAGCGGCTGCCCGGCGCGCACCCGCACCGTGTTCTGCTCGCCGACCAGCAGGTCGGGCAGGAAGCGGCGGCCGTTGCAGCGCGCCGCGTCGTCGTAGACGGCGACGCTGGCGCGGCCGGGGCTGTCGTTGTGGAAGGTGACGAAGGCGTTGGGACCGTCGGTCGGATCCTGGTACGGACGCTTCTCCGTCTGGGCGCAGGCCGCCGCCAGGAAGGCGACGAGCAAGACGCCGGCGATGCGAGCTTTACCCATGGTCGTTTCCTCGTTCTTAGTGGCCAGGCGATCGCCCGCCCCACGTCGGCGAGAAGTCCGTCGGCGCGCTACGACCCGGCTTCTGCGCTCAGCCGCAGGTACTTGGCGTAAAGCTGCTCGTGCGTCTCGCGCCGATTCGGATCCTGGGGGATGCACTCCACCGGGCAGATCTGCTGGCACTGCGGCTTGTCGAAATGACCGACGCACTCGGTGCAACGGTCGGGGTCGATCTCGTAGATCTCGGCGCCCTGATAGATGGCCTGGTTGGGGCAGACCGGCTCACAGACGTCGCAGTTGATGCATTCGTCGGTGATGATCAAAGCCATGGCGTGGGTACTGTACTGCTCAAACGGGGCAGCGCGTTAGACCGCGCCGCCCGTACTGCGTTCCGGGCGTTCAGACGCGGCGCACCCGCGCCATCAGCGCCTTGTTCACCTCGGGGTGGAGGAACTTGCTGACGTCGCCGCCCAGGCTGGCTACCTCGCGCACCAGGCTGGAGGAGATGTAGGAGTACTGCTCGCCCGGGGTGAGGAAGATGGTCTGGGCGTCCACCAGCTGCCGGTTCATGGCGGCCAGCTGGAATTCGTACTCGAAGTCCGAGACCGCGCGCAGGCCGCGCAGGATCACCTGGGCATTGCGCGCCTTCACGAACTCCGCCAGGAGCGTACTGAACGATTCGACTTTGACGTTGGGGATGTGGCCCAACACCATCCGCGCCATCTCCAGGCGCTCTTCGACCGTGAAGGCCGGCTTCTTGCTCGGGTTGGGGAAGGCCGCCACCGCCACGATCAGGGTGTCGAACAGCTTGGCGCCGCGCTCCACCAGATCGGTGTGGCCGTTGGTGATCGGGTCGAAGGTGCCGGGATAGATCGCCGTGACCGCCATGCTCGCTTAAGCCCTATTGGTTGGAGGAATTTCCGGTGCGCCGCGCCAGATGGAACGCCACTTGCCCGGCGCGGCCGCTGCGGTGAAGGGACCACCCGGCCGGCAGCGGCGGCAGCGGCCTGGCGGCGTCGTGCTCCAGGTAGATCAAGGCGCCGTCGCTGAGCCAGCCGCCTTCCTCGAGCCGGGAACAACAGTCCCCGATGATATCGGAGCCGAACGGCGGATCAAGAAAAACCACATCGAAGCGCCGCGCCGGGCCGGCCAGGTAGCGCAGGGCATCGCCCTGCAGCACCTGCGCACCCTTGGCCTGGAGCTTCTGCAGATTCGCCTCCAGCGCCTGCACCGCCGGTCGCGCCCGCTCCACGAACACCGCTTCCTCGGCGCCGCGGGAGAGCGCCTCCAGCCCGAGCGCGCCGCTGCCGGCGAACAGGTCCAGGCAGCGCGCGCCGGGGATATAGGGCTGCAGCCAGTTGAACAGGGTTTCGCGCACCCGGTCGCCGGTCGGTCGCAGCCCGTCGCTGTCGGGAAAGCTCAGCCGCCGCCCGCGCCACTCGCCGGCGATGATGCGTAGTTGATTGCTGCCTCGTTTCACGGTTGTTGCTCGGGGGCCGGACCGACCAGGACGGTGGTCATGGTGTCGGGATCGAGGTGCGTCTGGAAGGCCTTGCGGATGTCCTCGGCGCTGACCTGCTCGACGCGGCGGACGTAGTTGTCGAGGTAGTCGAGCGGCAGCCGGTAGAAGCCGATCGCCGACAGCTGGGCGACGATGTCGCTGTTGCTGTCCAGGCTCAGCGGGAAGCTGCCGGTGATGTTGCGCTTGGCGGCGTCCAGCTGCTCCTTGCTCGGACCCTCGCTGCGCAGCTGCCGGAACAGCTGCCGGATCACCTCCAGCGCCTCGTCCACCCGCTCGTTGCGGACCTGGGTGGAAATGATGAACGGACCCGGCCGCGCCGAGGGCACGAAGTAGCTGGCGCTGCTGTAGGACAGGCCGCGCTGCTCGCGCATGGCCTGGTTCAGCAACGACACCAGGCCGCCGCCGCCGAGCACGTGGTTGCCGACCGCGAAGGCGAAGTAGTCCGGGCTGGCGCGGTCGATGGCCGGCGCGCCGATGTACACGTGGGTTTGGCTGGACGCGAACGGCACCCGGTGCTGCGCGCCCTGGGTCGGCTTGGGCACCGGCGGCAGCGGCGGCGGCGCCTCGCCGCGCGGCAGCCCGGCGGTGAGCGTGCGGGCGATGGCGGCGGCCTGCTCGCGGCTGAGATCCCCGGTCAGCGCCACCACGGCGTTCGGTGCCGTGTAGTGGCGCCGGTAGAACGCCACCACGTCGTCGCGGCGGATGGCCTTGACGCTGTCCTCGGTGCCGCTCGGCGGCGTGGCGTACGGGTGGTCGCCGTAGATGGCCTGGTAGAAAGCGCGCTCGCCGAGCTTGTCCGGCGATTGCTTCACCGCCTGCAGGGCGACCAGCATCTGCCGGCGCTGGCGCTCCACCGCCGCCGCCGGAAACTCCGGCTTGCCCAGCACTAGCGCCAGCGTGTCGATGGCGGCGTTCAGCGCCTTCGGCTCGCTGAGGCTGCGCAGCTGCAGCCAGGCCATGTCGCGCTCGCTGCCGCCCGACAGACGCGCGCCGACCTGCTCGAAGCGCGCCGCCACCTCGTCGGCGCTCAGCCCGCCGTTGCCCTGGTCGAGCAGGCCATTGGTGAGCCGCGCCAGGCCGGGCAGCTTGCCGTCGCGGGCGGCGGCGGCGTCGAAGGTCAGCCGCACGTCGACGATCGGCAGGGCGTCGGTGGCGACGAAGTAAACCCGGGCGCCGTCCTCCTGCACCCAGTGCTGGATCGGCGGGATGGCCTGGGCCAGCGCCGGCAGCAGCAGGAGCAGGCCAAGGAGGGAAGTCCGCATGCGTCGCATCAGTCTTGTCCTTTCTGGCCGTTGTCGGGGACGAGGTGCAGGACGGCGCGCCGTGCCTCGGTCAGGTACTTGGCGGCCACCGCCTGCAGCCGCTCGGCGCTGACGGCGCGGATGTTGCGCTCGTACTCCTGCAGCGCGCGCCAGCCGATGCCGGTGGTCTCCAGCACCCCGATCTGCATGGCCTGGTAGAAGATCGAATCGAGCTGGTAGAGATGATCGGCGATCAGCTGATTCTTGACCCGCTCCAGCTCCTCGGTGCCCACCGGCTCGCGGCGCAGCCGCTCGATCTGCTCCAGCACCGCCGCCTCCAGCTCGTCCAGGGTCTTGCCCGGCGCCGGATAGCCGGCCACCGCGAACTGCGAATCCAGCCGGGTGGTCATCGAGTAGCCGGCGCTCAGGCCCGCCGCCAGCTCCCGGCCGCGCACCAGCTCGCGGGCGAAGCGCGCGCTCTCGCCGCCGTCGAGCACGCCGGCCAGCACGTCCAGCGCATAGGCGTCGGCCGGGTCGGTGGCGGTGGCCAGCGAGGGCACGTTGTAGGACACCGTCAGATAGGGCAGCTGCGCCGGCAGCCGCTGGGTCAAGCGGCGCGGCCCCGGATTGTGCAGCTCGATCGGCGGCCTCGGCTGCGGCACGGCGCGGCGCGGAACCGGCCCGAAATGCTGCTCCGCCAGGCGCTTCACCGCCTGCGGATCGACGTCGCCGGCCACCACCAGGATGGCGTTGTTGGGCGCGTACCACTGCTGATACCAGCGCTCCAGATCCTGGACGGTGAGCGCCTGCAGGTCGCCCATCCAGCCGATCACCGGATTGCGATAGGGGCTGAGCGGGTAGACGACGGTGTTGAAGCGCTCCAGCGCCAGGCTGATCGGATCGTCCTCGGTGCGCAGCCGGCGCTCCTCCATCACCACCTGGATTTCCTTGGTGAACTCGCTCTCCTGGATGCGCAGGTTGCGCATGCGGTCGGCTTCCAGCTCGAACGACAGCGCCAGGCGGTCGGCCGCCAGCTGCTGGTAGTAGGCGGTGTAGTCGCGCGAGGTGAAGGCGTTCTCGCGGCCGCCGTTGAGCGCGATCAGCCGCGAGAACTCGCCGACCGGGTAGCGCGGCGTGCCCTTGAACATCATGTGCTCGAGCACGTGCGACACGCCGGTGAGCCCGGCCGGCTCGTAGCTGGAGCCGACCTTGTACCAGATCTGCGACACCACCACCGGCGCGCGCCGATCGGGCCGCACCACCAGTTTCAGGCCGTTGTCGAGCGTG
This sequence comes from uncultured Alkalilimnicola sp., assembly GCA_937951875.1. Classification (GTDB taxonomy): domain Bacteria; phylum Pseudomonadota; class Gammaproteobacteria; order Nitrococcales; family AK92; genus JAAYIK01. Next base: position 50,906 of record CALGAN010000056.1, on the reverse strand, counting down.
TACTCGTGGATGTCCGTCGCCGGCATCGCGCCGACGGCGCAGGCGGCCGACAAAAGCAAAACGAGAACGGTGAATCGGAGCCGTTGCATGAATTCCTCGTCTGGCGCCGGGCCACGGAAAGGAGTGATAGGATAGCCCACAGTTTTCGAGCATCCATAAGGACTGTGTCGACCCATGTGGGGTTTCTTCAAGAAGGGTAAGTCCGCCAAGGACGCCAAGCCGGCCGAGCCGCAGCAGACGCCGGCGTCGGGCGCCGAGCCGGTCGCGCCGCCGGCCGCGGCGGCGCCGCAGCCCGAACCGGTCGTCGAACGGCCGGTGCCGGTGGTGCCGGAGGCCGAACCGGCGCCCGCCGAGCCGGCCAAGAAGGGCTGGTTCGCCCGCCTCAAGGAAGGCCTGAGCCGCACCCGCGGCGGCATGACCGAGGGGCTGGCCAGCCTGTTCCTGGGCAAGAAGCAGATCGACGACGAGCTGCTGGAGGAGCTGGAGACGCGCCTGCTGATGGCCGACGTCGGTGTCGAGGCCACCGGGCGCATCCTCGCCGGCGTCACCGAGCGGCTCGGGCGCAAGCAGCTCAAGGACGTGCAGGCGCTGTTCGAGGCGCTGCGCGACAACATGGCCGGCATCCTGCGGCCGGTGAGCAAGCCGCTGGAGATCGACTCGGCGCACAGACCGTTCGTGGTGCTGGTGGTCGGCGTCAACGGCGCCGGCAAGACCACCACCATCGGCAAGCTGGCGCACCGCTTCCGCGCGCAGGGCAAGTCGGTGATGCTGGCCGCCGGCGACACCTTCCGCGCCGCCGCGGTCGAGCAGCTGCAGGCCTGGGGCGAGCGCTGCCGGGTGCCGGTGGTGGCGCAGCACACGGGGGCCGACTCGGCCTCGGTGATCTTCGATGCGCTGCAGGCGGCCAAGGCGCGCGGCGTGGACGTGCTGATCGCCGACACCGCCGGGCGGTTGCATACCCAGTCCAACCTCATGGAGGAGCTCAAGAAGGTCAAGCGGGTGCTGGCCAAGCTGGATCCGACCGCGCCGCACGAGACGCTGCTGGTGCTGGACGCCAGCACCGGGCAGAACGCCCTCAACCAGGCCAGGAAGTTCCACGAGGCGATCGAGCTGAACGGCGTGGTGCTGACCAAGCTGGACGGCACCGCCAAGGGCGGCATCATCTTCGCCATCGCTCAGGCCCTGCAGTTGCCGATCCGCTTCGTCGGTGTCGGCGAAGGGGTGGAGGATCTGCGTCCGTTCAACGCCGAGGAGTTCGTCGCCGCGCTGCTGGATCAGCCTCAGTCCGACAGCTGACCCGCCGGGTATGATCCGCTTCGAGAACGTCAGCAAGCGCTACCCCAACGGCTACGAGGCGCTGCGCGGCGTCACCTTGACCATCGGTCAGGGCGAGATGGTGTTCGTCACCGGCCACTCCGGCGCCGGCAAGAGCACGCTGCTGCGGCTCATTCCGCTGCTGGAGCGACCGACCAGCGGCCAGGTGCTGGTGGCCAAGGCCAACCTGGCGCGCTTCGGCCGCCGCCGCATCCCGCAGCTGCGCCGGCGCATCGGCATGATCTTCCAGGACTCGCGGCTGCTGTACGACCGCACCGTGTTCGACAATGTGGCCCTGCCGCTGGTGATCGACGGCATGCCGCACGCCGAGATCCAGCGCCGGGTGCGGGCGGCGCTGGACAAGGTGGGGTTGCTCGGCAAGGAGCAGGCCTATCCGGAGACGCTGTCCGGCGGCGAGCAGCAGCGGGTCGGCATCGCCCGCGCCGTGGTCAGCCGGCCGCCGATCCTGATCGCCGACGAGCCCACCGGCAACCTCGATCCGAAGCTGTCCGAGGAGATCATGCGTCTGTTCCAGGACTTCAACCGGGTCGGCGTGACGGTGATCATCGCCAGCCACGATCTGGGCTTGATCCGCCGCCTCGGCCACCGGGTGCTGACCCTGGAGCAGGGCCGGCTGATCGACGACTGGCCGGGGAGAGCCGGCTGATGGCGGCGTGGCGCAAGCGCCTGGCCGGTTTCCTCGCGGCGCACGCGCGGGCGTTGGTCGGCGCGCTCGGCCGCCTGTACCGGGCGCCACTGCCGAGCCTGCTGACCGCCGGCGTGATCGGCATCTCCCTGGCGCTGCCCACCGGCTTCCTGCTGCTGCTGGCCAATGTCGGCAATCTCGCGGGCGACTGGGACAGCGGTCCGCGGCTGTCGCTGTTCGTGCGCAAGGAGGTCGCCGCCGAGCGCTACCGGGCGCTGGCGCGCGAGCTGGCGGCCGATCCGCAGATCCGGTCGACGCGGGTGATCGCCCCCGAGGAAGCGCTCGCGGAGTTCCGCCGCGCCTCGGGCTTCGACGACGTGCTGGAGCTGCTCGATGACAATCCGCTGCCGCCGGTGATCGTGATCGAGCCGCGAGCGGAGCTCGACCCCGAGCGGCTGGAGAGTCTGGCGGCGCGGTTGCGGGCGCTGCCGCAGGTGGCGCTGGTGCAGCTCGACAGCGCCTGGGTGCAGCGGCTGCACGCCTTCCTCAAGCTGTTGCGGCGCGGCATCTGGGTGGTGACCGGGCTGCTGGCGGTGGCGGTGATCCTGGTGGTCGGCAACACCATCCGTCTGGACTTCCTCAACCGGCGTGAGGAAATCGTGCTGATCAAGCTCATCGGCGGCACCGACGCCTTCATCCGCCGGCCCTTCCTCTACGAGGGGCTGTGGTACGGCGTGGCCGGCGCGCTGCTGGCCGCCGTGCTGGTGGAGGCGGCCCGCCTGCTGCTGGCCGGGCCGGCGCGGGAGCTGGCGGCGCTATACGGCAGCGGCTACAGCCTCGGCGGCTTGGGCTTCGACGGTCTGGGCAAGCTGCTGCTGACCGGCGCCGCGCTCGGCCTGCTCGGCGCCTGGCTGGCGGTGGGCCGTCATCTCGCCTCGATAGAACCGCGCTGAACCGGCGCGCGCCCCTCATCCGGCCAGGAGTTTCAGCTTTTCATTAAATAGTCCAGCCCGCCTGCCTAGGGCTGGACCCAGGGCAAAAACGGGGGATTCCCCGATTCAGCGCGCCGCCCTGGCTGGCTATGCTTCGACTCAAGGGAACGAGTCATTCGCTCCGTCTCACCGCCAGAGTGAGGAGTCGTCAAGACCGCAGGACGCGGCTGGCGAACCGGGTAGCGACATACCCGCGGAGAGCCAAAACCAAGGGAAGGGTGCGAAATGGAAAGCAGTACCGTCGTCATCACCGCACAGACCGCTCGCCTGCCGTTGCACGTCGGTAGCGAGGAGGCCTACATCCACGCGGTCAACCGCGTTCCCATGCTCAGCGCGGAGGAGGAGTACGAGCTGGCCGTGCGTTACCGCCGGGACCAGGATCTGCAGGCCGCGCGCCAGCTGGTCATGTCGCATCTGCGCTTCGTCGTTCATATCGCTCGCTCGTACACCGGATACGGCTTGCCGCTGGCGGATCTGATCCAGGAAGGCAACATCGGCCTGATGAAGGCCGTGAAACGCTTCGATCCGGACGTGAAGGTCCGGCTGGTCTCCTTCGCCGTGCACTGGATCCGCGCCGAGATCCACGAATTCATCCTGCGCAACTGGCGCATAGTGAAAGTGGCGACGACTAAGGCCCAACGCAAGCTCTTCTTCAATCTGCGCGGCCGTAAGAAGCGGTTGGGCTGGCTCAGCTACGAAGAAGTGAAGGCGGTGGCCGAGGATCTGCGGGTCAAGCCGGAGACCGTGCTGGAGATGGAGTCGCGGTTGTCGGGGCAGGACATTGGCTTCGAGGCCCGGCCCGACGAGGAAGACGAGGACAGCCTGATCCGCGCGCCGGCCGCCTATTTGGAAAGCGACGGCATGGACCCGGCCGAGCAGATCGAGGACGACGACTGGCGCAGCCAGCAGTCCCAGGCCCTGCATCAGGCCCTGCAGACTCTGGACGAGCGCTCGCGCGACATCGTCACCCGCCGCTGGCTGGGTGAGCAGAAATCCTCGCTGCAGGAGCTGGCGGACGACTACCACGTCTCGGCCGAGCGCATCCGTCAGCTCGAGAAGAACGCTATGAAGAAGCTGCAGGCGGCGATGCAGGCGTAGCAAGAACGCCCATGCCGCAAGCGGCCCGCCGGCCGCCGCTGGGCCGGCGCAGTCAGCCGCCGAATGGTGTCGGCGATTCCCAAGGCACCGACTGGGCCAGGCGTTCGCGCAGCGTCGCCTCGTCCAGCTCCGCCAGCTCGCGGTCGGCGTCCAGGCGGGTGATGGAGGTCATCATCGCCTTGCGCACGCCGCCGCCGTCCTTGGGGAAGAACAGCAGCATCTGCATACCGTAGGACTCGCGCCCCACGGTGATGTCCCACTGGCGGCCGCTGTCGTCGGCGATGGTGCGGATCATGGTTTCTCCCCTGGTTGCCGGCCCGCCGCTTGACGGGCCGGATTCGATGCGCGCGCTCCCCACCCGCCTCGACGACGGGGCCGCGCGCTGGCGACAGGCCCAGCCTGGGCGCTCGCCGCGCTCAGATCAAGCCCCGCTCCGCGAAAGACACCGCCTCGCCGTCGCCGATCACGAAATGGTCCAGCAGCCGGATGTCCACCAGCGCCAGCGCATCGCGCAGGCGGTGGGTGAGCAGCTCGTCGGCGCGGCTGGGCTCGGCCACGCCGGAAGGGTGGTTGTGGGCGAGGATCACCGCGGCGGCGTTGCGCGCCAGCGCCAGCTTCACCACCTCGCGCGGGTAGACGCTGGCGGCGTCGATGGTGCCGCGAAACAGCTCCTCGAACGCGATCACGCGGTGGCGGTTGTCCAGCAGCAGGCAGGCGAACACCTCGTGCGGATGGTGGCGCAGCCGCGCCAGCAGGAATTGCCGCGTGTCGGCCGGGTTGGACAGCGCCTCGCCGCGCTGCAGACGCTCCCATAGATGGCGGCGCGCCATCTCCAGCACCGCCTGCAGCTGCGCGAACTTGGCCGGGCCGAGCCCAGCGTGGCGCTGAAACTGGTTCAGATCGGCCTCCAGCAGCCCGCGCAGGCCGCCGAAGGCGCTCAGCAGCTGCCGCGCCAGATCGACCGCGGTCATGCCCGGTACGCCGGTGCGCAGGAAAATGGCGAGCAGCTCGGCGTCGGAGAGACTTTGCGGCCCGAGCCGCAGCAGCTTCTCGCGTGGCCGCTCGGCCAAGGGCCAATCGGTGATAGCCACGGTTTGACCTCCTGGTCTCGTTATGTTTCCGGAAGGGTGTATGTAGCACAGCGCCCAACCGCTTGCCTTTGCCGCACCGGGGCTTTCGGTTAACCTGTCGCCAGTTCAGCGGCATCGGCAGAACGGCAGTGCTTTCGCAACGCAAGATTGTTTTGGGGGTAAGCGGCGGAATCGCCGCCTACAAAAGCGCCGACCTGGTGCGCCGCCTGCGTGAGGCCGGCGCCGAAGTGCGGGTGGTGATGACCAAGGCGGCCACGAATTTCGTCGGTCCGCTGACCTTCCAGGCCCTGTCGGGCAATCCGGTGCATCTCGACCTGCTCGACCCGCAGGCCGAGGCGGCCATGGGCCATATCGAGCTGGCGCGCTGGGCCGATCTGGTGCTGATCGCGCCGGCCAGCGCCGATCTCATCGCCCGGCTGGCGCACGGCTTCGCCGACGACCTGCTCACCACGCTGTGCCTGGCTACCGAGGCCCCGCTGGTGCTGGCGCCGGCCATGAACCGGATCATGTGGCGCAATGCCGCCACCCAGGCCAACTGCCGGCTGCTCGAGCAGCGCGGCGTGCGCCTGCTGGGGCCGGCCTCGGGCGAGCAGGCTTGCGGCGAGGTGGGCGAGGGGCGGATGCTCGAGCCGCTGCAGATCGTCGCCGCGCTGGCCGAGCCGCCGGCGGGGCCGCTGCGCGGGCGCACCGTGCTGATCACCGCCGGGCCGACCCGCGAGCCGATCGATCCGGTGCGCTACATCACCAACCGCAGCTCCGGCAAGATGGGCTTCGCGGTGGCCGCCGCGGCGCAGCGCGCCGGCGCGCGGGTGATCCTGGTGGCCGGTCCGTCGGCGCAGCCGACCCCCGTCGGGGTGGAGCGCATCGATGTCGAGACCGCCGCGCAGATGCTGGAGGCGGTGATGGCGCGGGTCGCCGAGGCCGACGTGTTCGTGGCCGCGGCGGCGGTCGCCGACTACCGGCCGGCGCAGGTCGCGGACGTCAAGATCAAGAAAAAGGACGAGAACCTCTCGCTCGCCCTGGAGCGCACCACCGACATCCTGCAGACCGTGGCGGCGCTGCCGCAGCCGCCATTCACGGTCGGCTTCGCCGCCGAAACCCACGATCTGGCCGCCTACGCCGAGGACAAGCGCCGGCGCAAGCGGCTGGACATGGTTGCTGCCAACTGGGTGGGCGGCGGCGCCGGCTTCGACGCCGACGACAACGCCCTGGAGGTGTTCTGGGAGGGGGGGCACGTCAGCCTGGGGCCGAAGGACAAGCAGCAGCTGGCGGTCGACCTCGTGCAACTCATCGCCGAACGCTACCATGCGAAAAATCCAGCTTAAGCTGCTCGACCCGCGGCTCGGCCGCGAATTTCCACTGCCCAGCTACGCCACCGACGGTTCCGCCGGCCTCGACCTGCGCGCCTGCGTGGAAGCGCCGCTCACCCTGCAGCCGGGCGACTGCGAGCTCATCCCTAGCGGCATCGCCCTGCACATCGCCGATCCGGGGCTGGCGGCGGTGGTGCTGCCACGCTCCGGCCTGGGCCACAAGCACGGCATCGTGCTCGGCAACCTGGTCGGGCTGATCGATTCCGATTACCAAGGTCAGATCTTCATCTCGGTCTGGAACCGCGGCCGCGACAGCTTCACCATCCAGCCCGGCGAGCGCATCGCGCAGCTGGTGCTGGTGCCGGTGGTGCGGGCCGAGTTCGAGCAAGTCGAGGAGTTTGCGCCGACCGCGCGCGGCGAGGGCGGATTCGGCCACTCCGGACGCCACTGAGGAGGGGGCATGAAGCTGAAACCGCTGGCACTGCGCAACCCCAAGGCGAAGGGCAAGCCGAAGGAGAACGCCGGTGAACGCGGCGGTCGGGCGTTGAGCATCTGGCTGTACGCGGCGGTGCTGGCGCTGGTGGCGGTGCTGGCGATCGGCGCGGTGACCGTCACCGCGCTGCGCAACGCCGCCCAAGTGCGGGACCAGACGCTGGCGCAGCTGGAGGAGCGGACCGCCGAGCTGCTCGCGGCGCGGGTGAGCGGGCGGCTGCAGAGGGAGTTCACGTCGCTGGCGCAGCTGGCCGACCAGCCGCGGCTGACGACGGCGCTGGCGGATGGCGAGCGCGCCGAGCTGGATGCGCTGCAGGCGGAATACCTGGCCGCCTTCCCGGGCGCGCTGCGGTTGCTGGTGTTGCCGGCGGGCGTGAATCAGCCGGATCTGACGCAGAATCCGCCGATCGGCTATGCCCTGCTCGACATGATGCGCCGGGCGGAGCAGGACAGGAAGCCGCAGCCGGCCGAGGTGCATCTGCCGGGCCAGTCCGGCGCGCACGTCAACCTGTTGCAGCCGGTGCACGGCGCGCAGGGCGAGGTATTGGGCCACCTGATCCTGAGCTATCCGGTCAAGATGCTGGAGACCGCGCTGCGCGGGCCGTGGAGCGGCCGCGTCGAGCTGCGTCAGGGGGCGGTCGTGCTCGCCGCCAGCGGTAACGACCAGGGCGGCGCCAGCTATCGGCACACGATTCCGCAGAGCCGCTGGGCGCTGGAGTACCGCGGGGTTCCCGGCCACGGGACCGGGCTCGCCCCGGCCGAGCTGGCCATTCCGGCCGCCGCGCTGCTGGCGCTGCTGGCGGCTGTCGCGGCGGCGTTCGTCCTGCTGCGCCGGCGGCTGCTCGCCGACGGCAGGACCGCGGTCCGGCTGGTGCAGGAAGCGGCCGCGGGCAAGGTCGGCAGCGACTATTCGGCGCGCCTGCGCGAGCTGGCGCCCATGATCACCGCCTTGCTCGGCGAGGCGCGGCGGCTGAGCGAGTCGGTGGCGGCGCCCGTCCCGGCGCGCGCCAACCCGCCGGCCGCGGCGACGAGCCCGGAGCAGGGCATGGAGGTGCGGACGATCCCGGTACCGGAGCAGCAGCCGGCGCCGGTCGCGAGCGCGCTGGAGGTGGCGCCGCCACCCGAGCCGGAACCAGAACCGGAGCCGCCGACCAAGGCCAAGCCGACCCTGGTGGAGATCGACCCGGTGATCCTGCGCGCCTACGACATCCGCGGCGTGGTCGGCGCCGGTCTGGACGTGGACGTGGTGCGGCGGCTGGGCATGGCCATCGGCACCCGTATGGCGGCCAGCGATCAGCTCGAAGTGGTGGTCGGGCGCGACGGCCGCCTGTCCAGCCCGGAGCTGGCGCAGGCGCTGATCGAAGGCCTGGTGGCCACCGGCCGCACGGTGTTCGACATCGGCCAGGTGCCGACGCCGGTGATGAACTTCGCCACCTTCCATCTCGGCACCGGCGCCGGGGTGATGGTCACCGGCAGCCATAACCCGCGCGATTACAACGGCCTCAAGATCGTGCTCGGCGGGCAGAGCCTGTCGAGCGAGGCCATCCAGGAGCTGGGCCGGCTCGCCGCCTACGGGCCGTTCGCCCAGGGCGCGGGCTCGGTCAGCCGCCACGACGTGCTGCCGCATTACATCGAGCGCATCGTCCAGGACGTGACCCTGCACCGGCCGCTGCGCATCGTCGTCGATTGCGGCAACGGCGTGGCCGGCGTGGTGGCGCCGCAGGTGTTCCGCGCCATGGGCTGCGAGGTGGAGGAGCTGTTCTGCGAGGTCGACGGCTACTTCCCCAACCACCATCCGGATCCGACCGTGCGCGACAACCTGGAGGCGTTGATCAGCCTGGTGCGGTTGCAGGGCGCCGATCTGGGGCTGGCTTTCGACGGCGACGGCGACCGGCTGGGCGTGGTCGATTCCAGCGGCAAGGTGATTTGGGCCGATCGGCAGCTGATGCTGTTCGCCGCCGACGTGCTGGCCCGCCACCCGGGCGCCGACGTCGTGTTCGACGTCAAGTGCTCGGCCAAGCTGGCCGAGGTGATCACCGACAACGCCGGCGTGCCGGTGATGTGGAAGACCGGCCACTCGCTGATCCGCAGCAAGGTGGCGGAACTGGGCGCGCCGCTGGGCGGCGACATGAGCGGCCATATCTTCTTCGCCGACCGCTGGTACGGCTTCGACGATGCCATCTACGCCGGCGCGCGCCTGCTCGAACTGCTGTCGCAGGACGGCCGCTCCTCGGCCGAGGTGTTCGCCGAGCTGCCGGAGTCGGTGGGTACGCCGGAGATCCGGCTGACGCTGGCGGAGGGCGAGCCGAACCGGATCATGAAGGCGCTGGAGAAGCGGCTGCTGGCGGATTTCGAGCAAGCGCGCCTGACCATGGTGGACGGCGTGCGCGCCGACTTCCCGGACGGCTGGGTGCTGGTGCGCGCCTCCAACACCGAGCCGAAGCTGGTGCTGCGCTTCGAGGCCGCGGACCAGGAGGCGCTGGCGCGCCTGCAAGCGGACATGCGCGCGCGGCTGCAGGCGGTCAAGCCGGACCTGGCGCTGCCGTTCTGATCCCGGGCCGCGGCGTGCCGCCGCGGCCCATGCATCCGTCCGCGATTGGTTCTAAACTTGCCAGCCTTTCCTATGGCTCCCAAATAGGACAGCTCCATGACCGAGACTGCGACGCCGGCCGCCCAAGTGGCGCACGTACTGATCGAAGCTCTTCCGTACATCCAGCGTTTCCGCGGCAAGACCGTGGTGGTCAAGTACGGTGGCAACGCCATGACCGAGGAGCGGCTCAAGCACAGCTTCGCCCGCGACATCGTGCTGATGAAGCTGGTCGGCATCAACCCGGTGGTGGTGCACGGCGGCGGTCCGCAGATCGGCAAGTTGCTCGAGCGCATCGGCAAGGAGAGCCGCTTCGTCGAGGGCATGCGGGTGACCGACGCCGAGACCATGGACGTGGTGGAGATGGTCCTGGGCGGCTTGGTCAACAAGGAAATCGTCAATCTCATCAACGGCAAGGGCGGCCGCGCCGTGGGCCTGACCGGCAAGGACGGCGGGCTGATCCGCGCCAGCAAGTACACCCTGAGCAAGAAGGGTGAGTCGTCCGGCGAGGAGCCGATCGACATCGGCTACGTCGGCGAGGTGGCGGCGATCGATCCGTCGGTGGTGGAGTCGCTCGATCAGGGCGAGTTCATCCCGGTCATCGCGCCGATCGGCGTTGGCGAGGACGGCCGCTCCTACAACATCAACGCCGACCTGGTGGCCGGCAAGCTGGCCGAGGTGCTCAAGGCCGAGAAGCTGATGCTGCTCACCAACACCCCCGGCGTGCTCGACAAGGACGGCAAGCTGCTGACCGGGCTCGATCGCGCCCGGGTGCAGGCGCTGATCGAGGACGGCACCATCCACGGCGGCATGCTGCCGAAGGTGCGCTGCGCGCTGGACGCGGTCAACGGCGGCGTGCGCGCCGCGCACATCATCGACGGCCGGGTCGAGCACGCCGTGCTGCTGGAGCTGTTCACCGACCAGGGCGTCGGCACCCTCATCCACGCCTGATCCGTGCGGCCGGGCTGCGGCCCGGCCGCCTTCCCCGCGCCGGCGCTCCGCCGCCAGGCGCTCACTGCCCTTTCAGTTCCTTGAAGCGTGCCAGGTCGGCGTCGAAGCGGGCCTCGAGCGCGGCGCGCTCCTGCTGGCGCTTGGCGATGAAGTTCTGGTGCTCGTTGACCTGCCGCTGCAGGTCGGCGATGCGCTTGTGGGTGGCCTCCAGCGCGGCGCTGCCGCTGCGCTCCTGCTCCACGGCCTGGCGCTGCGCCTGTTCCAGCTGGGTCTGCAGCTTGCGCAGGTTCTCCTCGGTCAGGCGGATGCGGGCATCGATGGCGGCGAGACGGTCGTCGCGCGCCCGGATGATCTCCGCGGTGCTGGAGAAGGTCATCAGCAGGATGCGGTCTTGCTCGGCTTGCTTGGCCTCGGCGGCGCGGCGCGCCTCTTCCTCGGCCTGCGCCCGCCGCTCGGCTTCGATCTGCTCGGGCGTTTTGGCCGGCGCCACCCGCTGGATGGTCAGGCCGCGTTCGGATTTGAGCTCGCGACCGTGCGCCGCCGCTTCCGGCGGCACTTTGTCGCTGTAGTGCACCCGTCCGTCTTGGTCGACCCACTTGTAGAGCTTGTCGGCGGAGGCGCTGCCGCAGGTCAAGGCAAGGACGAGTCCGAGCGCGGCGATCGGGATGTGACGATGCTGCATGGGCGTCTTGGTCTTGATCTGATCGGGCTGCGAGGTGCGGGCCGCGGGGCGCGGCCCACGGCCCAACGGCTCTTTTAGCATATTTCCCGGCAACGATGCGGGTAATCGCCGACGGTTCCGCCGCTCAGGTGGCGAGAATCCGCGCCAGCTCCAGGATTTCCTCCGGCAGCGTCTTCTTGTGGGCGATCACGTCGCTGAGCGGCACCCGCACGATCTCGCCGTGCTGGATGCCGAGCATGATGTCGGAATGGCCGGCCAGCAGGTGGTCGACCGCCGAGGAGCCCAGCGCCGAGGCCAGCACCCGGTCGTGACCGCTGGGCGTGCCGCCGCGCTGGATATGGCCCAGGATCACGGCGCGGGCCTGGATGCCGTGCTCGTTGAGCTGGCGGGTGAGACGGTTGGTCTGATTGGGATCCTCGCCCTCGGCGACCACGATCAGACTGCTGGTCTTGCCGCGCGCCTTGCTGTCGTTCAGGGTGCGGCAGATCTGATCGAGCTCGATGGGCTTGCCGGGCACAAGCACGATCTCGGCGCCGCCGGCGATGCCGACGCTGGCGGCGATGAAGCCGGAGCTGCGGCCCATCACCTCGATCAGGAACACCCGCTCGTGCGAGGTGGCGGTGTCGCGTATTCGGTCGATGGCCTCCAGGGCGGTGTTGACCGCCGTATCGAAGCCGATGGTGTCGTCGGTGCCGTAGACGTCGTTGTCGATGGTGCCGGGGATGCCGATCACCGGTAGGCCGGTTTCCTGCTGCAGCAGGTGGGCGCCGGTGAGCGAACCGTCGCCGCCGATGACGACCAGCGCATCGATGCCGCGCGCGCGCAGATCGGCCGCCACCTGGGCGCGCACGTCCGGGCGCTTGAACGCTTCGCAGCGATCGGTCTTCAGAATGGTGCCGCCGCGGTAGAGGATGTTGGCCACCGAGGCGCGGTCCATGGCGTGCAGGTCGCCGGCCACCAGGCCGCTGAAGCCCTTGTGCACGCCGAAGACTTCCAGTTGGCGTTCCAGCGCGGTGCGCACCACCGCGCGCACCGCAGCGTTCATGCCGGGGGCGTCGCCGCCGCTGGTGAGCACCGCCAGGCGCTTGAGCGGCTGGGTTCTGGTCAGACGAGGCGGGATCCAGAGCATGTTCGACTACCTCCGACGCGCTTCGCTTCAGCGTGCGCCGTACCGTTCGCGATAGGCTCGCACCGCGTCCAGCTCGGCTTGGCGTTCCCCCTGATTCTGCAGGTACAGCACCAGAGCGTCGAGGTTGGCGATGCTGATCACCGGCACGCCGTAGGTGCGCTCCACTTCCTGCGCCGCGGACGTTTCGCCCAGGCCGCGCTCCTGGCGGTCGAGGGCGATGACCACGCCGGCCAGCTCGGCGCCGGCGGCCTTGATGAGCGCCACCGACTCGCGCACCGAGGTGCCGGCGGAAATCACGTCGTCCACCACCAGCACCCGACCGTGCAGCGGCGCGCCGACGATCACGCCGCCCTCGCCGTGATCCTTGGCTTCCTTGCGGTTGAACGCGTACGGCAGATCGCGGCCGTGGTGGTCGGCCAGGGCGATGGCCAGCGCAGCGGCCAGGGGGATGCCCTTGTAGGCCGGGCCGAACACCATGTCGAACTGCACGCCCGAGGCGATCACCGCCTGGGCATAGAAGCGACCCAGCTCGGCCAGGCTGCTGCCGGTGTTGAACAGACCGGCGTTGAAGAAGTAGGGGCTGAGCCGGCCGGACTTGAGGGTGAACTGGCCGAAGCGCAGCACGTCGCGCTCGATGGCGAAGCGGATGAAGGCCTGGCGGAAATCGGACATGGGTAACGAGCCTTGAGGTTTTGCGGAACGGGGTGGGCGACCACGTTAACGAGAAGGCCGGCGCGGATCAACGGCGCGGCCGCGGCCGCGCCGCGGCGGCTTTCAGCCGGTGTTGCGCATGCCGGCGGCGATGCCGTTGATGGCCACCATCAGCGCCTTGCGCAGATTCTCCTCCCGGCCGTGCCGCACCCGGTACAGCAGCTCGGCCTGCAGTAGGTTGAGCGGGTCGACGTAAGGGTTGCGCACGTTCACCGAGCGCCGCACCACCGGGAAGCCCTCCAGCGGCTGCTGGTGGCCGGTGGCGCGCAGCACCGCCTCGCGGGTGGCGGCGAAGCGCTGGCGCAGCGCCTCGCCGAGCGGCCGCAGCTCGGGCGGCACCAGGCGCCGGTCGTACTGCGCCGCCACCTCCGGGTCGGCCTTGGCCAGCACCATCTCCACCATGTCGATGAAGGCGCGGAAGAACGGCCAATGGCGGTACATGGTGCGCAGCTGCGGTTCCAGCCCGACGCGCAGCGCCTCGTTCAGCGCCTCGCCCACGCCCAGCCAGGCCGGCAGCAGCAGCCGGGTCTGGGTCCAGCTGAAGATCCAGGGAATGGCGCGCAGGGTCTCGATGCCACCTTCGCTGCGGCGGCGCGCCGGCCGGCTGCCGATGGTCAGATCGCCGATCTCCCGCTCCGGGGTGGCGGCGCGGAAATAGTCGACGAAGCCGGGCGTTTCACGCACCGTGCGGCGGTAGCTGGCCATGGCCGCCTCGGCCAGGCCGTCCATGACCTCGCGCCACTCCGGCTTGGGCGGGTCGGGCGGCAGCAGGGTGGCCTCCAGCACGGCGGTGGTGTACAGCTCCAGATTGCGCTGGGCGATGCCGGCCAGGCCGAACTTGGCCTGGATCACCTCGCCCTGCTCAGTCACCCGCAGCGCGCCGTTCACCGAACCGGGCGGCTGAGCGAGGATGGCGGCGTGGGTGGGGCCGCCGCCGCGGCCGACGCTGCCGCCACGGCCGTGGAACAGGGTGAGCCGCACCTGGTGCTTGCCGCAGACTTGCACCAGCTGCTCCTGCGTCTGATACAGGGCCCAGGCGGCGGTCAGGTGGCCGGCGTCCTTGGCCGAGTCGGAGTAGCCGATCATCACCTCCTGGTGGCCGTCGATGCGTTCCCGGTACCAGTCGATGGCGAGCAGGCGGTCGATGCAGTCGGCAGCGCCCTGCAGGTCCTTGAGCGTCTCGAATAGCGGCACCACCCGCAGCCGGTGCTCCACGCCCATCTCCTTTTGCAGCAGCTCCACCGCCAGGATGTCGGACGGCTGCGAGGCCATGGAGATCACGTAGGCGCCGAGCGACTCCGGCCCGACCTCGGCCATGACCCGGAAGGTGGCCAGCACCTCGCGCACCGGCTCCTCGGCGTCGAAATCGCGCGGGATCAGCGGCCGCGGGTTGTTGAGTTCGCGGAGCAGGAACTCCTGGCGCTCCTGCTCGGACCATTCGGCGTAGGAGCCCAGCCCGAGCGCCCGGGTAATGGCGTCCAGCGTCTCGGTGTGGCGCGCCGCCTCCTGGCGGATGTCCAGCCGCATCAGGGTGAGGCGGAAGCAGGCCAGGCGGCGCAGCAGGTCGAGCAGCCGGCCGTCGGCGACGATGCCGGCGCCGCAGGCGTGCAGCGAGCGGTAGCAGTCGAGCAGCGGCTCGGCCAGCTCCCGGTAGTCCAGATAGGCTTCGCCGGGCGGTAGGCGGCGGCCGTCGAGCTGCGCCTCGATCCAGCCGATGGTGATCCGCAACCGCGCGCGGATGCGCTTGAGCAGCTCACGGTAGGGCTCCCAGGCGTTGCCGACGCGGGCGCGCACCGCCTCGTCCGCGCATTGCAGCGACAGCTCGGCGATCAGCGCCTCGATTTCCTGCAGGTACAGCGTCGCCGCCATCCAGCGCGCCAGCAGGCAGGTCTCGCGGGTGACCAGGGCGGTGACGCGCGGATTGCCGTCGCGGTCGCCGCCCATCCAGGAGCCGAAGCGAATCGGTGCCGCGTCCAGCGGCAGTCCCTGGCCGCAGTATTGGCGCAGCAGCCGGTCCAGGCGCCGGGCGTAGCGGGGGATGACGTGCCAGAGCGTCTGCTCCACCACCGCGAAGCCCCAGCGCGCCTCGTCCAGCGGGCTGGGGCGGCGCTGGCGGATCTCGTCGGTGTGCCAGGCGGCGGTGATCTCGCGCTTGAGATCGACGATGGCTTCCTCCCGCTCCCAGGGGATGAGGTCCGGGCGGTCCAGGTACTCCAGCAGCGCGGCGATGCGGTTGTGCTTTTGCAGCAGGGTGCGGCGGGTGACTTCGGTGGGGTGGGCGGTCAGCACCAGGCCGATGTCCAGCGCGCACACCGCTTCGTGCAGCCGCGTGGCCGGCAGCCGGCGGGCGAGGCGGGCGAAGGTGTCCTCCAGCGAGCCGCGCTGCGGCGCCGAGCCGGGCTCGCGCAGATAGGCGCGGGAGCGGCGGATGCGGTGGTGCTGCTCGGCGATGTTGGCCAGGTTGAGGAAGTGGGAGAAGGCGCGCACCACCGGCATGATCAGCGCGTCGTCCAGCCCGGCCAGGGTCTTCTCCAGCTCCTCGCGCGCGCCCTCCCGTCCGGCGCGGGCGTCCTTGGCCAATGTCCGGATGGTCTCGACGGTGCGGAACAGCTGCTCGCCGCCTTGCTCGCGCAGGGTCTCACCGAGCAGCTGGCCGAGGAGGCGGATGTCGTGGCGTAGCGGCGCATCGTGCGTGTCGGTGCTCATGTCCTTGTGCTCCTGGCCCTGAAACGAAAACGGCCGGGGCGGTGACCGCCCCGGCCGTGTCGGCGTCATCGCATGCGTATCAGTTTACTCGGGCAGGCCGAAGTGCTCGACGCAGGCGAAGATGTCGGTGTCGCTGATGATGCCCACCGGTTCGTTGTTCTGGTCCACCACCGCCACGCGGCGGACGTTGAGCTTGCCCATCTGCACGGCACAGTCGTGCAGGGTCATGTCCAGCGGGACGGTGATCAGCGGCTTGCTGCACACCTCCGACACCTTGACGGTGTTGGGCCGGCGGCTGGGCGAGACGATGCGGGCCAGCACGTCGCGCTGGGTCATGATGCCCCACTGGCCGTCCGCGCCCGGCGCCACGAACACCGAGGAGATGCCCTTGTCGCGCATCAGGTGCATGGCGTCCTGCACGGTGGTGTCGGGCGACACCGAAACCGGCGACGGGTTCATCAGATCGGCGACGGTGTGCGGGGTGCGGCCGGAGGCGATCATCTCCTCCAGCGGCGCGATCACCCGCCGCCGCTCGCGCTCCTTGCGGTCCTGCTCGATGGCCTGCTGCCGCTCCTTACGGTACTTGGCCACGTCCAGGTTGCCGCGGATCTGGTCGATCAGGGCGTCGGCGAAGCCACTGGTGCTGACCTCGGAGGCGCCCTCGATCAGGCGGGCGAAGTCATAGGTGACGATCTTCTGGCTGACCACCTTGCCGTAAGCCACGGTGATCAGGTCGGCGGCCTCCTTCCAGCCGATGTGCTCGAGCATCATCACGCCGGAGAACAGCAGCGAGCCGGGGTTGACCTTGTTCAGGTTGGCGTACTTCGGCGCCGTGCCGTGCGTGGCCTCGAACACCGCTACGGTGTCGGACATGTTGGCGCCCGGGGCGATGCCCACGCCGCCCACCTCCGCCGCCACCGCGTCGGAGAGGTAGTCGCCGTTGAGGTTCATCGTGGCGATCACGTCGAACTCGTTCGGCCGCAGCAGCATCAGCTGGAAGATGATGTCGGCGATGCGGTCCTTGATGACGATCTTGCCTTCCGGACGCTTGCCGCCGTAGACCGAGTACAGCTCTTCCTCGGTGATGGTGTAGTCGCCGAACTCCTCGCGGGCAACCTCGTAACCCCAGGTGCGGAACGCACCCTCGGTGTACTTCATGATGTTGCCCTTGTGGACCAGCGTCACGCTCTCGCGGTTATGGTCGATCGCGTACTGGATCGCCTTGCGCACCAGACGCTTGGAGCCGAACGGGCTGATCGGCTTGATGCCGAGGCCGGCGTCCTCGAAGAACTCGGCGCCCATTTCCTTGCGCAGGAATTCGGCGACCTTCTTGTTCTCCTCGGTGCCGGAGCGGTACTCGATGCCGGCGTAGACGTCCTCGGTGTTCTCACGGAAGATCACCACGTCCACGTCTTCCGGCTTCTTCAGCGGCGAGGGCACGCCGGGGTAGTGACGGACCGGGCGGATGCAGGCGTAGAGATCGAGATCCTGACGCAGCGCCACGTTGAGGGAGCGGAAACCGCCGCCGACCGGCGTGGTCAGGGGGCCCTTGATCGAGACCACCAGGTCTTTCAGCGCCTGCTTGGTCTCTTCGGGGAAGTAGTCGCCGTTGTACAAGCCGGCGGCCTTCTCGCCCATGAACAACTCGGCCCAGTAGATTTTGCGCTTGCCGCCATAGGCCTTTTCGACGGCGGCATCCCAGACTCGCAGGCAGGCTTTGGTGATGTCGGGGCCGATGCCGTCGCCCTCGACGAACCCCAGGATGGGATTGTCGGGAACCTTCAGCTTCCCATCTGCCCCTACCGTGATTTTCTGCCCGCCCTCCGGATACTTGATATGCCCGGTCATTAGTCCTCCTCGGGTGTTTCTACCCCGGCGCCACGGACTTTTGGTCCGCTGCCGGAATAATTCGGCCAGTTGGCCACTGACAATAAACACATCCGCCTTGCGGCGGTTCCGCCGATCCCGCGGGATCGCGCGGCGGAAACCAATGCGTTTGCGTAGGGGCCGCTTCCATCCTGTCCCCCCGAGATGCCGCCGTTTTGGGCGGTGCTCAAGGACGCAAGGCGGGGCGCGCGACGGCGCGCGGCTCGCTGACGGGGCGGGGCGATGCGGCCCCTGGATGAGCATGTATTCTGACCGAGCCCCTGTTGCCGATCAAGGACAGTTCCGGGCGCCGGCGCTGCGACCAAGGTCGTAGGACGCGGGGTCGACATGGCCGCGGCGCGGCGTCTAGAATCGCCAACCGCGTAATAATTTTGCAGTGCATATAACAAACGCGCGGTGACAGGCGAACCGCCCGTCATGTGCCGACGCCTCTACAACCACACAGCGCTTGCAACGGAGAGGATTCATGAGTCAGAACCGCGAAGTCGTCATCATCGGCGGGGCCCGCACCGCCATCGGCAGTTTCGGCGGCGGCCTCAAGGACGTTTCGCTGGGCGATCTCGCCGCCCACGTGGTGCGGGAAGCGCTGAAGCGCGCCGGCATCGAGGGCGCGGACGTCGGTCATACCGTGTTTGGCAACGTGCTGCACACCGAGCCGCGCGATATGTACATCTCCCGCGTGGCGGCGGTTAACGCCGGCATTCCGCATTCCTCGCCGGCGCTGACGGTCAACCGCCTGTGCGGCTCCGGCCTGCAGGCCATCTGCACCGCCGCCAGCTACATCGAGCTGGGCGAGGCCGACTGCGTGGTCGGCGGCGGCGCCGAGAGCATGTCGCGCGTGCCCTACTGGCTGCCGGCCGCCCGCTGGGGCGCTCGCATGGGCGACAACGCCATGGTCGACGCCATGGTCGGCGCGCTGACCGATCCCTTCGACAAGTGCCACATGGGCATCACCGCCGAGAATATCGCCGAGAAGTGGGGCATCTCGCGCGAGGACCAGGACAAGTTCGCCGCCGAGAGCCAGGCCCGCGCGCTCAAGGCCATCGAGGCCGGCGTGTTCAAGGACCAGATCGTGCCGGTGGAGGTGAAGGGCCGCAAGGGCGTGGCTCTGTTCGAGGTCGACGAGAACCCGCGCGCCACCGATCTGGACAAGCTGGCCGCTCTCAAGCCGGTGTTCAAGAAGGACGGCAGCGTCACCGCCGGCAACGCCTCCAGCCTCAACGACGGCGCCGCCGCGGTGGTGATGATGGAGGCCGGCGCCGCCAAGGCGCGCGGGCTCAAGCCGTTGGCGCGGCTGGTCGGCTACACCGTGGCCGGCGTCGATCCGAAGTACATGGGCATCGGCCCGGTGCCGGCCATCAAGCGCCTGCTGGAGAAGACCGGCGTGCGCAAGGAAGAGGTCGATCTGTGGGAGCTGAACGAGGCCTTCGCCGCCCAGGCGCTGGCCTGCGTGCGCGACCTCGACCTCGATCCGGCCAAGGTCAACCCGAACGGCTCCGGCATTTCGCTCGGTCACCCGATCGGCGCCACCGGCGCGATCCTCACCGTCAAATGCGTCTACGAGCTGCAGCGCACCGGCGGCCGCTACGCGGTGGCCAGCATGTGCATCGGCGGCGGCCAGGGCATCGCCGCGCTGTTCGAGCGCATCTGAGCGTTTCTGCTTCGCAACTTTGAAAAAGGCGCCGCATCGCGGCGCCTTTTTGTTTTCCGGCTGCCTATACTGGCGGCCCGCTTTCGATTTCGACGAACAAGACCAAGCTCATGAAGATCACGTCCATCAACGTCAACGGTATCCGCTCCGCCGCCCGCAAGGGCTTTTTCGACTGGATGGCGCGCGAGGCGCCGGACGTGGTGTGTGTGCAGGAGCTCAAGGCCCAGGACGGGCAGCTGGCCGAGGCGCTGTTTCATCCCGAGGGCTACCGCGGCTATTTCTTCTGCGCCCAGAAGCCCGGCTACAGCGGCGTGGCCATCTACGCGCGGCGCGAGCCGGAAGAGGTGATCCGCGGCCTCGGCGCCGGCTGGGAGGATGTCGACGCCGAGGGCCGCTACATCGAGGCGCGTTACGGCAACCTGTCGATCGTGTCGCTGTACGTCCACTCCGGTTCTTCCAGCGAGCAGCGCCAGGCGCTGAAGTTCGACTTCATGGAACGCTTCACGCCCTACCTGCGCGCGCTGCGGGAGAGCGGCCGCGAGTACGTGATCTGCGGCGACTGGAACATCGCCCACAAGCCGATCGACCTGAAGAACTGGCGCAGCAACCAGAAGAACTCGGGCTTCCTGCCCGAGGAGCGGGCCTGGCTGGACCTGGTGTTCGGCGAGCTGGGCTTCGTCGATGCCTTCCGCGTCGTCAACCAGGAGCCGGAGCAGTATACCTGGTGGTCCAACCGCGGCCAGGCCTGGGCCAAGAACGTGGGGTGGCGCATCGACTACCACGTGATCACCCCGGGGCTGCGCGACAAGGTACGCAGCGCGGCGATCTACAAAGAGGAGCGCTTCTCCGATCACGCTCCCCTGACGCTGGAGTACGACTACCCGCTCTGACTTCCGCCGTAGTGGCGGGTGAGGAAGTCGATGATGTCGGCCGACTCGTACAGCCACTGCACGCGGCCGTCGGGGTGCTCGATACGCAGGCAGGGCACCTGCGACATACCGCCTTCGCGGATCAGTTCCTGCCGGTAGGCGGGGTTGCTGAGCGTGTCGCGGATCTCGATGTCCAGCCCGAGCCGGGTGATGGCGTTGCGCACCCGCGCGCAATACGGACAGGCGTCGAACTGATAGAGGGCGAGGCGGGATGGATCGGGGCGGGTCTGGTCGGCGGTGAGGCTGGTCATGATGGTCGCTGCTCGATGTCGGATACGGATGGCGCCGCCGCTCACCGGTCGGATTCGTCGCGCATGTCCCTAGCCAAGCGCCAGGCCATGACGCAGAGCGCCGCGGCGGCGGCGATCAGTGTCGCCCATAGCGCCCAGCGGCGCCAGGGCAGCGGCGGCGGTGGCGGCAGCGCCGCGCTTGGGCCGGCGAGGGTGCGCTGCTCGCCGATCCTGACTTCCGCTACCAGGTGGGGGTCGTCTCCCAGGTTTCGAGGCAGCCCCGGCGCGGCTTCGGCGGTTGCCGCCCGGGCGCTGCCGTAGGCCAGCAGGAACGGTCCCGTGCCCTGGGCCAGGAACACCAGCTCCCGCGGCTGCCAGCCCAGCCGCAGCCGCAGCCCATCCGGCGGCGCGGCCGGCCGGGTCGGCCGCAGCCGCCAGTAGCGGTCGCTGGCGGCGGCCGTGGTCAGCGGCGGGTTGACGAGTTCCTCGCCGTCGTTGCGCAGCCGGTAGAACACGCCGCCGGCCCGCGTCCGCCACGGGCCGTCCGCGCTCGGGCCGCTGTCCAGCCGCGCTTCCAGCAGCCGGTTGGCGTCGGCGAACAGCAGCTGCACCTGCGTCACCGGCAGGTGCCCGCCGCTGTCGAACAGCAAGCCGCCCTCGGCGTCGGCCCGCCCGTCCACCGTGCGCCAGCGCAACGGCGGCGGCGCTCGATCACGCAGCTCGGCTTGGGCGCTCTGCAGGTGCAGGGCGCGCAGCTCGGCCGGCCATTCCAGGCGCAGGTAGCGCCCGTTCACGCCCGGCAGGTCGATGGTGTCGCGCCGCAGGCGATGGCCGTCCATGCGCAGCTCGGCCAGGGTCGCTGTGCCCACCGTTCGCCAGCCGTGCAGATCGTCGCTGACCGCCAGCTTCACCTGACCGACCGCGCCTTGTTCGGGTTCCGCCCAGGTCAGCTGCAGCCGGTGCACCGGCCAGCGCAGCTGGCTCAAGTCGAGCAGATAGCCGCCGATCGGTCGGGCGGTGTGCAGCGGCTGCCCGGGCGTGACGTCGATCACCGCACCGCGGTCGTCGGTGCGCACCCGCACCGAGGGCTCGTCGGCATCGACCGGGCCGGGAATGGGGAACACCGCCACCGGCTCGATCTCGCTCACCACCGCGGCGGGCGCCGCCCGCAGCGCGAACGGCACCGCCTCGCCGGCGGCGTTGAATACCCGCAGGTCGCGCAGCTCGGGATGGGCTGCGCCCAGGTACACCGGCTCCGGCAGCTCCAGCCGGTACAGCGGGGCTTCGCGGGCCGGCTCCAGCGGCAGGCCGTAGGCGAAGTCGGCGGGGCTCAGGTCGGCGGCGCCGGCCGTGCCGGCCAGCAGCGCGCCGGACAATAGAAAGAGGAGTCGTCTCATCGTTCGTCGTCCTTGGACAGTCCCGGCGGCAGCGGGGCGAAGTAGCCGATCACCAGCAGCAGCGCGCCGACGCCCAGGAAGGAGACGATGCGGGCCAGCGTGCCGCTGTTGTCGAGGTCGACCAGGAACAGCTTGATCACCACCACCGTCATCAGCGCCGCGCCGGCGAACCAGAGCGGCCGCCGTCCGAAGCGGTTGGCGAGCGCCATGGCCAGCACCGCCAGCGCGCCCCACAGCAGCGACAGCGACGCCTGGAACAGCACCGAGTCGAACAGGGCGTGGGCGGTGAACGGCACGTCGCCCCAGTGATGGACGCTGCGCGCCAGCACCGCGGTGATCCACAAGAAAGCGGCGGCGCCGAGCAGGCCGGCGGGCAGGGCGCCGAGCGACGGCAGCAGCGGGGCGGCCTGGCGCCACCAGCGCAGGCCGGCGAGCAGCGCGAACAGCTGCGCCAGGTCGAGCGGGTTGAGCAGCGGCAGGTAAGGCAGCGGCCAGGGATCGCCGCGGCTGCCCAGGTTGGCGCCGGCGCTCCACAGCAGCAGCGCCGCCGCCAGCGGTCCCGCGCCCCAGGTCAGATAGGCCTCGCGCCAGCGGGTCAAAGGCCAGTGTCGCCACGGCCCCGGCCGGCCCAACAGCAGGAGCGCGAGGGCTGGTACCAGTGCCCAGCCGATCCACGCCCAGGTGCCGGCTCCCTGGACCAGCCGGTCGAGGGTGACCGCGCACAGCCAGCTCAGCAGGAAAGTCAGCCGCCACAGCTCGCCGGCGTGCCAGAGGCGCGCCAGCGCCGTCGGCAGCTCAGCCTCCAGCCGCCACAGCGCCCACAGGCCGGCGCCGAACGCGGCGGGCCAGGCCAGCCAGCCGAGGGCCTGGAACGGGTGCTCGAAGCCCACCGCGAATTCCAACAGCAGCGCCGCACCCAGCAGCGGCAGCGCCGCCAGGGCCGGCAGCCGCAGCGCCGGCCAGCGCAGCGGCCGGTCGAGCCAGGCCGCCAGCGCCGCGCTGGCGGCGATCAGCAGCACCAGCGTCTGCGCTAGCCAATCGTCGTGCAGCCGCTGCGCCGCTTCGCGCCAGAGGCCGCCGTACCACCAGGCCAGACCCCAGGCGAACGGCAGCCAGTGCAGGCCGCGCTCCCAGGCGCGCAGCGCGGCGTGGTGCCGCTGCAGGTACCACGCCGAGAACAGGGCGCCGAGGGCGATGCTCATGGCGGCGAGGAAGCCGGCGTTGACCACCGGTAGCCCGGGAGCGCTACCGAACAGCAGCGACCATGCCGCCGCCAAGCCCGAGCCGAGCTGCAGCGCCAGGCCGAACAGGCGCGCCGGCAGCCGCTGCTGGCGCACGCCCACCCATACCAGCGCCGCGCCCTCCAGTGCCCAGGCCACCGCGGTCCAGCGGCCCTCCAGCGCCAGCGGCACGGCCAGGCTGGCGAACACCACGCCGAGCGCCAGGAAAGCCTCGGTCAGCGGCCGCAGCTCGCCGCCGCGCCGCCACAGCCAGCGCGCCAGGACGAGATAGACCGCGGCGAAGCCGATCGCGCTCCAAGCCAGGCCGAAGTCGATGTCCCGCACCAGCGCCGCCTGCAGGCCGAAGACGGCGATGGGCACGCCGAATACCAGGGCGGCGTCGATATAGCCCTTGAGCCGCGGCGGCTGGCGCAGCGCGAACAGCACCGCCACGGCAAGGTACATGGCGAAGAACAGCAGCAGGAACGGCTCGGTGCTGGCGAAATGCTCCGGCTGGTAATAGCGCGCGCCCCAGGCGCCGCCGATCACGAAGGTGAAGCCGAAGCCGAGCAGGTTGAGCGCTCGCCAAGCCTTGAAGTAGGCGATGCCGAGGATGGCGGCGTTGAGGACGGCGTAGTAGCCGAACAGCAGCACGTGGCTACCGCTGCCGGTGGAGGCCAGCACCGGCGCCAGGAAACCGCCGGCGGCGCTCATCAGCGCCAGCGTCGGGCTGTTCTGCAGCACCGCCAAAGCGCTCGAGGCGGCGGTCAGCGCCACCAGCAGCGCGAAGGCCAGCTCCGCCGGCAGCAGCTGGTAGAGCCGCAGTGCCGCGAACACGGTCAAGTACAGCACGCCTACACCGCCGCCCTGTAGCGCCAGGCCGTAGGCGGCGCTGCGCGCGCGCAGTCGCCAGCCTAGCCCGAGCAGCGCCACGCCGCCGGCGGCGACCGCCGCCAGGCGCAGCTCGATGGGCAGCAGCGCGTGCTCGGCGGCGAAGCGCAGCAGGAAGGCGACGCCGAAGAACAGGATGACCACGCCCAGCCGAACCGGCAGATTGCCGCCACGCAGCCAGCCCAGCATCCGCGCCAGCCATAGCGGCGGTGCCGGCTGCGGACTCGGCGGCGCCGTTGCCGGTGGCACGGCATCGGCGTCCGCGACGTCCGCAGGAGAGGGCGGCGCCATAGCCAGTTCGGGGGCGGATTCGGCGATCGGCTCGGCGGGGTGCTCGGCAACGGGGGCGGCGGCCGGTTCGACGATCGGCGCCAACCGCTGCCGTAGCTCCGCCACCTCACGCTTGAGGCGGGCGGTGGTGCTGAGCAGGTAGCCCAGGCAGGCGCCCATCAACGCGCCGGGCAGTTCTAGCAGCGCGCCGCCGACGATCAGCCCCAGCGCAGCCATCATCCAATCCGCTGCCTTCATGCGTGGTTCCCCCTGTACCACGGGTCGGAGTCGGCGAGTGTAGGACCTGACGCGCCGCTGATGAACCCCGCAAAAAGTCTGTCGTCATGACGCGACAGACCGCCTGTCGGTGAGTTGACGCACATATCGCGGCCGCCGCGACTGGCAGAGTGCCGCTGCGGTAAAGCGAAACCACTCCATCCGCGCTTCAACTTAATAATATTCCGGAGTTCCGACATGCGCTCAGGCAGAACCACTACGCGTGCGGGCAGGGAACGCTCTGGTGCTATCTCTCGGCCCACTCTTAGGGCAATGTGCACGGTCAGTGCACTGGTCATGGTTGGCTGGACCGCGCAAGCGTCGGCCGCTCAGGGGCTTACCCGTGAAGTGTGGACCGGCATTAGCGGCAAGACGGTGAGCAGTCTCACCGGCCATGCCAATTTCGCCAAGGCGCCGAACAGCACCAGCGTGCTGTCGACGTTGCAGGCGCCGAGCAACGCCGGCGACAACTACGGCCAGCGGCTGCGTGGCTATCTGGTGCCGCCGACCAGCGGCAACTACACGTTCTGGATCGCCAGCGACGACGCCAGCGAGCTGTGGCTGAGCACCGACGATCAGCCGGCCAACAAGCGGCGCATCGCCTCGGTGAGCAGCTACGTGGCGCCGCTGAAGTGGGACGCGCAGGCCAGCCAGGCCTCGGCGCCGATCACGCTGCAAGCCGGCAAGCGCTACTACATCGAAGTGCTGCACAAGGACGGCAGCGGCGCCGACCACCTGGCGGTGGCTTGGCAGAGCAGCGGCATCGCCCGTCAGGTGATCCCCGGCAGCGCGCTGCGCACCTGGGACGGCGGCGGCAACGGCGGCGCTACGCCGAGCCCCGGCGGCCTGACCGCGACCTACTACAACGGCAGCAACTTCGAGACGCCGGTGCTGACCCGCACCGACCCCGCGATCGACTTCAACTGGGCCTACGGCTCGCCCGCCACGGGCGTGAACAGCGACCGCTTCAGCGTACGCTGGACCGGCCAGATCGAGCCGGTGCACGCGTCCGGCAGTCAGAGCTACACCTTCTACACCACCGCCGACGATGGCGTGCGGCTGTGGGTGGATGGTCGGCTGCTGATCGACAACTGGACCAACCAGTCGGCCGCCACCCGCAGCGGCACCATCAGCCTGGCCGCCGGTCGCAAGTACGACATCAAGCTGGAGTACTACGACGGCACCGGCGCCGCCACTGTCAAGCTGGAGTGGCAGACCAGCGGCGTGAGCCGGCAGACCATCCCCGGCGCCCGCCTCTATGCCAGCGCCGGCTCCGGCGGGAGCGGCGGTTCCGGTAGCGGTTCCGGTGGCGACTCCGGCGGTGGCACGGGCGGCTCCGGCGGTTCGTCGGGCGGCGGCACCACCACGCCGGTGACGACCTCGGTGCGCCTCGATTGGAGCGTGCCGGTGACCCGCACTGACGGCGGCGCGCTGCAGATGTACGAGCTGGGCGGCTACCGCCTGAAGTACGGCACCGCTCCCGGCCAGTACGGCACCGTGATCACGCTGCCCAACGCCTACACCACCTCGTACACCGTCAACGGCCTCACCGCCGGGCGTACCTACTACTTCGTGGTGACGGCGTTCGACGTCAACGGCGTGGAGAGCGCCAACTCCAACGAGGTCAGCAAGACCGTCGGCAAGTAACCGTCGACGGCGCGACCACGACAAAAAAGCCCGGCGGTGACCACCGCCGGGCTTTTTCCGTCGAGGGGCGCGGACCGCTAGCCGGCCTTGCCGATCTGCTCCAGGTAGCGCTCGGCGTCGAGCGCCGCCATGCAGCCGGTGCCGGCCGAGGTGATGGCCTGGCGATAAGTGTGGTCGGCCACGTCGCCGGCGGCGAACACACCGGGGACGTTAGTGGCGGTGGCGTTGCCGTGGAGCCCGCCGCGCACCTTGATATAGCCGTTCTCCATTTCCAGCTGGCCCTCGAACAGTTGGGTGTTGGGCGTGTGACCGATGGCGATGAACACCCCGGTCACCGGCAGGGTCTTGCGCTCGCCGGTCTGCAGGTTGCGGATCGCGAGGCCCGTGACGCCGCTGTCGTCGCCCACCACTTCCTCGACCACGCTGTTCCACTCGATGCCGATCTTGCCGGCCTGCTGCTTCTCCAACACCTTCTGCTGCATGATCTTCTCGGCGCGGAAGCGGTCGCGGCGGTGCACGATGGTGACGTGGCGGGCGATGTTTGACAGGTACAGCGCCTCTTCCACGGCGGTGTTGCCGCCGCCCACCACGGCCACGTCCTGATTGCGGTAGAAGAAGCCGTCGCAGGTGGCGCAGGCGGAAACGCCGCGGCCCTTGAACGCTTCCTCCGAGTCCAGCCCCAGGTAGCGGGCGCTGGCGCCGGTGGCGATGATCAGCGCGTCGCAGGTGTACTCACCGGAATCGCCCACCAGCCGGAACGGCCGCTGCGACAGGTCGACGCTGTTGATGTGATCGAACACGATCTGCGTGTCGAAGCGCTCGGCATGCTCGCGCATGCGCTCCATCAGCGCCGGGCCGGTCAGGCCGTGCGGGTCGCCCGGCCAGTTGTCGACTTCGGTGGTGGTGGTGAGTTGGCCGCCCACCTGCAGGCCGGTGATGAGCATGGGCTTGAGGTTGGCACGGGCGGCGTACACCGCGGCGGTATAACCGGCGGGGCCGGAGCCCAGGATGATCAGCCGACTGTGTCTTACTTCGCTCATTGAGGCGTCTCCGACGCGCGGTGGTCGTTGCCACCGCCGTGATTGGCGTTGCTGAGTAAGGTCGAACGCCGCGGTCGGTCGCGGCGAAGGCGCCGCGCCGGCGGCGCGATGGACGCATGAGGGCTGGCCGGCGGCATGGCGGTAAACGGCAAGTCTACGGCCAACGTCACGGCAGGGGAAATCGCTTGCGCCGATGCCGTCGATAGTTTCGCTCTAAGCACGCTCAGCCGGCGGCGGGGCCCGGCTCGGTGTCGGCCGGCGCCGGCCGCAGCCAGTCGCGGAAGCGCGCCAGCAGCAGCAAGCCAGGGATGGCGATCAGGGCGCACAGCAGGAAGAACCACGACCAGCCGAGGGCGGCGGCGATATAACCGGTCGGCGCCGACAGCACCGTGCGTGGCACCCCCATGAGGCTGGAGAGCAGCGCGTACTGGGTGGCAGTGAAGCGCTTGTTGGTGAGGCTGGCCATGAAGGCGATGTAGGCGGCCGTGCCCATGCCGGAAGTGAAGTTCTCGAACGCCACCACGCCGCCCAGGGTCACCAGATCGTGCCCGACATGGGCCAGCCAGACGAAGCCGAGGGTCGACACCGCCTGCAGCACGCCGAAGCTCACCAGCGAGTTGAAGAGGCCCAGCTTCAGGATCAGCACGCCGCCGGCCAGGCCGCCGACCACCGTGGCCCAGAAGCCGAACAGCTTCACCACCGAGCCGATCTCCGTCTTGGAGAAGCCGATGTCGCGGTAGAAATTGGCGGTCATCTCGCCCGCCATGGTGTCGCCCAGCTTGTAAAGCAGAATGAACAGCAGGATCCAGATCGCGTCCGCGCGCGAGAAGTAGTCCACGAACGGCTTGATCACCGCGTCCAGCAGCGTGCGCGGCGCACCTTCCGCCACCTCGGGTTCGCGCGCCAGCAGGGTGGTGAGCACGCCGACCAGCATGCAGCCGGCCAGCAGCGCGTAGACCGCGGCGAAGGGGATGTGGTCGGCCAGGATCAGGCCGCCGCCGGAGGCCAGCAGCAGGCCGAAGCGGTAACCGTTGACGTACAGCGACGCGCCCAGGCCCTGCTCCTCGTCGCTCAGCGACTCGCGCCGGTAGGCGTCGATGACGATGTCCTGCGAGGCCGAGAAAAAGCTCACCAGCAGCGCCAGCAGCGCCAGCAGATGCAGATCCTGGCGCGGATCGCACAGCCCCAGGCCGACGATGCTGGCGATCAGCGCCAGCTGGAACAGCAGCAGCCAGCCGCGCCGCCGGCCCAGGCGCGACGGCACGTAGCGGTCGAGCAGCGGCGCCCACAGGAATTTCAGCGTGTACGGCAGGCCGACCAGGGCGAACAGCCCGATGGTGCCCAGATCCACCCCTTCGTCCTGCAGCCATACCTTGAGCAGCGAGCCGGTGAGGATGAGCGGCAGGCCGGCGACGAAGCCCATGAGGAAGGCGACCAGCATGCGGCCGCTGAAGATCGTGGCCAGGAGGGCGGAGCGGCGGGCTTGGGTCATGGCGGCTTCTTGCTATTCGAGGTGACGGCCTTCGCCATGGTCGCCGGTCTCGGTCGATGGGGCAAGCCGCGGCCTGCGGATCGGCGCAGTGTTTGGCATATTCTCTCGGGCGCGCGGCGCGCGTGCCGCCCCGCCGCGGAGGCCGCGTCGACGCGCCATGACCGCCGCCTGGGCGGTCGCGACGGATATCGAAGGGGGAGTGATGCGGATTCTGTGCCGGTTCGACGAACTCGAGGAGAACGGCTGCAAGGGCTTCAATGTGCCGCTCGGCGAGCGCGAGCTGAGCATCTTCGTGGTACGCCGCGACGGCCGTGTCTACGGGTACCGCAATGTCTGTCCGCATCGCGGCACCAATCTCGATTGGCTGCCCGACCGCTTCATGGATCCGGAGCGTGAGTACATCCAATGCGCCACCCACGATGCCTTGTTCCGGGTGGAGGACGGCCTGTGCGTCGCCGGCCCATGCGTGGGCAAGCGCCTGACGCCGGTCGCCGTCGCCGTCGAGAACGGCGCGGTGGTTTTGGCCGAAGGCTGAGCCGAGAAACGGCGGCGCTCGTCGCCACCATTCCGTCACTTTGTGACGTAAAGTGTCACCCGCGCACGGTCGTATTCTGTCTCCAAACGGCGACAGAGCGGTAATTCGCCGGCTGGCGGGCGTTGGCCCGCATCCTGCATTGACGGCCACAACCGAGATGCCTGTTGGGGACAAAGGCCATCATGACATTCGACATGCCAAAGGCCTGGGCGGATTACTGCAACGCTCAGCGTTGGGAGTGGGGGGAGGGTCGGCCGGCCGATCCGTCGGTCGCGGCCCGTTTATACCGTCGGGCCGCGCTTCGCGGCCTGGCGGAGGCTCAGCACGCGCTGGGCTTTCTGTACGCGACCGGCCAAGGCGTGCCGCTGGACGAGAAGATGGCCGCCGGCTGGTTCCGGTTGGCGGCGGAGCAGGGGCACTGCGCCGCTCAGCACAATTTGGGGGTAATGTACGCCGAGGGGCGCGGCGTACCCCAGGACAGTCGCCTGGCGGTGTATTGGTTCTACCGCGCCGCCGTGGGCGGCAGCGAGGTGGCGCGCGAGTGGCTGGCGGAGACGCGCCGCGCGCTGCGCGAGAGGATCGCGGCGGAAACCTGAGCGTAATACCGATTTTAGCTTGGCTATGGCTTTTGACCCGGCGCTTGCCGGGTTTTTTGTCGCCGACGCCGGGTCATCGGCGGGCGAACGCGCCGAAAGCCGCGACCCGGGCGCTTACCGCTCCTCCCCGTTCGCCGGCCGGTTCGGCATCTTGTCGGTAGATTCGGAAGGTGTGAACTGCCCCTTGGGGAGCTCCGCGTTTACTGTGATAGGCTTGGACCGACCCAATTGCATCGCCGGATGCGAATAACTACGAAAACAGGTCCTGCTCGGGGTTCCATATGGTGCACAAGATCAACAGAGCGTTGGTCGTGGACGACTCGCGGCTGGCGCGCATCGCGCTGGCCAAGCAGCTGAAGAGCCGTGGCATCGAGGTCGATATGGCCGGCACCGGCGGCGAAAGCCTCGAGTATCTGAAGACCGCCACGCCCGACGTGGTCTTCATGGATTTCATGATGCCGGACATGGACGGCTTCGAAGCGGTGCGCCGCATCTTCGCCGATCCCGATTGCGCCAAGCCGCCGGTGGTCATGTACACCTCCCAGGACACCCCCGAGGACCGCGCCACCGCCAAGGCGCTGGGCATCGCCGACTTTCTGAGCAAACCGAGCACCGACGATCAGCTCGATCAGGTGTTGCGGCGTCTGCAATCGGAGCAGCCGGTCGTGGTGGAGGTCACGCCCGCCGCCGAGAGCGAAAGCGCGCCGCAACCGGCGCCGGCCGCCGTCGCCGAGCCGGTATCGGCCGAGCGGCCGACCGCGGCCAAGACGGCGGAGATCGATTGGGAGCAGCTGCGCACGGCGGCCCGCGACAGCGCCGTGGGGGCGGCGCAGGACGCCGCCGAGCGCGTCGTGCGCGAGCGGCTGGCCGAGTTCCGGCAGCTGCTGGAGGAGGCGCTGCGCAACACCATGGAGCAGGCGCGCGAAGCGGCGGCCGACAGTGCCGAAGCCGCGGCCCGCGTCACCGCCGAGGAGACCGCGCGCGCCACCGCCGAGCTGGTGGCCACCCAGTCGGCGCTGCCCATGGTCGAGTCCATGGATCCGGAGAGCATCGGTCGCACCGCGCGCGAGATCGCCGAGCAGGTGGCGCGCGAGGTCGCCGCGCAAGTGGCGCAGGACGCCGCCCAGCAGGCGGCGGCCGCGGTCGCCGAGCGGACCGCCGAGCCGATCGCCCTGCGGGTGGCCCGACAGGCGGGCGTCGAGGCGGCGCAGGAGTCGCTCGAGGCCGAGCGCGCCAAGCTGCGCGAGATGCTCGATACGCTGGTCCGCAGCGCCGAGTTCAAGACCCAGGTCAAGGGCATCGTGTTCGAGCACGCGCTGCCGGGCATTCAGCAGGCGGTGCTGTCGGCCGCCACCCAGGCCGCGCGAGAGGCGGCGCGCGAGGTCGCCGAGCGGGCAAACCTGGCCCAGGCCGCCGCGTTCCAGGATCTGGAGGCGCATCTGCGCAAGCAGCTGGCCGAGCTGAACCAGCCCTCGCCGTTCGAGCCGCCTCAAGTCAAAGCGCCGTGGCTGCCGGGACTGCTCGCCGGCCTGGCGGCCGGCGCCGTCGCCGCGATCGTGGTGGCGCTGCTCTAAACGGGGTGAAGGCGCCGCCGCGGCGTCTGCGGCGGCGCCTCCGATCAGTCGAGCGGATTTCTCCTTGCCGATTTCTTAGAGCGGCGGACGCGCGCGCGTCCGCCGCTGCCTGTCAGGCGCAGGGGCGCGGACAGTACGGCAGCTCCGCGCCGATCTCGGGCTCTTGGGGCGTGCCGTTGAGCTGGTAGCAGGTGGTGGCCGCCGGCGAGCCGTCGTAGTTGTAGCGGACCTCCCGCACCCAGGGCGTCGACACGCCGCAGGCGCTCCAGATGTAGGTCTGGAAGGTCTTCAGCCAGCTGCGCGTGTGCTTGAGGCAGTCGTTGTTGTAGCAGGTGCTGGCGCCTGTCGCGATCTGCGTGTTGGCGTCGTATTCGCGCCCCTCGGCGCGCACGCTGCCCCGGTAGCTGTACCACCAGCCGTTTTCATGGCCTTCCCAGAGCGAGCCCTCCTGGCTCGGCAGGCCGTTCTCGTACTTGGTGTATCGGCCGGTCACGGTGCGCAGGTAGGCGTTCCACGGCTCGTACAGCCAGGTGCCGCCCGTGAACGGCACGGTCTCGCTCCTGCTGCCGTTGGCGTCGTAATAGGTCCATTCGCCGGTTTGCAGGCCGTTCTCGGCGAAGCTGCCGTTGGCGTACGGCGTGCCGTCGTCGCGCGAGAAGAACCAGCCGCCTACCGGCCGATTGTTCTCGAACCGGCCCTCTTCCAGGGTGCGATCGTACTGGTCCCAAAGCTGGTACTCGCCGTTGAGCTGGCCTTTGAAGTAGCAGAGCTTGCGGCGGCCGTTGACGGGATTGGTGGTCGGGGTTTCCGGGCAGTACGGCTCGAGCTGCACCGAGGTCGCTTCGCGGAAATAGCAGAAGTGGCTGGTGGGTACCGCGTTGGTGAACCCGCGCAGTGCGTTGCTGTAGTCGGAGGCCGGGCCGTTGGCGGCCGGATCCCAGGCGGCGCGCAGCGCCGAGCCGTCCTCGAACTTCAGGTAGAACTCGTAATGGCCCCTGACGTCTCGGTATACGCTGCCGTCGGCGTTGAGACGCACGCCCCAGCGGAAGCTGCGCAGCTCGCTGCGGCGGTCGTAGCTCGGGTCGAGGATGCCGCGAATGGGGCGGGCGAAGCCGCGCATGGTGGGGAAGGCCGCGCTCCAGGTGCCCGGTTCGAAACGCAGGTCCAGCCACGGGAAGGAGTCGATGGTGGTGGTGGTGCCGCCCTTCATGTCTTGCACGCCGCTGCCGTCGATGCGGAAGGTCATGCAGGAGTTGGTGCCGTACCAGACCCGGGCGCCCCCCGCCTCGCCGTCGTTGATGCCCATCCCGCCGGCGATCGGCCAGGCAAAGCCGGTGATCTGCTCGAGCAGCACCGGGCCGGTGTGGTAGGTGATGCCGTCCACCACGAACGAATCGCCGTAGGGATAGAGCGAGCTGAGGGAGGGCGGTACGTATTGCGCGGGGCACCGCGCATCGGCCTCGGCGAAGATCGACCGCTCGCAGGGCAGCTCGCCGCGGCCTAGCGCCGGGTCGACGGTGCCGTCGAGGATCAGCGGATCCCACTCGCTGCGGATCAGGCGCACGCCCAACTCGCTCACGGTGAATCCCGCTTCCGTCTTGCCTTGCGGATCGATCGCGCGCAGGCCATCGATCAGCTCCCGCGCATGCGGGCCGAGCTGGACCGCGCATTGCGTCATGAGGTTGGCGCACACCACGCGGTTCTTCACGGTGTAGTCGAGTTCGAACCGGGCCTGGCGCAGCCGCTCGGCGTATTGGCCGAGCTGTTGCAGCGGGCCGGCGAGGCTTTGGCCGACGGCGCTGTCGAGCTGGTCGATCAGGCAGGCGTAGCGGGCTTCGGCATACCAGTCCAGCAGTGCGCCGAGCCCGGCGGCGACGGTCGTGCCGGCGGCCGGCGTGGCGGAGCAGAGACCGGCATCGAACGGCATGCTCTGCGGGGCCGCGTCGGGCAGCTGGTAGGTCAGAGTCGCGGTGGACTCCGCGTAATCGAGGCTGAAGCGGTAGCCCGCCAGCTCGAGGTCGGTCAGCCGTCCTTCGGCGTCCAGCTCGGTCGACAGCGGGCGTCCGTCCGCAAGGATCGCGGTCAGTCGCTGCGCAAGACCGGCTTGGCGCATCAAGACCAGCGTGGGATCGGCGGCGTCGGCGGCGGCGACCAGGGCTGCCACCGTGCTGGCGTCGCGGGAGAAGACGATGTTGCCGAGGCGTAGCGGCGCCGGTTCCGTGCCCGGGTCGGGGGTCGGATCGGTACCCGGGTCGGGCGTGGGAGTCGGATCGGTGCCCGGCTCCTCCGGGGCGGGCTGCGGCGCGGTGTCGCCGCCCGAGCCGCCACCGCCTCCACAGCCGGTGGCGGACAATGTCAGTGCCGCTGCCAAAAGCGCGGCGTTCCATCGTATAGCCATGTCGATCTCCCCTTAGGTCAAAGCGCCGGTGCTGGAATCCGTGCCGCAGGTGCGCACGGTGGACGTGTCACGCCGCCCGGGCCCGCTGCGTCGGCGGCGTCACCGGTTCGCTTGGAGCCGTTGGCGGTTTGTTCATTTATTTCTCTGTTTTTTGTGCGGTTTAATTTTTTTGAAAGTTAAGCATATTCACTTTCGAGAATAGTAGCCATATCTGCTGGCGCCAGACAATATCGGTGCTACTGGCAATTTTCGTTAAAGTCTTTTGTTATCAAATAGTTGGCTGTTGCGCGTGATTTCTTTGGGAGGTCGTTGCGCCATGTGGCGCGAATAAGTGGTTTTGTCAGGGTTTATCTCTCATATGGGGTATTGCTTTTTCGATGGTTTTGTGGGTGCGTTTTTGGTGCCGTAAGACGGTTATGGATGGAAAATGACACCGCCGCCGGTCAATCGGGCGCAGCGCGATCGCCAAGCGGTAGGGAGAGGGTTAGGCGGGGCGGGATCGCTGGACGGCGGGGCGCTTTTTCGCGTCGCGGTCCGAGGCGAGCCGGTCGGCGAAGCGGATCGGCTCGGGCAGGCGGTAGCGGGTGGTGGTACGCAACACCCAGGCGATGGCGTCGTCGTGGTCGGTCCTGTGGCCGGGCGAGACGAACAGCGGTTTGACCCCCGGGCGGGTGCGCAGCACGCTGCCGATGCGCTCGTCGCCGTCCAGCAGCGGCGACCAGTCGCCCTTGGCCGGTCCCGGCTCTTGGTAGCTGCCGGTGAGCCGCGACTTGCCCACACCGATCGACGGCAGGTCCGTCACCAGCCCCAGATGCGCGGCGATGCCCAGCCGACGCGGGTGGGCGATGCCCATGCCGTCGCACAGCAGCAGGTCCGGCAGGCGCGACAGCCCTTCCAGCGCCTCCAGTACGACCGGCAATTCGCGGAACGACAGCAAGCCCGGCACGTAGGGGAAGCGCACCGGCTGAAAGGCCAGGCGGTACTCGACCGGCGTCAGCTCCGGTAGGCGGAATAGCGCGACCGCCGCGCGCGCGGTGGCGCCGTTGTCGATGAAGCCGGTATCCACCGCCGCTAGCCACTCGATCGGACCGCGCAGCGGCTCGATCCGCAGTTGCCCGCGCAGCGTGCGCTGGATGGCGACCGCCTGCTCGGGACTGACGTCCCAGCTATGCGGGGGCCGAAAGCGCGGTGCCGATGCGGGCGGGGTCATCTGAGCGCGTCATGGTCGTCGAGGACGTTGTGGCCATTCTGCATCAGCGGGTGGTCGGGCTCCAGGTCGAGATCCTCGGGGGCCAGATCCATGGCCCGGGACCAATCGGTCGGCGGTTCCGCCGGCAGCAGCGGCAACTCCAGCCAACCGTCCAGATCCAATTCCTCGATGGTGCCGTCGGCGTACTGGATCTCGATGGATTGCTCGTCCACGTCGTAGGCCACGACCTCGAACAGCTCGCCGTCCGCGGTCTGGTACCAGTCCCCGACCACCGGGTGCCGCGTTGCCATGGTCAACCTCCTGCCGGGACGCTGCCATCGCCGCGCGCGGCAACCCGGTCGTGGCCGCGCACGGCGCCTTCGTACTGCTATGGGTCGTCCGGCAGGGGTCGACAAGGGGGCGGCCTCAGGGGCAGGGGTTGGGATGGCGCTGGTGAATGGCGGCGATGCCGGCCAGCACCTCCTCCGACAGCGTCACCTCGAGGCTGTCGATGTTGCTGCGCAGCTGCTCCATGGTGGTGGCGCCGATGATGTTGGCGGTGACGAACGGCCGCGAAGTCACGAACGCCAGCGCCATCTGCGCCGGATCCAGCCCGTGCTCGCGCGCCAGCTGCACGTACTCGGCGGTGGCCAGCTCGCCCTCCGGCGTCTGGTAGCGGGTGAAGCGGCTGAACAGGGTGATCCGGCCGTTCGGGCAGGGGCCGTTGAGGTACTTGCCCGAGAGCTTGCCGAACGCCAGCGGCGAGTAGGCCAGCAGCCCGACGTTCTCGCGGTGGCTGATCTCCGCCAGGCCGATCTCGAAGGTGCGGTTGAGCAGGTTGTAGGGGTTCTGGATGCTCACCACCCGCGGCAGTCCGAGCTTCTCGGCCAGGTGGAGGAAGCGCATCACGCCCCAGGGCGTCTCGTTGGACAGACCGATGTAGCGGATCTTGCCCTCCTGCACCAGCTTGCCGAGCGCGGTGAGGACTTCCTCGATGTTGTCGGGCTTGGGCGGCCGGCTAGCGTCGTAGCCCAGCTTGCCGAAGAAATTGGTGGGGCGGTTCGGCCAGTGCAGCTGGTAGAGATCGACGTAATCGGTCTGCAGGCGCCTGAGCGAGCCTTCCAGCGCCTGGCGCAGCTCGGCCTCGGTGAAGCGGGTCTTGCCCTCGCGCAGGTAGTCCAGGCCGTTGCCGGGACCGGCGATCTTGGTGGCGAGGATGATGTCGTCGCGCCGCCCGCGCTTCTTGAGCCAGGTGCCGATGTAGGCCTCGGTGCGGCCCTGGGTCTCGGCCTTGGGCGGGACCGGGTACATCTCGGCGGTGTCGATGAAGTTGATGCCGCGCGAGAGCGCGTAGTCGAGCTGCTCGTGAGCCTCGGCCTCGGTGTTCTGCTCGCCCCAGGTCATGGTGCCTAGGCAGAGGGCGCTGACGCGGATGTCGGTGTGTCCTAGACGTCGGTATTCCATCTGGTCGTTCTCCCGGTGTCGATGATCTCGCGGTCAGGGCATGTTAAAAGACTGGCGCGGAGGTTAGTATCGATCCCCCGCAATTCATGTCCCTGGTTGCCGACGCGAGCGCGCCGTCCATCATGCCCGTTTCTCCGTCGTTTTCCGG
The DNA here is from genome assembly GCA_937951875.1 of uncultured Alkalilimnicola sp. Classification (GTDB taxonomy): domain Bacteria; phylum Pseudomonadota; class Gammaproteobacteria; order Nitrococcales; family AK92; genus JAAYIK01. The sequence goes on along the minus strand of CALGAN010000056.1, from coordinate 14,363 downwards.
TTGCGGCGGCGCAGCCGCCGAGACCTCGCGATGATCGTCGACGCTTTCCTGCTGGCGCTGAGCCTGCATACCCGGCTGAGCCTGCGGTCGGCAGAAGGGCCGGCCGCGCGCGCGCTCGGCTACGCCCTGCTGTTCCTGCCGCTGGTGGGGCTGCTGCCGGGCGTTTGCCTGATGCTGCTCATGCTGGCCTTGCCGAACGGCAACGCCGCGGCCGCTGGCCTGTTGCTGGCCGTGCGTCTGCTACTGGCCGCGCCGCGCGATCTGGCGGGCGCGGTGCGCGGCTTGGCGGTTTGGGCGGTGCCGAGCCGGGACGCGGACATCCGCGGTCAGGTCGGTGTGGTGGCGCTAGTGGTCCTGTTGCTGGTGCAGCTGTCGGCCTACATCGATCTGCTGGCCGCCGGCGCCGTCCTCAGCGTGCTAGTGGCGCCGGTGCTGGCGCTCACTGCGGTCTGCGCCTTGTTCTACACCACGCCCGCCGTCGGCGCGGGTCGGGCGGCGGCGTTGGCGCAGGCGATGCCGCGGCGCGAGCTGGGACGGATACTGCTGCTGGTGGGAGTGCTGATCGCCGTGGCCGTTTCCCCATGGCCGCTGCTGGTGGCGATGGCGGCGCTGGTCCTGCTGCGCTGGCAGCTGCTGCGGCGCGAGGGCGGCATCGGCGACGATGCGGTGCCGAGCGTGGCCTTCCTGGTCGAAACCACGGTGCTGGTCGCCGCCACCTTCTAGGCAGGCTTCACGGCGCATCCTTGGCGCGGACCCGTTCGAGCTGGCGGCATACCGATTCCGCGCCATCCAGGATGCGCGGCGAGTGGCGCTGGAGCAGGTCCGGCGGCACGAACAGCAGATTGCCGCGCCGCACCGCCTGCAGCTGCGGCCAGCGCCGCCAATCGTCCAGCCATTCGGGGCGGCTGAGGTCCATGCCGCTGGCGATGATGGCTTCCGGGTCGGCGGCCAGCACCGCCTCCACGTCCACGGTCGGCGCCAGCGCCGGCAGCTCGGCGAACACGTTGCGCCCGCCGCACAGGCTCAGCACCTGGCTGATGATCTGCTCGCCGTTGACCGTGGTCAGCGGCTGGTTCCACACCTGATAGAACACCCGCACCGGCCGCTGGCCGCCATAGCGCGCGGCCAGCGCCGCCAGCTTGGCGCGGAACGCCTCGGCGGCGCGGGCGGCGGCCGGCCCGGTGCCGGCCAGCTCGCCCAGCCGCTCGATGTCGGCGGCGATCTGTTCGAGTCGGTGCGATTCGGTGACGTAGACCGTCAGGCCGAGCCGCTCCAGTCGCTCGATCGTGCCCGCGCCGTTGCCGCTCTGCCACGCCACCACCAGATCGGGCCGCAGCGCCAGCAGCCGCTCCAGGTCGATGCTGGCGAAACTGCCGATGCGCGGCAGCCGCCGCGCCGGCGGCGGATAGTCGCTGTAGTCCACCGCCGCCACCACCTTGTCGCCGGCGCCGGCGGCGAACAGCAGCTCGGTGGCGTGCGGCGCCAGGCTGACGATGCGCTGCGCCGGGCGCGCCAGCACGACGCGGCGGCCGAGGTCGTCGGTGACACCGATCTCGGCCCGCGCCGGGCTGAGCGCGGCGAGCAGCGCGGCCAGCACGGCCGCGGCCAGGCGCTCGACGGCGGAGGTCATGGTCCGCATGCGCCGAGCGCCCTCACTCCCGGGCGGGCTCATAGCGCAGGGTCACGAACAGCTCGCGGCCCGGCTGGTTGTAGTAGCGGGCGGTTTCGTAGTTCTTGTCGAACACGTTGCCCAGCTTCACCGCCAGCTGCCAGTCGCGGTGGAAGGCGTAGCTGGCGCGCAGGTCGAGCAGCCCGTAGCCGCCCAGCTCGACGCTGTTGGCGGCGTCGTCGTAGCGCTTGCCGGCGACCGCGACCGTGGCGCCGAGGCCGAACGCGCCGAAGGCGCGGTCCAGGTCCAGCCGCACTGACTGGCGGGGACGCCGCGGCAGTTCCTTGCCCTTGTTGATGCCGCTGCGGTTCTCGGTATCGAGCAGGGTCAGGCCGAGCGCCGCGCTCCAGCCGGCGACCCGGGCCGAGGCGGTGGCCTCTAGGCCGCGGATGCGGGCGGCGTCGATGTTGGCCGGCCGGTTGGTGGCGGCGTCGTGGGCGATGAGGTTGTCGACGTCGGTCTGGAACAGCTGCACATCCCAGCTGCCGTACCGATGCTTGCCGCGCAGCCCGAACTCGACGGTCCGCGATTCCTCCGGCTCCAGGTCGGGATTGCCGTAGTCGGGGTAGTAGAGCTCGTTGATGGTCGGCGCCTTGAAGGCGGTGCCGTAGGAGGCGGTGAGGCGCAGCGCGCCGCCGAGGTCGTAGCCCCAGGCGAGGCTGCCGGTGGTCTCCTGGCCGAACTGCTCGTTGTCGTCGAAACGGCCCGCCAATTCGAGTCGGTGGCGGCCGAACTCGCCCTGGTACAGCGCGAACAGGCCGAGGTTGTCGCGTTCGTTCACGTCGTAGGTCAGGTCGCTGTCGACCTCGTCCCGCTGGTAGTCGGCGCCCACGGTCAGCAGCTGGTTATGGCCCAGCTCCAGGTCGTTCTGCAGGGACAGGGTGTCGCGAATGCTCTCGAAGCGGCTGGCGAATGCGCCGTCGAGGAAGTTCTCGGCGTCGTCCCAGCTGCGGCCGGCGGTCAGCTCCAGGCGCCAGGCCGCCAGCGGCCGGGCGATCAGACGGCCGCCCACCACCCGCTCGATGAAGTCGTTCTCGTTCTGGAAGCTGCCGTCGTAGTCGTTGTGGCCGCGGGCGTGCAGCAGGTTGAAGTCGAGCTCCAGTCGCTCGCTGAAGCGGTAGCCCGCCCGCACCGAGGCCGCGCTGCGGCGATAGCCGTCGTCGTCGGGTTCGCTGGTGAAGCAGCCGCCGCCGGGCGGGAAGGGGTGCCCCTGGCAGGAGTTGAAGCCGTCGCTCTCGATGTGGCTGGCGTTGACGTTGAACCAACCGCGCTCGCCGCCGCCGGATAGCGCGGCCGTCAGCTCCCGGGTGGCGTGGCTGCCGGCGCCGACGCTGACGCTGGGGCGGAGCTTGCCGCCGCCCTTGCGGGTGAAGATCTGCACCATGCCGCCGATCGCCTCCGAGCCGTACAGGCTGGAGCGCGGACCGCGCACGATCTCGATGCGCTCGATCTGGTCCAGCGGCAGATCGTGCCAGGCGGCGCCGCCGACCGTGGCCGAGCCCGCCTTGATGCCGTCGACCAGTACCAGGACGTGGTCGGATTCGGTACCGCGCAGGAACAGCGAGGTCTGCTTGCCCAGCCCGCCGTTGCTGACCAGGGCGATGCCCGGGCGGGCGGCCAGCAGCTCCTGCAGCGAGCGCGCCTGCAGACGCTGGATTTCCTCACGCGTGATCACCGTGACCGCCGCCAGGGTTTCGTCCACGGTCTCGGCGGTACGGGTAGCGGTGACGATGGAAGGTGGCAGCGTCTCCTGAGCGGAAACGGCCGCGGAGGCGGCACCGAGCAGGGCCGCGGCGAGAGCGTTCTTCATTTGTCGTTCCTTTGCGCACACCCGCGCTGAATCAAGGGATTGCAGTGCGCAAAGGGCGGATGACGGGTCCGAGGGGAGGCCGTCCGTCGTCGCTGCCCTCCGCAGCACTGGACCGGAAGCGCATACGCGCTTCAGCTCCAGGCCGGTCTCCGGGCTCACGAGCGGGAGGATTCCCCGAGCCTGCGCCTTCCCATGCCGTTCGGCACAGTGGCGTCGTGCAAGCTCTTGACTCGTCTACCGTTGCGGGGGCAGCGCCGGATTGGTCTCGCGACTGAACCGGCTTCCCGTTTAACCCGAGCCGCAGGGCTCGGGAACCTGGAACGGGGCGAACATTAGACGCTGGCGGCCGGGGGCGTCAAGGCTGCCTGCCCGGGCCGGGGCTGAGCGGCGCCCGCTCAGGCCGGGACGAAGGCGCGCCGCCCCTCGCTTTCCACCACCGCGATGGGGTGGCCGTAGAGCCGCTGTAAGTGGGCTGGCGCCAGCACCTGCGCCGCCGGGCCGGCCAGCACTTCGCCGTCGCCGAACAGCAGCAGCAAGTGATCGCAAAAGCGCGCCGCCAGATTGAGATCGTGCAAGCTCATCACTAGCAGGCCGCCCTGGTCGCGCACGCGCTCGCGCAGCAGGGTGAGTAGGCCGACTTGGTGGCGCAGGTCGAGGTGATTGGTCGGCTCGTCCAGCAGATGGATCCGCGGCGCCTGGGTCAGCAGGGTGGCGAGCGCCAGCCGCCGCCGCTCACCGCCCGACAGCGTCCCCACCGGGCGCGTTTCCGCGTCGGCCAGCTCCACCGCCGCTAGCGCCGTCCGTGCCAGTGCGAGGTCGGCGGGGCTCTCCCACTGCCAGAGGCCGAGATGCGGGTGGCGGCCGATCAGCGCCGTCTCCAGCACCGTGGCCGGCATCGGGTCGACGCTGTCCTGCGGCAGCAGCCCCAGCTGCCGCGCCAGCTGCCGGCGCGGCAGCGCGTGCAGCGGCACGCCGTTCAGGCGGATCTCGCCGGCGCTGGGCGGGCGCAGGCCGGCCAGAGTGTGCAGCAGCGTGGTCTTGCCGGTGCCGTTGGCGCCGAGCAGCCCCCAGCTCTGGCCGGCCTCGAGGCGCAGGTCCAGATCGCGGCAAACCTGCCGTGCGCCGACGGTGACGCTCAAACCGTGCAGGGAGAGCAGACTCATGCGCCGGACCCGTGGCGGCGGAGCAGGAACAGGAACAGCGGTACGCCGATCAGCGCCGACAGCACCCCGACCGGCAGCTGCTGCGGGGCGATCACCGTGCGGGCCAGAGTGTCGGCCAGTACCAGGAAGCTGCCGCCGCCCAGCGCCGCGGCCGGCAGCAGCAGGCGGTGATCGCCGCCGACGATCAGCCGCAGCAGATGCGGCACCACCAGCCCGACGAAGCCGACGCTGCCGGCGATGGTGACCGCCGCCGCGGTCAGCAGCGAGGCCAGGAAGAACAGGGCGAGCCGTAGCGGCGTCACCGCCACGCCGAGCACGCTGGCCTGAACCTCGCCGCGCGCCAGCAGGTTGAGGCTGCGCGCCAGCGCCAGCGCCGCCGCCAGGCCGGCCAGCAGCAGCGCCGCGCCGAAGCCCCAGCCGCGCGCCTGGCCGAGATCGCCCATCAGCCAGAACAGCATGCCGCGCAGGCTCTGCTCCGGGCCGATTGCCAGCAGCAGGCTGATCAGCGCGCCCCAGCCGGCCGCCACCACCACCCCGGTCAGCAGCAGCCCCGTCGAGGTCCAGCCGCCGCGGCCACGGGCGAGCCCGAACACCAAGAACATCGACAGCAGCGCGCCGGCGAAGGCGCAGCCCGACAGCCAGGCGCCGCCGAGACCAGCGGCGATGCCGAGCAGCGCCGCCGTGGCCGCGCCGCCGGAGATGCCGAGGATGTAGGGGTCGGCCAGCGGATTGCGCAGCAGCACCTGCGTCAGGCAGCCGGCCAGCGCCAGCAGGCCGCCGGTGACGAAGGCGCTCAGTGCCCGCGGCAGCCGCAGCTCCAGCACCACCGGACCGCCGACCCCAGCCGCCTCGCCGCGCAGCGCCGCCCACAGCTCGGCCGGCGCGACCGGCACGCTGCCGGCGCCGAGCGCCAGCAGCAGGCTGAACAGCGCCAGCGCGGTCAGCGCCGCGAACACGGCGAAGCGGTGGGAACGGCGGTGGCTGAGTACGGGCATGGGCTAGAGCATAGCCGGTCGCGCGCCCGTTACGGGACGGGCGCGCGGCATCGCGCCGGCATGACGGCTCCGGCGGCGGTTCGCACCGTCAATCGTCGGTGCGGATATAGCGCAGATCCCACACGCCGTGGCCGCGGCGCTTGCCGCGCGCCTCGAACTTGGTCTCTGGCCGATCGGGCGGGCGGGGGATGTAGCCGGCGTCGCCGGCCTCGTTGCGGAAGCCCTCGGTGGCGTCGAGCACGGCGCGCATGTGCTCGGCGTAGTCCTGCCAATCGGTGGCCATGTGCAGGAAGCCGCCCGGTTTGAGCTTCTGGCGGATCTGCTGCGCCCACGCCGGCTGCACCAGCCGACGCTTGTGGTGGCGCTTCTTGTGCCAGGGGTCGGGGAAGAACAGCTGCACGCCGTAGAGGCTGGCGTCGGGGATGTGGGCCAGCAGCTCCTGGGCGTCGCCGTTCACCACGCGGACATTGGTGATGCCATCGCGCTCCAGCCGCAGCAGCAGATGGCCCACGCCGGGGCGGTGCACCTCCACGCCGAGGTAATCCCAGTCGGGGTGGGCCTGCGCCATGGTGGCCAGCGACTCGCCGTTGCCGAAGCCGATCTCCAGAATCTTGGGGGCGCTGCGGCCGAAGGCGGCGTCCAAATCCAATAAGCCCTCGCCCGGCGTTAGGCCGAGCTTGGGCAGCAGCTCCGCCAGCGCGCGCTCCTGGCCTTCGGTCAGCCGGCCCTCGCGGCGGACGAAACTGCGGATGGTGCGCAGACGGCGTTCAGGGGCTTGTTGGTCCACGGGCATTTCGGTTGCTGCCTGGATTGGGGCGCGTAGGATGGCGGAATCGGCCCGGGCGGGCAAGGCGGGCCTCGCCCGCCGTCGGGCCGGGCCTCAGAAGAACGTACCGTCCAGCGGCGACGAGGCGCTGGCGTAGCGCTTGCGCGGGATGCGGCCGGCGCGGAAAGCCTCGCGGCCGGCCTCGACCGCCTTGCGCATGGCCGAAGCCATCAGCACCGGATTCTTGGCGCCGGCGATGGCGGTGTTCATCAGCACGCCGTCGCAGCCCAGCTCCATGGCGATGGCGGCGTCCGAGGCCGTGCCGACGCCGGCGTCCACCAGAATCGGCACCTTGGCGTTCTCGACGATGGTGAGGATGTTGTAGCGGTTCTGGATGCCCAGGCCGGAGCCGATCGGCGCGGCCAGCGGCATCACCGCCACGCAGCCCAGCTCCTCGAAGCGCTTGGCCATGATCGGATCGTCGGAGGTGTAGACCATCACCTTGAAGCCTTCCTTGACCAGCTGCTCGGCCGCTTCCAGGGTGGCGGGCAGGTCGGGGTAAAGCGTCTTGTCGTCGCCCAGCACCTCCAGCTTCACCAGGTCGTGCCCGTCCAGCAGCTCGCGCGCCAGCCGGCAGGTGCGCACCGCGTCCTTGGCGGTGTAGCAGCCGGCGGTGTTGGGCAGGATGGTGTAGCGGTCCGGCGGCAGCACGTCCAGCAGATTGGGCTCGCCGGCGTTCTGGCCGATGTTGGTGCGGCGGATGGCGACGGTGACGATCTCGGCGCCGCTGGCTTCGATCGCTTGGCGAGTTTCCTCGAAGTCCTTGTACTTGCCGGTGCCCACCAGGAGACGCGAGCGGTAGGTTTTGCCGGCGATGGTGAGCAGGTCGTCGCGCGTGTCGTTCATACGGTCTCCGGATGGGTTGGGAAGTTCAGCCGCCGCCGATGGCGTGGACGATCTCGAGCCGGTCGCCGGGCTGGAGCCGCCGTTCGCCGTACTGGCTGCGCGGCACGATGTCCTCGTTGATTTCCAGGGCGATGCGTTTGCCCGAGAGTGCAAGCCGCTCGATCAGATCGGCCACGGTGGTCCCGTCGGGGACGCTGGCCGGCTCGCCATTGAGAATGATTTCCATGGGCTGTCCTCCGGTCAGGCGGGCCATTCTACAACAAGGCGGGGGTTCGCCGGGCTTGCGCGCCGGCGCGAATCACTCATAATACGAGGAGCACGCGCGGGTGTAGTTCAATGGTAGAACCTCAGCTTCCCAAGCTGATGACGTGGGTTCGATTCCCATCACCCGCTCCAGTTTCCCTCCGCCGAGTCGACCGCGCCGGGCGTTCCAAGGCGCATCGATAGCCGCTTCCGCCGTTCCAGATTCGTCCGTGCCGGTCTCTCGGCGTATCGCCATGCCGCGAGCGGTGCAGGCATGGTCGCGCTCATTATATCGTTCGACCCGAATAATCTGATTTTCGCCTGTGGGCGAGCCGACTATTCGGGGGATCGATGAGAATAAGAATGTCGTTGATTGCGCTCGCCGCTGCCGCGGCGCTCGCTGCGTGCAGCGCCGGCAGCAGCAGACCCGAGCCGCAATCCCAGGTCACGCTGACCCTGCTCCACACCAACGATCTGCACAGCCATCTGCAGCCGTTCGGCGGCAACCCCAGCCAGGGCGGGGTGGCGCGGCTGAAGAGCGCCGTCGAGGCGGTGCGCGCCGAGGTCGGTGCCGATCGCGTGCTGCTGGTGGATGCCGGCGACTACTTCCAGGGCACGCTGTTCTTCAGCGCCTGGCAGGGTTCGGAGGCGGTGATGGTGCTCAACGACCTGCGCTACGACGCCGTCACCCTCGGCAATCACGAGTTCGACCGCGGCCCGACAGGCTTGGCGCGGGCGCTGCGGGGCGAGCCGGCGACCATCGCCGGGGTGGAGTATCCCACCGATCGGTTGACCGTGCCGGTGGTGGCGACCAACCTCGATTACCGCGACGAGCCGGCGCTGGCCGGCCAGGATCTGCTGACGGACAGCGTGGTGGTGCACAAGGCGGGTCGCCCGATCGGCATCGTCGGCATCGTCACCGCCACCACCGCCGATCTTTCCTCGCCGGGGCCCAATATCCGCTTCCTGGACTACGTGGAGAGCGTGCAGCGCGAGGTCGACCGGCTCACCGCCGCCGGGGTGAAGATCATCGTGCTGCTGTCCCACGTCGGCTACACGCTGGATCTCGAACTGGCCGGCAAGTATCGCGGTGTGGACGTGATCGTCTCCGGCCACGATCATAAGCTGCTGGGTGATGCCGAGGCCCTGGCGGCCGAACCGGCCACAGCCTACCTGGCGGCTAGCGTCGCCGGCCCGTACCCGACCGTGCGCCGCGACGCCGACGGCAAGCCGGTGCTGGTGGTGAGCGCCTGGGAGTGGGGCAAGGTGCTTGGGCGGCTGGATCTGCGCTTCGACGAACAGGGCGTGCTGCAGGAATGGGCCGGCGCGCCCATTCCCATCGATGACTCGATCGCCGAGGACGCGGCCTTGGCGGCGAGAGTCAGCGAGTACCTGCGGCCGGTGGAGGCGATGAGCGCGGTGGTGGTCGGCAGCGCGGCCGACGAGTTCGCCGGCGGCAGCGTCTCCGGCGTGCGGCACCGCGAGATGCCGCTCGGCGATCTGGTGGCCGACGTGATGCTGCGCTACGCCGGCTCGGCGTACGGCGCCCAAGCGGCACTCGTCAACGGCGGCGGCATCCGCGCCTCCATCGCGCCGGGGCCGGTGACCTTCGGCCAGGCACTCGAAGTGCTGCCATTCGACAACAGGATCGTCGTGGTCGAACTGACCGGCGCCGAGCTGGTGGCGGCGCTGGACCACGGCCTGACCTGGGGCTACGACCCGGCCACCGGCAAGGCCGAGTACTCCGGCAGCTTCCCGCAAATCGCCGGCATGACCGTGCGTTATTGCGGCGACAGTGTCGTCGCCCTGCAGAACGCCATGGACCACGAGGGCTCGGTACCGCCGCCGGAGTGCCCCGACGCGCTGCGTCCCGGCGGTGTGGTCACCGCGCTGCAGGTGCAGGGCGAGCCGGTCCGGCTCGACGCGACTTACCGGGTCGCTAGCAACGAGTTCATCGCCCTGGCCGGCGGCGACGCCTACACCATGTTCCCGGACGCCTGCGCGCGCGCCGATCGCCTTTGCGAGGACAGCGGGGTGCTGCTGCTGGACGAGTTCGTGCGCGAGCTGCGCGAGAACTCGCCGCTGCGTCATCCGCCCGGCGGCCGGTTGCTCGGTTGGTGAGGGCGCGGACGCGCCCTCACCCGGTCCGGACCGTCAGTTGACGGTGGCGCGTGGCTCGCGCCGCGGCGGCAGATGGCCGGTGCGCGCCAGCCGGTCGTGGAGCTGGCGCAGGTCGAGCTTGAGCAGGTCCTTGGCGACCTCGTGCACCTGGATGCCTTTCGGATCCAGGCTGCCGGTCAGGCTGGGGCGCAGCAGGCCGAGCATGCGCCGCTCGGCGCATAGCACCACGTGCTGATAGCCGTTGCGGCCGACCAGTTCGCTGACCTCGGCGGCGATGTTGCGGGCGAAGCGGCGGTCGGCTTCCCGATCGCTTTCCTCGCGATGGTCGTGCACGCCGTGGCCGGGGCCGATGGCTGGCCGGTTACGACCGCTGCGCACTTCGGCGTAGATGTCCGCCGCGCGCGCCTGGCGCTGGGGATTGCTGAGCGTTCGGCGTTCGACCAGGTTGGGTCCGGACTGCAGCTCGGGCAGCTCGGCCGGCTCCAGGGTGTAAATCCGGGCCTTGGCGCCCCCGGCGACCACGACACAGTATTCGCTCATAGCGTCTCTCCCGTTGGTGGTGAGTCCCATCGCGGATCGATCGAGGCACCCACGGGTACGGCGCGCAGCCCACCCGTCCCGGTCGGGGAGTGAGTGCGACCCGATCTCAAAGCTAGTATAGAAAGCAAAGCGATTGGTACCGGCTAGGAGAGGAGCGATGGCACGCGCTGTGAAGTGGTTGCTGATAGCGGTCGGACTGGTGGTGGGTGTGGTGGCCGCGGCCGTCGTTGCCATCCTGCTGCTGTTCGATCCCAACGATTACAAGGACGAGATCGCCGCCGCCGTGGAGCGGCATACCGGCCGCAAGCTCACCATCGAGGGCGACATCGGTCTGACCTTCTTCCCTTGGCTGGGCCTGCAGCTCGGCCGCTCCCAGCTCGCCGACGCGCCCGGCTTCGGCGCCGAGCCGTTTCTGGCGCTGGACGGCGCCCGGCTGGCGGTGCAGCTGACGCCGCTGCTGCAGCGCCGGGTGGTGCTGGACAAGATCGTGGTCGACGGCCTGGCGGTGCGGCTGGTGCGCAACGAATCCGGCCGCGCCAACTGGGAGGAGCTGATCGAGCGCTTCCAGCGCGAGGAGGCCGCTCCGGCCGAGCCGGCGGAGCCGTCCGCCGGGGAGGGCGGCCCGGCGGTGACCCTGGAGCGGCTCGGCGGCTTCGAGCTCAACGCCGCTACGCTGGTGTACGAGGATCGCGTCAGCGGCGCCCGCTACGTGCTCGACCCGCTGGAGCTGCAGGTGGCGGAGCTGGATCCGGCGCGGCCGATCCCGGTGAAGGCGCGCTGGAGCCTCAGCGGCAAGGATCTGCCGCAGCTCGTCGGCGAGCTCAGCGGCCGGGTGAGCTTCGATCAGGCCAACCAGCGGCTGTCGATTCCCGATCTGGCCTTGAACGTCACCGCCCGCGGCGAGGCCGTGCCGGCCGGCGAGCTGGTCGCCGCGCTCAAAGCGGCGGTCGAGGGGGACCTCAAGGCCCAGCGCTACGTGGTGCCGCGTCTGACCCTGGAAACCCTGGGCCTGACCGTGCAGGGCGAGGCCGAAGCCGAGCTGCCCGCCGAGGGGCCGTGGGTGAACGCCAAGCTGACCGTGCCCGAGTTCAACCCGCGCCAGCTCATGCAGCGTCTCGCCATCGACCCGCCGCAAACGGCCGATCAGAAGGCGCTCACCACCGCCTCGCTGCAGACCGCGATCCGCTATGCCGGCACCACCCTTCGCATCAGCGAGCTGCTGGCCAAGCTGGATGGCACCGTCGTCCAGGGCGAAGCCACGCTGCGTTCGTTCTCGCCGGTGGCGGCCAGCTTCAATCTGGTGGTCGACCAGATCAACCTCGACCGCTACTTGCCGCCCGAGCAGGCGCAGGGCGGGGGGCAGCGGTCGAGCGGCCAGGACGCGCCCGCCGCCGGCGGTCAGGAGCAGGCCAAGCAGGAGCTGCCCATGGAGACGCTGCGCCAGCTCGACCTCGACGGCACGCTGCGGGTCGGCTTGGTGACCGTGAAAGGGCTGAAGCTCGAGCAGCTGAAGGCGCAGCTGCGCGCCAAGGGCGGCGACATCCGCCTGGAACCGATGAGCGCCGAGCTCTATCAGGGCAACTACGCCGGCGCCGTTCGGCTGGATGCCCGCGGCAGCGAGCCGGTGATCAACCTCAATCAGCGCCTGTCCGGTGTCCAGTCCGGGCCGCTGCTGCAGGATCTGATCGGCGAACCCAAGATCCTCGGCAACGGCAACGTGATCGTCAGCGGCACCATGCGCGGCCACGACGGCGACGCCATGCTGCGCAGCCTCGACGGCGAGGCCAGCTTTCAGTTCACCGACGGCGCCATCAACGGCATCAACATCGCCCGCAGCATCCGCATGGCCCAGGCGCGGCTGACCGGTCAGAGCCTGTCAGAGGAGCAGCGGCAGGACCAGCGCACCGACTTCAGCGCCTTGGGCGGAACGCTGGTGTTCAAGAACGGCGTCGGCCGCAACGACGACCTGAGCCTGCAGTCGCCGCTGATGCGCATCACCGGCAAGGGCGAACTGAACCTGCCGGCGCAGCAGGTCGACTACCTGCTCACCGTCAATCTGGTCGGCACCCTCGCCGGCCAGGGCGGCGAGGAGCTGGAGCAGCTCAAGCGTATCCCCATCCCGCTGCGTATCCGCGGCCCGTTCGCCGATCCGGGCGTCACGGTCGACCTGGCCGAGGCGCTGCGCCAGTCGCAGGGCGAGAAGATCAAGGAGGTCGAGGAGAAGGCCAAGGCTCGCCTGGAGGAAGAGCGCAAGCAGCTGGAAGAGAAGGCCAAGGAGAAAGTGCAGGACCGCCTGCAGAACCTGCTGCGGCGCTAAGCCGACCCGGCCAGGGGGCGAGACATCGGTCTTTAAGGCTTCTCTCCCGATTCCGGGAGAGAAGCCTGCCTCCGCGGGCTCCTACACCCTGAACGCCGCTCAGCCATCGCGCTTATCCTCCCAGTCATGAGTCAACAGCCTCTGGACCTTACCGCGCCAGCGAGCGAGTTCACGCCCGAGCAGTTCGCCGCCCGGCTGCTCGCCTGGTTCGACCGCCACGGCCGCCACGACCTGCCCTGGCAGCATCCCGCCACGCCTTATCGGGTGTGGGTGTCGGAGGTGATGCTGCAGCAGACCCAGGTGGCCACGGTCATTCCCTACTTCCAGCGCTTCATGGAGCGCTTCCCCGACGTGCGGGCGCTGGCCGGCGCGCCGCTGGACGATGTGCTGCACCTTTGGTCCGGGCTCGGCTACTACGCCCGCGCGCGCAACCTGCACGCCGCCGCGCGGGTGCTGGTGGAGCGCTACGGCGGCGAATTCCCGGCCAGCATCGAGGAGGTCATCGCCTTGCCGGGCATCGGCCGCTCCACCGCCGGGGCGATCCTGTCGCTAGGGCGCGGCGAGCGCCACCCGATCCTGGACGGCAACTGCAAGCGGGTGCTCGCGCGCGTGCAGGCGGTGGACGGCTGGCCCGGCCAGAGCGCGTTCGAGCAGACCCTGTGGCGGCTGGCCGAGCGCTATACCCCGCGCGAGCGCTGCCGCGATTTCAACCAGGCCATGATGGATCTCGGCGCCACGGTCTGCACTCGCGCCAAGCCGCGCTGCGGCGACTGCCCGCTGCGCGACGGCTGCCGCGCTTTCCAGCGCGGCGAAACCGACGCCTATCCCCAGCCCAAGCCGCGCAAGACCCTGCCGGTGCGGCGCGTGCGCATGCTGCTGCTCGAATCCGGCCGGGGTGTGCTGCTGGTGCGCCGCCCGCCCACTGGCATCTGGGGCGGCCTGTGGGGGCTGCCGGAATGCGCGCCGGACCAGGACTGGCGGCAATGCTGCGCCGCCCTAGGGCTGACTGCCACGGAGATCGAACGCTGGCCGATCCTGCGCCATACCTTCAGCCACTTCCACCTCGACATCGAACCGCTGCGGCTGCGGGTGGCGGAGGCCTCGGGGCTGATGGAAGGCCCGGAGACCGTCTGGTATAACGTCGGTTCTGCCGACAGCCGTGGCCTGGCGGCCCCGGTGAGCCGTCTGCTGGCACAGTTGAGCGAAGGAGACCGACGATGACGAGAATGGTGTACTGCGTGCGCCTGCAGCGGGAGGCCGAAGGCCTGGACCGGCCCACCTACCCCGGCCCCTTGGGCAAGCGCATTTTCGAGAACGTCTCCAAGCAGGCTTGGCAGGAGTGGCTGCGCCACCAGACCATGTTGATCAACGAATACCGCCTCAGCCCGATCGACCCCAAGGCCCGCGCCTTCCTGGAGGGTGAGATGGAGAAGTTCTTCTTCGGTCAGGGCTCCGAGCCGCCGCCCGACTACAAGCCGGGGCGCTCTTGACGAGCGCGCGCAAACACGGTTGAATTAGCGCCTCCACACGGCCAGGTAGCTCAGTAGGTAGAGCAGGGGACTGAAAATCCCCGTGTCGGCGGTTCGATTCCGTCCCTGGCCACCAATACACGAAGGTCAACCGTTCTCGGTTGGCCTTTTTCTTTGCGCGCTCCCGCGTGTTCGCGGGGACTCCTGCGGATTTCTGCGGACTTCCTTCCTCCGGTCGTCTCGCCCATCTCGGCCCCATTTCGCTCTCTCCTGGCCATTCTTCTCTCCAGCCTCGCTCGCCGGCTAAGGGCCGAAGTCCGCAGAGGCCGCAACGTGGACCTATACAGATCAATGGGTTACGTGC
>CALGAN010000055.1 GCA_937951875.1 uncultured Alkalilimnicola sp. | reverse complement strand
CCCCTGCCACAAATGCCCCAGCAGCCGCACCGCCAGCACCAGGCGCAGTCGCGGGTCGGCCGCCGCCCCGGCCTGCCCCACCCCGAACCCGCTCAGCGCCGCGGTGAACTCGGCCCCCAGCAGCACCATGATCCAGCAAAGATACAACCAGAGCAGGAACACGGGCAGCACCGACAGCGCGCCGTAGATGGCTTGATACGTGGGGAAAGAGGTCACATACCAGGCGAAGCCCTTCTTGGCGAGCTCGAACAGCACCGCCACCGCCAGCGCTCCCGCCGCGGCGTGGGCGAGCGGCACCCGGCGGTTGGGCACGGCCGCGTACATGAACAGGAGTGCCAGGAACTCGACCAGCGGCGGCACCAGCCCCAGCAGCATCGGCCGCGAGACCGGCAACCCGAACCGGCTCAGCGCCGCCATCGACTCGACGTAGGAGGTCACGCCCAGGCTGGCGCCGATCAGCAGCGGTCCGAGCGTGAGCAGCGTCCAGTAGATCATGAACCCCTGCAGCAGGCTGCGGCTCTGCGGCACGTGCCAGATCTGGTTGAGGGCGTTGTCCACCGCCGCCATCATCAGCAGCGCCGACACCAGCAGGCCGACGATACCGAACGCGGTCAGCCCGGCGGCCTTGTCGGCGAACCCCTCCAGGTAGCGCTGCACCACCTCGCCCGAGGCCGGCACCAGGTTGGCGAACAGGAAGCTGCGGATGCGATCGTCGATCGGCTCGAACACCGGAAAAGCAGCGATCACCGCGAACGCCACCGTCATCAGCGGCACGATCGACAACAGCGCCGTGTACGACAGGGTCGCCGCGTGACCGAGGCAGTTGTCGGCGTTGAAGCGCTCCCAGACATAGAGCGCGAAGTCCCGGGCCGTGCGCAGCCGCGCGCGCCAAATCCCGATCACTGCCATCCGCGCGTCCCGGCGGCCACGGCCGCGGCGAGGCTTGATCCCATGCCTACCATCGCTCTAGCCTTGTCGGGCCGCGAAGCGGCGACGGCCGCCCGCGCCGTCGTCATGGGTGGGCGCGGGACAGCGCGCCGCAACACAGGCCACCGAACCATGGAAATCCGTCTCTACCACAACCCCAGATGCTCGAAATCCCGCCAGGCGTTGCAGCTGCTGCGCGAGCGCGGCGTGGAGCCGGTGGTGATCGAATACCTCAAGACCCCGCCGCGGCGGGAGGAAATCGACGATCTGCTCGCTAAATTGGGGGCGGAGCCGCGCGAACTCATGCGCAGCAACGAACCGGAATACGCTGCGCTGGGCCTGGCGCGCGCCGAGCTGAGCCGCGAGCAGCTGATCCAGGCGCTGCTGGACAATCCGAAGCTGCTGCAGCGACCGATCGCGGTGGCCGGCGACCGCGCCGTCATCGGCCGGCCGCCGGAGCGCGTGCTGGAGCTGCTGGAGCGATGACCGAGATCCTGGTGCTCTACTACAGCCGCTTCGGCAGCACCGCGCGCATGGCCAACTTGATCGCACGCGGCGTCGAAGAAGTGGACGGCGCCACGGCCCGCATCCGCACCGTACCGCCGGTATCGACCGTGGCCGAGGCGGTGGCGCCGGCCGTGCCGGACCAGGGCCCGCCTTACGCCACGCTGGAAGACCTAGAGAGCTGCGACGGCCTGCTGTTGGGCAGCCCCACCCGCTTCGGCAACATGGCCGCACCGCTGCGCTATTTCCTCGACGGCACCTCGCCGCTGTGGCTCAAGGGCAGCCTGGCCGGCAAGCCGGCGGCGGCGTTCACCTCCACTGGCACGCTGCACGGCGGCCAGGAGACCACTTTGATATCCATGCTGCTGCCGCTGCTGCACCATGGCATGGTGCTGGTCGGTCTGCCCTACACCGAACCGTCCCTGCACAGCACCGCCAGCGGCGGCAGCCCGTACGGCGCCACCCATTGGGCCGGCGCGCAGAACGACCGCGCCATCAGCGACGAGGAAAAGGCGCTGTGCTTGGCCCTGGGCCGGCGGGTCGCCGAGATCGCCCGCGCGCTCAAGGCGGCCCGACGTCCATGAGCAAGACAATCCTCGTCCGCCGCCTGGCGCTGACCTGCTACCTGGCGCTGGGCGCGCTGCTGCTGGCCTGGCTGACCTGGCTGGCGCCGCCGCCGCGCGCCTTGATCTCGCTCAGCCTGCTGGTGTTCCTGCTGCCTTGGTCGCTGGCGCTGCGCGGCCTGTTGCACGGCCGGCGCTACACCTTCGCCTGGACCACGCTGCTGATCCTGCTGTACTTCGCCCACGGCGTCGCCGCCTGCGTCGGTCCGGGCCTGCAACGCTGGCTGGGCGCGGCCGAGATCGCGCTGAGCCTGGGCTATTTCGCGCTGGCGATCGCCTACGTGCGCCTGAGCGGCGCGCCGGCCAAGACGACCGAAGACGACGGCTGAACGGCGGCCGACGCTAGCCGGCCTGCTCCGGCTGCTCGGCCGCCAGCACCTGCTTGACGAAGGGAATGGTGAGCCGCCGTTGCGCCATCAGCGAGGCGGCGTCGAGCCGCTCCAGCAACTGGAACAGCGCGTTGAGCTCGCGCGGGTAATGCGCCAGCAGATACTGAGCGGTGTCCTCGGGCAGCTCCAGGCCACGCAGGCGGGCGCGGAAACGCAGCCCGGCGAGCTTCTGGGCGTCGTCATGGTCCTGCAGCCGCAACACCAGCCCCCACTGCAGCCGTGACACCAGATCGGGCAGCGCCAGCCCCAGCTCCGCCGGCCGCCGCTCGGCGCCTAGCAGCAGCCGCCCGCCGGCCTCGCGCAGGCGGTTGAACAGGTGGAACAGCGCCTCCTGCCACTCGGCCGAGCCGGCGATCGCCTGCAGATCGTCGATCGCCACCAGCCCCATGTTCTCCAAGCCGTCGAGCATCTGCGGCGACCAGCTCACCGCCTCCCGCATCGGCACGTAGGCGACCAGCAGGCCGTGCTCCGCGGCCAGGCGGCAGGCGGCCTGCAGCAGATGGCTCTTGCCTAGGCCGCTGGCGCCGTACAGATACAGCAGCGACTCACCGCGCCCCTCCGCCAGCGCCCGCACCGCGTCCACCACCTCGGCGTTGGCGCCGACGAAGTAGCTGGCGAAGCTGGCACCGGAGTCCAGCCCGATGTCCAGAGCGAGTTGTGGTGAGATCGGGTCCATCGAATGAATCCGCCGCTAGAGCCGCGATTGCAGCTGGCCGCCCGGTCCATGTCAACCGCTTTGGGGTGTCCCGCCCCCCTTTCGCCACGCGTCGCGGGCGCGCCGGCTCCATTGCAGCACATAGTCGATGCCGCTGGACATGGCCATCACCAGCGCCACGAAGAACAACGGCGACAGATCCGCTCCCAGCGCCAGCACCCGATCGGCCATCACCGCCAGCACCAGCAGGATCTGCACCAGCGTGTTGATCTTGCTGATCGTGGTCGGCGCGGCGTCGAACGGCCCCACCAACACGCGATAGCACAGGGCGCCGACCACGATGACCAGATCGCGCAGCAACACCACCGCGGCCAGCCACAGCGGGACATGCCCCTGCGCGGCGAGCGCGACGATGGAGGACACCATCAGCAGCTTGTCCGCCAGCGGGTCGAGGAACCCGCCCAACGGCGTCTGCCAGCCATAGCGCTTGGCCAGGAAGCCGTCCACACCGTCCGACAGGCCGGCCACGAAGAACAGCAGCAGCCCCCAGCCGTACTGCTGCGCCAGGATGGCGAACACCACCGGCGGCACCAGCAGCAACCGCATCAGACTGATGATGTTGGGCAAATGACGCAGGACCATAGCGATCGCCGGGCGCGAGCCGCCGGCGACACCCGCGGTGTCGGCGGAAAGCGGCCGCTGCTGCGAAGTTGCGTTTCTAACGGGACTGTCTCCGTTCGGTTCGGCGCCGTTGCCGGGAAGCTCCCGACGACTGCGCTGCCTATTCTAAAGATGGATCGTTTTTCCGCGACGAATCGGCGATGCCACGTCCCACGCAGGGATATGGGGCCGCCGGGGCGGCCGGCGAAGGCCTGCGCGCGCCGGCCGGCGTTTATTTCGCGTGCGGCTGGGGATACCATATCGGCCTTTCTCGCCGAGGACTTGCCGTGACCGAGCATACTCCCCCGTCCAGTGGACTGACCTACCGCGACGCCGGTGTCGACATCGACGCCGGGGAATCCCTGGTCGACCGTATCAAAGCGGATGTGGCGCGCACCCGCCGGCCCGGCGTTCTGGGCGGCCTGGGCGGCTTCGGCGGTCTGTTCGAGCTGCCGCTCGACCGCTATCGCCAGCCGGTGCTGGTATCCGGCACCGACGGTGTCGGCACCAAGCTCAAGCTCGCCATCGCCACCGGTCGGCACGAGGGCATCGGCATCGACCTGGTCGCCATGTGCGTGAACGACGTGCTGGTGCAGGGTGCCGAGCCGCTGTTCTTCCTGGATTACTATGCCACCGGCCGGCTGGACGTGGACGTGGCGGCCGCCGTGGTCGGCTCCATCGCCGAGGGCTGCGCCCAGGCCGGCTGCGCTCTGATCGGCGGCGAGACCGCGGAGATGCCCGGCATGTACGCCGAGGGCCATTACGATCTGGCCGGGTTCTGCGTGGGCGTGGTGGAGAAGGACAAGATCATCGACGGCAGCCAGGTGCGCGCTGGCGACGTGCTGATCGGTCTGGCTTCGAGCGGCCCGCACTCCAACGGCTACTCGCTGATCCGCAAGATCGTCGAGGTCAGCGGCGTCGGTCTCGAAGAGCCGCTGAACGGCAAGCCACTGATCGATCACCTGCTGGCGCCGACCCGCATCTACGTCAAGCCGGTGCTGGCGCTGCTGGAGCAGCTGCCGATCAAGGCCATGGCCCACATCACCGGCGGTGGTCTGATCGAGAACCTGCCGCGCGTGTTCGACGAAGCGCAGCTGGCGGCTCACATCGATACCGCCAGCTGGCAGTGGCCGGCGGTGTTCCGCTGGCTGCAGGAGCAGGGCCAGGTGGCGACACCGGAGATGTACCGCACCTTCAACTGCGGCGTGGGCATGGTGCTGGTGGTGGCGCCGGAGCACGTCGACACCGCCATCGCCCTGCTCAACGAGCATGGCGAGCAGGCCTGGCGCCTGGGCGAGATGCGGCCGGCGCAGGCCGGCCAGCCCGCGGTCGTGTTCGAGGGCGCCTGATGGGCGCCCGCACTCCGCTGCCGGTGGTGGTGCTCATCTCCGGCAACGGCAGCAATCTACAAGCCCTGATCGACGGCCAGCAGGCCGGCACCCTGCCCATCGTGATCAAGGCGGTGATCAGCAACCGGGCCGAGGCCTACGGCCTGACCCGCGCGCGCGACGCCGGCATCGAAACGGTGGTGCTGTCGCACAAGGACTTCGCCAGCCGCGAGGAATACGACCGCCGGCTGATGGCGGTGATCGACCGTTACGAGCCGGGGCTGGTGGTCCTCGCCGGCTTCATGCGCATCCTCAGCAGCGAGCTCGTCGACCACTACCTGGGCCGGCTGATCAATATCCATCCGTCGCTGCTGCCCGACTTCAAAGGCCTGCACACGCACGAGCGTGCGCTCGCTGCCGGTGTGACGGCGCACGGTTGCAGCGTACACTTCGTCACACCGGAGCTCGATGCGGGGCCGGTGATCGTGCAGGCCCGCGTCCCCATCCTACCGGACGACACGCCAGTCACACTGGCCGCCAGGGTGCAGACCCAAGAACACCGTATCTACCCCCTGGCCGTGAAGTGGATCGCGGAAGGCCGAGTCGAGATGCGCGACGGAGGACTGTATAAGGATGGCGTTCGCCTGGATTCGCCGCCCGTCATCGACGCGGAGCAAGCCACCGAGCCGTGTTGAGCGCTGGTTGCTGGCACCGCTGCTGCTCCTGCTGGCCGGCGCCGCCCACGCCCTGCCGCCCGCCTTCACCGCCCGCTACGAGGTCAGCCATTCGGGGCTGACCTTGGGCGAAACCACGGTGCGCTATCAGCAGATCGGCCCCGACCGCTACCGCTACAGCTCGCTGACCCGCCCGGTCGGCGTCACCACCATGTTCTACGACGCGCAGATCGAGGAAGTCAGCGAGGGGCGCATCACCGCCGACGGCTTCAAGCCGGAACGCTACTCCTACGACCGCAGCGGGCAGCGGGCGCGCGCCGCCTCGCTGGTGTTCGACTGGCAGCGCCATAGGGTGCGCAACGACGTCGAAGGCCGCAGCTGGGACATGGCGATCCCCGAGAACACCCTCGATCGCATGGTGTCGCAGCTGCAGCTCATGCGCGACTTGGCGCGGCAGGAGCAGAACCTGACCTACCACGTCGCCGACGGCGGTAGGCTGCGAGTCTTCGTGCTGCAGGTGCTGGGCCGGGAAACGATCGACACGCCCTACGGGCGGCTGGACACCATCAAGATCACGCGCAAGGTCGACAACAACCGCCGCTCCACGGTGTTCTGGTGCGCGCCGGCGCTGCACTACATGCCGGTGCGCATCGACCACCGCGAGAAGACCAACAACTTCCGCATGACCCTGGAGAAGCTGACCGGCTTCGCGCTGCCGGCTTCGCGCTGAGTCGGCATCAGGGCTTCGGAAGGGTGACGCCCTTCTGCCCCTGGTACTTGCCGCCGCGATCGCGGTAGGAAGTCTCGCAGACTTCGTCCGACTCCAGGAACAACATCTGCGCCACGCCCTCGTTGGCGTAGATCTTGGCGGGCAGCGGCGTGGTGTTGGAGAACTCCAGCGTCACGTGCCCTTCCCACTCGGGCTCCAGCGGCGTGACGTTGACGATGATGCCGCAGCGGGCGTAGGTGCTCTTGCCCAGGCAGATGGTGAGCACGTTGCGCGGGATGCGGAAGAACTCCACCGTGCGCGCCAGCGCGAAGCTGTTGGGCGGGATGATGCAGACATCCGACACCACGTCGACGAAGCTGGAGACGTCGAAATTCTTCGGGTCGACGATGGTGGAATTGATGTTGGTGAAGATCTTGAATTCATTGGCGCAGCGCACGTCGTAGCCGTAGCTGGAGACGCCGTACGAGATGACCTTCTGACCGTTGTATTCCCGTATCTGGCGCGGTTCGAAGGGCTCGATCATGCCCTGCTCGGCCATGCGCCGTATCCACTTGTCGGACTTGATTGCCATCTCCCCCGAAACCTCGCCTGTCGCTGCGCCGGCCCTGGCCGGACATTCAAAGTGTGGTTGCCGCCGCCGGCGTGGACCGGCGGCGGAAGTTTACCGCTCGTCAGCTATCCTGCACCACGATTTTCGGGAAACGGGCGCTGAAGTCTTTGCTCTTGCGCGCGATTCGCGCCGCCGCCTTGCGGGCGATCTCGCGATAGCTCTCGGCGATGGCCGAAGCCGGCTCCGCCACGACGGTCGGCCTGCCGGCATCGGCCTGCTCGCGGATACGGATGTCCAACGGCAGCGAGCCGAGCAGCGCCACCTGGTAGTCCGCCGCCATGCGCGCGCCGCCGCCGGCGCCGAAGATGGGCTCCTCGTGGCCGCAGTGGCTGCAGATGTGGGTACTCATGTTCTCGACGATGCCCAGCACCGGCACGTTCACCTTTTCGAACATCTTCAGCCCCTTGCGGGCGTCGAGCAAGGCGATGTCCTGGGGCGTGGTGACGATCACGGCGCCGGTCACCGGCACCTTCTGCGCCAGCGTCAACTGGATGTCGCCGGTGCCCGGCGGCAGATCCACCACCAGGTAGTCGAGATCCCGCCAGCGGGTGTCGTTGAGCAGCTGGGTCAGCGCCTGGGTCACCATCGGCCCGCGCCAGACCATCGGCTGCTCCTCGTCGATGAGGAAGCCGATCGACATGATCTGCAGGCCGTAGTTGCTCATCGGCTCCAGGGACTTGCCATCGCGGCTCTCCGGCTGCCCGCTCACCCCCAGCATGCGCGGCTGGCTGGGGCCGTAGATGTCGGCGTCGAGCACGCCGACCCGGGCGCCCTCGGCGGCCAGCGCCAGCGCCAGGTTGGCGGCGACGGTGGACTTACCCACGCCGCCCTTGCCCGAGGCGACAGCGATAATGTTCTTGATCCCCGGCAGCGGCTTCAGACCGCCCTGCACCGCGTGCGCGACGATGACGGAGCTGATGTCGACCTCGACCTGGGCGCCCGGCTGGATACCCCGCACCGCCTCGGTCAGCCCGGCGCGCAGCCGCTCGTGGAAGCCGGCGGCCGGATAGCCGAGCTGCACGGCGATGCGGACCTTACCGCCATCGACGCGGATGTCCTTGACGGCCTTGGCGCTGACGAGGTCCTGTTCGAGGTATGGATCGATCCAGCCTCGCAGGGCCGCCTCTACGCTGTCGCGGGTAAGCTCGCTCATCGGGTGCTCCTCGGTACCGGGCCGTCTTGCGCAGACGGCAGATTCTACAGGCTGTCGGGGGCTTGACAACTCCGCGGCCGCGTCGCTAGCGCCGCAGGCGCGGATCGCCCTCGGTCAGTTCCAACAGCAGCCAGTCGGTCAGCTCCCGTTCGAGCTGCCCGGCCACTTCCGCCAGCGCGTGGCCAGCGCCGCTGAAGACACGCAGGTACTTGGGCTCGCGCGCCGCCGCGTAGCCACGCCGCGCGCCCGCCAGCGGCTGCTGGGCATCGTCGGTGCCGTGCACGAACAGGCAGGCGCAACCGGCCGGCAGTGCGGCCACCGCGCCCAGGCCCTCGCTTTGGGCGGCGAGCGCCACCAGCGCACGCACGCCGTCGGCGTTGGCCGCGGCCTGCGCCGCCGCCGCCGCGCCGAAGCCGTGGCCGACCACACCGAGACGGTCGATGCCCTGGCTTCGCAGGAAATGCAGCCCGATCAGCGCGTCCAGCGCCGACTCCGCCAAGTCGCCCGGGCGGCGCCAGCTCAGCCGCAGCGCCGAGACCCCGGCGCCGACCAGGGCCGCGCATAGCCGCGCGTAGAGCTCATCCGCCGGGCTGGGAAAGCCGGTCTCGGCCTCGCCGAGCAACAGCGCGCCGTGCACCGCGCCGGCGGCGCGGTGGTAGCGCAGCGCCAGATCGCCACGGTCGGTGGCGATCCACAGCGGCTGGCAGCCGTCGCGGACGACGCCCTGGCGGACGTCGCCCAGTGCGATGTCGAGGATCTGCTCATCGGCGCTCATCGGTTCCCGCTCGCAGCGAAAGCTACCGGCAAACATGGTGGCGGCGATGCCGACACCGTAGCGCCGCCTCGCCCGCCGAGGGCGTGCTAAGCTCTGAAGCCCTCATTTCGCGACAACGCCATGCCCCGGTTACGCACGCTCACGCGCACCGTCCTGCGCTGGCTCGCCAGGCTGCTTCTGGCGGCGGTCATCGCCTCCGTGCTGGCGGTGACGGCGATGCGCTGGCTGGCGCCGCCGTTCACCTCGTTCATGGCGCAGAAAACCGTGGCCGCGCTATGGCGAGGCGACCCAGACTTCCGGTTCCGCCACACCTGGGTCGAGTGGTCGGCGATATCGCCGCACGCCAAGCTGGCGGCGATCGCCGCCGAGGATCAGCGTTTTCCCGACCACTCCGGCTTCGATCTCGACGCCATGCGCGCCGCCTGGGAGGGCAACCGTGCGGGCGCGCGCATCCGCGGCGGCAGCACCATCTCCCAGCAGTTGGCCAAGAACCTGTTCCTGTGGCCGGACCGCAGCTATGTGCGCAAAGGCCTGGAGGCCTACTTCACCGCCCTGATCGAAGCCATCTGGCCGAAGCGCCGAATCCTCGAGGTGTACCTGAACGTCGTCGAGTTCGGCCCGGGCATTTTCGGGATCGAGGCGGCGGCCCAGGCCTATTTCGGCAAGCCGGCGGCGCGGCTGGACATGGCGGAAGCGGCGCTGCTGGCGGCGACGCTTCCCAATCCGCTCCGCTACCGCGTGGACCGGCCCAGCGCCTACGTGCGCGAGCGCCAGGCCTGGATCATGTGGCAGATGGCGCAGCTCGGGCAGGAGACGCTGCGGCGGATCGGCTGAGCGCGGAATCGCCCGCGCCGAGCGGCGGCGGCCTTATTATGGGAAGATCGAGGCGCCTGCGGAGGACACCATGAGCGAGAGCCTGCACATCGTCTGCCCTCACTGCGACACCGTCAACCGCGTGCCGGCCGAGAAGCTCTCCGCCGGCGGGCGTTGCGGCCGCTGCAAGCAGGCGCTGTTCGCCGGCCGACCGGCGACACTCACCGAGGCCAACGCCGGCCGTTATCTGGAGCAGAGCGACATTCCGGTGGTGGTGGATTTCTGGGCGCCCTGGTGCGGCCCGTGCCGACTGTTCGCGCCAGTGTTCGAGCAGGCGGCGGCGCGGCTGGAGCCGCGGGTGCGGCTGGCCAAGCTCAACACCCAGGACGAACCGGCGCTGGCGAACCGCTTCCACGTCCGCAGCATTCCCACCGTGGCGATCTTCCTGCACGGCCGCGAGCTGGCGCGCCAGTCCGGCGCCATGAACCTCAACGGCTTGCTGCGCTGGGTAGAGTCGTCGCTCTGATGCCGCCACACCTCGCCCGCTCTTGGCTGGTCCGGCTCGGCCGCTACGAGCTGGAAGCGCTGCTGTGCCTGCTGGGGCTGGCCGGCGGCCTATGGGCCTTCCTGGAACTGGCCGACCTGGCGCTGGCCGGCGAACCGGCGGATCTGGACCAGCGGCTGCTGCTGGCGATGCGCAATCCCACCGATCCACACGACCCGCTCGGGCCGGGCTGGCTGGAGGAGGCGGCGCGCGACGTCACCGCCTTAGGCAGCGCGTCGGTGCTCATCCTGATCACCCTGGCCACGCTCGGCTATCTGCTGCTGTCGCGCCGCTACCGTACGGCCGCCTTCACCCTGCTCGCCATCGCCGGCGGCTGGGTGCTGAACCACCTGCTCAAGATCGGCTTCGCCCGGCCGCGCCCGGATCTGGTGCCGCACGCCAGCGCGGTGTTCACCGCCAGCTTTCCCAGCGGACATTCGATGATGGCGGCCATCACCTACCTCACCCTGGCCGCGCTGCTATGCCGGGTGGTGAGCCGCTTGCGGCTCAAGGCCTATCTGCTGCTGGTGGCGGCCACGCTCACCGTGCTGGTGGGCGTGAGCCGCATCTACCTCGGGGTGCACTGGCCCAGCGACGTGCTGGCCGGCTGGACCGCCGGCGCCGCCTGGGCCTCCTGCTGCTGGCTGCTGGCGCGGTCGCTGCAGCGGCGGGGACGGCTGGACACGGAACCGCCGGCGCGCAACGGCGACCCGGTCTGACGCCGGCCGCGGTCAGTGGCTCAGCCCTTCGAGCTTGTAGTTGGTCATCAGGCGACGGATGTGCTCCTCGGCGCCCTCCGGCACACGGATGAACTGAAAGCCGGTGTGGTGGAACAGCGCGTTCTCCTCCTTCTTGTCCCACACGCTCTCGGCTTCCACGCGAAGCTCGCGGGCGCCGCCGAAATCCTCGGGCAGCTCCACTCGCAGATTCATGCGCACCTCCGGCTGGATCGGCTCGCGGCTCTGCAGCATCGCGCCCGCCGGCGTGATGTCCACCAAATAGCCGAGGAAACGCTCGGTATCGCTGTCGAATACCCGCAGATAGCGATTGATGATCTCTCGTCCCGCGCGTCTTGCTTCCGTCACGTCCCGCCTCCTGTGAGCGCCAAGCGCTCCTCCAAAGCGCCGATCGAGGGCTCTACGGCCCGCATTCCGGCTTGCGCCCCGCCGCGCGCGCCTGCTGGTACAATTTCATGGCGTCCGGCATCAGCCGCTGCAACTGCTCGATGCGGCTCGGCCCCGAGGGGTGGGTGGAGAGGAACTCCGGCGGACCGTCGCCCTGGCTGCGCATCATGTTCTCCCACAGCGTCACCGCCTCGGTGGGATCGAAGCCGGCTTTCGCCATCAGCTCCAGGCCGATCTGATCGGATTCCGACTCCTGCGTGCGGCTGAACGGCAGCAGCACCCCGAACTGCGCCCCCAGGCCGAGCGCCGCCATCGCCAGCTGCTTGCCTTGCGAGTCGGCGCCGGCCAGCGCGCCGACGATCTGCAGCCCGGCGTTGGTGGCGAAGGTGGTGGACATGCGCTCGTTGGAGTGCTGGGCCAGCACGTGGCCGATCTCATGGCCGATCACAGCCGCCAGCTGCGATTGCGTGGTCGCCACCTGCAGCAGGCCGGTGTGGACGCCGATCTTGCCGCCGGGCAGAGCGAAAGCGTTGGCGCTATCGTCCTTGAACACCCGCACTTCCCAATCGCGCTGCTCCGGCAGGATCGCGGTGATGGCGTCGGCCACGCACTCGACGTAGCGCTGCTCCGCCGCATCCGTGGTCTGCGGCAGCTGCTCCTTCATCTCCGCGAAGGCGGTAACCCCCATCTCGTCCATCTGATCGGCGGGGAACAGCTGCAGCTGGCGCCGCCCGGTCGGCGACGTCGCGCAGGCCACGAGGCCACCCACCAGCAGCGCTGTCAGCAGAGCGCGCATCGCCATCCTCCGCGATCGGGCAAACGGTTCGGCATTGCCGTTACTTGGGATTTTCTTGGGGCCGGGCGTCGGCGCTCACAAGCGCGTTCAGCCGTCGCTCGGGACGTCCGCCCCGGACCGCGCGCCGAGCGGCGGCGCCGGCGGATCGGGCCGGTAGACGAACTCCGGGAGTGCGCTCAACTGCTCGCGGCTGACGTCGTAGAACACCTTGTCGCCACGCAGCTGCAGGCGCTCGATGGGCACGGCCACCATATAGTTGCCCACCCCCAGGAAACCGCCGACCGACAGCACGGCGTGCGTCACCCGATGGTCCCTGGCGACGATCAGATCCACCACCTTGCCGACGGGCTCGCGCTCGGCATTCTCCACCGGCTTGCCGATGATCTTGGTGACGGCGAAATCGTAGTCGGGCGTCTGCTTGGGGCGGTCCGGCTGACCATCCCAGTCGGTCAGACCGCTCAGCGTCCACCCGCCGCCGCTCGCGGCGAGCGTCAGCAAGCCGCCGCAAATCAAAGCTCGGAGCATGTCCGCACTCCTTCGCGGTAATCGGTAATCGCCCGGCCACAGGGCGCTCGATACGGGCTATGTGGCGGCCGCCGCCGACCCGCACAACTCGCCCGCGCCGCCGGGTCTCAATGGCGGCTGAACACGGTCTTGCCGCCGTTCTTGTCGAAGGCGATCACGTCATAGGGCTGCTTGACCGGTCCCTCCATGCCGGGCGAGCCCATCGGCATGCCCGGCACCGCCAGTCCGGCCACCTGGGGGCGCTCCTTCAGCAGGCGGTGGATGTCGCTGGCCGGCACGTGCCCTTCGATCACGTAGCCCTCGACCGTGGCGGTATGGCAGGAGGCCAGCTCGCGGGTGATGCCGTGCGCCTGCTTGACGGCCGTGAGATCGTCCAGCTCCTTGACCGCCACTTGGAAGCCGTTGGCTTCGAGATGCCGCCCCCAAGCCACGCAGCAGCCGCAGGTCGATGTCTTATAAACCGTGACGTCGGCGGCCGAGGCCATGCCCGTCCCCCCCGCGACACTCACCGCCAGCGCCAGCGCCGTACCGCCGATGACCGCCCGGAATCGTCTCATATCGCTCTCCTGATCGTACGCGGGGCAACCCCGCCACGCTCGCGCCAACCGAGCCCGCAACGGCTCATTTTACCATGGCGCGCGCCAACTTACCCCAGGAGCGACACCGGCGCAGCGCGTTCCACCGCACGCGGCCGCGGACGGCGACGGCGCTGGACTCATTGCCTCGGGATCGGCTGGATCTGATAGTCGCTGGCGGACAGCGCCTTGATCAGATCCTCGGGCTCGACCTCGCCGGCGATACTGGCGATGCCCTCGTTGTCGATCTCCACGTGCTTCACCCCGGCGAGCTGGCGCAAAGCCTGCTCGATTTTCACCGCGCATGCCGGTCCCTTCATCCCCGAGATGCGCAGCCGCTGGGTTCGCTCCGGTGTCACCCTTGCCATGAGTTCCTCTCCCGGCGACGCTCGCCGCCCGTTGCTCAGTTCTTGAGCACTGGGGGTGGTGCGACCGCGATGGAAGAGGTCGATAACCGCTGCAGCGTGCGATATTCGTGTTTTGCTATCGTTGACCGACGTCAAAACGCCGTGTGCCCGGCGGCGTCACGTTTTTCGCGTCACAATCAGGATAAACCTCCGCAATGAGCATCGCCTCCCCGTTTCCCGCCGAGCTGACGCCGGATCTGCAACCGGTGCGGCTCGGGATCGACACGCATCAGGAACCCGTGATCTATCTGCGCGCCGACTGCCCGGTCTGCCGCTCAGAGGGCTTCAACGCGCACTCGCGGGTACTGGTGACGATCGGCCAGCGCAGCATCATCGCCACCCTGGCGGTGGTGCGCAGCGAGCTGCTGTCGGTCGACGCGGTCGGCCTGTCGGAAGCGGCCTGGCAGCGACTCGACCCGGCGCCGGGCGAACGGGCGCGCTTCGCCCATCCGCCCCCCGTGGAGTCGCTCAGCGACGTGCGCCGCAAGATCTACGGCCATACGCTGGACGACGAGCAGCTCAACGGCATCGTGCGCGACATCGTCGCGCGCCGCTACACCGACGTGGAGCTGGCGGCCTTCGTCACCGCCTGCTCCGGCGACCGCATGACCATCGACGAGGTCACCGGCCTGACCCGCGCCATGATCAACGTCGGCGAGCGGCTGACGTGGAACGCCAGCCCGGTGGTGGACAAGCACTGCGTGGGCGGCCTGCCTGGCAACCGCACCACGCCGCTGGTGGTGGCGATCGTCGCCGCACTGGGACTGACCATGCCCAAGACCTCGTCGCGCGCCATCACCTCGCCGGCCGGCACCGCCGATACCATGGAAACCATGGCGCCGGTGCGTCTGCCGCTGGCGCAGATGCGCCAGGTGGTGGAGCGCGAGGGCGGCTGCATCGTCTGGGGCGGCGCGGTGCACCTGAGCCCCGGCGACGACATCCTGGTGCGCATCCAGCGCGCGCTCAATCTCGACAGCGAGGACCAGCTGGTAGCGTCGGTGCTCTCCAAGAAGGCCGCCGCCGGCTCCACCCACGTGGTGATCGACATCCCGGTCGGCCCCACCGCCAAGCTGCGCTCGCCGGAGCGGGCCGAGCGGCTGCGCGGCCGGCTGCTGGCGGTGGGCGAGCGGCTGGGGCTGAACCTGCGGATCGTGACCAGCGACGGCTCCCAACCGGTCGGCCGCGGCATCGGCCCGGCGCTGGAGGCGCACGACGTGCTGGCGGTGTTGCAAGGCCACCCCGAGGCCCCGGCCGATCTGCGCCAGCGGGCGCTGCTGCTGGCCGGCGAGATCCTGGAAATGGCCGGTCGGGCGCCGCAAGGCGGCGGCGTCGCGCTGGCCACGGCGGCCCTCGACGACGGCCGCGCCTGGGCCAAGTTCCAAGCCATCTGCGAAGCCCAGGGCGGCATGCGCGAACCCGGCCGGGCGCCGCTGCAACAGCCGGTGGTGGCCGAGACCAGCGGCTGTCTGCTGGCCATCGACAACCGCCGGCTGGCGCAGCTGGCCAAGCTGGCGGGCGCCCCGGCCGCCCCCACGGCCGGCGTGTACATGCACGTGCGGCTGGGCGACCGGATCAGTCGCGGCCAGCCGCTGTTCACCCTGCATGCTGAGACGCCGGGCGAGATGGCCTATGCGCTAGAGTACGTACGGCACCACAACAACATCTTCCTGATAGGAGACCCGGCATGAAGCGAGTCGCCTTCGCCTATCCCGGTTTCGAAGCCTGGGCCGCGGCGCTGGCGCCGCGCGTGGGCGCCGAGCTCGGCGAGTACACCCTGCGCCGTTTTCCCGACGGCGAAAGCTACGTGCGCATCCACAGCGACTGCGAGGGCATCGACGCCATCGTGGTCGCCGGCCTTGACCGCCCCGATCCCAAGCTGGCGCCGCTGCTGCTGCTCGCCGCCACGCTGCGCGATCTAGGCGCGGCCCGGGTCGGCCTGGTGGCGCCGTACCTGGCCTACATGCGCCAGGACACACGCTTCAAGCCCGGCGAAGGCATCACCTCGCACTATTTCGCTCGGCTGCTGTCGGCTAACTTCGATTGGCTGCTGACGGTGGATCCGCACCTGCATCGCACCCCCAGCCTCGACGCCATCTACAGCATCCCCAGCCGGGTGGTGCACGCGGCGCCGGCCATCGCCCGGTGGCTGACGAGAGAGGTGGAACGGCCGCTGCTGATCGGCCCCGACAGCGAGAGCGAGCAGTGGGTGGGCGCCGTCGCCGCCCTGGCGGGCGCACCGTTCCGGGTGCTGGAGAAGGTCCGCCACGGCGACCGCGAGGTCAGCGTGCGGCTGCCGGCCGGCGAGGACTGGCGCGGCCACACGCCGGTGCTGGTGGACGACATCATCTCCAGCGGCCGCACCTTGCTGGAGACCATCAGCCAGCTGCGCCAGCTCGGACTGGCGACGCCGGTGTGCATAGCCGTGCACGGGCTGTTCGCCGAGGACGCCTGGGAGATGCTGAGCGCCACCGGCGCGCGCGTGGTGACCACCAATACCGTTCCTCATGCCAGCAACGCCATCGACGTCGCCGACCTGAGCGCCGACGCGCTGGCGGCACTGCTGGAAACAGCGGTCTGACGATTGCTCCCCTAGCAAACGCCGGAAAAACGCTTATATTCACGCGCCGTCGGTTCCTCGCCCGGAACCCTTACGCCGCCGCCGCTGTCCACGCCTGGGCAGCGGCCAAGCATTAGGCAACGTTGATGCACGTCAAGTCCCGGGGCTAAGCCGTGCGATAGATTTGCTGCTATGCGGCAAGCCGTCATCTGCGGCGCGCGGCTTGGCCTCGGTGCGCGTTGAACCCGTTTTTCGCCGCCCCCGTCCTGGGGAGGCTGGAGGTAAGCGAGTGACCAAACTCAAGATCCAGGGCATGACCTGTGGACACTGCGAGCAAGCCGTCAGCAAGGCGCTGGCGCAGGTCCCCGGAGTGACCCGCGTGGTCGAAGTCAGCCGTGAGCGCGAGCTAGCCATCGTCGAGGGCGATGCCCAGCCGCAGGCGCTGGTCGCGGCCGTAATCGAAGAAGGCTACAGTGCGGAGGTAGTGGAATGAGCGCGGTGATGCATTCCCATCACCAGCCGGCGGACGACCAGGGTCTGAAGCTGGAACCGCAGGTGCGCGAGGATGCCCGTCGGCGCCTGCTGTCGGTCAAGGGACACGTCGAAGGCATCCTGCGCATGCTGGAGAGCGACCAGGTCTACTGCGTCGACGTGCTCAAGCAGCTCAAGGCGGTGGACGGCGCGCTCGCCAAGATCGGCGATCTGACTCTCAAGAGCCACCTCAAGAGCCATGTGATCACGCCGCATCGGCGCGGCGAGGAAGACCGGATCATCGAGGAGCTCATGGAGATCCTCAAGTACCGCTGATCGCGGCCCCGCCCCTCCCCACCCGGTCGATCCGACCGAATCGCGTTCCCCCGTCTCGTCGCCACCGGCGGCTCCGCTCGCCGAGTCGGCCGCTGCCGTGCCGACCGCCACGGCGGCGAGACGGCGGGCACGCAGCGGCGCTAGCCGTGCCACTGGACCACGCCGCTGCCGGCGATCAGCAGCACCAGCAGACCGAACACGATCCGGTAATAGGCGAACACCGTGAAATCGTGGCGCGCGATGTAGCGCAGCAGGGCGCGCACGGCGACGAAGGCGCTGACGAAGGAAGCCGCGCCGCCCACGGCGAACAGCCCCAGGTCGTGCGCATCGAACAGGTGGCGGTTGCTGTACACGTCATACAGCGAGGCGGCGCCGAGCGTGGGGATGGCCAGAAAGAACGAGAACTCGGTGGCCGCCTTGCGCGATAGCCCGAACCACAGCCCGCCGATGATGGTGGCGCCGGAGCGCGACGTGCCGGGGATCAGGGCGAAGCACTGGGCGATGCCGACCTTGAGCGCGTCCTTCCAGCTCATGGCGTCGACCTCGTGCACGGCCACCGCGTGCACGCGCCGCTCCACCCACAGGATCAGCAGACCGCCCGCCACCAACGCCAGCGCCACCGGCACCGGCGAGAACAGGTAGCGCTTGATGTAAGCGCCGGCCGCCAGCCCGACCAGCGCCGCCGGCAGAAAGGCGATGAGCAGATTGAGCACAAAGCGGCGAGCCTGCGGGCTGCGAGGCAGATCGATGAGCACATCGGCCAGCCGGCGCCGGTACTCCCAGCACACCGCCAGGATAGCGCCCAGCTGAATGGCGATCTCGAAGACGCCGCGCTTTTCCTCGTCCAGGAAGTCCAGCAGCTCGCCGGCGAGGATCAGATGCCCGGTGCTGGAAATCGGTAGGAACTCGGTCAATCCCTCGACGATGCCCATGGCCACGGCCTTGAGCAGCAGCAGCAAATCCATTCGAACCCTCTAATTATCGTTGGAAGCCACCGACCCGCCGCCGGAAGCTCCGATGGTGGGAACCGCGGCGCTCGCACCCCTCGCCGCGCGCCGGTCGCATCATAACGCATCGCCCCCTCGCGGATCGGTCGACCAGTGCGCCCCCTATCGCCCCCGGCGCAAAGACGCTAGCATCGGCCGATCGTCGCAACCGCCTTCGCCGAGATTCCGTGGATAGCGCGCTGCTCAATGCCATTACCAGCTTCGGGCTGGTCGCCGCCGCCGAGATGGGTGACAAGAGCCAGCTGGTGTGCATGGGTCTGGCCGCCCGTCACCGCGGTTGGCCGGTCTTGCTGGGCGCGGTCACCGCCTTCGCGCTGCTCAATCTGATCGCCGTGGTGTTCGGCGCCGGCGTCGCCCGCTGGCTGCCCGACTGGCTGGTGGCCGCCGCGGTGGCCGTGCTGTTCACGCTATTCGCCGTGCAGTCCTGGCGCGCCGAGCCGGAACCGCCGGGCGAAGTGGCGGAAAAACCGGGCCATAGCGTGCTGGCCAGCGCCTTCCTACTGATCTTCCTCGCCGAATTCGGCGATAAGACGCAACTGGCGGTGGCCGCGCTGTCCAGCGAGCTGTCGCCGGCCGGGGTCTGGGCCGGCGCCACTGTCGCGCTGACCGTCACGTCGATGATCGGCGTCGTGGCCGGCCGCACCGTGCTGCAGCGTCTGCCCATCCACTGGCTGCACCGCCTGGCGGCGCTGTTCTTCCTCGCCTTGGGTCTGTTCGCCGGCTACCGCGCCGTTCAGCCGCTGCTGAGCTAGCGCAACGCCGGCGCGCTACAGCGTGCCGCGCAGCCACGCCTCCCGCGCGCGCACGGTGTTGCCGAGGCGCTCGCCGCTTATCCGCACGCCGAGCCCCGGCGCGAGCGTCAACTGCGAAAAGAACTGGGACTGGGAAACGCGGTTGCCCGCGAGATCGCGGAACACGGTACCGCCATGGGTCTGCACCCGCACGCCGGCAACGCGCAACTCCGG
Organism: uncultured Alkalilimnicola sp.; assembly: GCA_937951875.1. GTDB lineage: Bacteria > Pseudomonadota > Gammaproteobacteria > Nitrococcales > AK92 > JAAYIK01. Next base: position 95,840 of record CALGAN010000055.1, on the reverse strand, counting down.
CTGCGCGATGTCGCTGGCACTCCCCTCCAGGCGCAGCGCCGCCGGCGCGTCACGCCGCTCCAACCGCACGGCGATGAACCGGTCCTGGGCATCGACGTAACCGCCGACACGCACCCAGTCGCCACTGCGCAGGTCGGCGAAGTCGAAAGGACGCGCCGCGCTCGCGCTCCGGTCCTCCAGCAGCGTGCGGTCGGTCACCGTGAGCCGGCGTCCGAGCGCGGTCACGGTGCCGGCGTCGGCGTCGATGGCATCGAGCTGCGCCAGGACTTCCGAGTCCGCCAGCGGCTCGAGTTCGACGCGGGAAGCGCGCACGACGCCGCCTGTCTCGACGCGGCCTTCGACCCGCGCCCGGATATTGGTTTCGAGATTGAGGAAGCCGGTACCGCTGGGCAGCCAGCGGGTGGCGCTGTCGGTGCGCACCCATTGGCTGCCGACGAGGAAGCTGCCGCCGGCGTCGACCGCGCCGACGATACCCTCCAGTTCGACGCGGCGGCCGCTGGCGGCCAGCGTGCCGTCCTTGAGCTCGACCACGGACGCGCGCAACACGCCGTTGATCAGGCTAGGGCCACGCACGTCCACCCACTGCCCGGTGGTCGGACCGCCGGCGGAGAAACCGCGCAGCGTGGCGGTGCTGTAATCGACCGCCTGCGCGCCGATGTAGAGCGTGCTGTTGAAGGCGTCGAGATTGCCGATCCGTCCTTCCAGCTCGAACGGGATACGCTCGCGCTTGGCGATATAGCGCGCCCGCACCACATCGTCGGCGTCGATCAGGCCGCTGACCTCGACCCGGTCGTCGACGGCCAGGCTGTCGAACTCGCCGCCGTCGATGCCGGTATCCGGCAGCACGGCCACGGTACGGCCGAGGACCACGAAGCGGCGGTTGACCCGGTCGATGCTGGTGATCGGGCCGGCGAGGGTACGGTCGTATTCGACCCGGGAGGCGGTGACGGCATCGTCGTCCTCGTTGCCGGTCAAGCGCACCACCATGCCGATCTGCAAATCCGCGTGGCTGGCCCTCTCGCCGCCGATCAGGATCTCCGCGCCGCTGGTATCGAAACGCGTGCCGTTGACGGTGACGCCGTCGAGCCGGCCGATGGAACCGTAGCTGACGATGTCGGCGCCGTCATCGTCGGGGAACAGCGGATCGGTGCCGCAGCTGAACTGCACCACGGCGAGCAATGCCGCGACCCCCAATGACCATACCGCCCCTTGCATCGTCAGCTCCCGGGTCGACACTCCTCCGCGGCGCCGGCCGGGCCGTGCGCACGGCCCGGCCGGTCCAAGGCTACTTGGCGGCGGCCGCCAGCGCCTGGTCGATATCGGCCAGGATGTCGTCGATGTGCTCGATGCCGATCGACAGGCGCACCATGTCCGGCGTCACACCGGCCTTGGCCAGCTCCTCGTCGTTGAGCTGCCGGTGGGTGGTGCTGGCCGGATGGGTGGCCAGCGACTTAGCGTCGCCGATGTTCACCAGGCGCACGATCAGCTTGAGCGCGTCGAGGAACTTGGCACCCGCTTCCTTGCCGCCCTTGATGCCGAAGCTCAGGATGCCGGAGGCCTTGCCGTTCATGTACTTCTGCACCAGGGCGTGTTCCGGGTGATCCGGCAGGCCGGCATAGTTGACCCAATTCACCTGCGGATGGTCCTTGAGGAACTGCGCCACCTTCAGCGCGTTCTCGCAGTGCCGCTCCATGCGCAGCGGCAGGGTCTCAATGCCCTGCAGCACCAGGAAGGCGTTGAATGGCGACAGCGCCGCGCCGGTGTTGCGCAGCGGCACCACGCGCGCCCGGCCAATGTAGGCAGCTGGCCCCAGCGCCTCGGTGTAGACCACGCCATGGTAGGACGGGTCAGGCTCGTTGAGCATGCGGAAGCGCTCTTTGTGCTCGGCCCACGGGAACTTGCCGGAGTCCACCAGGATGCCGGCGATGGTGGTGCCGTGGCCACCCATGTACTTGGTCAGGGCATGCACCACGATGTCGGCGCCGTGCTCGAACGGCCGCCACAGATAGGGGCTGGGCACGGTGTTGTCGACGATCAGCGGCACGCCGGCGTCGTGGGCGATCTTCGCCAGCCGCTCGATGTCGGCGATGTTACCGGACGGATTGCCGATGGACTCGCAGAACACCGCCTTGGTCCGGGCGTCGATCAGCTTGGCCAGACCCTCGAAGTCATCATGGGCGGCGAAGCGCACCTCGATGCCGCGGCGCGGGAAGGTATGGGCGAACAGGTTGTAGGTGCCGCCGTAGAGCTTGCTGGTGGTGACGATGTTGTCGCCCACCTCGGCGATGGTTTCGATGGCGTACTCGATCGCCGCCATGCCCGAGGCCAGGGCCAGCGCGCCCACGCCGCCTTCCATCTGCGCAACGCGCTGCTCCAGCACCGCGTTGGTGGGGTTCATGATGCGGGTGTAGATGTTGCCCGGCACCTTCAGGTCGAACAGGTCGGCGCCGTGCTGGGCGCTGTCGAAGGCGTAGGAGGTGGTCTGGTAGATGGGCACCGCCACCGCCTTGGTGGTGGGATCGGGCGAGTAGCCGCCGTGAATGGCAATCGTCTCGAGCTTCACACTGTTCCCCTTATGTCTAGTGGTGGCAAGCGAGTCGGCCTCTCGCCACTTGTAGAGTCTCTAACAAAACCCTGCCGAGCCGACTGCAAGGCTTTCTTAGAGACTCTGCACCGATGGCGGAAACCGTGAAGCCGCGCGCGCGGCACGCGACCATTAGCATCTTATTTTATTAAAAACAAAAGTTTGGCGAGCCACCGCCGCAGCCGGAAGCGGCGCGGACGCGGATCGAACGTCCTACCTAGGTTACCCGTCTAGCAAGACGGCGCAAATAGCCTGGAGACATAAGAAAATGCCGAAGCGCTCTACGCTTCGGCATCCTGAATAAAAAAACCGGCCCGACAATTGGGGGGGGGGGGGATGGGTCGGACCGGTCAATAACCGTAGGCTTCGTCTCGAAGCCGACCGCTCGTCGCGGTCTCTCTGTTAGCTATGACTCTCTTGCCGCCACAAAGTTCCATCTGGAGACACGGCCCCCGATTTCAAGTCCGCTCGGGCCCCGTGCCCTGTTTGGATCGTAGTAGGGATACCGCTCCGCTCTTTCAAGGGAGGCCGCCCGCTAGCGGTCGGTGTTCCGCTCGATGGCGTCGCCGGCGTCGTCTACCGCCCGGTCCACCTTCTCTCCTGCGTTCTCCATGGGACCATCCTGGTCGCAACCGACCAGCGGGCAGACCAGCAACGCAACTAGCAACCACTTGGCCATAACGGCACTCTCCGCGCTCGGGGGCGGCGAAACGCCGCCGCGCCCCACTTCTTTCGATTGAAGGTCAGCCGCCGCTCGCGCCAGAGCCGGTGCCACCGGTACCCGCGTCGCCGCCGCCCAAGCCGCCCGGCTGACCGGAAGGACTAGTCTCCTCACCCTGCCCGCTCCCGCCGGCCGGACCGCCACCGGTACCGCCTCCCTGCTGCTCGCAGCCGACCAGGGTCAAAGGAAGCGCCAGAGCCAAAATGGCGAGCAATTTACGCATGCGAATGTGCCTCCGTTACGTTGTGGGCGCCCATCCCGCGCAATGTCCCTCGGATCCGTCCCAGGGAGTTGCCGCACGGGCCCGTCTCGAGCGCGGCTTTATCTGGGGTCGTGACGACACCATTCAACACGCAGCGATCGCCGTCCCCGAAAACGTCCGCCCCGGCGGCGATTGCGCCGAAGATCTCTGCGCATGCACCAAAAACCTTTTTTCTCAATACGTTGCGAATTCAGCAAAGAGCCTTCACGGCGCTCCGCCGAGCGCCCGCAATTCGCAGCAGCGTCGCCATTTAACGACAGCCGAGTTACCGAGCTTCAGGAGACTTCATGAGCGAATTTCCGTTACCACGGCGATTGCACAACGCCCGCGGCGATATTCGCCGGGTCGGGATAGAGCTGGAGTTCGCCGGAGTCGATATCGACCAGATCTGCGCGATTATCGTGGAGCTCTACGGCGGTTCGGTGAGCGAGTTGAGCCGATTCGAAAAGCGGGTAGTCGGCACGGCCTGGGGCGATTTCGACGTCGAGATCGACCTGCTGCTGCTCAAGGAGCGCAGCTATCTGAAGTTCCTCGATTTCATGGGGGTAGATCTGAGCGACGAGTCGCTGGCGCAGGCGGAGGACCTGCTGGCGCGGGTCGCTTCCACTCTGGTGCCGCACGAGATCGGCTCGCCGCCGCTGCCCATGACCGAGGCTTGGCGGACCGAGCGGCTGCGGGAGCGGCTGCAACAGGCGCATGCCTTGGGCACCAAGGCCTCGCTGCGCTACGCCTTCAGCCTGCAGTTCAACCCGGAGGCGCCGGCCTTCGACGCCGACACGTTGCTCGCCTACCTGCGCGCCTTCTTGCTGCTGGTGGACTGGCTACAGCAGCGCAGCCAGGTAGCGATCGCCCGGCGCCTGTCGCCGTTCGTCAACGATTTCCCGCAAGCCTACGTGCGCCGCGTGCTGGACCCCGGCTATCGGCCGAGCATCGAGCAGCTGATCGACGACTACGTCGATTACAACCCCACCCGCAACCGGCCGCTGGACATGCTACCGCTGCTCGCTCACATCGCCGGCGAACGGGTTTGCCGCGATCTGGGGGAGCATAAGGTCAAGAACAAACCACGCCCGACCTTTCACTACCGCCTGCCGAATTGCCTGATCGACGATCCGGACTGGACCATTGCGCAAGAGTGGGCCGGCTGGGTAGCCGTGGACGACCTGGCTCAGGCTCCGGACAAGCTCGCAGCGATGAGCGAGGATTTCCAGCGGCACCGCAGTCAGTGGACGCTGGGCTATGATGAAGGCTGGGCCAACCGCGTCGCCGACACATGGCTGGAACGAGGCGCCCGCTGATCGGCGTCACCGGCCCAGACCGGGGAGGGCTGGCCGCCTGGTGGTTCACTTGGCTGGCGGTGCGCCGCGCCGGCGGCAGGGCGATCCGCATCACGCCCAGCCGGCCCTGCCGGCCGGAGCAGCTCGACGGCCTGATCATCGGCGGCGGCGCCGACATCGACCCGACCTTGTACGGCGGCCAGGAAAGCAGCACCCTGCAAGAGCTGCAGAGCCCGGAGCGGATGCTGGCGCGGCGGCTGCTGTCGCTGGTGCTGTTTCCGCTGATCTACCTACTGCGGCGGGCCTTGAGCACCATGACCCACCGTCCCGGCGGCGACAGCGCCCGCGACGCCCTGGAAACGGCGCTCCTGCGGGCCGCGCTGGCCCGCGGCCTGCCGGTACTGGGCATCTGCCGCGGCGCGCAGCTGCTCAACGTCTGTTGCGGCGGTTCGCTGTATCAGGATCTGACCGCGTTCTACGTGGAGACGCCGCAGGTTCACACCGTATGGCCGCACAAGGCCATCGTGATCGAACCCGGCAGCCGGCTCAGCCGCATTCTCGGCAGCACCGCCTGCCGGGTGAACTCACTGCACAAGCAGGCCATCCGCCAGCTCGCGCCGGACCTGCGGGTGGTGGCCCGGGAAACTACGGGCGTGGTGCAGGCCGTCGAGCACGACCTGCTACCGTTCGCCATCGGCGTGCAGTGGCACCCCGAGTATCTGCCCCAGCGCCCGGACCAGCAGAACCTGTTCCGCGCCCTGGTCCGCGAGGCCAGCCAGCGCAGCGCGCGTCAGTGAGCGTCCTGCCGAGGCCGCTCCCGCGGCGGGGCCGGATGGGCCGTGTCGTTGCGCACATTGCGAATCACGAACCGCACGAAGTACACGGCCATACCCAGCATGGCCAGGATGACGATCAGGCTCAACCAGAAATCGGGACGGTTGCTGACCAAAGCGATCAAGTCTTGCATGACGAGCGGCCTCTTTTTCGTTGTACTTATCGACCGCACCATGCCGCGTTCGCAGCCGGCGCTTGTTGACCGGAGTCAATTTCCCTGTCAATTGCGTGGTTAAAGCCCTGGTCGCGACGATGGCTCACCCCGCGAAAGCCGCATGCCGGCGGAGCCAATTCGTGGCCGCCTTGGCCGGCATGGGCTTGCTGATGTGATACCCCTGCGCCTGATTGCAGCCCAGGGTATGCAGCACGTCCAGGGTGGCGCCGTCCTCCACCCCCTCCGCCACCACCTGCAGGCCGAGCTCGTGCGCCATATGGATGGTGGAGCTGACGATGATGCGGTCCTGGTCATTGCTGGCCATGGCGTTGACGAAGCTGCGGTCGATCTTGACCGCGCCGATCGGCAGCCGCTTGAGATAGGCCAGCGAGGCGTGGCCGGTGCCAAAATCGTCGATCGACAGGCGCAGCCCCAACTCGCGCAAACGCGACAGCACCCGCTGCGAATGCTCCGGATCCATCATCACCGCGGTCTCGGTGATCTCCAGCTCCAGCCGGTCGGCGGACACCCGGTGCTGCTCCAGCAGCCGCAGCACCGTGGCCGGAAAGCTTTCGTCGAGCAGATTGCGCACCGACACGTTGACCGCGCACTTGATGTCGATGCCGTTCTCCAACCAACGCGCCATCTGCCGCAGCGTCCGGTCGAGCACCCACTCGGTGAACGGCCCCACCAGCGAACTGACCTCGATGATCGGCACGAACTGGCTGGGCGGCAGCAACCCGAGCTCGGGGTGGCGCCAGCGCACCAGCACCTCCAGCCCGGCCGGCTCGCGGCTGGCGACATCCACCTTGGGCTGGAAGTACAGCTCCAGGCCGTCGCTGCGCAACGCGGTGCCCAGCTCGGTCATCGCCGCCAAGCGCTGCGGCGAGTGGGGATCGTGCTCGCGCCGGTAGATCGCCAGGCCGCTGGCGCGGTCCTTGGCTTGGTACATCGCCACCTCGGCGCGGCGCAGCAAGGTGACGGCATCGGTGCCGTGCTCGGGGAACAAGGCCAGTCCGGCCGAGCCGGCCAGCTCCACCGACAACCCTTGCAACGCGAACGGCTCCTGCAGCACCCGCAGCAGCTCGCGCCCGGCCTCGCGCGCCTGCTGCGGACTCTTCACGCGCGGCAGCAGCAACGCGAACTCGTCGCCGCCCATGCGCGCCACCATGGCCCCCTCGCGCCGCACGCCGCGCACGCGCTCGCCGACCTGCCGCAGCAGCTCGTCGCCGGCCTCGTGTCCCAAGGTATCGTTGATCTCCTTGAAGCGATTGAGGTCCATCAACAGCAACGCGCCACCACCCGCCGAGGCGTTGGCCTGCGCCACCGCCTCGGCCAACGCCCGACTCAGGCAGGCGCGGTTGGGCAAGCCGGTGAGGGCATCGGTGTTGGCCTGGCGCCGAAGTTCTTCGAGATGGCGGTAGCGATCGGTGACATCCCGCTGCGTCCCCCAGATCCGGACCAGACGGCCGCGCTCGATCATGCCCACCGCGTTACTGCTGAGCCAGCAGCCGGTGCCGTCCGGTCTGACCCAGTAGTAGTCCAGGGCGTTGCTGGAGTAGCCGTTGCGGACGAACGACTCCAGCAGCTCGGCCATCAGATCGCTCGACAGCAGCTCGCCGACGCTGCGCCCGCGCACCTGCTCGACGCTGGTATAGCCCCTGATCCGCAGCGCCACGTCGTTGGCCTCGACCAGCAGGGCGTGGCGCATCAGATAACGCACCTGCTCCTCCGGCGGCAGATCGATGGGCATGGGCGGCTTGACGTCGAGCTGCCAAATCCCCTCGCTGCTGGTGGCGAAGAACGCCCGGTAGCGCTGCTCGCTGTCGCGCAGGGCGGAATCTTGGCGCCAGCGCTCGAAGTGGCTCGCCGCCACCAGATAGGCCGACGGCACCAGCACGGCGAGGAACGACTGCAGCTCGAATACGCCGGACATGACGTACGGCCCCATGCCGAGCAGATTCAAGAACAGCACGTCGAAGGTGAGATAGAGCGCCGCCAGGCCAGTGACCACCGGCCCGAAGCGCATCGCCACCCAGTACAACAGCGGAAACGCCAGGTAGTAGTAACTGGAGCTGACCGCGGTGGCGAGCAGAACCATTTTCAGGACCAGCGCCGCGATCAGCGCCAGTCCCTCCAGCGACCAGCACGACCGCTCCAGGCGGATGCTGCGCCGCTGCTGCCACAGCAGGATGGCACCGCCCACCGCCGCGATGCCGACGAAGTCCGCCAGCCACCACTCCAACACCGCGGCGGCGAAGTTCGGCGACGTGGGGTGGCTGACCAGCACGCCGATCACCGCGCCCACGCCGGCGGCGACGATGCCGCCCAAGGCGTTGTACACCACCACATGCCAGACCAGCGCCAGGTTCACCGGCTGGGTTCCGAGCACGCGGCGCACCAGCGCCGCGGCCACCAGCGGCTCGACGACGCCGGACAAGGCGAAGCCGAACATCAGCCCAGGCCGGTCGGCGCCGTTGAGCCAATCGATCAGCAGCTGCGCCAGAAACACGGCCGCCAGCAGCCATGGCCAGCGGTGCCTGGGGCTGAGCAGCAGCGCGGCCACCGCGGCGCCGGCCGGCAGCCAGACCGGCGATGGTGTGTCGGGACCGGACACGAACTGAAGACTGAAATGGGCCAGCGCGGCATAGACGAGGAACAGCGTCAGAACCACCAGCCCTTCCGATTTCAAGGACCGCTCTTTCGCCACTTGCCTCGTCCCCGCAATAGCCATATGTCTGCGCGACGTCCACCGCGGACCTTTAGCAACAGATATGGAGCGGCGGCGCCGATGCCACAACCAAGGGCGGCGGCGCGCATCCAACCCCGCCGCGGCGAAAACGGCGGAATAAGCTCATAGCGATTAATCCGGGCCAGTTCCCCGCCCCTTCGCCTATAATCGCCCGTTCCCTCGGCACCTGTTCGCAAAGCACGCCATGAACGATCGCATAGCCCGTCTCAAGGCCGACCTGTCGCAGCGCATCCTGTTACTGGACGGCGCCATGGGTACCATGATCCAGGGCTACAAACTCACCGAGGCCGATTTCCGCGGGGAGCGGCTCAAGGACCACCCCGTGGATCTCAAGGGCAACAACGACTTGCTGGCCCTTACCCGGCCGGACGTACTGACCGCGATCCATCGCGCTTATCTCGACGCCGGCTCGGACATCATCGAGACCAACACCTTCAGCTCCACCCGCATCGCCCAGGCCGACTACGGCCTGGAGCACCTGGTGTACGCGCTCAACCGGGAGTCGGCCCGCCTGGCCCGCGCGGTGGCCGACGAGGTCGAGCGCGCGACCGGCATTCCACGCTACGTGGCCGGCGCCATGGGGCCGACCAATCGCACCGCCTCGATCTCGCCCGACGTCAACGATCCGGGCTTCCGCAACATCACCTTCGACGAGCTGCGCGAGGCTTACCGAGAACAGGCCCGCGGCCTGATCGACGGCGGCGTCGATCTGCTGCTGCTGGAAACGATCACCGACACGCTCAACGCCAAGGCGGCGCTGTTCGCCATCGACGAGCTGTTCGAGGAGCTCGGCCGCCGCCTGCCGGTCATGATCTCCGGCACCATCGTCGATCAGTCCGGCCGCACCCTCTCCGGCCAGACCACCGAGGCGTTCTGGAACTCGATCCGGCACGCCCGGCCATTCTCGGTGGGCCTCAACTGCGCCCTGGGCGCCGAGCAGATGCGGCCGTTCGTGCAGGAGATCAGTCGGGTGGCGGACACCTTCGTCGCCATCTACCCGAACGCCGGCCTGCCCAACGAAATGGGCGAGTACGACCAGTCACCCGAGCACATGGCGCGCTACATCGAAAGCTTCGCCAAGGAGGGGCTGGTCAACATCGTCGGCGGCTGCTGCGGCACCACGCCCGCGCACATCCGCGCCATGGCCGAGGTGGTGCGCCGCTACCCGCCGCGCCAGGTGCCGCAGCGGCCGGTGGCGATGCGGCTAGCGGGGCTGGAACCCTGCAACATCGACGCTGACTCGCTGTTCGTGAACATCGGCGAGCGCACCAACGTCACCGGCTCGGCCAAGTTCCGCCGCCTGATCAAGGAAGGCAACTACGCCGAAGCGCTGGCGGTGGCGCGCGAGCAGGTGGCGAACGGCGCGCAGATCATCGACGTCAACATGGACGAGGGCATGCTCGATTCCAAGGCGGCGATGATCACCTTCCTCAACCTGATCGCCGCCGAGCCCGACATCGCCCGCGTGCCGATCATGATCGACTCCTCCAAGTGGGAGGTGATCGAGGCGGGCCTGAAGTGCATTCAGGGCAAGGGCATCGTCAACTCGATCTCCTTGAAGGAAGGCGAGGAAGTCTTCCTCGAGCACGCCAAGCTATGCCGCCGCTACGGCGCGGCGGCGGTGGTGATGGCCTTCGACGAGCAGGGCCAGGCCGACACCCTGCAGCGGCGGGTGGAGATCTGCACCCGCGCCTACCGGCTGCTCACCGAGCAAGTCGGCTTCCCGCCCGAGGACATCATCTTCGACCCCAACATCTTCGCCGTGGCCACCGGCCTGGAGGAGCACAACAACTACGCGGTGGACTTCATCGAGGCTACCCGCATCATCAAGCGCACCCTGCCGCACGCCCGCGTCAGCGGCGGCCTGTCCAACCTGTCCTTCTCCTTCCGCGGCAACGAGCCGGTGCGGGAGGCGATGCACAGCGTGTTCCTCTACCACGCCATCCAGGCCGGCCTGGACATGGCCATCGTCAACGCCGGGCAGATCGCCATCTACGACGAGATCGACCCGGAGCTGCGCGAGCGGGTGGAGGACGTGATCCTCAACCGCCGCCCCGACGCCACCGAGCGCCTGCTGGAGATCGCCGAGCGCTACAAGGGCCAGGGCGGCGGCGACAAGAAAGCCGAGGATCTGGCCTGGCGCGAGCTGCCGGTGGCCAAGCGCCTGGAGTACGCGCTGGTCAAAGGCATCGACGCCTACATCGAGCAGGACACCGAGGAGGCGCGCCAGCTCTACGCCCGGCCGATCGAGGTGATCGAAGGGCCGCTGATGGACGGCATGAACGTGGTCGGCGACCTGTTCGGCGCCGGCAAGATGTTCCTGCCGCAGGTGGTGAAGTCGGCGCGTGTGATGAAGAAGGCCGTGGCCTATCTCACGCCCTTCATCGAGGCCGAGAAGCGCAGCGACCAGAAGCCGAACGGCCGCATCGTCATGGCCACGGTCAAGGGCGACGTGCACGACATCGGCAAGAACATCGTCGGCGTGGTGCTGCAGTGCAATAACTACGAGGTCGTCGACTTGGGCGTGATGGTGCCGGCGGAGAAGATCCTCGCCACCGCCCGCGAGCAGCAGGCCGACATCATCGGCCTGTCCGGCCTGATCACGCCGTCGCTGGACGAGATGGCCAACGTCGCCAAGGAGATGGAGCGCGCCGGCCTGCGCCTGCCGCTGCTGATCGGCGGCGCCACCACCTCGCGGGTGCACACTGCGGTGAAGATCGCCCCGCACTACTCCGGCGACGTGATCTACGTGAAGGATGCCTCGCGCGCCGTGGGCGTGGCCGCCAACCTGCTCAGCGACACCCTGCGCGCGGAGTTCTCGGCGCAGATCCGCGCCGAGTACGAGAAGGTGCGCGAGCAGCACCGCAACCGCCAGCGCAAGGAGCGCTGGCTGCCGATCGAGCAGGCCCGCGCCAACCGCACCGCCATCGACTGGTCGAACTACCAGCCGCCCCGGCCGAAGGTGCTAGGCGTGCAGGTGCTGGACGACTACCCGCTCTCCGAGCTAATCGAGCGCATCGACTGGACCCCGTTCTTCCACGCCTGGGAGTTGGCCGGATCGTATCCGAAGATCCTCGACGACGCGGTGGTGGGCGAGTCCGCCCGCAAGCTGCTGGCCGACGCCCAAGCGATGCTCCGACGCATCGTCGAGGAGAAGTGGCTCACCGCGCGCGCCGTGTTCGGGCTGTTCCCGGCCAATGCCGTGGGCGACGACACCGAGCTCTACACCGACGACTCCCGCCAGGAAGTGCTGATCACCCTGCATCACCTGCGCCAGCAGAGCGAGAAGCCGGACGGGCGCCCCAACCAGTCGCTGGCCGACTTCGTCGCGCCGAAGGAAACCGGCCTGGCCGACTACATGGGCGCGTTCGCCGTCACTGCCGGCATCGGCATCGACGAGCACATCGCCCGCTTCGAGGCCGCGCACGACGACTACAACGCCATCATGCTCAAGGCGCTGGCCGACCGCCTGGCCGAGGCTTTCGCCGAGCGGCTGCACGAGCGCGTGCGCAAGGAGTACTGGGGCTACGCCGCCGACGAGGATCTGGACAACGACGCGCTGATCCGCGAGCAGTACCGCGGCATCCGCCCGGCGCCCGGCTACCCGGCCTGCCCGGACCACACCGAGAAGGCGCTGCTGTGGCGGCTGCTCGATCCCGAGCGCAACGCCGGCATCCGCATCACCGACAGCTTCGCTATGGTGCCCACCGCGGCGGTTTCCGGCTGGTACTTCGCCCACCCCCAGGCGCGCTACTTCGGACTGGGCAAGATCTACCGCGACCAGGTCGAGGACTACGCCCGCCGCAAGGGCATGAGCGTGCGCGAGGCGGAGCGCTGGCTGGCACCGAATCTTGGCTACGAACCGGAGGAGTGAGGGCGCGGAAACGGGCGGCGCGGTCGCTTATGAGCGACAGTTTTTGCAGTTGAATCTTATATAAGCGCACAGACATAAGCTGTGCGGCCGAGCGCGGCCGCGCACTTTCCAGCCAACGTCATGGAGGACGTATGAAGCGTCACGCATTATGGGCCTGTGTGCTTACACTCGCCGCCGCTCCCGTGTTCGCCGGTTCCACGTCCGGCAGCGGCTATCCGCCGTCGTCGGGCACGGACAGCTCCAGCGCCGACACCTCGAGTAGCAGCACGACCGATAGCGGCAGCTCGATGGGCAGCGCTTCCGGCGCCGGTGCAGCTGGAGGCGGCGCGACCGGCAGCGCGCCGAGCGGCGCCTCTTCGCCGATGTTGGGCGGCATGTCGTTCAGCGAAATCGACATCGACGGCGACGGCTCCATCACCGAACAGGAGTTCGCCAGCGCCAGCGCCCGCTCGGCGTCGGTCGGCGGCGGCACCGGCGGCGGCACCGGCAGCGGCGCGGGCGGCAGCTCCGACAGCGGGGCCAGCTCGGGCAGCGACACCGGCAGCAGCGGTAGCTCGACTAGCGGCTCGCTGGGCGGAAGCTCGAGCCAATAAAGCCCATCCCGGCAGGCGCCCAACTGGGCGCTTGCCGTTACCGGCCTAGGCAATTCAGGCGATGGTCTAGGCAATTCGGGCAATTGAGGAGCTCGACGGAACCGGCTACTGTGTCCCGATAACGAAAAAGCAACCAACGCCGCTTGTCTGCCACCCAGCCTCCTGCCAACGACATCCTCGCCAGTTTCCTACCGGGCTTGCTGATCCAACGCCTGCGCCGGCACCCCAGCTTGAGCCCGGCCGCCGAACAGCACTTCGGCGCTGTGCTGTTCGCCGACATCAGCGGATTCACCGCGCTCACCGAACGGCTCGCCGAACGCGGGGAGGAAGGCGCGGAGCTGGTCGGGCGGATTCTCAACGACTACTTCGGCACGTTGGTGGACATCATCGCCGATCACGGCGGCGATGTGCTGCAGTTCGCCGGCGACGCCGTCACCGCGCTATGGCTGCCGCCCGAGCCGCATGCCCTGCCGACCGCCTGCACCCAGGCCGCGCGCTGCGCGCTGGACATCCAGTCCCGCTTGAGGAACTGGCGCAGCATCGACGGTGCCGGCCTGGCCCTGCGCGTGGCCTGCGCAGCCGGCAAGGTATGGGCCGCCCAGCTGGGTGGCCGCGAGAACCGCTGGGAGTTCCTAGTCACCGGCGCTCCCCTGCACACCCTGTCGCAGGCGGTACAGGTTTGTGGCCCGGGCGAAGTCTTGGTCACGGACGACGTCGGGCGCATGCTGCCTCACGGCAGTCAGCTCACGCCCAGGGCGGACGGCTATCGGCGCTTGCTCGACTTGCCCGCCGGGACACCGCTGATCGCCGCCGCCAGCGCGCTACCGCTGCCTCCCCAAGCGCGGCAGTTCGTGCCGCGGGCGGTGGTGCAGCGCCTGGAAGCCGGCCTGGCCGACTGGATGGCGGAGTTCCGCCGCCTGACCGTGCTCTTCGTGAAGCTGGAGGGGCTCAACTACGACGCACCCGACTTGCTGCTGCGCCTGCAGCAGGCGACCCAGGCGCTGCAGGCGACGATCTACAAGCACGGCGGCGGCATCAACCAGCTGGCGATGGACGAGAAAGGCGTGACCCTGATCGCCGGCTGGGGCATTCCCGGCAAAGCGCACCACGACGACGCCGCGCGCGCCGTGGAAACGGCGCTGGCGATCCGCGCCGAGCTGCAGGGGCAGCGCCTCGGCTGCTCCATGGGCCTCACCACCGGACGAGTGTTCTGCGGCGTGCGCGGCGGCCAACGGCGTCGCCAGTACGCGCTGATGGGTCAGGCGGTCAACCTCGCGGCGCGGCTCATGCAGGCCGCCGACGGCGACATTCTGCTCGACACGGCGACCGCGCGGGCGGTCGCCGATCGCTTCGAGCTGCAGCGGCTGCAGCCGCTGCAGGTCAAGGGGCGCGCCGAGCCCGTGCCGGTCTATCGGCCGCGCGCGGCGCGCGCCCCGGCAGTGCGCCTGAGCGGCGTGGTGGGACGGCACCGGGAGCGCCGGCAGCTGGTGGATCTGCTGGCGCAGCTGCCGCAGTCCCCGGCCGCCAACCTGGTGCTGCTGGAAGGTGAAGCCGGCATCGGCAAATCCACCTTGCTGCGCTTCGCCGAGCAGGCAGCGGCCGACCGCGGCATCGCCGTGCTGCGCGGCAGCGAGACCGCCATGGGCGACGACAGCCCCTATGCCGTCTGGCGCGGCGTGTTCCAGCAGCTGCTCGGCGCCGCCGACGATCCGGAGCATGGCGGGCTGCGGCGTAGCCTCGACCGCCTAGGGCTAGCGGACTGGCTGCCCCTGCTGTCGGCGGTCTTGCCGCAGCAGTGGCCCGAGAACGAGGTCACCGCACCGCTGGTCGGCGCGGCCCGCACCGAGGCCACCTGCCGCTTGCTGGCGCGATTGCTGCGCCACGCGGCCGCGGAACGGCCGCTGCTGCTGCTGCTCGACGACGGCCAGTGGTTCGACCCCAATTCCTGGGCGCTGATCGCCGAGGTCGTGCGAGAGCCGGCGCCGATCCTGCTGCTGATCGCCACGCGACCGCTGAGCGAATCGGCCACGCCCACCCAACAGGCCCTACTGGCGCGCGCGGGCACGCTGCGCTTGGCGCTGCCGCCGATCAGCACCAACGACTGCGCGGCGCTGCTGCGCGACCGCCTGCGGGCCGTGGAGCTGCCGCCCGGGCTGACCGAGTTCGTGCACGAGCGCAGCGGCGGCAACCCGCTCTACGCCGAGCAGCTGCTGCTCGGACTGTTGGACAGCGGCCACCTCAAGGCCAGCGGCAGCGGCCATACCCTGCGGGTGGCCGTCAGCGAGCTCGACCGGCTGACGGCACCGGCGACCCTGGAGGGCGTGGTCATCGCCCGTCTCGACCTGCTGCCGCCGAGTAAGCTGCTCACACTCAAGGTCGCCAGCGCGCTGGGCTCGTCGTTCACGGTCGACACCCTCGCCGCCGTGCACCCGGTGACCGCCGATCCCCGCGTCATCGACGCTCAGCTCTCCCAGCTATGCTGGCGTGGCCTGATCAGCCAGGAACCGGGCGCCGCCGGACGCTACGCCTTCCGCCACGGCGTGCTGCAGCAGATCACCTATGGGCTGCTCAGCTTCGACCAGCGCCGCGCGCTGCACCGGGCGATCGCCACCCACCTGGAGAGCAGCGGCGCGGCGGCGACCTCGGACCTGGCAACGCTGGCTCAGCACTGGGCGGCCGCCGGCGAGCCGCTGCAGGCGGCGGCCTGCCTGGAGCGCGCCGCCCGCCAGGCCCTCGATCGCCTGGCGCTGGAGGAAGCGGTACGGCTGCTGGACGCCGCGCAGGTCTACGCCCTCGCGCCGCCGGACAGCCGCCGCGCCCGCTGGCACTACTGGTGCGCGGTGGCGGCCGTGCGCCTCGGCCAGCTGGGTCAAGCCAGCACCGAGATCCGCGACGCGCTGGCCATCGTCGGCCACCCGCTCCCCACCCGCCGCCTCGGCCTGATCGCCGACAGCGTACGGCAGGGATTGGTCCGACTGCGGCGCCGTCGCAATGCCCCATTGGCCAGGACAGCGGAGCAGCAGGCGTTGCTGTGCGCCGATCTGCACTGGATTCGCTGTGAGGCGGCGTACTTCGGCCTCGACCGCACGACGCTGATCAACAGCGCCCTGCGCACGCTGAACTTCGCCGAGCCGTCCGGTCCGAACCGCGCCAAAGCGCGGGCGCACGCGGTATTCGCGCTCAGTGTCGGCATCCTAGGCCGGCATCGGACCGCGCGCGCCCATTTCGCGCGCGGCAAGGCCGTGGCCGCCGAGCTGAACGATGCGGTGATCGGCGGCTACTGCCATCAGCTGGAAGCGATGTATCACCAAGGCATGGCCGACTGGGAGCGGGCCGAGACATGCAGCGACGCGGCCCTGCGTCTGTACACGCAAGCCGGCGACGAACCGCATTGCGCGGTAGCCCGCGCCGTGCGCGGCTTCATGCACCTGCACCGCGGCCAGCCGACCGCGGTGCTGGAGCGCGCCGGCTCCACCGAGACCGAACACTGGGTGGAGCGGCTGCCGCAAATGCTGCTGTGGCGAGCCGCCACCCGGCTGGCGGCCGGACTGATGCTGGAGGCGATCGACGCGGAAGCGTTCGAGCGGCTGGAACGGCTGCTGGCGCAACCGGCCTTCCCGGCCGATCAGCTGGTCGGGCACGGCGTGCTGGCCTTGGCCATGCTGCGCCGCGGCGACGACGGCGAGGCCCGAAGCCACGCCCAAGCGGTCCTGACCCTGGCTCGCGAACGGCCCACCACCTTTTACGGACTCTGGGGCTATTTCGGCGCGGCGCTATGCTGGCTGGAGCTCCGACGGCGCACGCCCGGGGACGCCGAACTGGAGCGCAAAGTCGCCGAGTCCTGCAAGGGGCTCGAGCGCTTCGCCCGCAGCTTCCCGCTGGGCCGCCCGGCAGCGGCGCTGGCCACCGGCTACCGCCACCGGCTGGACGGGCGCTACGATCTCGCCACCGCCGCCGCCGCCACCGCCCTCGACGCCGCCGAGCGCCTGCGCATGCCCTACGAGCAGGCGCTCGCCTGCCAACTGCTGGCGGAACTGGACGGCGATGCGCGCCAGCAGGAGCGGGCACAGCGGCTGCTGGCGGCGGTACGGGAAGGGACCGTGGCGGATGGCGCGGTTGCCGGAAGCCCAAAAGAAAACAGCTCGCGACCTCAGTCCGCGAGCTGAAAAACCCGCCTAAAGCGGAGGGTTGCCACGCCAAATCACATCGGATTCTGGCTCGACAACCTCACGCGCGCAGTGGATTTTTCACAAACTGTCGCTTCTCGACGACAGCTCCTTGCGCAGCACCAGCGTCTTGCCCTGCACGACCAGCAGGCCGCGCGCGGACAGGTCTTTCATCACCCGGCTGACCATTTCCCGGGAAGCGCCCACCCGGCTGGCGATCTCCTGCTGAGTGGGACGCGGCTCCACCACCAGCTGGTCGCCCTCGTCACGGGCGAGCCGCAACAGCACCTCGGTGACACGCCCGGTCACGTCCTGCAGCGCCATGGTCTTGAGCGACTGGGTCAGGGAACGCACCCGCTGCGGCAGCGCGCTGAGCACGTGCAGGGCCAAGCTCGGGCAGTTGGCCACCGCCCGCTCGTAGGCCTGCCGCCCGACCAGCAGCAGCCGGCTCGGCTCCACGCAGATGACGGACGCCGAGCGCGGCGCCTGGTCGATCAGCGCCAGCTCGCCGAAGAATTCGCCGGGGCCGTGGCTGTTGAGGATGACCTCGCGCCCCTGGGCGTCGCTGACGAAGACCCGTACCCGCCCCTCCAGCACCACGTACAGGTGGTCGCCACGCTCGCCTTCACTCACCAGCAGGGTATCGGCCGGAAACTGCCGCACGCTGCCGTGCTTCGAAAGGGCCTCGATATGCTCGGGCTTGAGGATAGGCGATGTACTGGTCTGCATGACTTGTTTTTCTTGGAGTTTGCCGCATCAGCATGCCGTCTTCACGGCGCATTGAGAAGGGGAAAGGTTCCGCTCGGATCGTTTCAACGCCGCAGTCTCCGCTCGATCAGACGGCTGGAGACCGCCAGCCCCAGCAGCGCATAGCCCGCCAGCACCGCCAAGTGCAGCAGCACGCCGGTGGGCTCTCCTCCCACCACCAGCGGCCGCACCAGCTCGATGGCGTGCGCCAGCGGCAGCAGCCGCACGACGGCGACCACCACCGCTGGCAGGCTATCCAGCGGGAAGAACACGCCGCTGAGCAGCAGCATCGGCGTCAGCACCAACGTGAAGTAATAGGTGAACACGTCGTAGTTGCGCGCCAGGGCGGTGACGATCATCGCCAGCGCGGCGAAGCAGAAGCCGACCAGCAAAGTCACCGGCAACACCCACAGCGCCTGCCAACCGCCCACCAGCCCCATGCCAGCGGCCACCAGCAGGATGGCGGTGGAATTGATCAGCGCCTTGGTCGCCGCCCACAGCAGCTCGCCCAGCACCACGTCCTCGACCTCCAGCGGCGCGTGCAGCTGGGCGCTCCAGGTCTGCTGCATGTGCATGCGGGTGAAGGCCGAGTACATGGCCTCGAAGCTGGCCGCGGTCATGGCGCTGGAGACAACGATGCCGGACGCGAGGAAAGTCATGTACGGCACACCGCCGACCTCGCCCACCATGCGGCCGAAACCGTAGCCCAGCGCCAGCAGGTAGAGCAGCGGCTCACCGAAGTTGCCGACGATGGATGGGCCCATGAGCTTGCGCCAGACCCGGAAGTTGCGCCGCCAGACCGGCAGGAAGCGCAGCGACGGCCGCGGCAGGCTCAGCGATCGTTCCATGCGTCAGTCCCTCAGCTCGCGTCCGGTCAGTTTCAGGAACACGTCTTCCAGATTGGCCGGCCGCTGGATGAACGGCAGCGCGCCGGCAGCGGCCAGCAGTCGCTCGCGGTCGTGGGCGTACAACAGTACGGTCTCGCCGACGTGCTCCACCCGCACGCCGGCGAACGCGTGCGGCCGCCCCAGGAAGGTATCGGCGTCCCGGGCGCGCAGCTCGATGACATGAGGCTCGATATGGGCGCGGATCAGCGCCGCCGGGCTGTCGCAGGCGACGATGCGGCCGTGGTCCATGATGGCGGCGCGGTCGCACAGCCGCTCAGCCTCTTCCATGTAGTGGGTGGTGAGGATGAGGGTGCGCCCCTGGTTGAGCAGCCGGCGCAACCGCTCCCAGATGTGCTGGCGCGCCTGCGGATCGAGCCCGGTGGTGGGCTCGTCCAGCACCAGCAGCGCCGGGTCGTTGATCAGGGCGCGCGCCAGGGTCAGGCGCCGCTTCATGCCGCCGGACAACGCCTGGATGGGGGCATCGGCCCGATCGGCCAGCTGCGCGTACTCCAGCAGCTCGGCGATACGCGCCTTCAGCCCCGGCCCCTTGAGGCCGAAGTAGCTGGCATAAGTGGCCAGGTTCTCGGCCACCGTGAAGTCCGGATCGAGATTGTCGAACTGGGGCACCACCCCGGCGCGCCGACGCATCTCCCGCGCCCGCGCCGGCACGGGCAGGCCCAGCACCTCGATGCTGCCGGCGCTGGGCGGCGTCAGCCCTAGGAGCATGCGCAGCGTGGTAGTCTTGCCGGCGCCGTTGGGCCCGAGCAAGCCGAAGCATTCGCCCGCGCGGACGCACAGGTCGACGCCGTCCACGACGACACGGTCGCCGTAGCGTTTGCTGAGCCCGCGGGCGCGCACAGCGACGGCCGCGCCATCCTGCCGCGCGGCGACCGAGGAAGGATTGCCGAGTGGATCTAGCCGCATGGTGTCCATACCTGGCGACACAGGCCGGCAGTTTAGTGGCTGACGCGGCGCCTTGCCTAGTGCGAACTGCGCCGGGCCGCGCCGTTGTGCTAGGCTCGCTGCTCTGCGAATTCCGCATACGAGGAGCCTTCCATGCCTGCCTACCGTTCCCGTACCTCCACCTTCGGCCGCAACATGGCCGGTGCCCGGGCGTTGTGGCGCGCCACGGGCATGAAGGACGGTGACTTCGCCAAGCCCATCATCGCGGTCGCCAACTCCTTCACCCAGTTCGTGCCGGGCCACGTCCACCTGAAGGACCTGGGGCAGCTGGTGATCGAGGAGATCGAGAAGGCCGGCGGCGTGGGCAAGGAGTTCAACACCATCGCGGTGGACGACGGCATCGCCATGGGTCACGACGGCATGCTGTACTCCCTGCCCTCGCGCGACATCATCGCCGACAGCGTGGAGTACATGTGCAACGCCCACTGCGCCGACGCGCTGGTGTGCATCTCCAACTGCGACAAGATCACCCCCGGCATGCTGATGGCGGCACTGCGCCTGAACATCCCGGTGGTGTTCGTCTCCGGCGGCCCGATGGAAGCCGGCAAGACCCGGCTGGCGGGCAAGGAAGTGGCCCTGGACCTGGTCGACGCCATGGTCGCCGCCGCCGACGACAACGTCTCCGACGAGGACGTGGACCGGATCGAGCGCTCGGCCTGCCCGACCTGCGGTTCCTGCTCGGGCATGTTCACCGCCAACTCCATGAACTGCCTCACCGAGGCGCTGGGCCTGTCGCTGCCCGGCAACGGCTCGCTGGTGGCCACCCACGCCGACCGCGAGCAGCTGTTCCGCCGCGCCGGCCGCCTGATCGTGGAGCTGACCAAGCGCTACTACGAGCAGGGCGACGAGTCGGTGCTGCCGCGCAACATCGCCAACCGCAAGGCTTTCGAGAACGCCATGAGCCTGGACATCGCCATGGGCGGCTCGACCAACACCGTGCTGCACCTACTGGCGGCGGCGCAGGAGGGCGGCGTGGACTTCACCATGGCCGACATCGACCGGCTGTCGCGCAAGGTGCCGAACCTGGCCAAGGTGGCGCCGGCCACGCAGCTCTACCACATGGAGGACGTGCATCGTGCCGGCGGCGTGATGGGCATCCTCGGCGAGCTCGACCGCGCCGGTCTGCTGCACACCGACGTGCCCACCGTCCACTCCCGCACGCTGGCGGAAGCGCTGGAGCAGTGGGACATCATGCGCACCAAGGACGAGAAGGTGCTGGAGTTCTACCGCGCCGGTCCGGCCGGCATTCCCACCCAGGTGCCGTTCAGCCAGAACACCCGCTGGCCTTCGCTGGACACCGACCGGGTCAAGGGCTGCATCCGCGCCAAGGAGCATGCCTATAGCCAGGACGGCGGCCTGGCCGTGCTGTACGGCAACCTCGCCGAGCGCGGCTGCATCGTCAAGACCGCCGGCGTGGACGAGAGCATCCTCAAGTTCGAGGGCCCGGCGCTGGTGTTCGAAAGCCAGGACGCGGCGGTCGAAGGCATCCTCGGCGGCAAGGTCAAGCCGGGCGACGTGGTGATCATCCGCTACGAAGGCCCGCGCGGCGGCCCCGGCATGCAGGAGATGCTCTACCCGACCAGCTACCTGAAGTCCAAGGGGCTGGGCAAGCTCTGCGCATTGGTCACCGACGGCCGCTTCTCCGGCGGCACCTCGGGCCTGTCGATCGGCCACGTCTCGCCGGAGGCCGCCGAGCAGGGCAACATCGGCCTGATCCGCGACGGCGACCGCATCCAGATCGACATTCCCAACCGCAGCATCCGCATCGACGTCAGCGACGAGGAGCTAGCGCGCCGCCGCGCCGAGCAGGACGCCAAGGGCTGGAAGCCGGCGCAGCCGCGCCAGCGCCGGGTGAGCGCCGCGCTCAAGGCCTACGCCAAGCTCGCCACCAGCGCCGACAAGGGCGCCGTGCGCAACGTCGAACTGCTCGATTGAGACGAGGCGGGCGGAAGTCCGCGGCGGCCGGCAAGGCCGCCGCGGCGTCGTTCGATCAGTAGTCGTCCGGGGCGTTGTAATCGTCGTCGGCATCCCAGCCGTCGTCGTCGGTATCGTCGTCCACGTCCTCGGCGTCTTCGTCCTCGTCGTCGCCCCAGCTGTCGGTGGGCTCGGCGCTGGCGATGTCCATTCGGTACCAGTCGTCGAAATCGATCTCTTCACGCGTGCCGTCGAAGTAACGGAGTTCCACCGTCCCGGCGTCCTCGTCGATCGCGGTCACCTCGAATTC
Organism: uncultured Alkalilimnicola sp.; assembly: GCA_937951875.1. Classification (GTDB taxonomy): domain Bacteria; phylum Pseudomonadota; class Gammaproteobacteria; order Nitrococcales; family AK92; genus JAAYIK01. The sequence continues at coordinate 73,802 of CALGAN010000055.1, read as the reverse complement.
GGCATCGTTATCCAGATCCTGATACCAATTGCCGACGATCGGGTCCAAATCGGTCGCCATTGTCGAATCTTCCTCGTCTTGAGCCTATTTCGGTAGGTTGAATGCATCACGCCGGGTCCGAGCCCGGCGTGCGACGCGGCTGCCGACGTGCGCATCCCTCCTACCGAAATAGGCTGTCACGGCCAAAGTATCGGCAGGGTCTGTGACGCGCGGTTTCAACGGGCCGCCGCGGGCGGCAGAGTAACGCACAGCCCGGCGATGCGCGATACCCGGCGCACCGCCGGCGCGGGCCGGGAATAGCGTGGTGACCACGGCGGCGCTATGCAAGCCGCGGCCATGCTCTAGCCAGACCCGTTCAAATGGATCAAGCTATTCCCTGACTCGGCCTCCGGGAGGCCCCATTACGTCCGTTGGCAGAAGGAAAGGAGATGTCAACTCAACCCAAGATCACGGTCACCAGCCTGGACCTGGAGCGACTCGATCGGCTCCTGAACGATCCGGCCTACGGCGATCTGCCCGGCGTCGATGCCTTGTGGCAGGAGCTCGAGCGCGCCGACGTGGTCGAGCCCACCGAGGTGCCGCCGAACGTGGTCACCATGAACTCCACGGTGCGCTTCGTCGAGGAAGGGACCGGCAAAGAGTACGAAATGACCTTGGTCTACCCGCGCGACGCGGACGGCACGCCCACCAAGGTCTCGATCCTGGCGCCAGTCGGCGCCGCGCTGCTGGGCTTGTCCGAGGGCCAGAGCATCGAGTGGACCCGGCCGGGCGGCGGCGTGATTCGCCTGCGGGTCCTGAAGGTGGTCTATCAACCGGAAGCGGAAAAGGAATACCACCGCTGATCCTCCGAGCCGGGGCTGGGCTACCCTGCCCCGGTTCGCCGCCGGTCCGACGGGCCGTCGCCGGTCACGGACCGCGCCGGCATTCGCCCCCACCGCTCGGCGGCGATTCCCCGCTCAGAACGTCGCCAATCCGCTCACCTCCTGCAGCCAGTACCAGCAGCGCTTCAGCCGCGAGCGCTCCAGCGGAATGCGGTCGAGGCTGCGCGGCGCGCTGTAGGCCCACTGCAGATAATCCAGGACCTGCCGGACGATCTCCGTCTCCAAAGGCGCCTCGACGCGGACGTTGGCCTCCAGCACCGTGCCCGACAAGCCGCGGCGGGTGAAGTTGGCCGACCCGAGATGGACGACGCAGCGGTCGCGCTTGACCAGCACCGCCAACTTGGTGTGGAACTCCTCCAGCCGGGTGTTGCCCCAGCGGATGCTGACATTGGGAAACGGCGCCAGCTCAGCGGCGGCGAAGTGATTGGGGAAACCGCCCTTGCGGCTGCCGAAGCTGATCCTGCTCTGGTCCAGCAGCAGACGCACCCGCACCCCGCGCAAGGCGGCCCGCTTGAGCTCGCGCAGCACGTCGCGGTCGGCCAGGAACAGCATGAACACGTACAGGGTATCGCCGGCCTCGGCGCCGCGCAGGTCGCTGAGCACGGCGCGCTTGATCTGCGTGCCCATGAGCGGCGTCACCCACACCTCGCCCGTCGGCTCCGGGCCGTCCTCGACCTCGCAGGGGATGTCCAGCCCGGCCAACCGGCCGACCGCCTTCTCGGCGGCCAGGAAATGCCGGGCCACCGCGCGGCTGCGGATCACCAGCCCGGTCTCGGCGTAGTAACTGCCGGAGTCCTCCAGATTGCCCGAGGTGATGAAAGTGACGTAGGAGCCGGCGCCGTCGTCGGCCACCAGCACCTTGCGGTGATTGCCCTTGAAGTTGAGCGCTTCCAGGATCGCCCGCACCGTGGTCGGATGGCTCCGATCGACCGGATTCGGCAGCCAGCGGCGCGGCCGGCCGTTGCCGAACCATTGCAGCAAGGCCCGCCACAGGGGCGAGTACACCAGATTGTTGTCGCGGATGCGGCGCACGTCGACGATCCCGACCGTCACCCCGGCCTCGCGCAGCCAATCGAGCGGCGGGCAAGGCAGCGTGCCGTAGAAGACGTTGAACGGATCGGTGAGGAAGTAGGACGGATGGCGTTTGCCGGCGAAGGTGTCGGCGACTTGGCGCGTCACCGGCATGAAGTCGCCGCGCTCGATGTGCAGGCGGTTGAACAGGAACACGTCCAGCACCACCCAGCGGCGCGCCTGGCGGATCAACTCGCACAGCGTGTCCACCACCTGGCGCACGGCGCGCCGCTCGCCGTTCTCGTACCACACCATGTTGTAGACGAAGCGCAGATGATGGGCCGGTAGCCGATAGCTGCGGGGCGGCGGCTCGACACCCGGCGGCTGAGGCCGGTAGCGGTAGTACGCCGCCAGCCCGGCATAGCCCAACGCCAACAGCCACCAACGCCTGCGGCGCCGTTGTTCTTTCCTGCGGACGATCATGTGCTTATTGCCTCTGTCGGTGCCGATCGAGCCTTGTGCCGAGAAATGGGGATGCGGCCCGCCGCAGCGAAATCGCGGGCCGGTCCCCGTGACGGAGGCAATGCGCAAGGCGCGCGGACCGACCGGTCGCGCAGGGAAGGCGGAGGGAGGAAAGCCGCCGGCGCGGCTACCAGCGCGGCGGGGGCGGCGGCGGCAGATCGCCGATCATCGCCGGCGCGCGCTCCTGCGGCGGCAGCGCGTCGTCCTGCTCCAGCCGCTGCAGGTTTTCGACGATGTCGCCCCGGTAGGGCGCCACCTGACGGGCCCGCTGCAGCAGCGCGCGGGCGGTCTGGCGATCGCCCTGCGCCGCGTGCGCCACCGCCAGGTTGTTGAGCGCCACGGGATCGAAGGGATTGCGCTGCACCGCCTCGCCGTAGAGGCGACGCGCGGCCTCGAACTCGCCGCGCGCCATCAGTTCCCGTCCCCGGGCGATCCAGTCGCCGTCCGCCGCGGGGGCGGCGCTCAGAACCAGCAACAGCGCGAAAGCGACGGCGTGTCTCATCGACCGGTCTCCCAGGGATAAGGCGTCAGTACCTGCGGCGGGAACAGCACCGACGGATAGCTCCTGTCGAAGTAGTAGCTCAGGAACAGCAGCAGGCTCAGCTCGTCGTAATCCCGCGCGTTGCTGTAGCGCAAGGCGCCGCCGAGCGCCAGCCGGGTGCTGAGCTGATATTCCAGCTCCACCAGGCCGTTGAAGCCGAGGCCGGTGGAGCTCTGGCCGGCGTAGCCGGTGATCAGGCGCGGATCGTCCGCGGCCGCCGCCTCCAGGCCAGCCTGCAGCGCGCGATCGCCGGGGAACAGGTCGGCGGCGTCCTCCTGGAAGTGCTGCAGCCCGGCGTCGATACCCAGCCGATAGGACAAGCGCTGGTAGCGGCCGGTCAGCTCGGCCGGCACCGTGACCGCGACGAAGCGCTGCGGGCTGAAGTAGCCGCCGTGGCCGAGCGTGAAGTGGCGCAGGTTCTCGCGGTACTGGAAGTAGGTCAGGTTCAGGCCCAGGGTGAATTCCTGATCGGGGCGCCGCCACAACTTCCAGTAGAAGCCGGTGCCCAGCTCGAACTGACGGTTGTCCTCCACGTCGTCGCCGGCCAGCCGGTAATAGCCCAGACTGCCGTACACGCCGAAGCGGTCGAAATCTTGCACCAGACGGGCCGCGGCGCCGGTGCGGTGCACGCCGCCCCAGCTGCGGCCGGTGAGCGGATCGCGGGTGCCGGCGTAGGACAGCACGCTGTCGGTCACCGCGCGCCGCGACAGCGACACCATCAGCTCGGTGTCGCCGAAGCGCGGCGCCCAGCGCACCCCACCGACCGCGTAAACCTGCGGGAAGCCGAACGGCGTCGAGCCCAGGTCGAAGCGCCAATCCTGCTGCTCGTACGCCAGCTGCAGGCCGACGCCGGTGGCGTCCTGGCCGTAGCGACGGCCGTCGAACCGATCCAGATCCAGCGCCAGGGCGCCGAAGCGCATCGCCGTGTCGACGCTGCTGCCGCTGACCTGGCCGGCGTCAATCCACACCGGATTGGCGCTCAGGCTCAGCCGGCCGACGTAGCCGATATTCAGGCTCGCCTCCAGCGCCAGGCCCAGCTCGGTGAGGCTGTCCAAACCGGTGCGGCCGTCGCGGAAGCGCACCGCGGGACCGACCCGGAAGGTCGAACCGCGCTCGCTCTCGATCTCGGCGATCTGCTGCCGCACCTCCTCCTGCCAGGCATTGGCATCATCGCCGGGTACGGGCTGCGGCGGCGCGAACGGGTTGGCGCCGGCCACCGGCGCCGCGGGCCGCTCGCCGCTCGCCACCGTCCGATCGCCAGCCGGCGCGGCGGTAGCCGCCACCGCGCGCGGCGCCGCACCGGCGAGCTGGCGCGGCGGCAGATAAGCGCCGCCGCCGCGTTCGATCAAGAGCAGACCGGCGCCGGACCGGGCATCGCCGTTGGCGCTGCGCGCGCCCAGCGCCAACGCCTTGTTCAGATCCTGCATGGCCTGGCGATCGGCGCCACGGGCGCGCGCCAGACGGCCGCGCAGCGCATACAGACGGGCGTCGTCCGGCTGGCGGCGCAGCGCGTTGTCGAGCAGGTTCTGCACATAGTCGTGCTCGCCCAGCTCCATGGCCGCGCCGGCCGCGCCGGTGATGGCGTCGACGTTGTCCGGCTGCTCGGCCAGCACCTGCCGATACAGATCCAGCGCCTGCGCCTGATCGCCGGCCTTCTGGTAGAGCGCGGCGAGCTCCTGCAGCACGCTCGGCTGCGGCGGCTGCCGCTCCAGCCAGGGCGCGAGGAATTCATACGCCGCGGCCAGATCGCCGCGTTCCCGGGCGCGGGCGGCATCACGCAGCGCCAGCGCCTGCGCCAGCTCGTCCATGGTTTGCCGCTGGCGCTCGTTCAGCCGCTGGCTGTCGAACCGCAGCTGCTGCAACTGCAGCCGCGCCTCGGCCTCCTGGCCGCTGCGCAGCAGCAGGCCGGCGTATTGCAGCCTGATGGCGGCGCTGTCGGGTCCGCCTTCGGCCAGCGCCTGCCGCAACAAGCCCATGGCGGAGGCCAGGTCACCGGCATCGGCCATGGCCTGCGCCACCATAGCGCGCTCCTCAGGCCGGTTGCCGACCGCCTGCTTCAGCTCCTGCAGCACCGCCTGGGCGGCGTGCGGCTGGCCGTTGCGGACCAGGATGCCGACCCGTTGGGTCTGGTACTGCAGCCAAAGGCGATGCTGCAGCTGGCGCATCGGTTCGGTGCGCTCGGCCGGCGCTATCCGCTCCAGCGCCTGCAGGCCGTCCCACCACTGTCCGGACTCGGCGGCGAGCAAGGCCTTGGCGTGCAGCGCATCGGCCATGTCCGGGTGCGTCAGCAACAGGCTGTCGATCAGCTCGTGCGCTTCGCGCTCGTCCCCCCGCTGCAAATGCAGCTTGGCTAGCTCCAGCCGAATCCACGGATCCTCCGGATCGAGCGCCAGGGCACGCTGATACAGCGCCAGACGCTCGTCGACGTCGCTCGCTTGCTCGGCTTGGCGGCGCAGCACCCGCGCCTGCAGCTTGCCGACCCGCCGACTCAGCCCCGGCGTGGAGCCGTGCTCCTCGATCAGCGCCAGGGCCTCGTCATCCTTGCCCTGCGCGGCCAGGGTCTCGAACAGGCCCTGCAGGGCGTCGGCATGCTGCGGCCGCTCGCGCAACAGCGCCCGGTAGAGCTGCTCGGCCGCCTGGTAGTCGCCGCGCTGGGCGAGCAGGCCAGCCAGCCGTAGCCGGGCGGTCGGCTCGCGCTCGTCCAGGGCGATGGCCTTGCGCAGCTCGCGCTCCGCCTCGTCCGCGCGGTCAGCCCGCTCGGCCGCCGCGGCCCGCTCCAGGGTGTGCCAGTAACGGGCGCTGCGCAGCGCGCTTTCCCACTGCTTCGCGCGGCGCGGCGCGGCGCGGGAGGCGTCGGCGAGCAAGCGCTCGGCCTCGCCGAAACGCTGCTGGCGCAGCCGCACCAGCCCCAAGCCGGCGAGCGCGTCGGCATTGCGCGCCCGCAGAGCGAGCACGCGCTGGAAGTGCTCCTCGGCGCTGGCCAGCGCGCCATCGTCGAGCGCTTCGTAGCCCTGCTGGAGACGGCGGTCCGCCTCGCTCAGCGTCGGCGCCTGCTGCGGCTGCTGGCGGCGCTGCGTGTCCTGCTGCCATTGCCGCAGCTGCGCCAGTTTGGCGTCGACCTGCGGATCCGCGCCCACCCGCTGCTGATAGCTCTGGTAGAGCGGAATGTCGGCCGGCGTGGCGTTCAGCCACAGCAGCGCGTCACGCCAAGCCTTCTCCGCCTCGGCGCCGCGCATGCCCGACAGCATGCGGATACCTTCGCGGCGGCTGGGCTCGCGATAGGTGAGATGCTTAGCCAGCGCCAGCGCGTAGCTCGGATCGTTGCGATGCTCGCGGGCCAGGCGGGTCAGCCCTTCGCGGGCGGCCTCCCAGCCGTTCTCGGTGGCGCCTAGAGTCTGGTAGTACTCCAGGGCGAGCGCCCCTTCCGGCTGCCGGCCTTCGAACAGCAGCCGATAGGTCTCGGCGGCCTCCTCGTAACGCTGAGCCGCGGCCCGCTCCCGGGCGCGTTTCAGCAGCTCGGCATCCAGGGTCGGCGCCGACAGCGCATGGGTGATGCGTGCGACCCCGGGGTGCGTGGGCGCGACTTTGCGCAGCCGTTGCAGGTAATCGCGCGCCGCGGCCTGATCGCCGCGCTGGGCGGCGCGCTCGCCCAGGCCGGCCAACGCCTCGGGGTGCTCGGGGTTGATGACGAGCAGCTTGTTCCAAGCGGTTTCGGCCAGGTCCGGCCGCCCGCGCTCCTGCCAGTGCCGCGCCTGGGCCAGCAGATCGGCCTCGGGCTCGGCGGCCGACGACCACGCGATGGGCGCGATGCCCAGCAGCAGCACCAGCAACGCGCGAAGAATCATGGTCTCGACTTGCGGCATAGCGTGTTCCAGGCCGGCAGCAGCTGGCCCTCGGCGGCGAAGCGAAAGCGACCGTCGAGCCAACCGGTGCCGAAAAGAGCGAGATTCTGGTCGTAGTAGCGCGGGTCTTCACCGAGCAGGCGATCGCGGCGGGCCTCCTCGACCCGCTGCCGCTGCCGGGCCAGCAGCGCGGCTTCGTCCTGAGCCGCCAGATACGGCAGCAGCGCGGCGGAGAACCCCGCCGGGCCACTGCCTTGGAATTCGGCGGTAAGCGTGTCGCCCCGCTCCGGCGGCACGGGGTTCTTGCGCAGGCGACGGGTCATGCCGTCCAGCGCCTGCAGCAGCGGCGCGCGCAGCGGCTCGGCGGCGTCCAGCATGCCCAGCCACAGATAGACACGGATGGCATCATAGCTGCCCTCCGCCCCTTTGTCCGGGTCGGGACGCCAGCCGACCCCGGCCTGATAGGCGACCCAGTCCGGCGCGAGACCGTGCGGGGCCGTTTCCCGCAGCAGCCTGGCCGCGGGGAGCACCATCTCCCCCCAGGGCCCCTTGGGATCGTACCGATGCAGCGCGCGCAGCAGCTGGATCGGCAGATAGCTCGGGTTGAGGCGCCACAGCGCCTCCGCCGGCCGGAAGCCCTCCGGCCCCGGCAGCAGCATCGGCCCCAGCCCGGGCAGGTTCTCCACTTCCTGCTCGACCACGAGCGCCAGCAGCCGCTGGCCGAGCTCGCCGTAGGACGCTTCCTGCCAAAGCCGGCTCGCCTCCAGCAGGGTGTAGCCGAGCCACAGGTCGGCGTCGCTGGCGGCGTTGGGATCGAGCACGCCCCAGCTGCCGTCCTCGCGCTGGCCCCAGCGCCAGGCCGGCAGGTTGGCGCCCAGGTCGCCGCCGGCGAGATTGGCCTCGGTCCATTTCAGCACCGCGTCGAAGCGCGATCGGTCGTTGGCGACCAGCGCGAAGAACAGCGCGTACGCCTGCCCCTCCGAGGTGCTGTGGGCGGCATGGAAGTCGACGACGCGGCCGTCGCCCTGGATGAAATGCGCGGCATAGGCCTGCCACAGCGGCCACGGCCCACAGACGTCGGCGCTCGCCGGCTTGGCGGCGGCCGCGGCGGCGTCCGCCCCCAACCCGAGCGCCAGCGCCATGCCGAGCAGCACCTTAATCGCTCTTCTTGCCGTTGCCATGGAGACGCTTACGCGCGCGGCGCTTGAGCATGGCGTAGAGCACCACCGCCAGCAGCAGCAAGCTCAGCACCACGCAAACCAGCAGCACCAGCGGGTGCTGGTGCATCAACCAGCGGGCCTTGGTCCACCAGGGCAGCTCGCCGTAGTAGCTCGACGGACCGACCCGGAACGACGCCACCGTGGTGCCGCGCAGCACGGCCAGGTCGCCTTGGAAATCGATGGTGGTGGCCGGATCGATGATGCTCTCGACGATGCGCGGCAGCGCCGCGACATCGCCCGCGGTCAGCAGCACCACGCTGCGGCGGTCGGACAGCGGCGAGATGAAGCCCATCACCGCGTTCAACCCGGCGCCGGCGTCCAGCACCAGCCGCGCGGCCTGCGCGCGCTGCGCGGCGGCGCGCTCGTCCTCGAGCAACCGCGCCAACCGCTCCCAGTAACCGGGCGTACGCACCTCCCAGCGGCCGGCGCGCTGCCACAGCGGCATGTGCTCCTGCCAATCCGCCGGCAGCTCCATGCCGGAGGCGGTGGTGATCACCAGCAGATCCTTGTCGGCCACGGTCGCCAGGTTGCCCGGCTCGACCAGCGTCACTCGCAGCGCGGGATAACCGGTGGCTTCGCCCAACCGCCCCAGCAGCGCCAGATACGCCTCCAGCAGCGGCAGCGGCCGCCGCTCCGGCAGCACCACGGCCGTGTCCGCCAGGTCCGCCAGGCGCGTGAACGGGAAGCCGAGGTTGGCGAACTTGGCCAGATCCGGCAGTCGCGTGTAATGGTGGAAGCCGCTGAAGTCCAAGGTGGTGTTCGGATCGATCGCGCCGCGCGTGCTGTCCAGCAGCACGTCCCGACACTCGCCTTCCTTGAGCGGCTCGAAGTAGTACTGGAACTGCATTTGGTCGCGGCCGACGATCAAATGGGTCGGCACGAGCAGCTTGCGGCGCTGCAAGCCGTCCTCGGGGCCGAACACGTCGCGCCCCAGCTGCCGCTGCAGCCAGCTCGGCTCGTCGTGCGGCAACGGCAGGCCGTACACGAACTTGCCATTGAGGCTGAGGTTCAAGGTGGAGTCGGCGGTCGCGCCTTGGGTGCCGTAGCGGTAGACCAGCTCCAGCGGCACGCCTCTGCTGCGCCAGGTGAACAGATCGGGCGGCACCCGGAAGCTGACGCGGATCGGGCTGGGGAAGAAGCCCTCCACCTGCAGCGCGTCGGGAGACGCCAGCTCGCCGAGCCGCACCGGCCGGTCGGTCCGAATCCACAACGGCGCATCGTAAGGCTTGCGTGGCTCCGGCAGCTCCAGGCGTTCGATGCGGGCGCTGGCCCCTTGCAGCACGCCCGCACCCAGCACCAGGGCATGGGCGGCGGTCTCCAGCTCCTCGACGCTGCGGCCCCGCAGCACGAGCAGCTTGCGAGTGGCATCGCGGGGATTGGCCATCACCGCCACGGTCGGCCCGTCCACCGACGGCAGGTCGAGGCCGGGCAGGCTCACCGGGCCGACCGCGAACAGCACGGCATTACCGGCCGGCAGGCCATCGATGGACACCGGGAATTCCGCGCCGCGATACCCCGCCAGCGCGCCCAGCCAGGAGGCGACCGTGCCGGCCACCTTCAGGGTCGGCAGCGACGGTGATCCGGCGAACACGAACGGCACGCTCACGCGCTGCTGATCCTTGGGATCGAAGAACGGCAGCGGCAGCAGGCTCAGATCGTCCCGCAGCTTCAGCCGAGCGGTGGTCAGCTCCAGCACGCTGTCCTGGCTCACCGCCGCCCACAGGCTGGTATGGGCCGGATCCTCGCAGGCGGTGGTGTAGTGGCCGATGAAGTTGAGCACCAGCTCGTTGTAATCGCTGATCAACAGCGTCGGGATGTTGATCAGCCGCTCCAGCTGCTCGCCGCCCTGGCGGGGATCCAGCACGATGCTCGCGATCACCTCGCCGTTGAGGATCACGTTCAGGTGGCTGAGGTTGGCCAGCAGCGACGGCGAATGACTGTAGCGCAGGCGCAGGCGGGCGCTGACGATGTGCTCGTCGGAACGCACCGAGAACGGCAGCTGGATGCGCCCGTCGACGCCGCGCAACCGCAGAGGAGCGTCGACGCTGAGCTGGCGCAGGGTGACCTCGCGCTTCTCGGTCCGGTCGGCAGCGACCGCCTGCGCGGCATCGGCCGGCGCGTGATAGCCCAGCGCGCCCAGCAGCGCGGCGCCGAGCATCGCCGCCCACGCCGCCTTCGCCGCCTGCTCGCGGCGGCCGGCCAGCCAATGGCGGGGCAGGCTGAGCAGCCACGGCACCAAGCGGCGGATACCGTCCACGCCGTAGCGGAACACGTTGGCGAAAGCAACCAGCGGTCGATCCGGCTGCTTGCCCTCGCGAGCGTCGAGCCAAGCGTCGGCCCGCAGGTGCGTGAACCGAAGCAGATCAGTCTGCCGTTTCAGGTCAAGATTATCGAACATGAGTCCCAAGGTTCGCTCTCGACAGTCGACCACCCTAGCCGGGAAATCGAACTCCCGGCCGTCCTCGAACAACACCAAACAGACCGCTTCCCCTGCCTGCAGCGGGATCTCGCGCGGCAAGCGCACTCCGACGCCGCCCTGAGAAATGTCGGTGGTCTCGGCGACCAGCATTCTGCCGTCCGCAAGCATGAGACTGGCCGGCACCTTGACCGGAATTCGCTCGCTGGCGCGCATCTGGCGCCGCTCCCAGGCGATCGCCACCGTCGCGCCGAGGATGATCACGTTGTAGATGGTCCACAGCAGGTTCATGACCACCGTCGGCACTTCGTGGGTGTTCCACCACAGCAGCCGGCCGATGCCCACCGCCAGACCGATTAGGTTCAAGCCCAGCAGCACCAGGTAGGGCTTGGCGATCTTGGCGTCGAAGTAGTCGCGCTCGATGTAGCCGCCCTTGGCGGTGACGTTGAACTTGCCCAGCTTCGGATTGATCAGGGCCAGCAGGGTCGGCAGCAGGATGTAGCTGGCCAGGGTCGCCTCGTAGACCTCGGCCCAGAACGAATGGCGGTACTTGCCCTGCAGCCTGGAGTTGGTGATGGCGGCATGCGCCAGGTGCGGCAGCGCGAACGCGCCGATCATCAGCGCCGAGGCGTGGATCACGTGCGCTTCCAGGAACAGGTAGGCCAGCGGCGCGGTCAGGAACACCAGGCGCGGCAACCCGTACAGGAAGTGCAGCATGGCGTTGAGGTAGCAGAGCCGCTGCGCCAGGCTTAAGCCGCGGCCGAGCAGCGGGTTGTCGACGCGGAACACTTGGGTCATGCCGCGCGCCCAGCGGATGCGCTGACCGATGTGAGCCGCCAGGCTCTCGGTCGCCAGACCGGCGGCCTGCGGAATGTTGATGTAGGCGGTGTTCCAGCCGCGCCGGTGCATTTTCAGCGCGGTGTGGGCGTCCTCGGTCACGGTTTCCACCGCCACGCCGCCGATCTCGTCCAGCGCCTGGCGCCGCAGCACGGCGCAGGAGCCGCAGAAGAAGGTGGCGTTCCAGAAGTCGTTGCCGTCCTGCACCAGGCCGTAGAACAGCTCGTTCTCGTTCGGCGTGCGCCGGAATACGCCCAGGTTCCGCTCGAACGGATCGGGCGAGAAGAAGTGGTGCGGCGTCTGCAGCATCGCCAGGCGCCGATCGCGCAGGAACCAGCCCATGGTCAGCTGCAAGAACGAGCGCGCCGGCACGTGGTCGCAGTCGAAGATGGCGATGAACTCGCCGTCGGTCTTGGTCAGCGCGTGGTTGATGTTGCCGGCCTTGGCGTGCTTGTTGTCCGGCCGGACGATGTAGCCGGCGCCGACCTGCTCGGCGAATTCCTTGAATTCCGGCCGGCGGCCGTCGTCGAGGATGTAGACGCGCAGCTTGTCCTGCGGCCATTCCAGCTGCATGGCCGCCAGCACCGTCGGCTGCACCACCTTCAACGGTTCGTTATAGGTGGGGATGTAGATGTCGACCGTCGGCCAGCTCGCCAGATCGTCGGGCAGGGGCACAGGCTTGCGCCGCAGCGGCCAGACGGTCTGGAAGTAACCCAGCACCAGCACCAACCAGGTGTAGACCTCCGCCAGCAGCAGTCCGGCGCCGAACCCGACGTCCAGCCAGGCGATCTCGCCGTTGCCGCTCCACCCCAGGGTCTCGGTGAAGCGCCAATACATGTACCGGGTCGAGACCGTGACCGACACCAGGCACAGCAAGAGCGTGATCAGGCGCCCGCCGACCCGGCGCAGCGCCAGCGCCAGCGCGATGCCGCAAAGCCCGAACAGCGCCTGCCACTCCAGCTCCAGCGGCACGCTGACCGCCAGCGCGAACCATAGTCCGGCCGCCACCGCCACCACCGCCCGCAGCAGGCCCCGCAGCCATCCGGGCAGGCGGCCGAACCAGGCGCTGATTTTGGCGAGAACAGATCCCTTGCGCTTTTCCATCCTGTCTCCCCTGGATCAGCGCAGGCGTTGCCCGAGCCACGCCGCCAAGCGCTGGAAATCGGCGCTGACCTGGGCATGCTGGTCGTAGCGAAGCACGGATTGCTGGCAAGCGAGCGCCTCCGCCGCCGCCTCGTCGCGGTGCAGGACCACCGGCACCAAGCGCTCGCCGAGATCCCCGCGAGTTACCGCGAGCACGTCACGGGCGATCGCGCTGGCGGGGTTGTATTGATTGAAAAGGTAGTAATCGATGCGCCCACCGGGCGCGGGATAGTTGGCGAGGATGCGCGCACACCCGGCCAGCGTAGCGTAGGAGGCGGCGTCGGCGAGATTGACCACCAGGCCCATCGTCGCGGCCAGCAGGGCCTGCCGCAGATATACGGACGGTCCGGGCGGCGTGTCGAGCAGCACGCAACCGTCGTCCGCGATATCGAGCCGCTGCAGCTGCTGCCCCAGCCAGTGTGGCTGGGCCGCCAGTAGCGCCTCGAAATCGAGGCGCGACTGCTCGTCCACCTGCCCATAGGGGATGTAGTGCACGCCGGAGGCGGCGCGGCGCACGGCGCTCTTGAGGGTTCCCTCGCTCATCGCCGCCGGCACGAGCCCGTACCAGTCGCGTAGATCGTCCCCCATGTGCAGCCTCAGCGCATTCTGAGGATCCAGGTCGACAGCGAGCACCTCGCGACCGGAGCAGCGCAACGCCGCGGCCAAGTTGGCGACGGTCGTGGTCTTGCCCACGCCGCCCTTCATAGAGACGACGGCAATGATGTGCATTCCCTCGCTCCGCTGGTCAGCGCACGAGGCGACGCAAACCCGTTACAGGCGCTCGCGCGGTGCCGCCGGCCTCTAACAGGCGGGCGAAGACATCCTGCAGAGCGGTGGAATTCCCGGCGGTCGAGCGTCCCGACCAAGGCCGCCCCTCGCCGCGCCGCTCCGGCATGGCCGCCGGCGCCGCGGCGGGCTGCTGCTCCATCAACCGGGAGAACATGCCGCCTTCAGACGGGCGCGCAGGCTCGCGCAGCGGCGCGGACACCACGCGCTGGAGACCGGCGCTCGGCTGCGCCCCGTTGACCGCACCGGAAGCTTCGAACGCCGCACCGCCATTCTTCAGCAAAGGCCAGCGATCACGAGCCTCCTCGACCCGTGATTGCTCGCGAATTTCCTGGAAACGCAGCCCCGAGACCCCCGTCGCGGACAAAAGGCGACTGATATCACTACGCTGTTCCATTACCTTTTCGCCTTACGCCAGAGAAAGCCGGAATTCGAGCGGTTGATTACGCTGGGTACGCTCACCCTGCTGATACAGACGCAGCCGCTGGTCGGCACCCGCGTTCCGCAACCACTCTTCGTACACCCCTTCCAACAGGGCGGGGGCCCAGGCATCGGCACGGTCGCCGAATGCGGCCGCGAGCGGATCGGCGTGATGGATGAGCTGCAGGAAGCCGTCCTGCTCACGGCACTCGACCCAACCGAAGTGCAGCTCGCGCCAGACCTCGTTGGCGGAAGCGGCGAGTTCTTCCAGGGTTGCCACCCGCGCCAGCGGCAATTTGGCAGCCACACGCCGCCCGAGCGCGCGCATCAGCTGGCGCAATTCGGTGATATCCAGCTGCTCGCTCAATTCTTCAGCCAGGGACAACAGAAAACTACGCCATTGCGGTGCACATTGCTGGCTAGCGTAGTAATCGAGCTCCGAACGGAAGGTTGACATCGTTATTTTCCTGGTGATGCATAAATGCCGGCGCGGCATTCGACGCCATATCCCGGCGATCAAGCCCCCCTACATGCCTTGCTGACGGACTCAACCCGCTCCACGACAGGCATGCGCCGTCCGCGATTGCGCCAAGATCGCACCGCTTAAAACACTAACATACTTATGTGATGAAGTTCACGATTTTTATTGGGCTTGTCAAGTCCCCCGCCCTTCCCACCGCCGAACACTCAATCACTTACCGCACCGCATCACGACCGAGCCCGCCATTCCCCGGTGTTGGGATATAAGGCGCAGAAAACCGCGTCGGGATTCGGCGGTACGATCGGCCCGGCGGCCAATGATGCGGCGAAAAAGTGGATCACCGCTCGGCGACGGAGCGGGGTCGGGCATGGCGCGATCGGCCGTCCGCGCCGCCATATCGGCACCGGCACCGTCCTCGGCGTGGCCGTTTTGGTCTAACATGGCCGCCCTCCCGTTTTCCGATCGCAGGACCGCCGCTCCGTGAACAGCCAACGACAGTCTTCCACGGCCCGACACTCCACCGCCTTCCTGTGGGTGGCGGCCGCCTTCGTCAGCACGCTGATCCTGTCCAACATCGTCAGCGTAAAGCTCGTGCAGTTGGGCCCCTGGTTGATGCCGGCGGGCGTGATCGTGTTTCCGTTGAGCTACATCTTCGGCGACGTGCTGACCGAGGTGTACGGCTTTCACCGCGCCCGGTTGGTGATCTGGATGGGGTTCGCCTGCAATCTCGCGCTGGTGGGCTTCATCGCCGCCACCATCGCGCTGCCGCCAGCGCCGATCTGGCCGCACCAGGACGCCTACGCCACCATCCTCGGCTTCGCACCGCGGCTGCTGCTGGCCTCGTTCCTGGCCTATCTGATCGGGGAATTCGCCAATGCCTACGTGCTGGCGCGGTTGAAGGTAATCACCCGCGGCCGCTGGCTGTGGCTGCGCACCATCGGCTCGACCCTGGTCGGCCAGGGCCTGGATTCGGCGGTTTTCATCGCCGTGGCGTTCGTCGGCATCATGAGCGGCCCGGCGCTGGTGGCCGCCGCCCTGACCCAGTGGGTGACGAAGTCGCTGTACGAGATAGTGGCGACGCCGCTGACCTATGTGGTGGTGGGGTATCTGAAGCGGCGCGAAGGGATCGACACCTTCGACGAGAACGTCAATTTCAATCCCTTCGCCATCCGCGAACGCCACTCCGAGTGAACCGCCTTCCCGGCCGCACGGCCGGGAAGACTCTCGACTCAAGCATGGCCGGCGCCGGTATCGGTGGGCGAGTGGAAGTACTCGCTGGTCCGGGCCAGCTCCTCGACCAACCGCTGCAGCTCCTTCAAGCGCAGCTCGGCGGTGCTCAGGGCGAAGCAGTCCGGACATGCCGGATCGGCGCAAGGCTGGCGCGACCATAGCCAGTATTGGATCGCGCCGGCCAGCAACCCATCGGCGATATCCCACAAATCAGCCTGCTGATCGGCGTCCGCCAACCGATTGCCCAGCTCGACCGCTTGCGTCGCGGCCGTATCGTAGGGACTGAGGTCGTCGCTCATAGTTGCGTCAATCGTCTCTTCCAGCGTGGTGACCGCGCCTATTCCGAGCCTCTTCAGGGAGCCGGTGCGCGAGGCCGGCTACCATATCATGTTGTCCGTCCGCCCGCCGGCCCAACCGCCGACGCTCACCGCTAACCGAAGCGGCGGTCGGCCACGAACGGATTGCTCGCCCGTTCGGCGCCGAACGTCGAGGTCGGGCCATGGCCGGGAATGAAACGGATATCATCGCCAAGCGGGAACAGCTTGTTGCGGATGGAATGGATCAGCGCCGCATGATCCCCACCCGGGAAATCGGTTCGCCCGATGGAGCCCTGAAACAGCACATCGCCCACCGCGGCGATGCGGCTTTCCGGCTCGACGAACACCACATGCCCCGGCGTGTGCCCCGGGCAATGCAGCACCTGCAGCGTCAGCTCGCCAACCTGGACCGTATCGCCGTCCTCCAGCCAGCGGTCGGGCGTGAACCGACGCGCATGGCCGAACCCGAAGCGGCGGCTCTGCTCATCGAGCATATCGATCCAGAACTGATCGCCGCGATGCGGCCCTTCGATCGGCAGCTTCAGCCGCTCGGCCAGATCGGCGACGCCGCCGGCATGATCGAGATGGCCGTGGGTCACCAGGATCTTGCTCAGCCGCGCGCCAGCCTCCTCGGCCGCGTCGATGATGCGGTCGATTTCCCCGCCTGGATCCACCACGGCCGCCTGCCCGGTCTGCTCGCAGATCAGCAGCGAGCAGTTCTGCTGGTAGGGAGTGACGGGAACGATCAGGACCTTCATCCGAAAACCTCTATATAACAAGCGACGACCACGGCCGGGAGGGTAGAGGATGGCACAGGGCGATGCGCCATTGCCATTCGCCCCCTTGGAAAACGCGCGGCCGACCATAATTCCCTAACTAACCTGCAGGCCACCGCGGACCTTTCAGCATCGGGATGAGCCCGATCATCGGATGGACGCCGGAGCCGGCAGGTAACAGGCCAGCCTCCTCGCCAAGGAGGGAAACCACTCGGCGAGTACCGTCGGTTACGATGGAAACACCTAACCGACGGGCGCTGGCCTTATTTCGTGCCGAGCACACCTATGCACACACCCCTGCTAGCTACCTTCGCGCTCACCGCGACACTGGTCCCCGCCATCGCCCAGATGGGCGCCGGCCACCAGCCGCGCGATGCCTTCAGCAACTTCGACCGTGACCGCGACGGCTACATCAGCCCCACCGAAGCCCGCAAGGCCGACATCCTCGATCGCATCGACCAGATGGACCGGGACGGCGACGGACTGGTGAGCGAGCGCGAGTTCAACGCCATGGACGCGCCGGGCATCGCCACCGACCAGGTGCGACCGCACAGCGGTGAAGACCGCCGGCCGCCGTTCGAGCGGTCCGAATAGCCCTGGCGTCCGTCAACGCCGGGACGGCACATAGCCGCCGTCGGGCGCGAGCGTGTCGAACAGCAGCGACACCGCCAGCTCGCCGTCCACGTACACATCGCAATACGGGTAGCCTGCGAACGGCAGCTGCTCGCACTCGACGCGGACCTCCTGCTGGCGATAACTGCCGGTCAACGGCAGCGGCACCGGCCCGCAGCCGCCCAGCCCTGGAAGATGAGACTGGCGACAGCGCTGCACCCGCAGCGGCCCCTGGACGACGGTCTCGCCGTCGATATCGATGCGCACCTGGCTCATCGACGAATTGACATACCCGTCCACCGCCAGCGCCGACCAGCGCGTCACCGGCTGCCGGGCGCAACCGCCGAGCGCCAGGATCATCCAGACCGCCGCGACGGCGCAGCCGCCCCGAAATCCGCGGTTCATGCCATATCCTCCACGGCAGGCGCCGGCCATGCCCCACCACAGGGGGGATGGGAAACGCCCGGTGACGCCGACCACCCGCCGCCCCGACCACCACTCCTCCCGCCGCGCCAGGCCGTTCCAGCCCTGGAACTGACCTAGATCATCATACTCCCCCCGGGCATTTCCTAAGCTGCGCTGCAACGCATCATGCCTTGCGCTTTTTGCTTAAGGAGGGATGGGGATGAGCATTCCGAAATACATAGAATGGAGCGACAAGCTCAGTGTCGGCATCCAGGAGATCGACGAGCAGCACAAATATCTGGTCGACCTGGTCAACGACCTGAACGTCGCGCTGCTGACGACGGGGGGCACCAAAGCGGCGGAAGAGACGCTGGACAAGCTGATTCAGTACACCCAGACCCATTTCGTGGTCGAGGAGAGCCTGATGCGCATCCTCGGCTACCCCGAATACGAGTCGCACAAAAAACATCACGAGGATCTGATCCGCCACATCTTGGACTTCAAGCTGAAACTGGTCGATACCGGCCGTGTTTCACGCTCGGAGCTGATGGAGTTCCTCCATAAGTGGCTGACCGGGCACATCATGCACGAGGACGTGCTCTACAGCGAGCACTTCCTGGCCCACGGCGCGCAGCGCCGCTGGCTGAAGCCGAGCTGGCTGAAGAAGTTCTGGTAATGGGAATTCCTCGGGAGGCAGCGGCTCGCCCCGCCGACACGGCCGCCCTCCCCGCCGCACAAACGATAAAGAACGCGGCATAAAAAAGCCCCGGCATAACGCCGGGGCTTTTTTTGGCAACGCAAACCGAGCTTAGGCCGGCAGCACGGGGTGACGCAGACCGGCCATTTCCTGGACGATGCGCACCACCTGGCAGGAGTAGCCCATCTCGTTGTCGTACCAGACGTAGAGCACACAGCTCTTGCCGTTGACGATGGTGGAGGCCGAGTCGACCACGCCGGCGTGACGCGAACCGACCAGATCGGTCGACACCAGCTCGGTGGAGGCGGTGTAGTCGATCTGCTCCATCAGGCTGGAGTTGAGCGCCACGTCACGCAGGTAGGCGTTGACCTCCTCCTTGGTGACTTCCTGCTCAAGGTTCAGATTGAGCACGGCCAGGGACACGTTCGGGGTCGGCACGCGAATGGCCGAACCGGTGAGCTTGCCCTTGAGCTCCGGCAGCGCCTTGGCGACCGCCTTGGCGGCGCCGGTCTCGGTGATCACCATGTTCAGCGCGGCGGCACGACCGCGGCGAGCACCCTTGTGGAAGTTGTCGATCAGATTCTGATCGTTGGTGTAGGCATGCACCGTTTCGACATGGCCGCTGACCACGCCGTACTTCTCGTGGATGGCCTTGAGCACCGGGGTGATGGCGTTGGTGGTGCAGGACGCCGCCGAGATGATCGTGTCCTCGGGGGTGATCTCCTTGTCGTTGACACCGAACACGATGTTCTTCATGTCGCCCTTGCCGGGGGCGGTGAGCACCACCTTGGCCACGCCGGGGCAGCTCAGGTGCTTGGACAGGCCCTCGACGTCGCGCCACTTGCCGGTATTGTCGATGACGATGGCGTTCTTGATGCCATACTGGGTGTAATCGACGCTGGCCGGGTCGTTCGAGTAGATGACCTTGATGTAGTTGCCGTTGGCGACGATCGCGTTCTCCTCGGGCAGCACGTCGATCGAGCCGTTGAACGGACCGTGCACCGAATCGCGACGCAGCAGGCTGGCGCGCTTGTACAGGTCGTCATCGGAGCCCTTGCGCACCACCACGGCGCGCAGCCGCAGCTTGTTGCCGGAGCCGGTGCGCTCGATCAGCAGCCGGGCCAGGATGCGACCGATGCGGCCGAAGCCGTACAGCACCACATCCTGCGGCTCCTTGAGCAGCGGCTCGCGGCGGCCGACGATGGAGGCGAGCTGCTCCTTGAGGTAGTCGCTCCGGCTCGGCTTCGGGGCGGGCAGCTTCAGGTAGTTGACGGTCAGCTTGCCGAGGTCCACCCGAGCCGGCGCCAGCTCCAGCTCGCTCAGCGCCTCGAGCATCGCGAAGGACTCGTGGATCGACAGCGCTTCCGGCTCGTACTGCTTGACGAAGCGATGGGCCTTGAGCAGATCGATGGTGGTGGCGTTGTTGATCGGCCGCCCGTGGATCCGCAGGATGACCCCCTGATCCCGATAGAGCTTACCGATGATGGGCAGCATGCGCTCAGCGAGCTCCTGCTGCTCGAGCCAATCTTTCAACAACTTGTCCTGCTTTTCGGGCTGCATTGGTTTACCCCCAAGCTGAGCTGGCCACCGCCCATCCTGGGAGGCGGCATGAATCCTACGGAGTGGCATCTCGGCCGCGCGAAGCTTACGACGAAAATGGCCGCAGCGGTATGTAGGATTGCCGAAAATTTTGCATCGACCCGCAGGCCGGCCGAACGCTGTCGCCTTCCGGCGACATCATGGGGCGGCGTCGCCGCTTCAAGCCGAACCGTTCCCCTCTCGCAACTGCCACAGGTAAGCCTGGCCAAGCGCGCCCAGCAGATTGCGCCCGGCCTGCTCGACATCGGCGCCGAAAGCCAACACGCCGTCCTGGTGCCCGGCCATGACGATGACGCCGCGCTCGCGCACCGCCGCCTGCCGCACCAAATCGGCCACCGCCGCGGCCATGGCCGGAGTGCCGTAAGGCACCGTCGCCGGCGTCGCTGGCCACCCCAGCGCCAGCCCCGCCCGCCACAGCGCCGGCCCATGGACGTGCAGCACCGCGTTCACGGTCGCATCGGCCGCGTAGACCGCGCCATGGGTCAACGCCTCGGACGAGGGCGGCAGCATCCCCTCCGCCGCCAGCTGATTGCGCTGCGGATCGCAGCGCAGCACCCGGCAATAATGCGCCGGCGTCAGCCGCGGCAGATGACCGGTCTGGCTGGCGCTGATCAGGAAGCCGGTGCCGCTCCGGCAGCTGACGTTGCCGTACCCCAACCCCTGGTAGCGGTCGGGGTCGCGCCCCACCAGCCGTAGCTCGAACAGAATGCGCCGCCACGCCTCGATCGCCGCGATCTCGTCCAGCGCCGGTGCGGGGCCCGGGCGCTGATCCAGCCGATACTTGATGACGCCCTCGCGCTCCGCCATGGCGCTCCTCCCGTCCGTCGCTTGGCCGCGGGCGCCCATCACAGCAGAACCACCGGCGCCGCTCAACCCAGTGCCGCCAGCCGCTCCCCACAACGGACTAACAACTTGATTTAAAAATACTTTGTCGAGTGATCAAAACCTGAGCAAACCAAGCGAACTGCTCGCAGCGACGGCAGCTTGGGCTCTCTTTCCCAGTCCTGTGCACAGAGTTATCCACAGATTTTGTGGATAGGCGGATTTCCTACAGGCAGGCGAGCACTTAGCGACACCGCCCCCGCGACGTCTCGCCAAAGGCCGCTGCAAGCGCGCCGCCCCGCCCCCATGTCCTGATCGGAATCCGCGGTATCGGAGGGGAGGCACGACCATGACCGATGTAGAACGCAGCTCGGTGATAGCGAGCGCCCTGTGGATGGTGGCGATCAGCATGGCGCTGTTCTTCCTGCCGGCCGTCAACGGGCTGATCGGCGGTCTGGTGGGCGGCTACAAGGCCGGTACCGTCGGCCGGGCGTTGAGCGCCGCCGTATTGCCGGCCATCGCGGTGGGGCTGGGCATCTGGCTGCTGCTGGCGCTGCTGGAGGCCCCCATCATCGGCTTCATCTCCGGCGTGGCAGTGGGCGTCTGGGCGCTGTTCTCCAGCATCGGCCTGCTCATCGGCGCTTTGATCGGCGGCGCCTTCGCCCCCACTCATCCGGGCTGAGCAGCGCACCGCCCCCTTTCCATCCCTATGAACGTCGCCAAGGAGGTTTTCCGATGCCGCTGCCCGACCTTGGAGCTCAGGATCCGGACCGTCGCAATTCGCCGATCGTCGATCCCATCGCCAGCGAGGAGCCGGCGCCCGAGATCGACGAATCCGTGCCCGCTGCCTGCTACTTCAACGACGAGGAATTTCCGCACGGCAGCTATGTGAAGAGCGGTTCGCAGGTACTGCGCTGCGAACACGGCGTCTGGGTGCCGGCCGGCCTGGACCTGCCAATTCCCCCGTAGCGCCCGCGCCGGTCAGTGCAGCCGGTGCGCCTGCGGCCGCACCAGCACCTTGATGCAGCCGTCCCGCTTGTCGCGGAACATGCGGTAGGCGTCCGGCACTTCCTCCAGTCCGATGCGGTGGGTGAACACGAAGGCGGGATCGATCTCGCCGTTGTCGATACGGGCCATCAGCGGCCGCAGATAACGGTGCACGTGGGTCTGCCCGGTCCGCAAAGTCAGGCCTTTGTTCATCAGCGCACCGAGCGGGATCTTGTCGGCGAAGCCGCCGTACACGCCGGGCATGGACACCACGCCGCCCTTGCGGCAGGCCATGATCGCCTGCCGCAGCGCGGTGGGACGTTCGGTCTCCAGACGCACGGCCTGCTTGACGCGATCGTACCAGCCCTCCAAGCCGATCCCGTGCGCTTCCATGCCGACGGCGTCGATGCAGGCGTCCGGACCACGACCGGCGGTGAGGTCGCGCAGCGCCTCCACCATGGCGAGCGTGTTCCCCACCTCGCTAGGGCGCAGCGGCTCGGCCCCGCTATGGCGCTGGGCCATCTCCAGGCGCTCGGGCACATCGTCGATGGCGATCACCCGGGCCGCGCCCAGCAGCTTGGCACTGGCGATCGCCATTTGCCCGACCGGGCCGCAGCCCCACACCGCTACCGTGTCGCCCGGCTGGATGCCGCAGTAGTCGGCGGCCTGATAGCCGGTGGGCAGCACGTCGGTGAGCATCACCGCCTGCTCGTCGCTGATGCTGTCGGGCAGCTTGACCGGACCGACGTCGGCGAACGGCACCCGGACGTACTGGGCCTGGCCGCCGGCGTAGCCGCCGACCAGATGCGAATAGCCGTAGATGCCGGACGGCGAATGGCCCCACATCTTCTCCGCGAGACCCGCGTTGGGGTTGGAGTTGTCGCACAGCGACCACAGCTCGCGCCGGCAGAAGAAGCACTGACCGCAGGCGATCGGAAACGGCACCGCCACCCGGTCGCCGGGCCGCAGGTTCTCGACTTCGGCGCCGACCTCCACCACCTCGCCGACGAACTCGTGGCCGAGGATGTCGCCCTCGTTCATGGTCGGCACATAGCCGTCGTACAGGTGCAGATCGGAACCGCAGATCGCCGCGGCCGTGACCTGCACCACCGCGTCGCGCGGATTGATCACTTCCGGATCGGGGACATGATCGACCCGCACGTCTTCCCTGCCGTGCCAACAAACCGCTCGCATCGTTCCACTCCCTAATGCACCAGCGCCGCCGTGGGTACCTCGCCGGCTTCCATCAGCTGCTTGAAGCGCCGCAGATCCTCCCGCAGCACCGCCTGGCTCAGGCCGCGCACCAGCCGCGCCGCGGCGCCGGCCGGTCCCGGCGGGCGCCAGCGCATCGCCACTTCCACTTCGCTGCCGCGTCCCTCCGGGCCGGCACGAAAGCGCACCTCGCCCTCGCTCTCGAGCTCGGCGCCCGGCAGGCTGCGCCAAGCGATGAGCTCGCCCGGCACATCTTGAGTAATCTCGGCGTCCCAGCGCACGCGCCGACCGCCCGGCAGCACCGCCAGCCAGCGGCTGCGCCGGTCGTCCAGCGGCCGGACTTCGGCCAGGTAGCGCATGAACTGGGGCAGGTGGCTGAAATCGCGCCAGAAGGCGTAGAGCTCCCGCGGCTCTCGGCTGACAGTGACCGCGCCGTGCAGGGATAAGGGCTCGCCGCGCGCGGACGTTAGCAGCCCGCCATCGTCGGGGCCGGCGCTGCTGCGGCCCAGACGGGCATACAGCGGGCAATGGCCGCTGGCGCCCCGGTAGATCAGCGCCGTGCCCAGTACGGTCAGCGCCGCCCCCGCAGCGCCGCCGCGGGACAAGCCCCACAAGACCGTGGCGGCGCCGCCGAGCAAGGAGACGCGGCGCTCGTTGGCGCCGACGTTGACGCGGCCCGTCTGCGCCGCCTGTGTGCTTTCCACCATCGCTCCTCCCGGCCGTTCCCGGCCACGACCAGGCAGAAGAGGTAAGGCTGCGCCGGGAAAAAGCAACCGCTGCGGTATCAGGCGAGGAAGGCGAACGCGCCGTAGCCGACCACCCGGGACTTGTCGCCGCCGCCTTCCCCGGAGTTGGTCAGCGCCAGGGTGCGGGCGCGCCAGCCGCGCGCCCGCGCATACGCGAGCAGACCGTTGATCGCGGTGCGCCCGCAGGCGTCCTGGCAGCGCAGACTGCGCAAGGATTCGATGTGCTCCCGCGCGCTCTGGTCGAGCAGGCGAGCGGCGGCGTAACTGTGGTAATGGCTCAAGTCGGAACTGACCACGATCAGACTGCCGCCGTCGTAATCGAGTTCGGCCAGCACCTCGGCCACGTCGTCGGTTTCGGCCTCGCCGACGATCAGCGGCACCAGTGGGAAATCGCCGAGCAGCCGCTGCAGGAACGGCAGCTGCACTTCGATACTGTATTCGCTGCGGTGCGCATCCTCGCGCCGGCTCACCTGCGGCAGGTCCGCCACCCGCTCCTGGGCGTCCAGATCGACCGCAACCGTCCCCAACGGCGTGACGAACGCCGCCACGCTGCTCAACGCGATGCCCGTACACGGCAGGCCGTGGCTGGGGCCGAGCACCACCACCCGGCGCAGCCAATCGTGGTCGGCGCGCAACTGGGCGAACGCGGCGGCGGCGGCGCGGCCGGAGCAGGCGTAGCTGCCGTGGGGCGCCACCAGCGCCTTCGGGGCGCGATCGGCCGCCTGTTGGGCGGCCAAGAGCGCGTCGACGGTGCGGGCGAGCAACGTCGGCTCGGCTGGGTAGAACCGTCCGGCCGCCGTGGGCGAACGTAGAGCCGCCATGACGTTTCTCCCGAAACGATGGCAGCCCGCCCGGCGCCGCCGACAGGCCGTCGGCGACCGAGCGGGTGCACGGTGCCCCTCACGGGGTCCAATGAAAACAGATGGTTCTACCCGCCCCCGTCATCAAGAGGGGCGGCGACGGCGGCTAGAGCCAGACGTAGCTGGTGTGGGTCTGGCGCCGCTGGCGCAGCCGCTCCCAGAATTTCTCGTGGAAGAAGTAGGCCACGGTGTTGCAGAGCGGCTCGACCAGCGCAATGGCGCCGCCCACGGCCAGGCTGCCGGTCATGAGGTAGCCGACCGTGAAGGCGACGGTGAAGTGAACGGCGGCGAAGCTGAGAGTCTTGATCATGGCGGCGATTCCTGTTCGTCCTTGGCTTAATGATAATGATTCTCAGCCGCGCGCCCATTCGATTTTCCCAATCGCCGCCATAGACACCGCCCGGCTACCAGGTGCCGACGTTCGGCATGGACACCCAGGGCTCCTGCGGCGGCAACGGTTCGCCCTTCTGCAGCAGCTCGATGGAGATGTTGTCGGGCGAGCGCACGAACGCCATGTGGCCATCGCGCGGCGGACGGTTGATGACCACGCCCTTTTCCTGCAGCCGGCGGCAGACGGCGTAGATATCGTCCACCCGATAGGCCAGATGACCGAAGTTGCGCCCGCCGGTGTACACCTCCGGATCCCAGTTGTAGGTCAGCTCGATCATCGGCGCCTTGTGCACCTTGGCCCGCTCGACATCGCCGGGCGCGGCCAGGAACACCAGCGTGTAGCGCCCCTGCGGGTAGTCCTGGCGGCTGATCTCCACCAGCCCCAGCGCATCGCGGTAGAACGCCAGCGACTGCTCCAGATCGGTGACTCTGACCATGGTGTGCAAATATTCCATCTCGACCTCCACGCGCCGGTTCATCGAAAACGCCCTATCTACCGCAGCCGCGGCGGTGCGACAACCGGCATGGGCGCACGCCAGCGTGCGCGGGCTGTGATATAAACTTCTCCCGCCCACGATTGCCGCGCCCGCCCGGCCCCTGCATGCCGCCGCGATGGGCCGTTATCAGCAAGAGCATCAGGAGAATCGCCTCCCATGACCGATATCCGCCAGGAAGACCTCATCCAGAGCGTCGCCGACGCCCTGCAGTTCATCTCCTACTACCATCCCAAGGACTTCGTCGACGCGGTGTACGCGGCGTATCAGCGGGAGGAATCGCCGGCGGCCAAGGATGCGATGGCGCAGATCCTGATCAACTCGCGCATGTGCGCCGAGGGCCATCGCCCGATCTGCCAGGACACCGGCATCGTCACGGTGATCATGAAGATCGGCATGAACGTGCGCTGGCCCGATGCCACCATGAGCATCGAGGACATGATCAACGAGGGCGTGCGCCGCGGCTACAACCATCCGGACAACGTGCTGCGCGCCTCGGTGCTGGCCGACCCGGCCGGCGCGCGCAAGAACACCCGCGACAACACCCCGGCGGTGATCCACATGAGCGTGGTGCCGGGCGACACGGTGGAGATCGAGGTCGCCGCCAAGGGCGGCGGCTCGGAGGCCAAGAGCAAGTTCGTCATGCTCAACCCCTCCGACTCGATCGTCGATTGGGTGCTGAACACCGTGCCCACCATGGGCGCCGGCTGGTGCCCGCCGGGCATCATCGGCATCGGCATCGGCGGCACCGCCGAGAAGGCCATGCTGCTCGCCAAGGAAGCCTGCATGGAGACCATCGACATCCATGAGCTCAAGGCGCGCGGCCCGCGCAACCGCATCGAGGAGCTGCGGCTGGAGCTGTACGAGAAGATCAACCAGCTCGGCATCGGCGCCCAGGGGCTGGGCGGCCTGACCACGGTGCTGGACGTCAAGATCAAGGACTACCCGACCCACGCCGCCAACCTGCCGGTGGCGATGATCCCCAACTGCGCCGCCACCCGCCACGCCCACTTCGTGCTCGACGGCTCCGGCCCGGCCAAGCTCGAACCGCCGAAGCTGGAGGACTGGCCGGTGATCGTGCGCGAGGCCAAGGCCGCCAAGCGGGTCAACCTGGACACCGTCACCCCCGAGGAAGTGCAGAGCTGGAAGCCGGGCGAGACCCTGCTGCTGTCCGGCACCATGCTCACCGGCCGCGACGCCGCGCACAAGCGCATCCAGGACATGCTCGCCCGCGGCGAATCGCTGCCGGTCGACTTCCGCGGCAAGTTCATCTACTACGTCGGCCCGGTCGATCCGGTGCGCGACGAGGTGGTCGGCCCGGCCGGCCCCACCACGGCCACCCGCATGGACAAGTTCACCGAGCTGATGCTGTCGCAGACCGGCCTGCTGGGCATGATCGGCAAGGCCGAGCGCGGCCCGGCCGCCATCGAGGCCATCAAGAAGCACAAGGCGGTCTACCTCATGGCCGTCGGCGGCGCCGCCTATCTGGTGTCCAAGGCGATCCGCAAGGCGCGCGTGGTGGCGTTCGAGGATCTCGGCATGGAGGCCATCCACGAGTTCGTGGTGGAGGACATGCCGGTGACGGTGGCGGTCGACGCCAACGGCAACTCGGTGCACCAGACCGGCCCGGCCGAGTGGCGCGCCAAGATCGGCAAGATCCCGGTGAAGGTGGCCTAAGGCCGCCGACGGCGGGCGTTCCCCCGGAACGCCCGCGCCTTCCTCCCCCGGCGGCTAGACCGCCGGGCTCACCGCCGGCAGCGGCGGCAGCAACACCGGACGGTGGATGCCCCAGCCCTGACCGTAGTCGACCCCCATGTCGCGCAACGCCGCGCGCAGGAACTGGTCCTCCACGAACTCCGCCACGGTCTTGGCGCCCATCAGGTGGCCGATCTGGTTGATCGACTCGACGATGGCGCGGTTGATGCGGTCCTCGCCCAGATTGCGCACGAACTGGCCGTCGATCTTGAGGTAGTCCACCGGCAGGCTGCGCAGATAGCCGAACGAGCTCAGGCCGGTGCCGAAGTCGTCGAGGGCGAAGCTGCAGCCGACCGCGCGCAGGCGCTCGATGAAGCGCAGCGCCGCGTCCAGATTGCCGATCACCGCCGTCTCGGTGATCTCGAAGCAGATCCGGTGAGGAGCGACGCCGGTCTCGGTCAGTTGCCGCAGCACGTAATCCAGGAATTCGCGGTCGGCCAGCGACTGCCCGGACAGGTTGATCGAGAAGACATCGATGCCCTCCAGCTCGGGACAGTCGGCTCCGATGTACTGGAGCGCCAGACGCACGATGTGCCGGTCCAGCTTCGGCATCATGTGATACCGCTCCGCCGCCGGCAGGAACTGCGCCGGCGCCAGCAACGCGCCCTCCTGCGACCGCACGCTCACCAGAAACTCCGCCTTCACCGGCACCGCGCCGGAGCGCAGCGGCTCGATGCGCTGAAAGCGCAGGCGGAACCGGCTTTCGTCGAGCGCACGCTGGATCAGCGTGGTCTGCCGCATCTGGTCGTGGCGGCTGGCCACCGCCTCGTCGCCCGGATAGGCCACGTGCACCCGGTCGCGCCCCTGGTCCTTGGCGACGTAGCAGGCGGCGTCGGCGGCGGCCAGCACCGACGGCGGCGTATCGTTACCGTCGAACGGCACCAAGCCGATGCTGGCGCCGATGGTGAACACCTCGTCCCCCCAGGTGAAGCGAAACTCGCGCACCAGCGTGCAGATACGATCGGCCAGCGCCTTGGCCTCGTTCGGCCGGCAACAGAACAGCAGAATGCCGAACTCGTCGCCGCCGAGCCGCGCCAGGGCGTCCTGCTCGCGCACACCGGCGCGCAGCCGCTGCGCCAGCTGCCGGAGCAGCTCGTCGCCGGCGACGTGGCCGCAGGTGTCGTTGACGATCTTGAACTGGTCCAGGTCGAGGTAGCAGACGGCGTGGGCGACGTCGTGACGGCGGGCGTACTCCACGGCCTCGGCGATGCGCTGGGTGAAGCTGGCGCGGTTGAGCAGGCCGGTGAGCGCATCGTGCCGGGCCTGGTGCGAGATCTGCGCGGCCAGGCCGGCCAGTTCGGTGACGTCGTGCAGCACCACCAGCACGCCGATGATGCGCTGCCTCGCGTCGCGGATCGGCGATAACTTGATCTGCACCGCGGTCTCGCGTCCGCCGTTCGGCGACGACAGGCGGCGGTCGCCCGCCACCACCAGCGGCTCGCCCTGACGCAGGCACTGCTGCAGCAGCTCGTCCAGACCGGCATCGCCGGACGGCGCCAGCGGCAACACCCGGGTCAGCGGCAAGCCGACCGCGTCTTCGGCCGACCAGCCACTGAGCCGCTCGGCGCGGGGGTTGAGATAGACCACGCGGCCATCGGTGTCGGTACTGATCACGCCGTCGCCGATCGCGCCCAGCGTGACCTGGAGACGCTCCTTGGCCGCGATGACCTCGTTCATCAACACCTCGCGCTCGTGGTTGAGCAGCAGTCCGCCGCGCAACATCCGCCCGGCCCGCCTGGCCGCCAAGCTTAGCGTCACCGACACCACCACCAGGATCAGCGCCAGCCATGGGCTCCGCGACGGCAGATAGAGCAGGAACCAGACGAGCACCGCGACCATCAGCGGTATGCTGAACGCCAGATAGGCCTGCAGGTAGTAACCGAGCGTGGCGATCGAGCCGATCCCTAGGCTGAGCAGCACCACCAGCACCAGCTGGCGGTCGGCCATGTCGCCGGCCGGGGCGGTGATGATCAGCAGGCTGCACCAGCTCAGCGCTTGCAGCAGGTTCACCAACCAAGCCCGCCGCCGCCAGCGCGGCAACGCCTCGTCCGGCACGGTGGTATGCAGGAACCGCCACGACCAGGCGAAGCGCACCGCCGCCACCAACGCCACCACCAGCACCCAGCACAACAGCGCCCCAGGCGCGACGCGCGGGTAGACGGCCAGGGCGGTCAGCAGCGCCAGCACCAGCGTCGCCAGCGCCGCTTGATGCGAGAGCTGGTAATACAGGCGGATCTGCGCCGCCCGCACCTGGTCCCGCTGCGCCTGCGTCGCCTGCGCGAACAGCGCCGGATTGGCGATGTATTGCACCCACTGCGTGGGTCGCCGGAACACCTGTATTCCCCCCTTGCTTCCCCATCCCGGTCCGGCCGTCGTCGAGCCGAGCCCGGCGAAAACGCCGCCGTCCGCGCGGCGTTGCTCTTATGCTGCCGCGGCGCCGATTATCCATCGTGCCGTCACGGCACGGCACGGCGAATCATGAACGCTCGGTAATTTTCCTAGTTTTTCAAGGGTAGGCCCCGCCAACACGGGCATCAAGCGACCGTCGGCGCGCGCGCCGCATCGCCCGATGTATCAATCGCCTGCGACCGCCCTATACTCGGAGGCATTACTGTCCCGGGAGGATTAAGGATGCGTACAGGCAATCCCGTGCTGCGCGAAGACACCTTCAGCGCCCGCCACACAGCCGTAGGCCAGGCCACGATGACCATAGGGGGTACCGTCAACAAGACGTTCCTGCTGACGGTGCTGCTGCTGCTCTCCGCCGGCTGGGTATGGAGCCAGACCATGACCGAGGGCGGGCTGGAGCAGACCGTCCCGCTGATCTTCGGCGGCGCCATCGCCGGGCTGGTGCTGGTGCTGATCAGCGTCTTCAAGCCGGCCTGGTCGGCCGTGACCGCGCCGCTGTACGCCTTGGCCGAGGGCCTGTTCGTGGGCGGCGTATCGGCGCTGCTGGAGCTGCAGTTTCCGGGCATCGTGCTGCAGGCCGTCGGCCTGACCGTCGCTACCCTGCTGGCGCTGCTGGCCGCCTACCGGTCCGGCCTGATCAAGGTCACCCAGAACTTCCGCCTGGGCGTGGTCGCCGCCACCGGCGGCATTTTCCTGGTCTACCTGGCCAGCTGGATTCTGGGGATGTTCGGCATCGACATGCCGTTCCTGCACGACAGCGGCCCGCTGGGCATCGGTATCAGCTTGGTCATCGTCGCGGTGGCGGCGCTGAACCTGGTGCTGGATTTCGACTTCATCGAACAGGGCGCCGAGCACGGCGCGCCGCGCTACATGGAGTGGTTCGCCGCGCTGGGGCTGATGGTGACCCTGGTGTGGCTGTACATCGAGATCCTGCGTCTGCTCTCCAAGCTGCGCGAATAGCCGGCCGCCGTCCGTGGCGCGGCGCCGTCAGGGGGCGGCGCCGCGCGCACAGTCGCCCCCCTTCCGCGCGGTCAGCGATCCTCTCTTGTCATTTCCCTCGCCGTGCGCGACCCTCCGCGCTCGTGACAGCGCCGCACACACCAGCAAGGGGTAAGGTCTCATGGACACGAACAGCTACCACGCGCTCGCCGAGCTGATTCGCGGCCGGCGCAGCGTCGACCGATTCCGGCCCGAGCTACCGGCGCCGACACTGATCCGTGAAGCCATCGAACTGGCGCGCTGGGCGCCCAACCACCGCCTGACCGAACCGTGGCATTTCTATCTCTGCGGCCCGCAGACCCGTCAGGCCATCATCGACCTCAACGCCGAGATCGTCGCCGCCAAGCAGGGCCAGGCGGCAGCCGAAGCGAAGCGGACGCGCTGGGCGCAAGTCCCCGGCTACCTGGTGATGACCTGCGACCGCTCCGACGACCCGCTGCGCGCCCAGGAGGATTACGGCGCGTGCGCCTGCGCCGCGCAGAACCTGATGCTGGCGCTGTGGGCGCGCGGCATCGGCAGCAAATGGACCAGCGGCGATGTGACCCGCGACCGGCGCCTGTACGACCTGCTGTGGCTCGATCCGCAGCAGGAGACGGTGGTGGGGCTGTTCTGGTACGGCTACCCGCAGGAAGTGCCCGCCTCGACCCGCAAGGGGGTGGAGGCCATCACCGTGGAGCTGCCCTGACCATGGCCAAGGCCCGCACCCTCGTCAAATCGATGGTCATCGCCCTGGCCATCGGCGCGCTGATCACCGGGTTGCTGTACGCCATCGAGAATCTCAACCTGACCGGGCGCAAGCCGCTAACCCTGGACATCGCCACGCTGTCGCCGGAGGACACCCGCAAACCGCTGCTGGCGCGCTTCCCCGACAACGAGTTCACCTGCGGCGAAGAGAAGTCGGAACTGGGCAAGACCATCTGCTGGACCGAGCTGACGTCGTTCAACGGCATCCGGGCACGCTACTTCGCGTTCTTCTTCGATCAGCAGGACCGGCTGACCGCCTTCAAGCTGGCGGCGTACGCTCGCGAGTACCCCACGCTGAAAGCGCAGTTCGACCAGCAGTTCGGCCCGGCCCGCCGCCTGCCGGACGCGCCGGTGCTGAGCTGGCGAGCCGGCAGCGGCGTGCTCACCACCACGGCGCAGCCGCCGCAGGGTCAGGAAGCGACCGTGCTGTGGGTGGACAAGCCCGAGGTGGTGGAAGCGCTGACCGACGGCGAATAAAAAAAGCCCAGGCCAATGGCCTGGGCTAAAAACCCTGTCTGGAACCGCGGTCGGCTCCGTCGGGGTCCCGGCTCACGCCGGTGGCCTCCCTTGGAAAGGCGACTCTCGAAGCCCAGCCTAACCGACCCGCGCCACCGGCACTGTCGACCGTGCCACAGACAGAATTAGAGATCGTTCATAAAGCTGCGGATCGACTCGCCGATTTGGTCGATTTCCTTGATCGAACCGAGATGCCCCCAGGGCGAGTCGATCACGCTCACCCGCGCCTGCCCCGGCGTGCGGGTGTTGAGGATGTCCGCCACCTCCTCCGCCCAGTGCACGTGGAACACCGCGTCGGTGTCGACGTTCATCAGCAGCACCGGACACTGGATGCGCAGCACCCCTTCCTCGTAGCTGCCGCAGCCGCGCCCCAGGTCGAAGGAGTTGACCGCCTGCAGCAGGCGGATATAGCAGTTGGGGTCGCGATCGCGCACGTCGGTGTCGAGGGTGGCGACCAGATAGCGGGCGATCACGCGGCTGCGCTCGGCCTGGGCCTGGGCGCCGTCGTGCACCGCGTCCCAGAACGCGGTCTTGAGCAGATCCTCGTGCGTCAGGCCGATGCGCAGGAACTGATGCACGGTCTTCATCGCCAGCAGCGGCCGCCCCAGATCGTACCAGCCGCCCTGGAACGCCGGGTCCATTTCCAGGGTGTTGATGATGAACTGGTTCATGGCGATCGCCGCCGGCGGGGTACGGCCGGCCGCCGCCACCGCCACCACCGCCCCCACGTACTCCGGATAGAGCGCCGCCATCTGCAGGCTCTGCAGCCCGCCCATGGACGGTCCGCACATCAGCCACAGCTCCTCCACCCCCATCGCATCCAG
The DNA here is from genome assembly GCA_937951875.1 of uncultured Alkalilimnicola sp. Classification (GTDB taxonomy): domain Bacteria; phylum Pseudomonadota; class Gammaproteobacteria; order Nitrococcales; family AK92; genus JAAYIK01. Next base: position 41,308 of record CALGAN010000055.1, on the reverse strand, counting down.
GAACGCCTTCTGCAGCCGCACGGTGTCGGCCAGGGTGATCTCGGGGAAATGCGGCCCGTAGCGACAGCCGGTGTCGGGATTGATCGTCACCGGACTGACGGTGCCGAACATGCTCCCCAGCGAGTTCATCGACAGGATGCGAAAGCGCTCGGTATCGAACACCCGGCCGGGACCGACCAGGCCGTCCCACCAGCCGCGGGCGCCGTCCTCGCTGTGGTAGCGGCCGGCGGCGTGCTGGTCCGACAACGCGCCGTGAGCGAGCAGGATGACCGGGCCGTCCGGATTGCCGTATTCCTCGTAGGCAACGGTAGGCCGCTTGAGCCAGACACCGTTCTCGGTCGCGAACGACTCCGGCAGTTGAATGAGGCGCTTTTCCACCACCATACGTATTCCCTTACGTTCAAAAGCCTCTAACAAGCCCCTGGCGCGACAGAGGTGGCCGTCGGGGCAGCGAAGTCGGATTCCGTTCCTCGCCCCATCGCGCCCCTAACGTAACCGGAACCCAGCGATTCGGAAAGCGGATTCCCACCCGCGCCCGCGGAAAAACCGAATCTGGGTATCAGAACTTGTACTAGCGGCCAATGGCCGGCAATTAATTCGATCGGAGCACGTATGCGACCAGGCAACCGGCGGCGGCAAAGCCGCCCCATTTTCTTTTTCCTTGGATTCCAGAAGGCAGGCCGTTAGACTGCCTCCTTCCCCAACCGAGCGGAGTTTTCTGAAATGCAAGTCGCCAAGGACAAGGTCGTAGCCATCGACTACACCCTCACCGATGACGAGGGCAACGTCCTCGACTCTTCCGTGGGCCGCGAGCCCCTCGCCTACCTGCACGGTTGGGGGAACATCATCCCCGGCCTGGAGAAAGCGCTGGAAGGCAAGCAGGCCGGAGACAATCTGACGGTGCGCGTACCCGCGGCGGAGGCCTACGGCGAGCGCGACGACAGCCTGACCCAGCAAGTGCCGCGCGAGCTGTTCATGGGCGTGGACGAGCTGGAAGTGGGCATGCGCTTCCAGGCGCAGACCAACCAGGGCGTGCAGATCGTCACCATCACCGAGATCTACGGCGACGTGGTCACGGTCGACGGCAATCATCCGCTGGCTGGCAAGCCGCTCAATTTCGAGATCAACGTGGTGGAAGTCCGCGACGCGACCGCCGAGGAACTGGCCCACGGCCACGTTCACGGCCCCGGCGGCCACGACCACTGAGCATCGCCGCCGCCGGGCCGGCCAAGCCGGCCCGGTGCCTCGCCCCCTATCGATACCGATGCCACCGCGCGCGGCAGGCTCGGGTCTGGGAGAGCGGCAACGGCGCGGCCCGCCGCCGTCACCGGCCGATCAGCTGGCTGAGCCGGTAGCGGTCGTAGGGCGATATCTCGCGAATCTCGAAGCCGGCGCCGTACTCGCTGGAAAAGCTGGAGCGCTGGCACCAGATACAGCAGGCCTGGAACACCAGCGGCGAGCCGTCCTGCCCCCCCGGCAACGGCCCCTCCACCATCAACGTCAGCACCCGGTTCGGCTCGATTGGGCTATCCCGCAGCAGCATGAAACCGTGAGCGGAGAGATTGACCAGCGTGCCGATCCGCTCCTCGGTATACGCGTCGATCAAATGAATCGTGGCAGGCACCGCCCGGCGCTCTGAACGCCGGGCCTCTGGCAGATTCGACCAATCCATGCTCATCGTTCTTGCACTAGTCAACGCCGACCGCCTTCCGGTGGCCTGCTGAGACTAGAAGCGCAGCCGATGAGCGACGTTGAGTTAGATCAACGGGGGCGGCTGAAACCGCCCGTGGCGCTGCTCTGCCCGACCTGGCGGTGCTGCGCTCCCTGCCCCAGCAGCTGCTGAAGCCGCTTGAGGTTCTCGGGGTTGATGTGGCGGATCTCGAAGCCGGCACCGAACTCGTCGGAATAACTCGACTTCTGGCACCACAGGCAGACCGCCTGAAAAGTCAGCGGCAAGCGGCCGGCGACATCCGACGGGAGCTGCACCGCCAGCGTCAACAACCGCTTCGGCTCGATCGGGAACTTGCCGACCAGCATAAACGAGTTGCCGCAGAAGTTGAGCAATATCCCGAGCGGGGTCCGGCTGTAGGCGTCGACGACACTGAGCGAAGAATGGCTGGACGGCTTGCGCGCGACGCACGCCGCCGATGACGCGGATGCGGTGGCTTCCATGACTTCGTCCCTATCCTTGTCTTTATCAGGCACGCCGGTAGTACACGGCCGACGGCGAGTCAGATCCAGTGAGTCAATCCTTTGGCTGTATTAATCTAGCCGCTCCATGTCCGCTCGCAAGCATCACGGACGGGCCCCTGATCCCCGCCGCCGATGTCGCGCTCGGCGCGGCGAGTATGGTCTGATGTAAGCATGCTCGATCGCAAGCCCTTCCAAGCCATGGTGGACGATCCGCTGCTGCTGCGCCTGCGCCAGCGGCTGGAGCCGACCCATCTGAGCCTGCGGCTGGGCATCGAGGCGGAAGGCCCCCAGCCCACCTTCGGGCAGGGCCGAGGCGTGTTCGGCCTCGAACGGCTGATCGGCTTCGATCGGCTCATCCGCGGGGCGCTGAAGCTGTCGCTGCTGTACGGCGTCGGCCGGCGCAACGCCTTGCGCATCCGTCTGGTGGAGAACGACGTGTTCATTCCCAGGCTGCCGCCGGCGTTCGACGGCTTCACCTTGCTGCACATCAGCGATCTGCACCTGGATGCCAACGAGGCATTCCCGGCGGTACTGGCCGAGCGGGTGCAAGGGCTGGCCTACGACGCCTGCGTACTCACCGGTGATTTCCGCTACCAGACTTTCGGCCCGATCGGCCCCGCCCTCGACGGCTTGCGCCGGCTGCGCGCCAGTCTTCGAGACCCGGTGTACGCGGTGCTCGGCAATCACGACTCGGTCTACATGGTGCCGACCATCGAAGACCTCGGGATACGGCTGCTGCTGAACGAATCCGTCGTGCTGCGCCGAGGCGAGGCGCAGTTGCAGCTGGCCGGGGTCGACGATCCGCATTTCTTCCGCGCCGACGATCTGGCGCGCGCTTGCCGCGATCTCGACCCGCGCTGGCCGGCGCTGCTGCTGGCCCACTCGCCCGAGATCTTCCGCCAGGCCGCGCACGCCGGCTTCGACCTGATGCTGTGCGGCCATACCCACGGCGGCCAAATCAGCCTGCCCGGCGGCCTGGGGCTGATCTACAACGCCAATTGCCCGCGCCGCTACTGCAAGGGCCCCTGGCGCCATGGGGCGATGCAGGGCTACACCTCGGTGGGCGCCGGCTCCTCGGTGGTCGACGTGCGCTTCAACTGCCCGCCCGAAATCACCCTGCACCGCCTGCGCCGCGGCGCCGGCTGACGCCTTGCCCGGTCAATACGGCCGATCGCGCACCCCCAGCCGGTACAGCAACCGCGAGATCGGCAGCTCCAGCGCGCAGAACAGCAGCGCGCCGACCACCGCCTCCAGCCAGTTCAGCTCCATGTAGCCGATCAGCGCCAGCGCCGGCAGTAGCGCTTCCGGCAGCTGATCCAGCACCGGCGCCATGCCGCTGGAGGGGATGCCCAGACGGCGCTTGACGAAGCTCGACAGCAGATCGCCCGCCATGGCCGCGCCGGCCGCGACCAGCCCGGTCCGCCAGCCGTATCCCAGCAGCATCGCCGCCAGCGCCGTCGCCGCGAGGCTGACCAGCAGCCCGCGCCAGGTCTTGGTGGCGCCCAGTAGCGGCCGGCCGTCGGCCAGCAGCAGGCCGCCGTCGATCCGGTAATCGAGCCAGCGGGGAAAATAGCGACTGGCGAGAATAGGCGCGCCGTTGGCCACCAGCACCAGCAGCAGAACCTCGACCACCTTGCCCAGAGCCACCGCCGCTTCTCACTCGCCGAGCGGCGCACCGCCGCGCCGCCGTCCTGGTCCGTGCGGCGTCGCCCGGGCGCTGAGCCGTTGCCAGTCGGCAGATATCGCCATTCCTCAGACATCCGTGGGCGGCGGTGTCACCCGCAGCACTTCCTCGACCGTGGTGATGCCTTCCGCGACCTTCTGCGCGCCGGACAAGCGCATCGGCCGCAGCCCTTCTTTATAGGCTTGCTTGCGGATCGCGGCCAGATCGGCGTCGGTCCGGATCAGATCCTTGATGGCGGCGCTCACGGAGAGCAGCTCGTAGATACCGACCCGCCCCAGATAGCCGGTGCCGCGGCACTCTAGACAGCCGACCGGGCGGAACACCCGCGGCGGCGGCGGCGCCGTCCATGGCCGCACCAGCTCCGCCCATTGCTCCGGCGCCAGAGGCTGCTCCTCCTTGCAGTGCGGACAGAGCTTGCGCACCAGGCGCTGCCCCAGCACGCCCACCAGCGAGGAACGGATCAGATAGGCGGGCAGCCCCAGGTCCAGCAGCCGGATCACCGCCGACGGCGCGTCGTTGGTGTGCAGCGTGGACAGCACCAGGTGTCCGGTCTGCGCGGCCTGCACCGCCATCTCGGCGGTCTCCAGGTCACGGATCTCGCCGACCATGATGATGTCCGGGTCCTGGCGCAACAAGGTGCGGATGCCAGTGGCGAAGGTCAGGTCGATGTTGCGCTGCACCTGCATCTGGTTGAACGCCGGCTCCACCAGCTCGATCGGATCCTCGACGGTGGAGACGTTGACCTCCGGCGTGGCCAACTGCTTGAGGCTGGAATAAAGCGTGGTGGTCTTACCGGACCCGGTGGGGCCGGTGACCAGGACGATGCCGTTCTGCGAAGTGATCATGCGCTGCCACAGCTCGGCCTCGCGGCGGCCGAAGCCGAGCGCGGAAAGATCCTTCACCAGCGCCTCCGGGTTGAAGATGCGCAGCACGATCTTCTCGCCGAACACGGTAGGCATGCTGGAGACGCGGAACTCCACTTCGCGGCCGTTCTGGCTGCGGGTCTTGAGGCGGCCGTCCTGGGGCCGGCGCTTCTCGGCCACGTCCATGCGCGCCAGGATCTTGATGCGCGAACTGACCGCGCCCATGAGGCTGGCGGGAATCTCGTAGACCTGGTGGAGCACGCCGTCGATGCGGAAGCGCACGTTGCCGCGCTCGCGCCGCGGCTCCAGGTGGATGTCGCTGGCGCGCTGCTCCAGCGCGTACTGCAGCAGCCAGTCCACCACGCTGACGATGTGCTGGTCGTTGGCCTCCAGCTCGCCGCGCCGCCCCAGCTCGATCAGCTGCTCCAGGTTCTGGCCCTTGTCGGCGCCGTACTGGTGGCCCTGCGCGCCGCGCACCGAGCGCGCCAGGCTGTAGAACTCCAGCAGATAGCGCTCGATGTCGCGCGGGTTGGCGACCACCCGCCGGATCGGCCGCTTCAGCACGTGGGAGAGTTCGCTCTCCCACTCGCGCTGGAACGGGTTGGCGGTGGCGATGGTCACCGCCTCATCGCTGACCTCCAGCGGCAGGATGTTGAAACGGGCCGCGTAGGGGTAGGTAGTCACCGAAGTGACCTTGGGCACGTCGATCCGCAGCGGGTCGATGCGCACATAGGGCAGGCCGCACTTGGCCGCCAGCCATTCGGTGAGCGTCTCCAGGGTCAGGATCTGGCCGGGATGGCGCTCGTCGGGCCATTCCCGCTCGGCCAGGCGCACCAGCACGTGCTTGCTCTGCGCCTTGCCGTCGCTCACCGCTGTCCACAGCCGCCGCCGCTCCTCGCTCAGCAGTCCGTCGGCGACCAGCTCCCGCAGGATGTAGTCGTCGTCGATGCCGCTCGCGGCAGCCCCGCCAGGATTCGGCTTGCGCATAAAGATTCTCTCCGCTCCCTGCCCCAAAGCCCGAGCGAACCGTCGGTCCGCGCTCCATTATGCACGCGGACGCCGGCGCCAACCGCTTCCCCCGTCACCACCTCGCCCCCATTGTCGTCGATAGCCCGCCGCCGATTCGAACGAACACGCTTCGAGGAGAACCCCATGGATCGGCAACGCTCCTCCACGTCGGCCGTGACGCTGCTGCTCACCGCGCTGCTCGGCGGCTGCTCCGGCGGATCCGATCAGTCCGGCGCGGACGGGCTCGCTGCCGCCCCTCCCGCCGCGCCCGTGGCCACGCCACCGGCGCAGGACCCGGCGCCGACCTTGCGCTTCGAGGTCATTCGCGTCGCGAGCGGCGACGCGGCGCTGACCGGCACCGATCTGAACAACCTCGGCGAAGTCTCCGGGCAGAGCCGGTTCCGCGCCGGCGTCTGGAACGAGGCGAGCGGGGTGCGCGTGCTCGCCACCGTGGCCGGCATGGAAGAGTTCGGCGACTGGCTCAACGACGCCGGCTGGGTGGCCGGCCATGCCGAGATCCGCAGCGCCGAGGCCGGCGAATACACCATGGCGGTCTGGCGCCCCGACGGCGCCCTCGCCGCCGAAGCCAGCTCGGTGCGCAGCTGGGTGAACGGCTCCTGGGCGCGCGGCATCAACGCGCGCAACCAGGGCGTCGGCCTCTATCGCAACGCCGACGGCAGCGGCTTCTTTTTATGGGAGGAGAGCGGCCTGGTCGATCTGGGCACGCTCGGCGTGGACGGACAGGCGCTCGATATCCGCATCAACGATCACGGCGACCTCGCCGCGTCGGTGCTGACGGCGGAGGGGCCGCTCCTGCTGCTGCGCAGCGCCGACGGCCGCCTGCGGCCGCTGGGCGGCGGCGTCCTCGGCGCGCTCAACAACCGCGGCCAGGTCGGCGGCTGCAAAGCCGACCAACCGACCGTCTGGGAGACCGACGGCACCCCGCGGCGGCTCGACGAGCACGGCCGCCGCGGCTGCGTGCGCGCCCTCAACGACCGGGGCGACGCCGTGGGGTATTACTATCGGGACGAGCGGCTGCGCCAGTTCCTGTACCGCGACGGCGCGTTCCACGACCTCGCCGATCTGCTGGCCGCCGACCAGCCGCTTGGCGACGCCCTCGCCATCAACGAGCGCGGCGAGATCCTGCTGGCCGCCGCCGATCCCTGGCTGGACCCGGCCGCGCGCCTGCTGCGGCCGCGGACCGACTAGCGGCCAATGCTGATGCCGATGCCCACGCCGAACCGCGGCTGCACACCGCTGCGGTAGCGCGGCTCGCGCGGCCAGAGCTGAATGTCGTCGACCCGCAGCAGCGGATAGGTGTAATCGGCCTGGCCGACCTGGCCGCGGCTGGTGCCTTCGACCGTGCCGGCCACGGTCACCTGGCGCCCGGGCGCGTAATCGGCGGTCTCCAGATAGCCATCGCGCACCGCCAGGAAGCGGCCGATCGGACTGAGATCGGTACGCGGCCGCTGGTCTTCGTCCAGCGGATAGGCCAGCACTTCGAGCTGGGTCCGATCGGTCAGGTTGCTGGCGTTGACGATGGTGCCGCCCCACAGCACCCGCCGCCCGACGGCGGACGCCTGCGCCGCCGCCTGCTGGGGCGTGAGCGCGAGGTTCGTGTCAGCGGTGTCGAAACGCGGCTGCTGGCCGGCGCAGCCCGCCGCCAGCCCCGCCAGCGCCAAGGCGATGAGTAGCTTTCGCATGGACCTGCCGATCATCGATACCACCGGTACGGTCGCGGCCCGTACCAGGGGTGGTAGGGGTAATAGGGATAATAGCCGGGCCACGGATCGTACCAGAACGGGTCGTCCACGTAGCGCGGCGCGGGCGGCTCGGGCTCCCACAGGAAATGGGTGTCGACCCGCACCACGGGATAGCTGTACGGATACTCGCCGACCTTGCGGGTCTCGGTGGCGGCGATCGTGCCGCTGACGGTCAGCAGGCGGCCGCTGGCGTAGATGGCCGGGTCGAGAAAGCCGGGCACGCAGGCGATGAAGCGGCCGCCGCTGCGGTCCTCCTCGATCGGGCGGCCGTTGCTCTGCAGCGTCCGCTCGACCACTTCGAAGCAGGTTTCCTCGGCGCGGTTGTCGGTGCCGGCGATGGTGCCGCCCCAACGGACCTGGCGGCCGATGAAGTCCTGCGGCGCCCGGCGGACTTCGCTGAGGGCTGGGGCGTCCTTCGGTGCCTCGCGGATCGGCGCGGGCAGGTTGCTGGCGCACCCGGCGAGCGTGGTGAGCGCCAGGGCCAACAGGCAGAGTGGGCGCATCGCTGTCTCCCTCAGTCGCGGTAGAAAACCGCCAGCCAGATCGTCTCCTCGTGGGGATGAGTCCACTCGACCCGATGGCGGCAGCGCGCCGGAATGTCGAGGAAATCCCCGGGGTTCAATATATGCACCCGGGAGTCGCCGTCAAAACGCAGCCCGGCGCTGCCGCGCAGCAGCAGCACCCATTCGTGCTCGCTCTGGTCGTACCACTGCCCTTCCGGCGTGGCCTGGCCGCGCGAGACGATGCGCTCGATGCGCACCGTGTCGCTGCTGACGGGCAGCGCTTCGATACGCTCGGCGGCACGGGCGTCGGGAAGGTCGGCGAAGAAATTGCGAATGTCCATCGCGGCGGGTTCCGGTTTGGCCGCCGGCGAGTGTCCGGCGGGGGGTCAGTGTTCGCTGGTTTCGAGTTCGACCAATTGTAAGCGCTGGAACAGCCCCGGGTCGTAATTGCCGAGCAGCTGCCCAGCTTCCTTCAGCAGCAAGTGGTCATGGAGCTGGGGACGCTCGCGCAGCCGCAGATAATCGAGCAGATCGCGCTCCATGACGCCGCGGTTGATGCGGTTGGGGGAAAGCAGGCGCGCCTGCCGCACCGTGCCGTCCGCCGTCAGCTCGATGGCCTGCGCCCACAAGCCCTGGGCCCCCTCGGCGGCGCCCCAGCCCCAGCCGGCACGCGGCTGCACCGGCACCGCCGGCCGCCGCGGCGCGCGGTACTCGCGCACGATGGCCAGCGCCTCCGTCACCGCCCGATACAGCTCGCCGGCGCGCACCGTCACCGCCTTGAACGGGTTGCGGCAATCGGCACCGAGCCGGGTGGCGGCGACCGCCTCGGACCACTGCGGCAGCCGCGACCGCAGCAGGGCGTAACGCGCCAGCGGCCCCACATGGCAGCCGCCGGCCTCCAACACCGCTTTCAGATCGGCCAGCGGCCGCGGCACGCCGTCGATCAGCAGCCCCAGATCGGCGTCGCGGTCGGCGATGTCGAGCGCCAGGAAGCGATAGTCGCGCTCGAAACGCGGGAAAGGAATGCGGGAGATCAGCGCGATGGTGTCCTGGGCGGCCTGCAGCGCCCATTCCAGCTCCGGCTCCAGCGCCCGCAGCACCGCCGGCTCCGGCAGCCGGGCGAAGCCGCCGACCCGCACGGTGGTGGCGCGGCCGCTGCGCCCCGCCACCACCCGCAGTAACTGGCCGCCGAGCCGGCTCAGCCGCCGCGCCCTGGCCACCACCTGCGGGTAGTCGCGCGCCATCGCCGCCAGGCTGGGATACCCCATCAGGCACACGGCGTTGAACATATAGATGTGACGGCTGTGGCAGCGGATCCAGTCGGCGCACAGCAGCAGTCGCCGCAGCGCGGCGAGTTCGGCGTCGAGTTCGACGCCGCAGACATCCTCCAGGGCGCGACAGGCGCTGATCGCCGCCGGCACCCGCGCCCAGGCGGTGAGCCCGCCGAGCAAGGCCGGCACCTCGTTCATAGCGCTGCCGCGCAGCCGCTGTTCCGCGTCCGCCTCCGGCTCCGGCAGCCCCAGCGACAACGCCAGCGCCTCGCCGTGCCTGCGGGCGAGGTAGATGATGCCGCCCTGCTGCACTGCCGGCCGATCCTGCATGGCCTTGATTCTCCTGCCCCCTCCAGCCGTGAAACGGTCGCCGCCGTTCGCCGCGAGATTACGATTCCCGGCTTATATTCTTACAACGGTACGCTCCACGCGCGGGAGCGATCTGTGGCCGGAGTGTCGCGCGGCTGGCGCCAGACGCCCTTGACACACATCAAGGGAGCGGCCGCGGGCGGGGCCGGCGCTCAACGGCGGCCGGCCAGCGGGGAGTACGCGCCCTCGGGGCGGTAGATGGCGTTCAGTTGATCGGGGCCGGAGAAGCTGGTGCCCAGGTCGCGCAGATGTCCGTCCTGCAGGCCGTACACCCAGCCGTGGACCGCCAGCGGCTGGCCCCGCGCCCAGGCGTTCTGCACGATGGTGCTGTGGCAGACGTGGTAGACCTGCTCCACCACGTTGAGCTCGCACAGGCGGTCGACCTGGGCCTCGAAGCTGTCGATCGCCTGCAGCTCGTGCTGGTGCTTGCAGTAGACGTCCTTGATATGGCGCAACCAGTGGTCGATCAGCCCTAGCTGCTGGTGCTGCAGCGCCGTGCGCACGCCGCCGCAGCCGTAATGCCCGACCACCATGATGTGCTTCACTTGGAGCACCTCCACGGCGTACTGCAGCACCGCCATGCAGTTCATGTCGCTGTGCACCACCACGTTGGCGACATTGCGGTGCACGAACAGCTCCCCCGGCAGCAGGCCGACGATCTCGTTGGCCGGCACCCGCGAGTCGGAGCAGCCTATCCACAGGTATTCGGGCGCTTGCTGCTTGGACAGCGTCTCGAAAAAGTGCGGATCTTGCTCGGTGATGCGCCGCGACCAGGCGCGGTTGTTGTCGAACAGGTGCTTCAGGATCGTCATGCGGTTTCCTCGCCGGCTCGCGGCCTCAGGAGCGGCGCGGCCCGTCAGCCGGCGCCGAGCTGGGCTTCCAGCCGCTCCTGCGCCTCCAGCCACTCCAGCTCCAGCGCCTCCTGGCGCTTGCGCAGATCGCCCTGGCGCTGCAGCAGCTCCGCCAGCTGAGCCTTGCGCTCGGCCTGATACAGCGTCGGATCGGCCAACGCGGTTTCGATCTCGCCCAGCTCCTGCGCCAGCGCCGCCAGCGCGCCGTCCAGCTCCTTGACCCGCTTCTGCAGAGGGCGCAGCGCCTCGCGCCGCTCGGCGTCCTTGCGACGCTGTTCCTTGCGCGCGTCGGCGGTGTGCTCGCCCTTGGGCGCGGCGTCGGCGGCCGCGGCGGTCAGCGCGCGATTGCGCTCGCTCAGCCAGCGTTGGTAATCGCCGAGATCGCCGTCGAACGGCCGCACCGCCCCATCGGCCACCAGCCAGAACTCGTCGGTGGTGGTCGCCAGCAAGTGACGGTCGTGCGACACCAGCACCATGGCGCCCTCGAAGCCCTGCAGCGCCACGGTCAGCGCATGGCGCATCTCCAGATCGAGATGGTTGGTGGGCTCGTCGAGCAACAGCAGGTTGGGCTGCTGCCAGACCAGCAGGGCCAGCACCAGCCGCGCCTTCTCGCCACCGGAGAACGGCCCGACCGGCGCGTCCGCCTGCTCGCCGGCGAAACCGAAGCCGCCGAGGAAATCGCGCAGCGGCTGCTCCGGCACGCCCGGCGCCAACCGCTGCAGGTGCAGCAGCGGGCTGGCGTCGAGATCGAGCTGCTCCAGCTGGTGCTGCTCGAAGTAGCCGATCTGCACGCCCTGGCCGCGCCGCAGCTCACCGGCCAGCGGCGCCAGCGCGCCGCTCAGGGCCTTGATCAGCGTGGACTTGCCGGCGCCGTTGGGGCCGAGCAGGCCGACCCGCATGCCCGGCCGCAGCGACAGGCTGACGTCGCGCAGGATCGGCCGCTCGCCGTAGCCCAGACTCACCCGCTCCAGGGCGAGCATCGGGTTAGGCGCCTTGGGCGGCTCGCGGAACTCGAAATGGAACGGCGAATCGACGTGCGCCGGGGCGATGCGCTCCATGCGCTCCAGCGCCTTGATCCGCGACTGGGCGGCGCGCGCCTTGGTGGCCTTGGCGCGGAAGCGGTCGATGAAGCGCTGCAGGTGGGCGATCTCGCGTTGCTGCTTGAGATACAGCGCCTGCTGCTGGGCCAGCCGCTCGGCGCGCTGGCGCTCGAAGTCGGAATAGTTGCCGCGGTAGAGCACCAGCTTGCGGTCGTCGAGATGGACGATGTGGTCCACCACCGCGTCGAGGAAGTCGCGGTCGTGCGAGATCAGGATCAGGGTGGCCGGGTAGCGTTTGAGCCACTGCTCCAGCCACAGCACCGCCTCCAGGTCGAGGTGGTTGGTGGGCTCGTCGAGCAGCAGCAGCTCGGAGCGGCACATCAGCGCCTGCGCCAGGTTCAGGCGCATGCGCCAGCCGCCGGAGAAGCTCTTCACCGGTCGCCGCTGCTCGTCGGCGCCGAACCCCAGGCCGTGCAGCAGCTCGGCGGCGCGCACGTGGGCGGTGTAGCCCTGGATGTTGTCGAGGCGGGTATGCAGCTCGGCGATGCGGGGGCCGTCGCCGGCCGCCTCCGCCTCGGCCAGCGCCCGCTCGATGGCGCGCAGCTCGCGGTCGCCGTCGATCACGTAGTCCAGCGCGCTGCGCTCCAGCGCCGGCGTCTCCTGCGCCACATGGGCGATGGCCAGCCCGGCCGGCAGCTCCAGGTCGCCGGCGTCCGGCTGCAGCTCGCCGCGCAGCATGGCGAACAGGCTGGACTTGCCGCTGCCGTTGGGGCCGACCAGGCCGAGCTTCTGGCCAGCGTGGATGGTGAGGTCCGCGCCCTGCAGGAGGGGCAGACTGCCGCGGAACAGCGAGAGATGGCGCAGGACTATCATGGCCGGCAAGTCTACTGGCCCAGCCGGCCCGATCAAAGCGCGAAGGCGAGGCTTTTCTCAGGGCGCCGGCCCGCCGCAGCGCCAGCACTGGGCGAACTGCGGCTCGCTCCACTCGCCGCAGCGCGGGCAGCGCCATGGCTCGCCGTCGGCGTCGTCGATCAGCACGCCTTCCAGGATGGCCCGCGCGCGCTCGAAGTCGGCGTCGTCCTCCACCCACAGCTCCGGCCAGCACTCGCTCGGCGGCAGCTCGCCGCTGGCGCCGCCGAGATAGGCGTTCTTGACGAAGCAGACGAAGCCGTGCTGTTCGAGCACCTGCTGCAGATGCCCGATCAGCGCCGGGTCGTAGCAGCGGTACAGCCTTTTCACGCCCTAGCCCTCCCCGCGCGGTGGCGCCGGTTTGCTAACATCCGCGCTGGCTTTGCGAGGTGCCTCCATGGATTCCGACCGCCTATCTCAATTGTTCGACCGTGCCGAACGTCTGATCGATCGTCTCGAGACCCTGCTGCCGCCCGCCACCGCCGCGCCCGACTGGTCGGCGCGCGCGTATCGCTGGCTCAAGCGCGGCGGCCGCGGCTACCTGCAGCCGGTGCCGCATCCGCACGGCCTGCGGCTGGCCGACCTGCGCAACATCGATCGGCAGAAAGAGTTGATCGACCGCAACACCCGCCAGTTCGTGCAGGGCCTGCCGGCCAACAACGTATTGCTGTGGGGCTCGCGCGGCACCGGCAAGTCCTCGCTGGTCAAGGCCATGCTCACCGAGTACGGCGACCAAGGACTGCGGCTGGTGGAGATCGACAAGCAGGATCTCACCGATCTGCCGGAGCTGGTCGAGCTGCTGTACGGCCGCCCGGAGCGCTTCATCCTGTTCTGCGACGACCTGTCCTTCGAGGCGGGCGACCCGTCCTACAAGGCGCTCAAGGCCGCGCTGGACGGCTCGGTGGCGGCGCCGCCGGACAACATCCTGATCTACGCCACCTCCAACCGCCGCCACCTGCTGCCGGAGTATTTCACCGAGAACGACCAGGCGCGCAACGTCGACGGCGAGATCCACCCCGGCGAGGCGGTGGAGGAGAAGATCTCGCTGTCCGAGCGCTTCGGCCTGTGGGTGTCGTTCTACCCGTTCGATCAGGAAGAGTACCTGCGGATCGTGTTCGGCTGGCTGCAGAAGCTGGGCATAGCCGTCGACGACGAGGAGGCGGTGCGGGCCGAGGCGCTGCGCTACGCGCTCGGGCGCGGTTCGCGCAGCGGCCGGGTGGCCTGGCAGTTCGCGCGCGATTGGGCGGGCCGGCAGCGGCTAGCCGCGGCGGCGCGCTAGGAACGAGCGCCGTTCAGTCTCGTCCGCCGGGCGGCCCCTCTGCGCCAAAGCGGGCCGTCCGGCGCCCACCGTGCGCCATCTTGGCGCAAGCGCCCGCCCTCATTTGGCGCCGCCCGCCGCGCCCGCTCGCATTCCCCCGATAATTCATAAACTTATTTTTGTATACAAAAATGGCACACAACTTGCTGAACTAGCGATCGACCGTCCGCCTCCGAGGCGGGAGCGTGCGCACTCCGCCACTCCCGCCCCGCCAGGCCGGTCATCGTTTCTCGGGGAACCGCGCCATCGGAGGTGCGCACTCATGGCTGGCGCCGTTCATCTACATTCAGCTACTGGCCCTGGCGGCGATGTTCGCGCCCTTCCCGACCTCGACGCATGGCTTCCTTGTAAGGTGACACGACATTGGAATTCCTAGAACAACACAGCATCGCCTGGCTGATCGGACTGGTCGCCGCGCTCATGGTCACGGGTCTGGTGGCGGGGTTGCTGGCGGGTCTGCTCGGTGTGGGCGGCGGCATCGTCATCGTGCCCGTGCTCTACCATCTGTTCACCCTGCTGGGGGTGGACGAGGCGGTGAAGATGCACGTGGCGGTGGGCACCTCGCTGGCCACCATCATCCCCACATCGATCATCTCGGCGCGGGCGCATGCCGCCAAGGGCAGCCTGGACCGGGAACTACTGCGCGCCCTCGGCCCGGCGCTGCTGGTCGGCGTGCTGATCGGCACCTGGCTCAGCGGCTACCTGCGCGGCACCACCCTGACCGCGATCTTCGCCGTCATCGCGCTGCTGGTGGCGGCCAACATGGCGTTCCGCCGCAACGGCCTGACCCTCGCCGACCAGCTGCCCGTCCGGCCGGTGCGCGATCTGATCGGCGCGTTCATCGGCGGCTTCTCCACGCTGATGGGCATCGGCGGCGGCACGCTGAGCGTGCCCATCCTGGCCGCCTTCAACTATCCCATGCACCGGGCGGTGGGCACCGCCTCCGCCATCGGCCTGCTGATCAGCGTACCGGGCGCGCTCGGCTTCCTGCTGCACGGCATGGACACACCGGGGCGGCCGCCGCTGACCCTGGGCTACGTCAACCTGATCGGCTTCGCCCTGATCGTGCCCATGACCATGGTGATGGCGCCGCGCGGCGCGCGGCTGGCGCACGCGATCAACGCCGACCGGCTGCGCCAGGCGTTCGCGCTGTTCCTGTTCCTCACCTCGCTGCGAATGCTCTACGGCCTGCTCGGCTAGAAGGAAGAGAATCATGCTCAATACCAAGCGCGCCCTGGGCGGCGTGTTCGTCGCACCTCACCATCTGGCGGCCCAGGCTGGCCGCGACGTGCTGCGCGAAGGTGGCAACGCCGCCGAAGCCATGATCGCCGCGGCCGCGGCCATCGCCGTGGTCTACCCGCACATGAACGCCATCGGCGGTGACGGCTTCTGGCTGCTGGCCGAGCCCGGCGCCGAGCCGCTGGCCATCGAGGCCTGCGGTCCGGCCGCGGCGGCCGCCGACGCCGATTTCTACCGCGCCCGCGGCCTGGAGGCGATTCCTGCGCGCGGACCGCTGGCGGCGCTCACCGTGGCCGGCACGGTCGGCGGCTGGCACCAGGCGCTCGCCGTGGCGCAACGCTGGGGCGGACGCCTGCCGCTGACCCGCCTGCTCGCGGACGCCGAGCGCCACGCCCGCGACGGCGTCGCCGTAACCGCGAGCCAAACGCGACTGACCGCGCAGAAGCTGGAGGAACTCAAGGACGTGCCCGGCTTCGCCGCGACCTTCCTGCGCGACGGGCAGGTGCCGGCCGAGGGCGAGATCCTGCGCCAGCCGCGGCTGGCCGACACCCTCGCCCACTTGGCCCGGGCCGGGTTGGACGACTTCTACCGCGGCGAGCTGGCCGCCGCCATGGCCGAGGATCTGGCGCGCATCGGCAGCCCGCTAGCGCGCGAGGATCTGGCGGCCTACCAGGCCAGGATTCTGCCGCCGCTATCGACCCGGCTGCGCGCCGCCACCCTCTACAACCAACCGCCGCCCACCCAGGGCATGGCCTCACTGATGATCCTGGGCATCTTCGACCGGCTGGGCGTGACCGAGGCCGAGGGCTTCGACCACATCCACGGTCTGGTGGAAGCCACCAAGCAGGCGTTTCTGGTGCGCGACCGCTATTGCACCGATCCGGCCTACATGACGGTGGACCCGGCCGCGTTCCTCACCGCCGAGGCGCTGGCCGCGCGCGCCGCCGCCATCGACCGAGACCGCGCCCTGCCCTGGCCGCAGCCGGCGCTGCCGGGCGACACCATCTGGATGGGCTGCATCGACCGCGAGGGCCGCGCCGCCAGCTTCATCCAGAGCATCTACTGGGAGTTCGGCGCCGGCGTGGTGCTGCCGGCCACCGGCGTGCTCTGGCAGAACCGCGGCATCAGCTTCTCGCTGCAGGCCGACGCCCTGCAGGCGCTCAAGCCGGGCCGCAAGCCCTTCCACACCCTCAACCCGGCCATGGCGCGCTTCGACGACGGCCGGGTGATGGTCTACGGCACCATGGGCGGCGAGGGCCAGCCGCAGACCCAGGCGGCGGTGTTCAGCCGTTACGGCCTGTTCGGCCAGCCGCTGCAGCAGGCGGTGACCGCGCCGCGCTGGCTGCTCGGCCGCACCTGGGGCGAGCAGAGCACCACCCTGAAGCTGGAATCGCGCTTCGATCCGGCGCTGGTGGCGCGGCTGCGCGCCGCCGGCCATGCGGTGGAGGTGCTGGACGAAGCCTTCAGCGACGCCATGGGCCACGCCGGCGCGGTGGTGCGCCATCCCAACGGCCTGATCGAAGGCGCCAGCGACCCGCGCGCGGACGGCATCGTGGCGGCGGTTTGAGTTGCGCTTCGCGGTTCGCTGCCCCCCTCCCGCGAGGGGCGAGTGTATGCACGCATCGGTCGAGCGTGACCGGTTAGCTGCGGACGCCGGATCGATGCACCGCAATCGGGCCTAGGCCGAGCGACTGCCCCACACGTTCCCTCCCCCGCGAGGGGGAGGGAACGTACTAGACCGCTGTTCTGCCAAGTTCCGATTACCGCGTACTGGGAAAACGCTCTCGGGTAATGCGCTCCTCCGCGCAAAGCCCCGGAAAACACCGACCGCCCCTCCCCGCTGCACCAAAGCCAACCGCGCGCACCATTTTGGTGCTCTGCCGACATTTCTGTATACGATCAGCCCGACAAAAATATTCCTTTAAATTCATAAACATAAAATCAAATCAGCGGCTGGCCCGCCAGTTGCATAGCCACAACCAGTGTTCAAACGGCGTTCCCGCCATCCTTCTTGTATACAGGTGAAGCCATGAAGAACTGGTTGAAGCGATCCGGCGTAGCGGCGGCGACCGCTATCGGCCTTTGTGCGGCGCTGACCGCCCAGGCCGCGGAAACCATCAAGATCGGTCTGGTTGCCGCTCTCTCCGGGCAGTCGGCCAAGTCGGGCGAGGCCATCACTCGCGGTCTATCGATCGCCATCGACGAGATCAACGCCAGCGGCGGGCTGCTGGGCAAGAAGCTGGAGCTGGTGCGGCGCGACGACGAGAGCAACCCGGCCAAGGGCGTGCTGGCGGCGCGCGAGCTGATCCAGAAGGAGAAGGTCGCAGTGCTGTTCGGCGGCCTCGACACGCCGGTGTCCATGGCCATCGTGCCGTTCGCCAACCAGCTCAAGACGCCGTTCGTGGGCGTGTGGGCCGCCGGTACGCCGATCACCCGCAACGGCGCCAAGGAGAACTACGTGTTCCGCGTCTCGGCGGTGGATGAGCTGGTCGACCAGGCGCTGGTCAACTACGCCGTCAGCAAGTACGGCGCCAAGAAGCCCGGCATGATCCTCATCAACAACTCCTGGGGCGAGTCCAACGAGGACGGCCTGAAGAAGGCGCTGGCCGCCAAGGGCATGGCGAGCGCCGGCGTCGAGAAGTTCGAGAGCGGCGACGTCGACGTGACACCGCAGCTCACCCGCCTCAAGGCCGCCGGCGCCGATGCGCTGTTCCTGGTGGCCAACGTCGCGCCCTCGGCCCAGGTGGTGAAGTCGCTCGACCGCATGGGTTGGGACGTGCCGGTTGTCTCGCACTGGGGCCCGGCCGGCGGCCGCTTCGGCGAGCTGGCCGGAGCGAGCGCCGCGAAGGTGCACTTCGTGCAGACCTTCGTGTTCCAGGAGGGCCAGGGCGGCAAGGCCGGCGAGGTGCTGGCCAAGCTCAAGGCCAAGTATCCGGAGATCAAGTCGCTCGCCGACGTGACGCCCGCCACCGGCATCGCCAACGCCTATGACGCCATGCATCTGGCGGCTCTGGCGATCAAGAACGCCGGCAGCACCGACGGCGCCAAGATCCGGCAGGGCTTCTACGCCATCGATGGCTACGACGGCCTGATCAAGCGCTACCAGAAGCCGTTCAGCCCCGACAACCACGACGCGCTCGGTGCCGACGACTACATCTTCACCCACTTCGTGGGCGACGAGATCAAGCCGCTCTAGCGCGGCTTCCCCGGGCCGCCCCCGCCGGGGGCGGTCCACCGCCTCAATCGGAGCTCGATCATGATCCTAACCGCCGCGCTCGTCACCGGTCTGGGGCTGGGCAGCATGTACGGCCTGCTCGCCCTCGGTTTTCACATCACCAACGCGGTGTCCAAAACCGTCAACTTCGCCCAGGGCAGCGCCATGATGGTCGGCGCCGTGCTCGGCTACACCTTCCTGGTGACCGCCAATCTGCCGTGGGTGCTGGCGCTGCCGCTCACCCTGGCGCTGTGCGCGCTCTACGGCCTCACGATCGAGCGCTTCCTGGTCCGTCCCTTCGCCGAGCGCGGCTCCGACAGCTGGCTGATGGCCACCGTGGCCGGCGGCCTGCTGGTCGACAACATCGTGCTGTTCACCTTCGGCAAGGAGCCGCGGCAGCTGCCGTCGGCGCTCACCGAACGCACTGTCGACGTCATGGGCAGCGGCGTCTATCCGCTGCAGCTGCTCATTCCCCTCACCGCCTTCGCGCTGGTGGCGCTGCTGCTCGCCGTGCGCCGCTACACCCGCCTGGGCAAGGTGATGGAGGCCACCGTGCAGAACCGTGAGGCGGCGTCGCTCATGGGCATCCCGGTGCGCCGCGTGGTGGCCGCCGCCTTCGCCCTGTCGAGCGTACTGGCCGCCATCGCCGGGCTGCTGATCGCGCCGCTCTACAGCGTGCACGCCGACCTGGGCACGGTGTTCGGCATCAAGGCGTTCGCGGTCGCCATCCTCGGCGGCATCAACAGCGCCCTGGGCGTGGTAGTGGCCGGCCTGCTGTTCGGCCTGCTGGAAGCCACCGTCACCGCCACCCTGGGCTCGGCCTTCACCCAGTTGGTCAGTTTCTCCGTGGTCATCGTCGCGCTCGCGCTGATGCCCTACGGCCTGTTCGGTAAGCGCGAGGTGGTAAAGGTATGAGAGCGCAGACCCTCGGTATCGCCTTGCTGCTGCTGATCGGCAGCGGGCTCGCTTTCGTGCTGGAAAGCTACTCCCTGCTGGTGCTGTCCCTGGCGGCGCTCACCGCCACGGTCGGCGTCGGCCTCAACATCCTGCTGGGCCTGAGCGGGCAGATCTCGCTCGGCCACATCGGCTTCTACGCCATCGGCGCCTATACCTCGGCGCTGCTCGCCATGCGGGGCATGCCGCTGGGCCTGGCCGCGGCGCTGGGCGGCCTGCTCAGCGCCTTCATCGGCGGGCTGCTGGCTCTGCCGGCGCTGCGCGTGCGCGGGTCCTACCTGGCGATGGTGACCATCTCCTTCGCCTTCATCGTCCACCATGGACTGATCGAGTGGCGCGACCTCACCGGCGGCGCCAACGGCCTGATGGGCATTCCCACGCCGTCGTTCGGCCCGCTCGACCCCGGCATCGGCCTGGCGCTGTGCGCGGTGTGGCTAGCCGGCGCCAGCCTGTGGGGCTTCACCGTGCTCCGGCGCGGCCGCTGGGGGCGGCTGCTGCGCGCGGTCAAGGACAGCGAGATCGCCGCGCAGTCGGTGGGCATCGCGCCGGTCTACAGCAAGGCGCTGGCCTTCGGCCTGTCGGCGCTGCTGGCCGGCCTGGCCGGCGGCCTGGTGCCGCCGCTGATCGTGTTCGTCAGCCCGGAAACCTTCCCCTTCAACCAGTCCATCCTGTTCCTGCTGGCGGTGATCGTCGGCGGCATCGGCACCGTGTTCGGCCCGCTGCTGGGCGCGGCGGTGGTGGTGCTGCTGCCCGAGCTGCTGTCGGGCGCGGCCGAGTACCGGCTGCTGTTCTTCGCCGCGCTGCTGCTGGCGGTGCTGTGGGCAGCGCCCAAGGGCATCATCGGCAGCCTGGCGCGCTTCTGGGGCAAGCCCGAGCCGCTGCTGCCGCCCCGCCACGTCGACCGGCGGCGCCTGGCCCGTTATCTGGACCGCAGCCACGGCGCCGAGAAAGGCCTGGTGGTGAAGGACATCGGCATCCGCTTCGGCGGCGTCACCGCCGCCGAGGGGGTGAGCTTCGAGGCGCCGTTCGGCCAGGTCACCAGCATCATCGGCCCCAACGGCGCCGGCAAGAGCACGGTGCTGAACATGGTCGGCGGTTTCTACGCGCCCGACCGCGGCAGCATCCGCCTCGACGGCGAGCTGGCGGGCCTGGCCGCCTGGAAGGTGGCGCGCGCCGGCATCGCCCGCACCTACCAGACCACCCAGCTGTTCGGCGAGATGACCGTGCTGGAGAACCTGCTGGTGGCGCAGCAGCGCGGCCGCTTCGGCAGCTGGTGGCGCGACGACGGCGCCGAGGCGCGCGAGATCGCGCTCGATCTGCTGTCCCTGGTCGGCTACCGCGGTCCGGTGAACATCCCGGCCGCCGACCTGCCGCACGTCGACCGCCGCCTGGTGGAGATCGCCCGCGCCCTGGCCACCCGGCCGCGCGTGCTGCTGCTGGACGAGCCGGCCGCCGGCCTCATGCGCGCCGACAAGGAGCAGCTCGGCGAGCTGTTGCGCACCATCGCCGGCTACGGCATCGCCGTGATCCTGGTGGAGCACGACATGTCGCTGGTGATGTCGGTGTCCGACCGGGTGCTGGTGCTGGACACCGGCAAGCCGCTGGCGTTCGGCACGCCGGACGAGGTCCGCCGCCTGCCCGAGGTGATCGGCGCCTACCTGGGCGCCACCGACTACCAGGCCCGGCCCCGCGCCGAGCCCTGGCGCGGCTCGCGCGACGCCACGCTGTTCGTCAAGGACCTCACCCTCGACTACGGCGCCGCGCCGGTGGTCGAGGACGTGGGCCTGCACGTCAACCCCGGCGAGCTGATCGCCATCCTCGGCGCCAACGGCGCCGGCAAGTCCACGCTGCTGCGCGCCCTGGCTGGCCTGCACCGGCCGGTGCGGGGCAGCGTGGTGCTCAACAACGAGAGCATCGAGACCCTCGACGCCGGCGCCATCGCCCGCCGTGGCCTGGTGCTGGTGCCGGAAGGGCGGCAGCTGTTCCCGCGCCTGTCGGTGCGCGACAACATCCTGCTCGGCACCTACGGCCGCCGCGACCCAGTGGGCAAGGGCGAGCTGGACGCCGTGCTGGAGCGCTTCCCGCGGCTCAAGGACCGGCTGTATTCGCCGGCCGGGCTGCTGTCCGGCGGCGAGCAGCAGATGGTGGCCGTGGCCCGCGGCCTGATGGCCAAGCCCAGCATCCTGCTACTGGACGAGCCCTCGCTGGGCCTGGCGCCGGCCATGATCGCCGAGCTCTACGACGTGATCGCCCAGCTGCGCGACGACGGCGTCACCATCCTGCTGGTCGATCAGATGGCCAACCTGGCCCTGACCGTGGCCGACCGCGCCTACGTGCTGGAGCAGGGACGGGTGGTGCGGGCCGACACGGCCGCGGCGCTGCGCAACGATCCGGCGCTGGAGGCGGCCTATCTCGGCAGTCAGGAGAAGGTGGCATGAGCGGCAGTCTGGTTCTCGCCAACGTCCGCCTGCCGAGCGATCCGAGCCGGCCGACCGACGTGTGCATCAGCGACGGCCGCATCGCCGCTCGGCCGGCAACCGGCGCGGAGGTGGTCGACGGCGAAGGCGGCCTGCTGCTGCCCGGCTTCGTCGACAGCCACATCCACCTGGACAAGGCCGGCATCCTCTGCCGCTGCCAGCTGCACGACGGCACGCTGGCGGAGGCCATCCACGCCACCGCCGCCGCCAAGCGCGGCTTCGACGAGATCGACATCTACCGGCGCGGCGCGGCGGTGCTGGAGCGCGCCATCAGCCACGGCACCACCCACATGCGCGTGCACGTCGAGCTGGACCCGGGCATCGGGCTGCGCGGCTATCAGGCCATCAAGCGCCTCAAGCGCGACTACGCCTGGGGCATCGATCTGCAGCTGTGCGTGTTCCCGCAGGAGGGCCTGCTCAACAACCCCGGCACGGAAGAGCTGCTGCGGGCGGCGCTGGAGGACGGCGCCGACCTGCTGGGCGGTTGCCCCTACACCGACAGCGATCCGGAGGGCCAGATCGAGCGGCTGTTCGCCATGGCGCGCGAGTACGACGTCGATCTGGACTTCCACCTGGACTTCGACCTCGACCCGGCCGACATGACCCTGCCGGCGGTGATCCGCGCCACCCGCGCCAACGGTTGGGGCGGGCGGGTGGCGGTGGGCCATGTCACCAAGCTGGCCATGCTCGGCGGCGAGCGCCTGGACGCCATCGCCGAAGCGCTGGCCGCAGCGGGGGTGGCGCTGACCGCCCTGCCGGCCACCGATCTGTACCTGATGGGTCGCGAGTACGACCGCGCCGTGCCGCGCGGCGTAGCGCCGGTGCACCGGCTGCACGCCGCTGGTGTGCGCTGCGCGCTGGCCACCAACAACATCGCCAACCCTTTCACGCCGTTCGGCGACGCCCAGCTGCTGCGCATGGCCAATCTCTACGCCAACGTCGGCCAGCTCGCCAGCGACACCGACATGGAAGCGTGCCTGAGCTGGATCACCGCCTCCGCCGCCCGGCTGATGCGGCTGGACGACTACGGCTGCGCCATCGGCGACCGCGCCGACCTGGTGGTGGTCGACGCCGAATCCCCCGCCGACGCCGTGCGCTCGATCGCGCCCGTGCGGCTGGCGTTCAAGAACGGCCGGCTGAGCATGCGCCGGCCGGCCGCGCAACTGCGCTACCCGCCCGGCTTCGGGTGCGGCGGCCACTGAACGGACCGCAACAGGAGAGTCCCATGGAGAACGAACACCCCGCCGTCGAAATCGTCCGCCGCTACCTCGAAGCCTCGATGAGGCCCGACCCCGTCGAGGCGGCCAAGTACGTCGCCCCTGAGGTCGTGATCGTCTTCACCGGCGGGCGGCGCTACGACAGCCCGAGCGGTCCGATCGCCTTCAACGCCGGCCGCTACCGCTGGGTCAAGAAGGCCCTGGGCCAGTTCGACTGGACCGACCGCGGCGACCACACCGTGGTCTATTCCAACGGCACGCTCTACGGCGAATGGCCGGACGGCCGCCCCTTCGCCGGCAACCGCTACCTGGACCGCTTCGAGGTCCGCGACGGCAGGATCGTGCGCATGGACGTCTGGAACGACAGCGCCGAGTGGATCCTCGACCCCTCCCTCAACCGCACCGCCTGAGGCACGCGCCATGACCACGCCCCTGCTCGAAGTCCCGGTCATCGACATCTCGCCCTACTACGGCGATAACGCGGACGCCAAGCGCCGGCTCGCCGCCGAGGTCGACCGCGCCTGCCGCGACATCGGTTTCCTAGTCATCGCCGGGCACGGCGTCGACCCGGCGCTGATCGAGCGCGTCGACCGACTGTCGCGCGCGTTCTTCGATCTGCCGCTGGAGGAGAAGCTCAAGGTCCGCCAGCCGGCGTCGGACGTCACCCGCGGCTACACGCCGATCGCCAGCGAGGCCCTGGCCCGCTCCCAGGGCGACTACGGCACCGAGGGCGATCTCAACGAAAGCTTCATGATCGGCCCGGTCGACGTCGGCGACGATCCCTATTACACCGCCCCGGCGGCCGGCAAGCACTTCCATCCCAACCTCTGGCCGGAGCGCCCGGAGGGCCTGCGCGAGGCCTACGAGGCCTACTTCCGCGCCATGTCGGCGCTGGCGCGCGACATCATGCGCATCTTCGCGCTAGCGCTGGGGCTGGAGGAGACCTTCTTCGACGCCAAGATCGACCGCCACATCAGCCGGCTGCGGGTGCGCAACTACCCGGCCCCGGCGCAGCCGCCCAAGCCGGGCCAGCTGCGCGCCGGCGCCCACGCCGACTACGGCAGCCTCACCATCCTCAAGACCGAGGCCAGCAGCGGCGGGCTGCAAGTGTTCAACAAGAACGGCGAGTGGGTCGACGTGCCCATCGTCCCCGGCACCTACATCATCAACCTCGGCGAGCTACTGGCGCGCTGGACCAACGACCGCTGGGTGGCCACCCTGCACCGGGTGGTGGCACCGCCGGTCGACAAGCTGGCCGGCAGCCGGCGCCAGTCGCTGGTGTTCTTCCACAATCCCAACTACGACGCCGAGATCGCCTGCATACCCACCTGCCGCAGCGCGGACCAGCCGGCCAAGTATCCGCCGACCACCTCGGGCGAGCACCTGCGCAGGCAGTTCGTGCGCACCCAGGCCGCATGAAGGGGAGCGAGTCCATGCGTCTCGAAACTGGTTTCGTCGACTTCGACCCGGTGCGGCTGGCGCCGACCGACTCCGGCCCGCTCGACGGGCTGCGCTTCGCCGTCAAGGACGTGATCGACGTCGCCGGCACCGTCACCGGCAACGGCCACCCCGAATGGCGCCGCACCCACGGCCCGGCGACCGCCCACGCCGACTGCGTGGCGCGGCTGCTGGCCGCCGGCGCGACACTGGTGGGCAAGACCCACACCGACGAGCTCACCTACAGCCTCGCCGGGCAGAACGTGCACTACGGCACGCCGCCCAATCCGGCGGTGCCGGACGGCATTCCCGGCGGCTCCTCCAGCGGCTCGGCCTCGGTGGTCGCCGCCGGCCTGGTCGACTTCGCCATCGGCACCGACACCGGCGGTTCGGTGCGCGTGCCGGCCAGCTACTGCGGCATCTACGGCCTGCGTCCCAGCCACGGCGCGGTCGACAACCGCGGCGTCTCCGAGCTGGCGCGCAGCTTCGACACGGTGGGCTGGTTCGCCCGCGACCCGAGGCTGCTGCGGGCGGTCGGCGAGGTGCTGCTGCCGCCGCGCCCGGCCCTGCCGCTGCGCCGTATCCGCCTGCTCAGCGAAGGCCTGGCGGCGGCCGGCCCGGCGCTGGCGCGGGCGGCGCGCGAGCGCATCGGCGCGGGCGGACTTGGGCTCACCTTCGACGAAGAGCTGAGCGTCGGTCCTCTGGAGGCGTTCTTCCAGGCTTTCCGGCCGCTGCAGGCCTACGAGGCCTGGGCCTATTTCGGCCCCTGGATCCGCGCCCACCGGCCCACGTTCGGCCCCGGCGTGCGCGAGCGCTTCGCGGCCGCCGCCCAGGTCAGCGACGAGGAAGCCGCCGCCGCCCGGCACAACTGCCAGCGACTGCGCGAGCAGGTACGGGCGCTGCTGAGCGACGACACCGTGCTGTGCATGCCCACCACCCCCAGCGCGGCGCCGCGCCTGGGCGTGACCGACGCGGAGGTGGAGGACGTGCGGTTCCGGACCCTGTGCATGACCGCGGTGGCGGGCGTCGCCGGGCTGCCGCAAGTGAGCGTGCCGCTGCTGCGCGACGAGCGCGGCCCCGTGGGGCTGTCGCTGATCGGCCCGGCGGGCAGCGACCTGCAGCTGCTGGCGCTGGCCGAGCGGCTGGCGGCCTCGGCCTAGGTATGCGCGAAGCGCGGGCGGCGCCGCCGCCCGCATCGACCATTGCCCCAAGGAGATAACAACGATCATGTCCCTCGAACTCGATCTTCCCGAGGTGGTCGCCGAAGTCCGCGCCGCGTTCGAGCGCTACGAGCAGGCCCTGGTAAGCAACGACGTGGCGGTGCTCGACGAGCTGTTCTGGCGCGACCCGCGCACCGTGCGCTACGGCGCCACCGAGAACCTGTACGGCTACGAGCAGATCGCCGCCTTCCGCCAGGCCCGGCCCGCCCAAGGCCTGGCCCGGACCCTGCGCAACACCGTCATCACCACCCACGGCCGCGACTTCGCCACGGTCTGGACCGAGTTCACCCGACCCGGCGTGCGCCGGATCGGGCGTCAGAGCCAGGTCTGGGTGCGGCGGCCCGAAGGCTGGCGGGTGGTCGCCGCGCACGTATCGCTAATGGACGAGCCGCAAACCCCATGACCGACACCACCGCGCAACCCGAACAGGCCCAGGGCGCCCGTCCGAGGGCCGAGCAGATCCGCCGCACGCTGTCCGACGAGATCCTGGCCGGCCGTTTGCCGCCCGGCACTCGGCTGGACGAAATCGCCTTGGCCGAGCGTTTTCGGGTATCGCGGACGCCGGTGCGCGAGGCGCTGCGGGAAATGGCCTCGGCCGGCCTGGTGGAGCACCGCCACCGGCGCGGGGTATTCGTGATCCAGATCGCCGGCCGACGCCTGGCCGAGATGTTCGAGTACGCCGCCGAGATGGAAGCCGCCTGCGCGCGCATGGCGGCGCTGAACATGAGCCGCGGCGAGCGCGAGGAACTGCTGGCGATCCACCTGGACAGCCACATCCACGTGCTCACCGGCAATATCGACGCCTACGACGCGGCCAATCTGCGCTTCCACGAAATGCTGTTCCGCGGCTGCCACAACCGCTACCTGGTCGACGCGGCGCTGGCCGCGCGCTCCCGGGTGGCGCCCTACCGCCGGGCGCAGTTCCAGGTCGGCGACCGGCTGGCGACCTCGTTCGCCGAACACAGCGCCATCGTCACCGCCATCGTCCGCGGCGAAGCCGAAGCCGCGGCGCAGCGCATCCGCGACCACCTGAAGCGCTCGCACGCCACGTCGCTGAGCCTGCTGGATAACAACGCGATGGCGGAGGAGGAACCGGCGGTGTAGCGCGGCCGGACACCCGCGAGTGTTGTCCCATTACGCGACAACCGAGGCATGGCAGGACGGTGGTCAGCACGCCCCCTTGCGGGGGCGGGCATCCCGTCTCTTGATTCATGGCCGAAGCCGCTTCGACAGATGCACGCTCCGCGCCGAATCGAGTCAGCGGCGGAAGACCTTGATCATCGATAAATGGCGCTTCGCGGTTTATTTGTCCCCCGCTTCCAGCCCCTCCCCCGCGAAGGGGGGAGGGAACTTCCTGGCCACCGTCCTGGGCGCCCCAGTCACGGATAGAGCTTCTGCACGAAGCGCAGGTCGTAGGCTTTCTTGTAGTCCATGCCCGCCGGCAGGGTGCCGGCCTCGACCATGTCGCGGTAGAACCCCTCCCAGCGGGCGTCGGTCATGATGCCGTACTTGCCGCCGACGGCGTCACCGGACAGCAGGATGCCCTCGGTCTGCATCTTCTCGAAGCTGTAGGCGAGCAGCGCGTCCTCCATCTCCGGGTTGTCCTTCTTGATCAGCGCGTTGGCCGGGCCCGGGTCGCGGAAGTAGGCCGCCCAGCCCTCGGCGAGGGCGCGCACCATGGCCTCCACCACCTCCGGCCGCTGCTCGATCATCTTGCGGGTGGTATCGAGGGTGGATGAGTAGGCGCCCCAGCCGGCGTCGGCCAGCAGCAGGCTCTTGGCCTTGACGTTTTCCTTGGCGAGGAAATAGCCGTCGTTGGTGATGTAGCCCTGCTGCGCGATCGACTTGTCGCGGATGAACGGTCCGATGGTGTAGTCGTAGGGCCGCAGCTGGTCGTCGCTGAAGCCGAACTTGGCCTTCAGCCACGGCCAGTAAGCCACCCGCCCGGCGGTGGGCACCCGGATACCCTTGCCCTTGAGATCGGCGATGCTGTCGTAGCCCTGGCCCTCGTGCACCATCAGCGACTGCGGATCCTTCTGGAAGAAGGCCGCGACGGTCACCAGCGGCAGCCCCTCCTTCACCGCGTTCAGCGACTGCAGGCTGTAGCCCATGCTGAAATCGGTGGCGCCGGCCATCAGCAGCTGCACGTTATTGACCTGCGGGCCGCCCATGCGGATGGTCACGTCCAGCCCGTACTTCTCGAATATCCCGAGCGCCTTGGCGGCGTACAGCCCGCCGTGCTCGGCCTGCGCGTACCAGGTGGTCGAGGCGGTGATGGGAATCAGCTTGTTCGGCTTGGCATCGTCCGCCGCGACGCTGCCGGCGAACAGCGCCGCGCCGGCGGCGACGGCGGCCAAGAGGGATCGCAGCAAGGGTCTCATGGCATCGAACTCCTGAGTTGGGTGACGGAGGGAAAGTCAAAACCGCCGCCGGCGAAGCCGGCCGGCGCGCTGCGACGGCGACGGGCGGCGGCACGCATGCTTAATCCAGGCTCGGCAGGCGGAAGTGGTGGATCTCGGTCAGGGCCCGGACCCAGCCGTCGACCAGCGAGGCCAGCACCGCTTCACCCTCCTCGCGGCTGGCGCCGTGCGGATCGCCCACCACGCCGCTGCGGCTGAGGTCGTGGGTGAGCCAGGCGAAGCGGAACGCGCCTTCCGGGCTGAGCAGCTCGCCGCACGCGGGCGGATACTCGGCCACCGCCAGGTCCATGCGCACCTGCTCCGGCGTGAGCGCCAGCATCAGGCTGGTCTCGGCCCGACCGGCGTGGATGCCCTCGCTGCGCTCGCGCTCGGACAGGAACTGGTCGACGCAGTTGGGCACCGCCCAGGCGAACACCGGGAACAGGTAGAAATCCGGGTGGGCCTCGCGCAGGTCGCGGGCGACGATCTCCACCACCTGCGGCTGGCCGCCGTGGCCGTTGACCAGCACCAGCTTGCGGAAACCCATGCGGTAGACGCTCTCGCCGATGTCGCGCAGCAGCTGCATCAGCGTTTCGGCGCGCAGGATCACCGTGCCGGAGAAGCGGGCGTGCTCGTTGGACTTGCCGCACCACACCGGCGGCAGCGCGTAGGCCGGGATCTCCGGCGGCAGCGCCGCCAGGGCGCGCGCCATCACCTCGGTGGCGATGGCGGTGTCGGTGCAGATCGGCAGATGCGGACCGTGCTGCTCGATAGCGCCGATGGGCAGCACGATCACGGTGTCGGCCTTGTCGGGCAAGGCCTCGATGGCCGGCGCCGTGAGGTAGGGCAGGAACCGCGCCGGCGGCACCGGGCCGTGCAGGCTGCTCATGCCGCCGCCTCCTCGTCCCAGGTGCGCATCTTGCCGGGGTTGAGCAAGCCGGCCGGATCGAAGCGCCGCTTGCTGGCGATCTGTCCCGGCTCCACCTCGAACTTGCCGCCCTCCTCCAAGGTGTAGGCGTGGGGGTTGGCGATGTGCACGCCGTTGTCGCGGTGGTACTGGATGATCTCGTTGAGCCGCTGCTCGGTGGTGTAGCTGACCACCTGGATGCCGCTGCAGGTCACGGCGCCGTCGGCGCGCAGGAACTCCAGGTGCATCATCACCTCGTCGCCGAAGTGACGGTACATGTGCTCGACCTTGGCGACGTTCTCCCAGGGCCGGAAGCCGCTCTGCAGGTAGGTGATGTCCTTGCGCTTCTTGAAGCTGTGCAGGGTGGTGTGGTTCCAGGCGTGCTCCATCAGCGAGTGGGCGGTGCCGTACACCTCAGCGTGATCCTGCTCCAGCTCCAGGCGCCCGCCGAACTCGGCGCACAGCTCCTGCATCACCTCCAGCGCCGAGCGGGCGACGATGCACAGCACCGCGGTGCGGCCGGGGGCGACATGCTTCTCCAGGCCGCTCAGCTGCGGCAGCGGGTCGGCCAGCAGGGTCAGCAGCTTCTTGGGGATGCCAGCGGCCTCGCCCACGGTCTGGCAGAAGCGCACCGCCGCCATGAACTCGGGGAAGCTCAGCAGCGTCTCCCGCCAGTCCAGGGCCGGCGCCAGGGCGAACTCCATCTCGGTGATCACGCCGTTGACGCCGTAGGAGTGGTAGAGGTCGCGCACCCGCGCGCCGCGCCGTTCCACGACCTGCGGCTCGGCCTCGACGCTCACCACCCGTACGCCGGTCACGTTGCCCGGATCGCCGATGGAGCCGTAGGTGATCGAGCCGATGCCGCCGAAACCGCCGCAGAAAAAGCCCGAGGCGGTGGACAGCCGGTAGGTCGAGGGCAGCAGGCGCATCTCCCAACCAAGCGGGCGGGCCTCCTTGTCGATGTTCATCAGTCGGACGCCGGCCTGCACTCGGGCCACGCCGTTCTTGATCCAGCGGATCTCGTTGAGCCGGCTGATGTCCATGAGCAGGCCGCCGTGCAGCGGCGTGGACTGGCCGTAGTTGCCGGTGCCGCTGCCGCGCACGGTCAGCGGCACGCGGTGGCGGTAGCAGGCGGCGGCGATGCGCTTGATCTCGTGCTCGTTCGCCGGCCGCACGATGGCGTCGGCGCGCTTGCCCGCCAGCGCCTGGGTCAGCACCGGGCTGAACCAGGCGTAATCGCGCGAGAAACGTTCCAGCGCGCCTTCCTCGGTGATGAACTCCAGGTCGCTCAAATCGGCGCGCAGCTTGGACAGGGCGTCGTTCATGGGGAACTCCGTCATTGCGTTGGGTGATCCGCGGGGCGCGAAGCCGCCCCGCGGCGTGTTGCGGCGTTACTGCTCGACCTTCAGCGCGCTCTCGTGCCAGTTGCGCAGCACGCGGTCGGAAATCCAGACCATCAGCGCGAACAGCACGATGCCGGTGAGGGTGATCAGCGCCAGGGCGGCGAACATGCGGGGGATCTTCAGGTTGTAGCCCGACTGCAGGATCAGGTAGGCCAGACCGGCCTTGCTGCCGCCGGTGCCGGCCACGAACTCCGCCACCACCGCGCCGATCAGCGCCAAGCCGGTGCTGATGCGCATACCGCCGAAGAAGTACGGCAGGGCGCTGGGGATGCGCAGCCGGATCAGCTGCTGCCAGCGCCCGGCGCGGTACATGCGGAACATGGCCAGCAGGTTCGGATCGACGCTGCGCAGCCCGAGCGTGGTGTTGGAGATGATCGGGAAGATGGCGATGATCACCGCGCACACCGTCAACGCCCAGGTGGTGTCCTTCACCCAGATAATGATCAGCGGCGCGATCGCCACGATCGGTGTCACCTGCATGAGCACGGCGTAAGGGAACAGGCTGACCTCGATCCAGCGGCTCTGCACGAACAGCAGCGACGCCGCCGTACCGAGCACCACCGCGATGGCGAACGCCAGGAAGGTGACCTTGAGCGTCATCAGCAGGCCCTGGAACAGGATGCCGGCGTCCTCGACGAAGGCTTTGGCGATGGCGACCGGACCGGGCAGGATGTAAGGCTGGATGTCGTTGGCCTGCACCACCAGCTCCCACAACAGCAGGAACAGCAAGCCGACGAACAGCGGCGCGGCGATCTGCACGAAGCGCTCGTTCTCGAGCAGCGGGCGTTTCATGACCGCACCTCCCGGCCCTGGCGGCTGGCCAGCTCAAGCGACTTGGACACCTGCCGGCAGTAAGCGGCGAACTCGGTGGACACCCGGAAATCGGCGCCGCGCGGATACGGCACGTCGATGCTGACGTCGTCGACGATGCGCCCCGGCCGGGCGGCCATGACCACCACCCGGTTGGAGAGGTAGACCGCCTCGTACACGCTGTGGGTGACGAACACCACGGTCCAGCCCTTGGCCTGCCACAGCTCCAGCAGGTCGTCGTTGAGCTTGTTGCGGGTCATCTCGTCGAGCGCGCCGAACGGCTCGTCCATGAGCAGGAGATCGGGCTCGGTGACCATGGCGCGGGCGATGGAGGCGCGCATCTGCATGCCGCCCGAAAGCTCGCGCGGATAGGCGTCGCCGAAGGCGCTCAGCCCCACCATCGCCAGCGCGCGGTCGATCTTGGCCTCGGCCTCCGGGCCGCGCTCGTGCGCCAGGTCGAGCGGCAGGCGCACGTTCTTGCGCACCCGCGCCCAAGGCATCAGCGTGGCGTTCTGGAACACGAAGGCGAGCTTGCGGCCCTTCTGTCCGACCACGCTGTAGTCCTGCTCCCACCATTTGACGGTGCCGCGGCTGACGTCGCCCAAGCCGGCCATGATCCGCAGCAGCGTGGACTTGCCGCAGCCGGACGGTCCCAGCAGGCTGACGAACTCGCCCTGGCGGATGGTCAGGTCGGCCCCCTGCAGCGCGATCGTACCGTTGGCGTAGATCTTGTCCACGCCGCTCACGTCCACCACCGGCCGGCCGACCCGCACGGGGCTTTCGCCGGTCGCTGCCGGCGCCGCCATCGGCGGCGCCGATTCAGATCTGCTCGCAGTCGCTTCTATCACGGCGAATACTCCTTCGTGATCGCGCGGACTAAACCGCGTCCGGACACCCTGCCGACAGGCAGGGCAGCTCGATCCACGACCGCTGCGGGGACAGCCGCAGGGTGAGGATCCGGTAGTCGGCGGCGCGCACGGCGCCGGGCGGGCGACCGCTGCCGTCGTTGAGCGCGTAGGCCGGGTAGCAGCTGCCGCTGACGCTCAGCCGCAGCCGCTCGCCGGGCTGGATCAGCGCGCAGGTGGCGCGCAGGTCCAGGCGCTGCTGCCCGGACGTGCCGGTGACCCGGCAATAGCCCTGGGTGAGGTTGCGGGCGCGGCCGTCGGCGCCGACCACGCTCAGCACCGCGCACAGGTCGAAGCTGTCGGCGTCGGCCGCGGCGTCCAGCACCACGCTCACCGCGCCGGCCAGCTGCAGCGGCGCGGTGAGCGGCGCGCTGGTGTAGGTGGCGACGTCGGGCCGGGCGTCGACGGCGGTACGGTCCTGGATGCCGGCCGAAGGCCCGAGGTGGCCGCCCAGGGTCGGGACCGGCCGCCACGGATCGTTGACCAGCACGTCCAGCGCCGCGTCGGCCGGCTCCCGCTGCAGCCGGCCGGCCTCGCAGTCGAGCGCGGCGCGGCCGTCCGAGGCCAGGTACAGGCGCAGCGGCGGCGGCGCGGGGAGTTCGTCGAAATCGCGCCAGACGCCGGCGCGCAGGTCGAACAGCTGCACCGGCGGCTCGCGGTCCACACCGTTGTCCTGCTCCTTGAGGAAGCGGTCGAACCAGCGCAGCTGCAGCGCGTCGATGTCGGGCTGCGCCTGCGTGCCGAGCCAGGCGGCACCCACCGCCGGGGTCCACGGCAAATGGGTCCAGGGGCCGACCACCAGGCGCTGGGGCGCGCCGCCGCGGCGGTAATGGGCGTAGGCGGCCAGGGTGCCGGTGAAGAAACTGTCGAACCAGCCGCCCACGTGCAGGGCCGGCAGATTGGGCTGCGGCCGCAGCCCCGGCGAGCGCTCGCGCCAGTAGCCGCTGCCCGGCGGCGAGTCCAGCCAGCCGTCGTAGAAGGTGCCGGCCAGCAGCTCGCGCACCGCCGGCGCGGCCGGATCGATCAACTCGTGCTGATCGGGCCCGTGGCCGAGCCGGTAGAGCTGGGCGAAGCGCGCGTGATCGCCGGCGCGGCGCGCGGTCTCGGCGCCGAGCTGCGCCGCCCAGGTCATGGCGTTGTACAGGCGGAAAGCCCCGCCCTCGTAGGCCCAGTCGCGGTCGAAGTGGAAGCCGCACATGGCCGGGGCGATGACCTTGAGCGCCGGATGACCGCTGGCGGCGGCGTACAGCTGGGTGATGCCCTGGTAGGAGAAGCCGTACATGCCGACGCGGCCGTTGCTATCGGGCAGGTTGGCGACCCACTCGAGGGTATCGGCGCCGTCGTCCTGCTCGTTCACGAACGGCTCGAACACGCCCTCGGAGCTGCCGCGGCCGCGCACGTCCTGGATCACCACCAGATAGCCGTGGCGCGCATACCAGCTCGGGTGGGCGTAGGTGACAGTGGAGGCGATGCGCCGGCCGTAGGGCTGGCGCATCAGCAGCACCGGGAACGGCCCCCGCCCCTCGGGGCGGTAGACGTCGGCGTCCAAGCGCGCCCCGTCGCGGGTGCGCATGCTCATCATGATCGGTTCGCCGCGGGCGCTCATACGGTGATCCCCTGCAGCACCCGCAGATCCTCTTCGTCGAGCCGGTCGGGCACGCCGTTGCGGATCAGCTTGGCGAAGTTCTCGTCCGGCACCATCACGGTGAGGGTGTAGAGCCGACCGGGACCGGTGTTCTCGATCACGTGCACGGCGCCGGCCGGCACCACCAGTGCGTCGCCCTTGCGCAGCTCCACCCAGCTGTCGTCGCAGCGCGCCCGCCCCTGCCCTTCGAGCACGTAGAACAGCTCGTTGGCGGCGCGGTGGCGGTTGGGCGGCGTGCTGCCACCGACGTCGAAGATCTCCACGCAGGCGATGAAATTGAGCTGCTCCCGCACGGAATCGAACATGATCACCAGGCGATTGCTCTCGCCCGCTTTGATGCGGAAGGCCTCGAACTGCTCGGGCCGCTTGAAGAAGGGAAGCATCAGTCCTCCAGTGCCTGGATGAAATCGCTGGAAAGCAGGGTGAAGCCGAAGATCTGGCGGGCGTTGTAGAGCGTGGCCTGCCAGCAGAACTCGGGCGAGGTGGTGGCGGTGCAGTCCTCGAGCAGCAGCGTGTCGTAGCCGAGGAAGTTGGCGTCGGCCAGGGTGTGCAGCACGCACTGGTCGGCGTTGACGCCGGCGAACAGGCAGGTGGTCACGCCCAGATTGCGCAGGATCGAGTCCAGCTCGGTGTCCCAGAACCCGCTCATGCGGTACTTGCGCACGTGGATGTCTGCCGGGTCCGGCCGCAGCTCGTCGACGATGGCAGCGCCCCAGCTGCCGGCCTCCAGCACCTTGGCGCCGGTAGCCGGCACCGGATCGCCCAGGCCGACGCCGTCGCCGCTCGGGTTGTAGACGTGCAGCAGCGCCGGGCTCAGGTTCAGCCGGTCGGGGCGGTTGCCCCAGTTCACCCAGATCACCGGCAGCCCGGCGGCGCGCGCCGCCGGCAGCAGCCGCTGCAGCGGCTCGATGGGCTTGCGCGCCGGACGGTAGTCGACGCCGATGTGATCCAGCCAGCCGCCGGGGCTGCAGAAATCGTTCTGCATGTCCACCACCAGCACAGCGCACTTGTTCAGGTCCACCGCCACGCGCTTGGGCAGGGCGGGAATCTCGCGCCGCCGCGCCGGACGCCCGGCGCGGCTCAGATCGGCGGCCTGCGCCGACACCAGCCACTGGCTGCCGGGGCGGCTGCCCAGGGGATGCTCATGCTTGCTGTGGGTCATGTCCTCGATGCCTCACGGGTTGCTTGTATACAGCGATGCATACCCTGTGCCAGCATCAGGAACACAACATATCGATTTGTTTTCAAAGAACTTTTGCTTGTCGCTCGCGCCGCGGCGGCGCCTGCGGGAATGAGCGCCGCCTCGATGTCGCACCGCAACAGTGCGGCAAGCCGCTCGAACGCTCGCTAAGGGGGCGGGGCACCGACCGAGGGGATAGCGCGAGGCCTGACACGCGAGGAAGCGAGGCCGAAAACGCCGACGGCGCCCGCAGGCGCCGTCGGTTGGAACTGCCGGGGAGAGTCCGATCAGAAGCGGAAGCGGCCACCCACGCCGAAAGTGTCGGCGCTGTCGTCGGCGTAGAGATCGTCCTTGTCGTACACGTAGCCGACGTAGAGGTCGAGGGCCTTGGTCATCTGATGGGTGTAGCCGACCGCGAAGGTGTCGCGCTCGCTGTCCACCGCGCCGTCGCGTTCGGTGCGGCCGTAGGAGGCGAGGATCGCGCCCTTGCCGACCGGCACCGACACGCCGACGACGTAGGTGTCGCGGTCGAGCTTGCCGCCCGCGGCGTACTCGTCGTTCATCATCTGATACTGGCCGAACAGCTTGGCTACGCCGAAGTCGTAGCTAGCGCCCACCAGGAGGGCGTCCTGATCGTCATCGGGCGTGGCCGCCCCGGTCTCGTGCGCCCGCCGATCGACGTGCTGCACCGCCACGGTAGCCGCGAACTTGCCGGCCGTGTAGAACACGTTGCCGCCGACCTTGTTGGCGTGGCTCTCGGAGCCGCGCTCGCCCGCCGCATAGGCGACCGTCGCGCTGAAGCCGCCAATCTTGGGCGTGCTGTACACGATCGAGTTGCTCCAGCCCGAGTCGCCGAGCAGGCCGCCGGTGAAGGAGTGCAGCACCGCCGGCGAGAACACGAACGAGTCGCCGAACGAGTTGAACAGCACGGTGGAGAGGAAGTACGGGTTGGTGTTGCGGCCGAGCTTCACCATGCCGTAGTCCTTGCTCGCCAGACCCAGGTAGGCGCTGCGGGCGAAGAAGGTGTCGCCGTCATAGCGCCCGTCGGCGCCCGTGTCGGGCCGGTAGAACATCTCCACCGACGCGATACCGGTCAGACCGTAGCCGGCATCCACCGTCGCCTTCATGCCGAGGTACGAGGTGGTCATGCCGCCGGAGTCGACCATGTACTTGCGGTCGTCGCTGTTGCCGGGCTTGGAGGTACCGGCGAAAACGTCCAGCAGGCCGTAGAAATCCACTTTGACATCCGGCTGAGCATTCGCGCTGGTGGCAGCCAGCACGAGACCCGCGGCCCCCATCAGAATTGCCGACTTAGCTTTGTGTTTCACGTCTTGTCCTCGGTCAAGGGTGGAATTGCTCGCTGTCGTGCACACCTGACCGCGCCCGCCGGCAACGCCGGCGACTCGCCCACCGCGGTCGGGCGATCACTCGACATTCACTCCCGCCATCCCGCGAGAGTCGCTTCGTTCAGCCTTCGGCAGCGACGTCTGGCGGGCGCTCACGTGCATACCGAAAAGCCGAAACTTGTATACCGGGCTTGTTTCCTTGCCTCGCACACAGACGCTACAAGATGCGTGCCACCAAAAATTTGTCTCGTAAATACAGCTAGTTATAGAAACCAACCGGAAACGGCGAGGTCGACCGAGAGGAAGGGAGATATCCGCCTCGCCCCAAGATAGCGCGTATACACGTCACCACTGCTCCAAACACGGGCATGACGTTGGCGACAGTCGGCGACACAGCGGAACACGCGACCGCGGCCGAAACCGCGGTCGCGGAAGGCGTGCGGCAACGCGCGCATAGATAAGGAGTGAGAGCCCTCGCGGGCCAGCCCGCCCTGGCTGGCCACGCCGCTCATGCGCGGTCGATGCCGCGCTCGCACGAGGATCGCGGGGAGCGTACGCCCCGCTTGTCCAGGCATCCCGCCCCGCCGCCGCACCAGGTAGGTGCAAAAACTCTAATAAACCGGGCTCCGCGCAGGCCCCTCAGCGCCTATTTCTTATTATTTTTCAAATAATTAATCAGAAAACCCCCGAATGGCACGCCATATGCATCTTGTATGCACGTCGCCAATTCGGTCGGCGGCGGCAGCACCGCCGCCGGCCTTACGGAAACGGACAAGCAATGCTGATAACCGGACTGTTTCACGTCGCCATCAAGACCGACCGGCTGGAGCTGACCAACGCCTTCTATGAAAAGGTGCTGGGTCTGACTCAGGTGCCGCGCCCCGACTTCGGCTACCCCGGTTCCTGGCTCGCCTGCCCCACGCCGGCGGGCGACGCCATCATCCACATCTACGCCGGCGGCCCGGCGCTGGGAGCGGACGGTGTCGCCCCTCGCGGCAGCGCCGCCATCGATCACATCTCGCTGCGCGCCTACGGCTTCCACGCCTTTCGCGAGCGCTTCCGCCAATACGGCCTGGACTGGCGCGAGTTCCTGGTGCCCGGCACCACGCTTTGGCAGCTGTTCGTCTACGACCCCAGCGGCGTGCAGCTGGAACTGACCTTCGACGGCCGGTCCGAAACCGGTCCCGGCCCCGACATGAGCGATGCCCGCCGCTACCGCGCCGGCGTCTCCTTCTTCGACCCCGATCAGTACCGTCATCTTGGGAGCTAAAACGATGCTGAAACCTTCCCGCCTGCTGCGCGCCACCCTGCTCTGCGTAGGTCTGACCTCGGCGGCCGCCGCCACCGCAGCCGATCTGGTGCGAGTCGGGTCCTTCCCGGTCTCCTCTGCCCTGCCCTACTACGTCGCCCGCGACCGCGGCTACTTCAAGGAGCAGGGCATCGAGACCCAGGAGATCAAGCTCATGGGCGGCCCGGCGCTGCTCAACGCGCTGATCACCAACCAGGCCGACGTGGCCGCCAACCTGGTCACCAACGAGGGCATGAACGGCAACCTGCTCAAGCCGGGCGTGGCGGTGTACATCGCCCTCAACGGCCAGAACAGCGAATACCGCATGGAGCAGTACGTGGCGCAGAAGTCGCTGGGCGTGAAGACCCTGGCGGACCTGAAGAACGTCAAGAAGCGCCCGCTCAAGGTCATGTCCGCGCCGGGGCCGTCCAACATGGCGGTGGCCCGCGCCGGCCTGAACGCCATCGGCCTGAAGGAGGGCACGGACTACATCCTCAACGAGCTGGCCATGAACCTGCACGTGGACGCCATGCTGGCCGGCACCTTCGACCTGGGCATGACGCTGGAGCCGAACGCCACGGTGATGCTGGGCAAGGGCGATCTGGTGATGCTCGAATCCGGCATCATCGCCCGCTACGTCATCGGCCGCGAGGACGCCCAGGCCTGGGCCGCCGGCGCGGCGCTCAGCAGCGAGTTCATCAAGAGCAAGCCCGACGTCGCCCGCCGCTTCACCATCGCCTGGGCCAAGGCGGTGGAGGCCATCGCCACCGACCCGACCGCCCGCGAGTCCCTCAAGGGCAACACCTACACCCCGGCCGAGATCGCCATGACCGTGCCGCTGCCCAAGTTCACCATGGTCAGCGCGCTCACCGCTCAGGACAAGGCCGACCTGCAAACCTTCCTGGATTGGGGCGTCAGCGCCGGGCTGCTGAAGCAGAAGGTCAACGCCGCGCCCTTCCTCAAAGCCCTGGAGGAGTAGCACCGTGGCAGAGCTACGCGTATACGCCATCCCCGCGGAAGCCGCGCCGCCCGCCCCGGCGGCGCCGGCGGCCGCCAACGAAGCCCCGACGCTGGAAGAACGGCTGCGCTGGTTCCCACCCAACACGCACATCACCGTGCGCGGGCTGCGCAAGACCTTCGGCGGCACCGTGATCTACGACGGGTTCGACCTGGACATCCCGCGCGGCAAGATCACCTCGGTGTTCGGCCCCAACGGCTGCGGCAAGAGCACGCTGATCAACATGATCTCCGGCCTGATCCCCTACGACGTCGGGCAGATCCTGTTCGACGGCAAGACGCTGGCCGAGACCCGCATCGGCTACGTGTTCCAGAACTACCGCGAGGCGCTGTTCCCGTGGATGCGAGCGATCGACAACATCCACTACCCGCTCAAGCTCATGGGCGTGCCCAAGGCCGAGCGCGAGCGGCGGGTAGAGAAGCTGATCGCGAGCTTCGACGTGCCGATCGACTTCAACGCCTACCCCTACCAGCTCTCCGGCGGGCAGATGCAGACCATCTGCATCATGCGCGCCCTGGTGGTGGAGCCGGAGGTGTTGTTCCTCGACGAGCCGTTCTCGGCGCTCGACTACGAGATGACGCTGCTGATGCGCGACCGTCTGCAGCGCATCTACCAGGAGCGCGGCACGACCATGATGATGGTCTCGCACAACCTGGAGGACGCGGTCTGGCTCGCCGACCACATCCTGCTGCTCACCCGCAAGCCGACGCGCGTCGCCGATTTCGTCTCCTTCGACGCCGTCCGCCCGCGCACCGCCGAGACCCTCTCGGAGCCGGATTTCGTGCGGGTGAAGAAGCACTGCCTTGAGGTCTTCCAGAGGGAGGCGAGCCTGCGATGAAAAACCTGGATCGACTGTTCGGTTCCGTCAAACCGCTCTGGGGCGTCCTGACCCTGCTGGCGATCTGGTGGCTGGCCTGGAAGGCGGAGGTGGCCGACCCGGTGCTGCTGCCCTCGCCGCAGGCCACCATGGCCAGCCTCTGGGAAGGCATGGCCGACGGCGGCCTGTGGGGCGACTTCCTGAGCACGGTCAAGCGCACCACCATCTCGTTCGCGCTGGCGGCGGTGATCGCCATCCCGCTCGGGATCTTCCTGGGCTCGTCGGAGCGGCTGTACCGCTCGCTCGAGTTCATCATCGACTTCTTCCGCTCGACCCCGGCCTCGGCCCTGTTCCCGCTGTTCCTGATCCTGTTCGGGGTCGGCGAGCTGGCCAAGATCCTGGTCGCGGCGTTCGGCGCGGCGCTGGTGATCCTGTTCAACGTCGCCTACGGCGTGATGAACGCCCGCCAGACCCGCCTGCTGGCGGCGCGGGTGATGGGCGCCAACAAGCTCCAGACCCTGCGCGACGTGATGTTCTGGGAGTCGCTGCCGCAGACCTTCGTCGGCCTGCGCAACGGCGTGTCGCTGGCGCTGGTCATCGTCATCGTCGCCGAGATGTTCATCGGTTCCACCGACGGTCTGGGCCACCGCCTGGTCGAGGCTCAGATGCTGTTCCGCATGCCCGAAATGTATGCCGCCATCTTCGCGGCCGGTGCGCTGGGCTATGCCCTGAACTGGGGCTCGTTGTTGGTGGAGAAGCGGATCGTCCATTGGGGAGGTAAGTAAGCCATGAGTTCCAAGCCCCTGCGCATCGTCATCTGCGGCGCCGGTGTCGCCGGCGCGATCGTCGCCCACCTGCTGGCCGACGAGCCGAACGCGGAGGTGATTTGCCTGGAGCGGGCGTCGCCCGACGACCACTCCGACGCCGGCACCGGCCTCAACGTCGGCCCCAACGCCCTCAAGACGTTGGCGGCCTACGCCCCGGCCTTGACCGAGCGGCTGCTCGCCGAGGGCGTGAGCCTGCCCTGGAAGAGCTGGCGCACCACGCTCACCGACGGCACCGAGCTGATGAATCTGCCGCTGAGCCGGGTGGCCGACAACGACGGCATCCGCATCCGCTGGGCGGAGCTGTACCGCCAGCTGCGGGCGCCGGCCCAGGCGCGCATCCTGTTCAAGCGGATCGTCACCACCATGGACTACCAGAGCCCGGCGGCGGACGCGCGCATCACGCTGACCTTCCAGGACGAGGCCGGCAATGCGCAGCGGCTCGACGACATCGACCTGCTGATCGGCGCCGACGGCCGCTACTCGCTGGTGCGCGAGCACTTCCTCGGCAAGCCGCGGCCGCAGTCGCTGGGCGTGGTGATCTTCCGCCTGCTGGTGGAGGACACCAGCGGCGGCTTGATCGACGACTACGAGCAGTGGTTCAACGGGCCGCACCGGCTGCTGGCGTTCCGCGTGCCGGGCAACGCCCTGTACATCGCCGGCACCTTCCCGATCGCGCCGGGCAGCCCGATCACCGAGGACATGAAGAGCGTCGAGCACCTGCGCGGCCTCTACACGCCCGTCGGCAAGCCGGCCAGCGACCAGGCCCGCTACCTGATCGACACCATCTGCGCCAACGTCGCGGACATCCACTGGGCGCGCATCGCCGACATCAACCCGGCCTTCACCGACGTCCGCGGCCGAGTGCTGCTGCTGGGCGACGCCGCGCACGCCATGGTGCCGACCCTGGGCCAGGGCGCGACCACCGCCATCGAGGACGCCTGCGTGGCTGGCGCCCACATCGCCGCCGCCTTGCGCGCCGGCGCTGCGGTGGACGTGCCGGCGCTGTGCCGGCGGATCGAAGCCGACCGCCTGGAGC
Organism: uncultured Alkalilimnicola sp.; assembly: GCA_937951875.1. Lineage (GTDB taxonomy): Bacteria > Pseudomonadota > Gammaproteobacteria > Nitrococcales > AK92 > JAAYIK01. The sequence continues at coordinate 197 of CALGAN010000055.1, read as the reverse complement.
GCGTGCACTTCGTGCAGCGCTTCTCCCGCGAAGCCTCGGACAGCCTGTTCCCGGGCGCCGATCCGGTGCCGCTGACCCTGAAGAAGACCCAGCCGCCGTTCCTGGCCAAGCTGGCGCAGCTGTACCGGGAAGCGCCGCTGCCGGAGGCGCCGGCCCCGGTGCGCAAGCTGGCGCTGGCCTGACCGCCGCCGCGGCGG